>CAZWDV010000001.1:0-128444 GCA_964632675.1 uncultured Sediminispirochaeta sp.
CAATTCTAAATTAGAAAAATTTAATAAAATTGTCAAATTTAGAATGCTCACATTTTGTTTAAGATGAGCAACTTAGCTTAAAGATTTTGATGTAATTCTAATTTTGGAAGTTATAGAACTTCCAAAATTAGAATTACTGTAACGGCACACTTGCCCGCTGCATGTGGCCATTAGTATGTTTGAGGTGGGGAGGAGTGTAATGAGAATTCTGATTACCGGGGCAACCGACGGAATCGGTAAAGAAACGGCCCGCCAGCTGGCGCGACAGGGCCACAGCATAGTAATGGTAGGCCGGGATAATAGTAAGAGCAGAGCCGCCCTTGCGGAGGTGCAGGCCGAGGCGCAATCCGCTGTGGACCTTCTGACTGCGGATCTGGCGGAGATGGAGTCGGTCTCCATCCTGGCGGACGAGGTAAAGGACAATTTTCCGGATCTCCAGGTGCTAATTAATAACGCAGCTGTAATCCGAACTGAACGGATAGTAACCAGTGACGGATTGGAGGAGACTTTTGCAGTCAACTATCTCTCGCATTTTTTACTTACGTATAAAATAATAGAAATATTACGTAAAAATGCACCGAGTCGGATTGTAAATGTGAGTTCGATGGTTCATGAAAGCGGCAGTATCGACTTCGAAGACTTGCAGTCGGAGCGCAGCTATAATCCTTCGCGGGCATATGCGCAGTCGAAGGTGGCCATGGTCCTGTTTACACGTGAGCTGCACAATCGCTTTTTCAGGCAGGGAGTCAGTGCCAATTCCTTGCACCCCGGGGTAATAAAGACAAAACTCCTGCATGTACTTTTTTCAGGGGGTGCGGCGGTTGAAAAAGGGGCTCAGACTACGGTATATCTGGCTGCTTCGCAAGAAGTGGACGGGGGATCGGGCCGGTATTATGTCGATAAGCAGCCGGCCCATTCCAAGTTTCTCGAAGGTCCCGACAACAAATCCCGCCGATTGTGGGAGAAAAGCGAAGAGCTGCTCGCGCAATTTTTGGGCGGTTCCAGCCGTGCCGGCGTATAAGACTACTTTTGCTTTGATTTGAGATTCTGAACCGAAGCGGAGTGTTTTCTCTGTTTCAAGAAGGGCGCAGTAATCTTATCAACAGCCTGCTGCAGGGAGTAGTTGGACTTTTGCGACATGTCCATGGCCTGTTTCAAAATTTCCTCAATTCGTTCCTGAGGGAAATTATATGACGATAAGCGATCGATCTGACACAACAGGTCCTGGTATGCGAAGGGTGAAGAAAAAGATAACGATCTTGCAAGCATTGTGTTGTTTGTCATAAATGCCTCCTGATATTAATATAATGAATCTATAATTGCTTATCAAACAGGTAATATAGTCTTCTCCGGTACCGCTTGACTACTGATAGGGGAGACGGGCTACACTAATCGGGTTTGCAGAGGGAGTTCAAGTGAAAAAGAGAGCTGACATAAAACGAATATTGTTAATAGGAATTCCGATGCTGGTGCTGGCTATCGGAATAAAAATGCTGGATGACGAGGCACGCCTCCTATGGTTCGAGCGTAACGGCACGGACTATACCCGGGCGCAGTTTTATCTGTTTTCCGGAGAGAAAGAACGGGCGTTCAGTGTGGAGGAAAATGATGAGGTGCGGATTGAATGGATACCGGAGCCTACGCAAGGCCGGCTGCTGTTGACAGTTGAGCGCCCCGGGAATTCACACTCTGAATCGATAGCGGTCGAGCAGCCTGAGAGCATTACTTTTACTGCCCGGGATAACGGACAGGTACAACTTTACATACGGGGCACGGAGGCGCGCGGAAATTTCGAGGTGCGGTGGAGTACGGAACAGCGTACACATTAATCGGCCGCCACATCTACTTCCGCAGCCCCGGTTATTTGAAGCAGGTCTTCGAATGCAACCCGCACTCCGGACGCATCGGTTCCCGCTGCCGGGCAGAAAGCTTGTGTGTATCTAAAACTGTTGGTACATTGTATGGTATCATATGGAACTGTCATAAAAAGTGTCACACAGTATGTAAAGGGGGCCGCAATGGATGCAATGGAATGTATACTCTCGCGAACGAGCATAAGAAGTTTTACAGATACTCCGGTATCGGAGGCTGAAGTGTCAAAACTCCTTGCAGCCGGTATGGCTGCACCCTCCGCGGTAAATATGCAGCCATGGACGTTTGCGGTTATCAATAGGCGGGAACTGCTCGATTCTCTGGCGGAGAAATTGCCCTATGCAAAGATGTTGAAACAGGCTCCGGTGGCGATTATAGTATGCGGCGACCTGCGAAAAACGCTTGACCAGCGTGAAAGAGAGTATTGGGTAGAAGATTGTTCGGCCGCGGCCGAGAATATACTGCTGGCGGCGCATGCAACTGGACTGGGGGCAGTATGGACGGCGGTACATCCGGTATCTAGCCGGATAGACACAGTGCAGAGTCTTCTAAATATGCCCGAGTACTTAATACCTCTGAATGTTATTCCCATCGGGCACCCGGCCGAGGGCAGAGGCCCTAAGAACAAGTGGGACGAGAGTAAGATCCATTGGAACACATGGTCCGGGGAGTAAATTTATCTCAGTTGACTGAAGGTTTGTGACCGGTTTCAGCCGCTAACCAGTATACACCGCCTTTTTTATACAGGGCCTGTCTCCAGGCTTTACCGGGGTGTTCCGAAAATACTAAATCAGCAGAAGCGGGAAGAACCAGCCAGTCGCTGCGTCGCAGCTCGCTTTCCAGCTGACCGCCGGCCCAACCTGCATATCCGGCAAAAAAGCGGACATTCGGGGGGATCGGGACCTGCTCTTGCTGTAGTTTTTTATAATTGGTATTCAATAAGGAGAAGTCCGGTTCGAATACTATGTGGTCGCCTACCTGTAGAGCGCCGTCACTCTTTATAGCCCCAATAAAACCCGAATGCAGGGCAAATAAATAGTTCTGATCAACCGGCCCTCCAATATAAATCGGCGTATCGGCAAATTCAGTGTCGTCCATGTCTTCTGCAATCTCCGAAAGGGTGGAATTGCTAGGGCGGTTGATTACCAGCCCCATAGCACCGTTTTCGTCGTGTGTGAGTATCAGCACTAGGGTGCGGAAAAAGTTGGGGTCCTTTAGTTCCGACTCCGAAATCAGCATGTAGCCCGCCAAGTAGTCCGGTACATCTTCCGGCTCGAGGGGCGGAGGGATCTGAAGATGTTTAAATTCCTTCATGCCTACAATATACGAACTGTATACAGATTTGCCAAGCCTGCATTTAGTCTTCAGTTTTAAAGGCGGATACTTTTTTAACCAGATTATCAATCGATTCGCTGCTTTTCTCGTTCAGGTCGTTCACCTGACTCATAGACTTATTTATATCCTGTATGCCAGACTCTATCTCCTGCATCCCCTCGTTGATTACATTGCCTATTTTGAGTATGCCCTGTATCGAGTTATTGATGTTTTCAGTGTTTCCCGTGACATGTGCGGAGCTATCCTGGATTTCCTGGGTAGTATTCGAGAGAGAGTTCATTGCCGTTAATATCTCGTTGCTGCCGGTGTTGAGCTCCTTCATACTCGAGCTGATTTCGGCCATGGCTTCGCTCGATGAGCGGGTTTCTGCTTCGATAGTTTTAAATGCCTCCCGGCTCTCGTTACTGGTGCTGTGAATTGTCTGAATGCGCTGGGCAATTGTATTGATACTGCTTTTTATTCTTTTTGCATTTCCGTTGGTTGTTTCGGCCAGTTTGCGAATCTCTTCGGCTACCACTGCGAATCCGCGGCCGGCTTCACCGGCATGGGCGGCCTCGATCGCCGCATTCATCGAAAGCAGATTGGTCTGACTGGCAACATTGTTGATGATATCAATCACCTTGAGTATCTCGCTTACATCCCGGGCGTTTTCTGCAATCAGGGCGTTGGTATTCTCTATTTTCTCACCGCCGGAGGTGGTTATTTCAACTAGTTTGTCGGTCGCCGCTTTTCGACGTTCGGATATGGTGCTTACATTTTCAACCGCAGCGCTCATTTCTTCTATCGAAGCAGAAGATTGAGTGACCGCCGCGGACTGTGAGTTTATTTTTTTTGTCAGAGACTGAATTCCTGTCAGTATCTCATCGGAGGACCTGCTTGCCGTCTCCATTTTCACCACAAGGTCTTCGAACTGGTCACCGATGTTCTGTATATTTGAACTCATTTGATTGACCGCCGCGGCAGATTCGTTGCTGGCACCAGTCAGCTCGTCTTTCAGTCGCGTACTCTCAGCCGAAAGACTTTTGATTTCTAGAATGATCGCGGAAAAATCGTTCAGAAACATATTCACCGAACGGGCGACATTTGAAAGTTCATCTTTTCCGCGCTCTTTCAGGCGGTGCGAGAAATCGCCGGTACTCATTATCTCCAGGCTCTGGCGCAGATCGTCGAATTGTTTGCGAATGTTGTGCAGGAGTGTTCCCGACAGCAGGAGAATGATTGCGACCACTGCGGCTGCTACCATGTACATAGTGTTTTGCATTGAGTTTATTTTCTGACGAGCCCCGTCGGTCAAACGACCCGACAACTCCGATAGAGTTGATTGCAGGGACTCACCGAAGTAGAAGGTAAGGCTTTCCACATCCATTTTCACCTCCGCAATCTGAGGGTCGTTGAATTTACGAACCGCATCTTCTAGCCCGGGAACCCCTTCGGGATGATTTTGAATGATATTTGCCATGCGGGAAGCAATGCTTTTTACGTTTGAATCGGTCCGTTTGAGAATGTCTTTGAGGTAGTCAGTCCGCATTTGCCCCTGTTCATTCAGTGAAATCAGAGAAAGATACTCATCCGATTCAATCAGATTCATGCTCTGATCGTAAAAAGCAGTGTATTGATCGAGAAATCGGGAATAGGCCACCGAGATATCCGGAGTAAGTAAGAGTTCTTTGGTGAGAGAGTTGGTACGGTACATCTGCGAGGTAATTGTCTGCATCTCGAGAATCAAGTTATCTAAGTTGCCGCGAATATTGTAGAGAATATAGGTGCCGGTCGATGTAACACCGATTGCTACAAGAAAAAGCATATTAAGGAGCAAGAGTCTGGTTTTTATCTTCATAATACCCATCCACGTATAATTTTTTCGTAATACACCCAACTATTGTAACAAGGAAACGCATAGTTGACTATGAATAAGTGCATTTAAAATGTCTAATTAATTAGGTATATACAAATTAGGTATTACTGTGGGGTGATTTCAAATTCCAAGGACTAAGTTACGGTAATTTCGCTCCTTAAGCCTTGAAAGTGAACACCTGTAGTTGTTATTTTGTAATAGAGTCAAAGGAACTCCCGGGTGGGCAGGTCTTTGACTTTTTTCATATGAGCACGTAAGATGTTCATGAACTATTTTTATGCATTAGGAGTTATTTATGTACGCACGACGTATGCTTCGCCTTTTTACAGCTTTGTGTATCATGCTGTTTGTAAGCTCAGCTTTGGTGTTTGCCGGTGGTAAGCAGGAAAAAGCCTCTGACGAGAAGAAAGCGACACAGCAGGAAACCACACAGCAAGCTGCACCTGAGCAGGATGAAAAGACGAGTGAAAGCACAGAGCAGGCGGATTCAGCAGAACAAGCGCCGAAAGGACCTGCCGCTGTGGTAAACGGAAAAGAAATCAGCCAGCAGGAGTTTGAGCAGCTGCTCAACTACTTTCGATATCAGTATATGCAGCAGGGTATGCAGGTTCAGGGTCCTCAGCTCGAGCAGTTGAAGAGAAGTGTACTCGAGATTTTGATCGACAATGAACTCTTATATCAAATTGCCCAAAAAAATGGGTACGGCCCCACGGAAAAAGAGTTAAACGAAGAGCTGCAGAATACCAAAAGTCGCTTTGCCGATGAAAATGCATATCAGAAGGCCCTCGAACAACAGGGCCTGTCCGAAAGCGAACTGCGCAAAGAGCTGGCCAAGCAGATGACCAAGACCCAATTTGAGCAGGATAAGTTCGGTGATCAGACTGAAGTTGATGCAGCCGAAGTAAAAGCCTTTTATGAAGACAACCCAGAGCAGTTTGAACAGCCGGAGCAGGTGCGAGCCAGCCATATACTCGTGAAAGTAGCGGAAGATGCAAGTGAGGCCGACAAGCAGGCTGCCAGAGAAAAGTTACTCACTGCCAAAGAGCGAATTGAAGGCGGTGAAGAGTTCAGTGAGGTAGCCCGTGAGGTATCCGAGGGGCCCAGTGGCGAGCGCGGTGGAGATCTGAACTACTTCGGTCGTGGTCAAATGGTACCGGAGTTTGAAGAAGCAGTATTTAACATGGAAGTAGGTGAACTGAGCGATATTGTTAAAACCTCTTTCGGTTTTCATTTAATAAAGAAGACCGATCGTAAAGCTGCATCTAATATTCCGTTTGAGGAGGTTGAGGGCGACATCAGAACTCATCTCGAACGGGTGAAACTGCAAGATGCGAAGAAGGCTTTTTTGGACGATAAGAAGCAGGATGCTGAAATTCAGCGACTCGCCGTCAGCGGTTAATAGCTGATATACAGTAGGTATGAACAGCCGGCCTGCACGCAGCACGCGCCGGCTGTTTTTTATAGGTGCAGCTACGCGGACAAACCCGGTTTACAAAATCTTTGTTTTTTAACAGCCCCTGACTTGATTATTTTAAAAAGTAGTATTATTTTAAGTATAAATTAGAAAACAATATATATATCAAAAGATATATAATATATTTAAGGAGAACATATGCCTGAACATCTAACAAAAGAGACGTTTTTAGAGAAAGTATTTGATTTCGAGAATAAAAAAGAGTGGGAATTCCAAGGCGAGCTCCCGGCGGTAATCGACTTCTATGCCGACTGGTGCGGGCCCTGTAAAATGGTTGCACCTATCGTAGAAGAGTTGTCGAAAGAGTACGAAGGAAAGGTAAACTTCTACAAAATTGATACTGAAGATCAGCAGGAACTGGCGGCGGCCTTTGGTATCCAGAGCATACCTTCTCTACTGTTTATTCCTTTGAATGGAAAACCTCAAATGGCGGCTGGGGCTCTCCCGAAGGACACCTTCAAGCAGGTGATCGACGATGAGCTGCTTGGATGAACATCTCATGCACGAAATAACCGGTACGCCTTAATTGAGTTTACCGGTTTTTTTGTGCTCGCAGCTTCAAGTTTTGTATAAGAGCGGATGTACCAGGTCTTTGAGCGGGGCCATTTCTACCCCTAAAATCGTATGGACTATTCCACCGGTGAGCATAGTCAGAATTATATCCGCATACACCTTGGTATCCAAGGTATTCCCGAATACGGTTTCCAGACCCTCCTGTAGCATCAATTTCCAGCGCTCATAGGCTGCCTGTATTTTGCTTTTCAATGCGCTTTGAGTCGTGATTGCCTCGTGGATCAAGTAGATGTGCAGTTTTCCCCGGGTTTCGGCATTGAATATGGTGTGAAACACCGCCTCTAAAATGCTCTCCGGGGCGGTTTTCTCTTTCAGGCTTTTCACCCAGTCGAGCAGTCCTTCAGTGAGCTCCTGCATATAGGCGTCGGTGACATCAAATATCAGATCGGCCTTGCTCGAGTAGTAATAGTACAGAGTCCCCTTGCTGATATTGAGTCTACGGGCGATTTCAGCCAGACTCGTGTCTTGCGCCCCCTGTTGAATAAACAACTCCGTGGCCGCCTGGAGGATCCGTTGACGGTTATCTATTCCTACGTAATCCTGTTTGCTTTTTCGCATTATTTACTCCATCCTTTCTTCACTATAGCATTACACGCCGTAAAAAGCCAATATTTACAATAACTCTATTGAGGGGTTGGAATAGGAACCCCTTTGAGTATAATTTGTAAAGAATCCGTAAATACACAGGAGCGTGCATGTTTGATATATATCGGCAACTGCAAATTTGGAGCGATGATCCGGACAAATTACCCATCTATCTGGCCACGGTTATTTCAGTTGAGGGCTCGGCTGTTCGCGGAGCAGGTGCAACTATGGGAATTGCCGCTGACGGTGCACTGGCCGGTTCGGTGAGTGGCGGCTGTATCGAGAGTACCGTAATCGAGGCGGTCAAGCAGCTGCGGCCGCAGCGCGCCTCCCGGGAGATAACCTTTTGTCCCAGCGATGATCCATTTGAGGGAGCCCCATCGCCCTGCGGCGGCACAGTGAAGGTGTGCTTATATCCGTATGCCCCGGAAATAGGGGCGGCAGTGGCACAGAGATGCGTGCAAGGACAAGATATTTCCTGGGGAGTGTGTACCGACGGCCCGGAGGAGTTGACCGGGTTTTCATTTGCATTCGATGATGCGCAGCAGCTAAGAATAGGCCGGGGTGCCGACCCGGAGACGGACACAATTTCACCTGAAATAACGGCTGAACGAATTGCGGCGCTTATTCCGCGGGAGTATGGAACCTTCGAAGCCACAGCTCCTGCACCGGAAGCAATCGGTGCAATCGGTGCAAGCGGAGTGCCGGCGGCTGAGAAGGCCGAGCTGAAGTTGTTCATTCAGCACCACCCGCCGATTCCGCATGCAGCAGTTGTAGGCGGCGCGCATATTGGTGCGGCGCTGGTTCAGCAGTTAAAGGCGCTGGGCTGGCGGGTGAGTGTTATCGATCCGCGGGAGGCCTTCGCTCCGCAGACTCGTTTCAGTGCGGCTGACAAGTTGCTGCACATGTGGCCGCAGGAGGCATTTGTAGAACTCGGGATAGCCGCCGGTCAACCGACTGCAGAACATACCGCTGTGGCCGCTATTACACACAGTGAGCAGATAGATGATGCCGCCGTGGCCGCCGGATTGGAAAGCGGATGTTTTTACGTTGGTGTGCTCGGCAGCAGACGTACATTTGGCGAGCGTATGGAAAGGTTACAGAGGCACGGCTTCTCTTCCAAACAGATCGATCGGGTGCACGGACCAATTGGGCTGGATATAGGGGCGCAAAGTCCGGAAGAAATAGCGCTTGCAATCGCAGCTCAGATGGTACAGGATTACCGGAAAGGGAGATAACCGCATGGATGCTTTGAATCGCGAGCTTGATATAATCCGCGAAAGTCTCGGTTACGCCCAGCGCTTCCGAGGGCGCTTGTTCGTACTGCACATTGAGCTGCCGGTCATAGAAAACCAGTTCTTCCCCATTTTCATAAAAGATATTGCCACACTCCACCAGTTCGGCATCAGAATTATTCTGGTCCCGGGCACTCGCGAAAAGGTCAACCGCACGCTTGAGGAGTATAAGGTACCGCAACAGTCTTACCGCGGTTTGCGAATAACCGACGAAGCATCTCTCCCCTTCGTCGAAATGGTTTCGTTCAATATTGCCAATAAGCTTATGTCCGCCCTGGCCGGAGAAGGGGTGCGTTCGCTTATCGGAAACTGGGTACGGGCCAAAGGAAGAGGAATTATCGACGGGGTCGATTATAAATATACCGGAGTTGTAGAGCGTATCGATACCCAGGCCCTCGCTACAATTATTGATCAGGATGTGATTCCGATTTTTCCGCCTATCGGCTGGAATGCCAACGGCAAAACCTACAATGTTGCCGCGGATGAGTTGTCGGTAGCAATCAGCTCGCAGCTTACTGCCGAAAAGTTATTCTTTGTGGGGGACGGGCCGGCACTTCCCACTGAGAATCTTGTGGTGCCGAAAACTCTGAGGATAGAGCCCGGTGAACGGATAAGCCGCCTCACGGTTCAGGAAGCCCGAGAACTGGTGAAGCTGAACCCGGTTGAAGATGTACGGGCCCGCAAGGTCGATCTGGGGCGTAAAGCCTGTGAAACCGGTGTAGAGCGGGTGCATATGGTCGACGGTCTGCAAGAAGGGGTTATTCTGCAGGAGATATTTTCTAATCTGGGTATTGGCACCATGATTCATACCAGTATTTTCGAGTTGATTAGGCCAATGCAGAGGAGTGATGTCTCTGAAGTGCTGCGGGTTATGGAACCCTATATTACCCAGGGAATTCTCGTTCCCCGGGACACCCGCAGTCTAGAGGACCAGTATAAGGACTACGTAGTATACGATATGGACGGCCGAGTGCACGGCTGTGCTGCAATGCACCAGTACCCCGACAATCAAGGCGAAATCGCCGGTATAGCAGTTGATCGGGGATTTGCCGGATTGGGAATCGGAAAGCGCCTGGTACTCTATCTGCTAGAAAAGGCCAGAGAGCGGAGGCTTACGCGGATTTTTGCCCTTACGACTCAGACTGCAGACTGGTTTGAAAAATTAGGTTTTCGCCAGGGAGATTTGAACGAGATTGCCCGGAAGAAGCGGAATTACTACAATGCTTCCCGTAATTCAAAAATATATGTGTATGATCTGTAACAGTAGTAAAGGGAGCAGGCAAAAGAGGGTATAGAAAATATCCGCCCCTCTGAGCCGGAGGCGGGTATGGAGTACCGTCTCATCGAAATAACGTGCTTCCAGCGCCAGTGCGAGTTCTTCCATCTGAAGCAGCAGCTTCTCCATCAGCGGGTTCATAATGCTTTTCATTCGGATTATCGGGTTCTTGCGAAGTTCGATACCACGTGCCTTGCGGGCCTCCCGTATCTCGTGCACCCCGTCCAGCAGCAGGGGGATAATAACCAGACTCAAAGCGGCATGTGTGGCCAGGCGCCCCGCCGGAATTCCCGGTACCGGCTTTAAGAGCCAATAGATAACACCATGCAGCTCGGTCGGGTCGGTGACTGCGGTAAACAGAATGCCCAGCCAGACTATTAGCAGAAATCGCCATGCCGCGGCCGCAGCTGCACCGGCAGCAGCCTGCCAACCGGCGGCTGCTGCAATAAAGAAGTGTGATGCTCCTATAATGAGTGCCAGAACTGCAAACACTTTCAGCTCGCGACGGAAGGTATATGGGCGCAGACCACTCTGAGCAGAAGCCCAGAACAAAAGGGCGGTAGTTACCCCCCAGTGCAGCCACGCTCCTGTAAACATACCTGCAATATAGCCGATCATCAGCACTACCTTGAAACGCGGGTCCAAACGATGCAAACGTGAATGTCCGGGCTGATAATGTAATAGTGCTATTTCAGCCATGTGAGTTCACTTATATCCTCACCGGCAATTCGCGGCGGTCGTATACCGTAACGGTGTATCTCCGGTAAAAGCTTAGCCGGGACATCGTCCAGCACAATCCGGCCCTTATCGAAAATAAGCATACGGCTTGCATGTGCGGCGGCTTTTTCAATATCGTGGGTAACCAGCAGCACCGTATGGCCGCTGCGGTGCAGGTTGACAATATGCTGCAGTACCGATTGTACGCCGGGGAAATCGAGGTTAGAAAAGGGTTCGTCGAATACTACTACCTCCGGCTGCATGGCTATTACTGCGGCAATTGCCAAACGCCGTTTTTCTCCACCCGAGAGCTGGTGTGGCCGGTGATCGGCCAAATGAATTAAATTGAGGGTTTTAAGTGCTGCTTCCACGCGCTCTTCTACCGCTTTATCCGGCAGATGAAGATTCTGCGGGCCGAAAGCGATGTCCTGGCGCACTGTCTGTCCGACAATCTGGCTGTCGGCATCCTGAAACACCAGTCCGACTGTCTTGCGGGCATACTGCGGGTCATCCCGGGTTTTTTTTCCGTTGATAGTTACAGTCCCGCTGGTAGGCAGATAAAGTGCATTCAGGTGGCGAGAAAAAACTGTTTTTCCTGAGCCGTTTCGGCCGGCACATAGCAAAAACTCGCCCCGATTGATGCGTACATTTACCTCTTTAAGAGCTTCGGTGCCGTCTCGAAAGGCATGGCCTAGTTCGGTTGTCTCAATTACGGGAACTGATTCGGCGGGGCGGAAGTTCTGTTTCGAGTGCGTGGCCGTCACCTCTACCGCTCCGTATGCAAAAACTCATTCACTCGCGGTGCAAAAGTACGGCCGATAAAAAAAGCTACTACCACTTTGAGAATATCTCCCGGAATAAAGGGGATCAATCCGGCGGTGAGCGCCGGTGTCCAGCCCATTCCGGTTGAAAACTTGAGCCAGGGAACTCCGATGAGATAAATACAGGCGGTTCCGGTTAGTAAGGCAGCGATCTGCCTACCGCTATTCGAGCCGAGAGTAGCATTGCCCGGGCTGGCAATGAGCCCCGTAAGCACTACCGCCGGCAGATAAGACAATAGGTATCCGCCGGTCGGACCGAAAAAATGTGCAATTCCTCCGGTTCCACCGGCAAACACCGGCAGCCCCAAGGCACCTAAAAACAGGTACACGAATACGCTCGAAAGGGCGGTTCTGCTTCCGAGCAGCAGTGCGCTCAGCAAAACAAAGAAGTTCTGCAGTACAATCGGTACAGGCCCGACCGGAATTGAGATATAGGCGCCAATTGAAATCAGAGCGGTGAAACCGGCGGCGGCAACTGTGGCGCGGATATTGTGGGTCATGCAAGCTCCTCTACCAGTTGAATCATTTCGTCAATATCGAAGGGCTTCGAAAGAACTGTATCGACATTAAACTGCTGGGCCAAGCCCTGAATAGCATCGGTTTTTGTTTCGATTTTTCCGGAAATCGCAATTATCTTTATGTCCCGATTGGAATCTCGCATTTCCATCAGGGTTTCAATACCCCCTTTTTGCGGCATGACCAGGTCGATGATCGCCACATCAATAGGGTTTTGTTTTACATACTCAATAGCATCATTCCCATTATCGAAAGCGGTGACTACATGTCCCCGCGAAGCGAGTGCGGTTTTTATGAGTTCGCGAATATATACTTCATCATCTACTACAAGAATTTGTGGCATTGTGTGCTCCAAAGTTTTAGATGTTATTTTCCAGGTAATCCAATATATCACACACTTTTTCAGTTATACAAAATGCATCCCGCCAGTCGGCACTTACAAAGGTTTCATGGGACAGAAAATTAAAGAAGGCAAACATCTGATTATAAAAACCGGCGGTATTCAACAAACCGATGGGCCGCTGGTCTTTGTCCCGGAATTTAGCTGCGGCTACCTCAAAAAACTCCTCCATTGTGCCCCAGCCTCCCGGTAGTATCACGAAGGCGTCGGCTTTCTGCATCATAATCGCTTTGCGTTCATGAATGGTGTCGGTAATTATTAACTCGTCAACCTTATCGAAACGCTGTTCCTTGGAACGAAGGTATTCAGGGATTACTCCGGTTACTTTTCCCCCCGACTGGAGGGCGGACTGGGCAACTTCGCGCATTAAACCGATATTTCCTCCGCCGAAAATCAAGTTATGATTATGAGTCGCTATCTGCTGTCCCAATTCTTCGGCGGCAATCTTGTAAATAAATGGAGTCGACTCACTCGCAGAACAAAAAACACAAATATTCATAAAATCTCCCTTTATTGGGTGTAGAAACCAATAGTAGCACACTTGATTGTTTAAATAAACAACAGGGAAAATGATTACAGGGATTCTCATTTTGGAAGTCATAAGACTTTCAAAATGAGAATCCCCACAACATCTTTAAGATAAACTACTAAACTTAAACAAAATGTAAGCATTCACAATGTGAAAATTTTCGGAAAATTTTCACATTGTGAATTGCTGAAATGATTATCAAATGACTTGCCAAATTGCGCTGGACTGCGATAGACTATTGTTTTGGCTTTTATTGCAGTGCAATTGGCGTGGAGGTGTGGTATGAGCAGGCTTTTCAAACAGACAACTTACTTAGTGGCGGATATTGATACCTTTCTCGACAATATATCCAAGGCGGGTATCTTGTTCGGTTTAGCGTTGCGGGAGTATCTGGAGGACGAGCTGGACCGTTTTCACGCCCGGCTGGATGAAATAGCAGAACTGGAGTCGGATTCTGATGATTTACGGCGAGAAATTCGACATAAACTGTATTCAAAAATGCTGATCCCTGAGTCCCGGGGCGACGTGTTGAGTGTGCTCGAAAACATTGACAATGTCATCGATGCCACCAAAAAAATTGTGTTCCAAATAGATATAGAGAACCCGAGAATCTGTGAGTCTCTGAAAAAAGATTTCAAAGAGTTGAGTATGACCAGTCAGAACGCCCTCGATTTTACTGTGAAAGCTGCCCGGGCGTTTTTCAAAGACAGCACTTTGATCAACGACTTCGTTCACAAGGTCTATTTTTACGAGCATGAAGCAGATAAAATTGAGGAGATGATCAAGCGGAAGGTTTTTAGTTCAGAGGATGTAACCGATTTGGCCGAGCGCATGCATATACGCGATTTTGCCACCTATGTAGCCAAGCTGTCGGACGAGTCTCAGGCGGTATGTGAGCGAATCTCCGTGGCAGCTATAAAACGCAGTCTGTAAGCTAAGAGGGAGGATCCGTGGGTTCATTAATCATTTTTCTTTCAGGCGGTCTTTTCCTCGGTTGGTCTCTGGGGGCTAATGATGCGGCCAATGTATTCGGGACGGCGGTGGCAACCCGCATGGTCCGTTTTACAATGGCTGCAGTTATTGCAAGTCTTGCGGTTATAACAGGAGCCGTATTTGCCGGGGCCGGAGCTGCCAGTACTTTAGGGCGTTTAGGTGCTATTACGGCACTGCCGGGCGCTTTTACCGTTACTCTGGCAGCTGCTCTGAGCGTATTCGTAATGACGCGCTCAGGGCTGCCGGTCTCGACTAGTCAGGCTATCGTCGGAGGGATAATCGGCTGGAATATTTATGCCGGACAAGCACTCAACTATACCGTGCTGAGCAAGATTGTGCTCAGCTGGATTTCCAGCCCGATCATAGCCGGATTTTTCGGTTTCCTTTTGTTTTTTTTAGTGCGCTTCATAATGAACCATGTCCGTATTCATATTCTGCGGCGAGACTTGTATACGCGAATTGCATTAATAATCAGCGGTGCCTTCGGGGCCTACAGTCTGGGGGCCAACAATATTGGAAATGTAATGGGAGTGTTTGTACCGATCAGTCCCTTTCCTGATATTACTTTTTTCGGGGCTTGGGGGTTATCCGGGGTGCAGTTGTTGTTTCTGTTAGGTGCGCTGGCCGTTTCCGTCGGTATTTTTACCTACTCCCAAAGAGTAATGGAGACTGTGGGCTCCGACATTTTCAAACTTTCACCCATTACCGCTTTTATAGTGGTGTTATCATCGGCGATTGTGCTGTTTCTGTTTGCATCTGAAGGTCTGCACGACTGGCTGGTGCGCAATGGTTTACCGGCATTTCCGCTCGTACCGATTTCCAGCTCCCAGGCGGTAGTCGGATCGGTGCTGGGAATTGGCATGGCGCGGGGAATGCAGAATATTCGGTACAGGTTAGTGGCAAAAATAGGACTGGGGTGGATCGCAACTCCAGTGGTTGCCGGTGCCGTGGGCTACTTTCTGCTGTTCTTTATGGAAAACCTTTTTTTGCTGAATGTGAGATAGTGCCGGCGATTTCGCCGGGCTAAAAACTCTTGAAGAGCTGAACTGCCTCCGCAATGCCGGCGAACAGGCGGTCTATCTCGTCTTCGGTATTGTAGAAAGCAAAAGTCGCCCGGACTGTACCGTAACTGCCCATAGCCTCTACGTACGGCTGGGCACAGTGAAAACCCGCCCGCACTGCAATTCCGTGTTCGTTCAGTACGGTCCCCAGGTCGTGGGGATGAATGTCTTCGATATTGAATGAGAAGACCGATCCCTGTACTGCAGAATCCAGGGGTCCGAATACCCGCATTCCGTTTACACCTTCGGCCCGCTGCAGGGCGTACTCCATGAGTGCCCTTTCACGGGATTTAATAGCGGGTATACCGAGAGAATTGATGTACTGAATTGCCGCCGATAATCCTAGTGCCCCGGCAATGTGCGGGGTACCGGCCTCGAGTCGGTAGGGCGGTTCGCGGAAGGTAGTTTTCTCTTTCTTCACATCCAGAATCATATCGCCACCGCTGATAAACGGCGACATTGACTGCAAAACTGCGTGTTTGCCGTAAAGCACTCCAATTCCCGTGGGCCCGTACAATTTGTGGCCCGAAAAAACCAGAAAATCTGCATCGATTTTCTGTACATCGACCTGGTCGTGTACTGCGAATTGGGCCGCATCTATTAGCACCTTCGCCCCGACTGCGCGAGCGGCCTGTACTAGTCGGGAAATGGGATTTTCTACTCCGGTTACATTCGACATAGCACTGAAAGCCACCAGCTTAGTTTTCGGGGTGATGATTTTAGAAAGTTCGTCCATCTGCAGGGTACCGGTTTTCCGATCTACCGGAATGAAATTCAGAACAGCGGATTTACGTTCGGCAAGTTGCTGCCACGGCACCAGGTTGGCGTGATGCTCCATTTCGGTAATAACTATTTCGTCGCCCGCCTTGATATGTGAATCTCCCCAGCCGAAGGCTACCGTGTTTATAGATTCAGTGGTTCCATGGGTGAGAACAATCTCTTCCTCCGAAGCAGCATTGATAAAGGCGGCCACATGGGCGCGGCAGGCTTCGTACAACTCGGTAGTTTGTTCACTCAACTCGTAAATACCGCGATGAATATTGCATGATAAGTTACGGTAATAATTATCGATTGCATCAATAACTGGCGTCGGTGTGAGCCCCGTAGCTCCGTTATCGAAATAGGCCAAGGGATGGCCTTTCATCTGCGCAGTTAGTACCGGAAAGTCCTTGCGGACGCTTGTTATATCTATAGGTTTCATTGCATTATATCCTTTCCCTTTCAATATACAATATGAATTAACACTCGCAAAGGGTAATCTGAGTATATATTACAAAAATAGTAATAAACAATATTTTTGTACAGGTATAGCGCGGCCGGATCACATCTCTTATAGTATGAGTATGAGCACTCGAATTTTGATAGCCGACGACGAAGGAATTAATCGACTGTTTATTAAGACTGTCTTAGTGGGGTATGGATGGGAAGTTGAGGATGCCTCTAACGGCCGAACAGCTTTGGAATTGGTACAGCAGCACCCTTTTGATGCAGTGATACTGGATGTTAAAATGCCTGTAATGGATGGAAAACAGGCGGCCAGTGAAATTCGCGCAGTCGAACAGAAACTCGGACGACCACCGTGTATCCTTTTGGGGTTAACGGGATATGCAGAGAAAGAATTAATCGATGAGCTGATGAGTCTCGGTATGGACGGGGTGATTCATAAGCCGATTACCCAAGAATTATTAATACGGAAGTTGAGTGCAATGCTCGACGAGAAAGAGGATGAATAGGGAGGCTGTTATGAGCAGGAGTGCATTAATCATCGTAGACATTCAGAACGATTTTTGTCCCGGCGGATCCATGGGAGTAGCCGGGGGAGATGAAATTATTGGGCCGATTAACGAGTTGCTTCGCCGGGAAGCTGAAAACGGGCCGGGCCGGTTCAGTAAAGTAGTGGCTACGGGCGACTGGCATCCAAAAAATCATATTTCTTTTGCCAGCCAGCATGCGGGGCATTCGCCCTATGAGGAAATCGAGGTTGATGGGTTGCCGCAGAACCTGTGGCCGGACCATTGTGTGGCTGCCAGTGAGGGAGCTGCACTGCACCGCGAGCTCGATCAGACCTATGTAGATCTTATTCTGCACAAAGGCACCCAGCCCGGACTGGACTCCTATTCGGCGTTTTTCGAGAATGACGGTGCCACACCAACCGGACTGCACGGCTATTTGCAGGAGTTCGGTATCGACACTGTCTATGTGGTTGGCCTCGCGTTGGACTGGTGTGTCTACTTCTCAGCAGTTGATGCCTACCGTCTGGGGTACACGACCGTGCTGATAGAGGACTTGAGCCGCCCGGTGGATGTGCCGGCCGGCTTTGCCCAGAAACGGCTTGGTGCGCTGCGTGAGAAGGGAGTTAAAATCAAGACTAGGGAGAGTTATAATGCAGCAATGTGACATCAGCTCCGATTACTCGCAGATCAATCCGTTTGTATTTGTTATTTTTGGCGGGGCCGGAGATCTCGCCCGTCGAAAACTTCTGCCCACTATTTTCTCGATGTTTCTGCGTGGTAATCTTCCCGAACAGTTTCGGATTATCAGTTTCGGCCGCCAGGATCTCAGTGATCTAGACTACCGCAATTTGGTAAAAGAGAATATCGAACAGTCCGATGCGGTAGGTACGCCTGTGGCGGGACAGCTCGACCGGTTTCTTCCGCACCTTTTTTTTTCCTACGGCCATTTTGAGGTACCTGAGCACTATAACGAACTTGAGAAAACGGTTCGGAAACAGAGTAACGGGTATCAGCTAGATGTAGTATATTACCTTTCGATTCCCAGCGCTTTATATCAGCAGGTTATTTCACAAATTGCAGAGTCTGAGCTGCCTACGCAGGGTGAGGGAATACGGATTATCATTGAAAAGCCCTTCGGCAAGAACTTGCCCACCGCCCTCGAACTGAATAAGACGGTAAACCGGGCGTTTCGCGAGGATCAAGTGTTTAGAATGGACCACTACCTTGGAAAAGAGACGGTTCAGAACATCATTTTCTTTCGTTTTGCCAACAGTATCTTTGAGCCTCTCTGGAATCGTAACTACATCGACAGCGTACAGATTACTGTTGCCGAAGATATCGGCGTAACCCGCAGGGGCAGGTTTTATGAAAAAACCGGCGTTATTCGAGATGTTTTTCAGAACCACATGCTACAGGTGCTGTCGCTGATTGCAATGGAGCCGCCCGACAGCTTTGACTCCCGTCAGGTGCGCGACGAGAAGGTGAAGGTTATTCGTTCTCTGCGTCCGATCACGTATCAGGATGTTCCGAAGGTCTCCATAGCCGGCCAGTACACTTCCGGAGAAGTCGGCGGAACTGCGGTAGAGGCCTATCGGGAAGAGGAAAATGTGAATTTTAGCAGTACGATGCCGACCTATTTTGCCGCCAAAGTGCAGATTGACAACTGGCGTTGGGCGGAAGTTCCGTTTTACCTGCGTACCGGTAAACGCCTGCCCCGGCGGGTAACCGAAGTGGTGGTTCGTTTCCGTCAGCCCCCGCTCAAACTCTTTCGGGACGACTGTCAGCCCCTGGATGCATCGCGGCTCATTCTCACCATTCAGCCGGAAGAGAAAATTACGTTTCATATCGGAGTAAAGTACCCGGAAGCGAACAACTTGATTGTGCCGGTGAACCTGAGTTTCAAATACAGCGATTACTTCGATCGAACCTATGTCTCACCGTACGAACGGCTGCTGCGCGACTGCCTGGCCGGCGATCAAGCCCTGTTTGTACGGCAGGACGGGGTAGAGGCTTCCTGGGAGTTTGCCGATCCCTTTGTTTCCTGGTGGGAAGAGTGTGACTGTGTCGAGTTCTACAAAGCCGGCAGCTGGGGACCGGAGGGTGCTGAGGAGTTTATTCATCGGGACGGGCGCCAGTGGGTTACCGAATGAGGGGCTTCATTCGGTGCTCTGATTCTCCTCTTCCTTATTTTCCACCAGAGTAAATGGTGTTACTTTGTTGGTATCATCGGGACTGTCTTTCAGCTCTTCTATCAGATACACCTTTTGAAAGGGTATCATCAGATGATCGGCTTCACCGAAGGTTTTTAAAATCTCATCTTCCGAAGGATCAATAATGAGCTGGTTCTTCTGGGGAAGTATAATATCCTTGATAGAGACAAAGTAAGGATGGGTCAGATCAAGGCTACGGGCCTTGAGGATGACCTCTTTTTCATTCCATGTAAAGTGTACTCTGTAAAGCGACATCTAATTACCTCGTAGTGTAGTGAGGCCTATGATAATGAAAACAATTGGGGCTTGCAATATCGGCGGGCTTAGGTAAGAATGAACACAAAGGAGACGCTGTCTGTATGCCTGAAAAGATGAGAAAAGTTCCACCGCATCTTGAGAAACTGGTAGAAGCCGGGAAGGTGTATTATACCGTTTTCTGGTCGTCCCTGCGCAAGGCGGAAAAGTATGATATAGTTCGTCACGTTCCCGCGATGGCCGGTATTTTTGAGCTGTATTATATGGACGCGAATGAGCGGATACGCCGAATGTCCATCTCCAGGGCATGGTACGGAGGATTACGTTCGAAAATCCGCCATGACACCGACCCGGAACTGGTAATGGAAAAGAATTTTCGGAATGTTCTTAACACCTATACCTGTTATTATCGTTATACCCTAACCAACAGCATGGATGATATGCTGGATGTATTGCATTTCTTTTCGAAAACGTATGTACCGGACCAGCCTGTACCCCAGGATTCGGGCCGTTACCAAGAAATATTTCTCGAAGAAGTTTCACCGGACAAGGTTGTAACAATTTAAGGAGGCATGGAATGCGAACTTTGCGTATTGGAATGATACTGCTGCTGTGTATGAGTGCGGCTGTATGGGCACAGTCGAATGTGAACCAGCTCTTTGAGCAGGTAGACAAGCTGTATGAGGCTGAGCGTTATGAAGAGGCCCGCGAAATTCTCGATAAGGCCGAAGCAATGGTAAACTCCAATGAACAGAAGGCCGAATACTACTGGCGTCTGTCACGGAATACGCTTATGCTGGCCGATGAGGCCGAGCGCCGGGGCGTTTCAGAAGATCAGTTACTGCAGGAATTCGAAAAGGGCGAGGCTCTGGCAAGCCGGGCATTAGAGTTTGACAGTGACAATCACTTTGCGTACTACTGGCGGGGTTCCAATATCGGCCGCTGGGGACAGACCAAGGGTATTGTGAACAGTCTCATGAAGGCCGGACCGATGCGGGATGATATCGAACGGGCCGTTCGTGCCGACAGCTCGCATGCCGATTCATTTTATGTGCTCGGAATGCTGTATGCCTCCGTGCCGAAGCTGATTTCTTTTGGAAATAAAGAGTATGCAGTCTCCTACAGCCGCCGGGCAATTGATGCCTATCGGGGAGATAAAACCAGATACTCCTACTATCTGAAACTTGGCGATCATCTCTACCAGCGTGATTGGAACAGCCGCAAGCGCCAGAAAGAAGCCCGGAAAACGTCCGCCGATTTTACCGATGCCGACGATTCGGTCGAACGTTACAAGTACTTCAATGCAGCTTTCGATTTTTCCAAGCCTCAGCCGTATAGCCGCAGTGGTGTGGAAGATATGTCCGATAAAGAGGAAGCGATTGAGATCATGGAGTGGATCGTAAATGAACTCGAGAGTAATTCCACACTGACCTCCGGGCAAAAGGACAATCTCGAAGAGGCGCAAGCCTTTTTAGATGATTGGAATTAGAATAGATAAATAGCGGAACTGCGGCCGAAGATACTATACGGCGGATTCTACTGGTCCTGATTTTTATTGCCGTGGCTGGAAAAGCGTTTCTCGTCGCGGCGTTTCATTTCTGGGACCTGATCTATTAAACTCGCCTTTTCAATTCGATTCCCCTTTGCCCGGATCGAGTGCACCGCTTTTTCTACCTTTTTCTGACGGTCATAAGGATCGGAGAACAGCTCCTGCTGTTCCGGTTCCTGGTTGGAAGTGAAGACACTGGAAACACCAACTCCAATCAGACGAATCTCCTGTTGACGGCTCCAGCGCTTCTGCAGCAGCCCGTTGGCTACCTCGAAAATTTCTTCAGCCGAGTAGACCGGCCGGCGAAGGCGCTTTTGGGCGGTAGTTGTCGAAAAATCGCTGAGACGGACTTTGATAAATACGGTATATCCGATTTTATCGGAGTTCAGTAAGCGAAACATGATTTGATGCGAGAGGTTGAGCAAGACCTGCTTTATAACCTCGGGATCACGGGTGTCCTGTTCGAAAGTTACTTCACCGGAAATGGAACGGCTCTTGGTCTCTTTCTGCAGTATGCCGGGATCAATTCCACGGGCGGCACGATAGAGGTACTCTCCGGCTGCTTTGCCGAACAGGCGGCATAGTGAGGCCTGCTTTATCGCGCGTAATTCCTGAGGGGTATTTATATTCAGCTCGTGCAGCCGCTCGAGGCTTTTTTTCCCGATTCCCCACAAGTCGCCAAGTTTCAAACTGTCGATAAACGCCTCTTCCCGCCCCGGTATGACCCTGTAGAGGCCGTCGGGTTTGTCATAATCCGAGGCGAGTTTGGCCAGGAATTTGTTTGCAGCTATACCAATTGAGATAACCAGGCCGGTTTTCTCTTTTACGCGGCGTTTAATCAGCCCGGCCGCCGCTTCAGGCGATCCGAAGAGACGTTCGGTGCCGGTCATATTCAGAAATGCCTCGTCTACCGAAATCTGCTGGATATCGGGGGTAAAATCTTCGAACATGGCCATAATATTTCGGCTGATTTCCTGATAGCGGTTCATACGCACCGGCAGAAAATTTCCATGGGGGCAGCGGCGGTATGCTTCGGAGATCGGCATTGCAGAACGGACACCGAATTCTCGAGCCTCATACGAGCAGGCCGATACAACCCCGCGGCTGCCGGGGCGGGCTCCGATTATTACCGGTGTACCACGCAAATCGGGGGTATCACTCTGCTCGACAGCCGCATAAAAGGCATCCATGTCTACATGAAAAATTACCGTTTCCATGCTACATAGCGGCCGACTCGATACGATCGAGAATTTGTACTACTGATTGATTAGATTCGGTTTGCCGGCGCCGCTGCACTACCTTACGCAGTGTTGACGGGTTCATTTCTCGAAGGAGGCCGACCAGAAAGTCGGTTTCATAGGAATCGGCCGCCATATCGATCAGCAGCTCCACCGCTTCATCGGAATCGATTCGGGAAAGTGCGTAGCCGACTTTTTTATAGACATCTGCACTTGCGGAAGATTCGAGCAGCGAACGTGCTATTGCGAGCGTCTCCGCAGAACCGGAATCTCCCAGAAGCCGTACGGACTCCATTTTAATCTCGAAGTTATCACTGCGTTTCGCCATACTGGCTACGGATGCAATTGCATCACTGTCGGCGGACCCAATACTTCGCAGTGCCTGCAGGGCTGTAACTCGAAGGGACAGCTCATCAGCGGCGGCAGCGGTGTTCACCAGGGCTTCGACAACTTCCGGCTGCGATGCCGACAGCTGCGCCAGGGAATCGATGGCATAGTAGCGCAGCATTGCATACTCGGGAGAACGCAGCTTAAGGGACGTCAGCAGACCAATAAAGGTGGGAATGGTATTTGCATCGTTTAGTGCATTCAGACTACGCACAAGAGTTATTTTGACTTTTTCATTCTCTTCGTTCTTCAGCATCGGCAGAAGTTCGCCCGTAGCCATACGGGCCCCGAATCCGGCAATACCTTCCACCGCAACTCCCCTGATCTCAGGTGCCTCATGGGAAAGATAATCTGACAGGACAGTAAAGATTTGGCGGTTGCGGCTGCCCTCTGTGGCCAGATCGGATAATGCCTTCACTATGGTTTTCTCTTTCTGCGGCGGAATTTGAGACCCGCTCTCCGGGCCCGTGGCTTCGGGAAGCATCGAGAGGATGTATTCAGCGCTCTCATCTCCACCGACTTTTCCGACGGCTCGAATGAGGGCATACTGGAATTCTCCCGGTTCTGATGTTTTTAGTGCATCCATGAGAATTGAACGAGCCTGGGTATTTCCGATTTCACCTAGAGCCCCGGCTGCTTCGACTTGATAGGCTGAAGAACCCAGGAGATTCTGTAAATAGGGGAGGGTGTTTTCGGCCTGCAGCCGGCCGAGAGTGTTGATGGCCGCTTTTACTCGCTGCGGGCTGCGCTCGCCTTCGGAGAGAATAGTGTGCAGCATGGCGCTGACTAGTAAATTGCGGTCTTCGGTTCCTATCGACGGTAAGGGGTAGCCGGACATCTCTTCATGGGCTCGGCGGAGTGCGGAGGGAGTCAGATAAAGATCATCCGAACCGAACTCTCGCTTCATTTCGATAACCTCAGCCATACGGATTTGGTACGAGATGGCGATTATTTCGGCAATTTGCCCTTCGGCCCCGGAGAGTACATCCTGAATCTCCTCGAGTCTGGCAACCGGGAAAAAACGGTACTGTTCTATGATGAAATCGAGCACCTCCTGCACCTGCAGAATTCCGTCCTGAACAAGTGATTCGGGTATTTTCTCATCCATATCCTCCAGGCGATCCATTGAACCGTTGGAGTTCAGATCGATGTATCCTTCGGATAGGCTCGGAAACAGGCGTTCGAAATCGCTTCCCAGCGGAGTATCGACTATCGAAATTGACCATACCGGTGCCAAGGCAGACAGTAGGGTTAACACAGTGACAAACAACAGTATTCGGTATCTTTTCATAGTTTCCAATCCTACTTTAAGGTATCGGCGGTGTCAATTGAGAGAGGCAGTGAAACGGATTGTACCGCCCGAAGGTGATATTGTATGTCGAAGCGGCTTTGGTCGAGCCGGGTTTCATAGGGCGGAGTGTAGAGGTGGGCCACGGATTTGAGTGTACCGGTAAGGCTTTGCGGCAGAGTAAATGAAAACTGAAAGGGATTCGAGGGAAAACGGCCGATATGAAACTGCAGGGTATACGGATCGCGCAAGGGTGATACAGGAAAATCGGAATCGTACAGGGTGATAGATTCATTAGAAGAGAGAGTTATATTTAATTCTTCGATTTGATAGGGGGCCGATACTTCTACGGAGTAGGTGGTTCGTTCCAGAAAATCTTGGCTTTCAACATCTATTTTCAGCAGGGGGTTCTGGAATTGCAGAACCTTGCTTACCCCGCGCGATTCACTCTCGACCGCAACAATCCGGGCGTTTGCCGAGAGACTGGAGGGGCCGAAGGTGAAATTTTCCAGAGGTTCGCTGCTTTCGAAGGTGAGTGTATGGCTGTTGCGGTTGGCATTGATCTGTTCATAAATCTGCAGCGGCTGCCGGCGGCCGGGACTGAGCGAATAAAAAAATAGAAGATACCCCAGCAGTGCCGCGCTCAGGGTACCGAATATAAAGTCGGAGGCAAGGGTAACTCTTCTGGTGATAGACTGGTTGGGGTGATGGTAGAGTACCCTCAGCCGCAGGATGAAAAGCAGATACGGCAAGAGGTGGAAAGCAATTAAGAGATTTCCCTGAATTCGGGAGAGAAGTATTCCATACATGGCCAGGCTTGAACCGGTACGGAAAACGGCCAGGACAAATACTACAATAAACAGAATGGAAGCCAGCAGGTACAGCAGTTTTGTAATTCTATTACGCACAATAGTAAACAGAAAGCCGAGCAAGAATATTGCCGCACCGTAGAGGGTCAGTGACAAGTTGTAAGTTGTAAGAATCATTACATTCAAAAGCAAGAAAAGCAGTCCCGAGGCCGAGTAAAAACTGCCGCGAAGACGGGTAAAGTGGAAAGGGATGGTAATTCTGTGGCTGAGTGCGAACAGAAATCCGGCAAAACTGACTTTCAGTAGCAAAAGTAAAAAGGGTTGCCGCTGCCATAAAAGACTGGATTGCCGGTACAGTGCTATTCCCTCCAATAACAGGGTGGCCAGCAGCAGATAAAGAAACATTAAGGCAAATATAATCGGTAGAACCCATCCGTTACGCCGCATCGAGCGCAGATAGCGGTAAAATCGCTTGCGGCGGAAGAACGGGTACAGCAAAACCGCTGCAAACAGCAGAAGAATTATCACGATATAAGAAAACTCAGGGATCAGCAGCGTAGTGGTTCCGACTTTGTACAGCAGATAGTGACGGTCCCAGCGGACCGGGACTTCCTCGGGGTATGATTCTATAAAATCGATCAGGAATCCATACAGGGCGTGAATATCTGTCATTGGCCGTTCTGCCGAATTTGCATTCAACGGCTGGCCCAGCAAATGCAGCGTAGGTATGTCTTGTTCTAGATACGGATCGATTCGGGTGGCGGTTTCGATAAGCCCCAGCAGATTCAGATTGAACCGGATAGTAGAGAAATTGAAAGGAACTGCTTTGTTCATCAGCAGATTGGAGGTGTATTCTACAAACCACGCCGGAGAGACGTTACCAATACCCGAGGTGCGCAGGTCGAGGCTGAACTCCTCTGAAGGGATGCTGAGATAAACTACTTGCGACGGCGTGTCCGGATAGTATTCTTCTAAAAACGCCCTGGTACCTAACTGATACTCATTCGAACGACCGTATTCAGCACCCATAAACAGCACATGCACGTTTGTCGGAGGGGTAGTTTCTTTCAAACTTTTACACAGTTCCAATGCCAGTGCCAGTCCGGCAGCACCGCTTTCTTCACGGGACGCACCGAAGGGATGATTTACCGGAAATATTAAATAGAGGTCGTTATCGGAGTTTCCGGAAAAATGCGCTTCGACAATTTCTGAGAAAGAGTGAAAATCATCAAAATTTCCCAGCTCTGTGCGCTTAAAATCTATGTTCTCCTTTTCCAATATGCCGCTTATGTAGTCGAAGCTGCGCTCCTCATTCAGACTGTTCTCTGTGCGGGGATAATTGGTGGAAAAGGTGTGCATATCTTCGAATGTATGATAAGATGTGGCTGTTGGTGCCGGAAACAAAGAAGTGTTAGGCAAGAGCAGGCTTAAAACAGTAATGAAGACAATCTTTTTCACTGACATCTGACTTTCACCATACGAGAAGAACTGTTTTCGAGTCAAGCTGTATTTAAAACATACATTCACAATTGAGGGCGTATGGAAGTATTAAAAGAGATAGCTGACTGGGTAAGTATTTCCCGATTCAAACAAGAAAGTGTACCGCAGGAATCTCTGGACCGAGTTATTTATGCTGCTCAGCGTGCTCCGTCCGCCAAGAATAGACAGCCCTGGCGATTAGTCGCGGTACGAAAACCCGAAGTGCGGGAAAAGATTTACAGTGCGGCCTATATGCAGGAGCATGTCGGTGAAGCTCCAGTTATCATTGCAGTCTGTACCACCAATATAGATTACAAAATGCCGAACGGACAGCTGGCGTACCCGATAGATATTGGCATTTCGCTGGCATTTATGATGATTCAGGCTAGAGCGGAAGGCTTGGGAGCACACGCCGTAACTACCTACGATGAAGAGGAAATCCGGCAACTCCTTACGGTTCCGTACCAAATGCGGGTGGTGACCCTGCTGCTGCTCGGGTATTCGCAGGAAGAGCCGATGCAGCCCGAACGCCGGCCTCTCGATCAACTCCTCTCCTACGATCACTGGTAAGAGAGCGTAGGGTGGGCGGCTGTGCAAGGGCCTACTGCCGCCGGTTTTACTCGCGGGAGTAGTGCAGACCGGCTTGTTCTTGAAAGCGTTCTATCCCCAGTTCGATTAAAGTCGTAATAAGAACTGAATAGCCGAGTCCGGCCGCATCGCAGAGCTTGGGAAACATACTAATACTGGTAAAACCCGGGATCGTATTGATTTCGTTCAGTACCACCTGGTTTGCTTCGGTTACGAAAAAATCCAGCCGCGCAAAGCCTTCTGTATCCGCACATTTATATGCAGCCACTGCTAATTCTTGCACGGCAGCTGTTGTCTCGGTCGGAAGCGGCGCCGGCACCCGCAGTAGGGCTCCCTCCGGATCGATATATTTGGCATCGTAGTCATAAAATTTGTGTTCATGGGTGGGAACAATCTCTCCAACCGCGTACGCATCGGGATATTCATTCCCGACTACCGAGCACTCTACCTCGCGGCCCCGCATCTCCGGTTCGACCAGCGCCTTGGTATCGAATTTAAAGGCGGTGTGCAGGGCTTTGTGCAGCTCTGATGAATCGCCAGCGCGGGTTATTCCCACCGATGAACCAGAACGGGACGGTTTTACGAACAGGGGAAATTCGAAACGCCCATTGATGCGTGTCAGCAGCGCAGCAATGGAATCATTGCTGTCCATCTCCTGACGCCGCACCTCTTCGAAGGGGACTATAGGCAGACCGGCCTCCCGCCACACCCGTTTTACCATTGCCTTGTCCATACCGAGGCTGCTCCCCAGTACTCCGGCTCCCACATAGGGCAGGCCGGCTACCTCGAGCAGTCCCTGCACCGTGCCGTCTTCACCGAAGGTTCCGTGCAGCACCGGAAAGACCGCGGCCAGCTCGAGTTGCCCTGCGCCGGTCCAGAGCCCCCGACCGGGCAGTACACTGACTATATCTTTAGGATCGGTGCTCATTTTCATAGTCGTTTCATCGCTGCTGAGTCGGGGCTCCCTCTGCAGATACCAGTGTCCGTCGCGGTCGATGCCGATCAGGACCGGCTCGAACCGGTTGCGATCGATGTGGGTAAAAACTGACGCTGCCGAAATCAGGGAAACCTCGTGTTCCCCTGATCTGCCTCCGAAAAGTATTCCGATACGTTCGATGTTCATTGTAGTTCTCCCTTCGGTTCTCACTTAGAGTATCCCAGCGCATGTAGTTGCTCCCGGGCGGCAGTCTCTTCATCCCAGGGAACCGCGCCGTCGGCATAGATGATCGTCCCCTCATGACCTTTACCGAGCAGAACCACCAAATCATCGGCCTCGGCAATTTGAAAGGCGCGACGGATGGCGGTTGGACGATCTTCTATTAAAAACAAAGTCTCATCCCGTTGCATAGTTCTGCACCCGGCTGCTATTGCCTCTAAAATTTCGCGGGGCACTTCGCCACGCGGGTCTTCGTCGGCCAACACAATGACATCGCAGTAGTGTGAAGCTATTTCTCCGAGCTGGCTCCGTTTCTCAACATCGCGCTCACCGGCGGATCCGAACACGGAAATTAGTTTGCCCTGTCCGACCTGGCGGCGTAATGGGGGAAACAGTTTCCGGAACGAGCCGGGAGTATGGGCATAATCGACGATAACCTGAAATTCTTGCCCCTCGTCTACCGGTACCATGCGGCCCTTTATCGGCCTCAACTGGGAAACCAGCGGCAGAAAGTCCTGTATGCTGCTGCCGGGTAAATGCCCGACTGCTAACAGCGCGGCCAAAGTGTTTTCTATATTAAAACGTCCGGGCTGGGGCAGGGTGATCTGCTGTGACAATTCGGAGCCCCTCACAAGAAAACTTTGCCCAGTAGGGCTATCCTGAATATCAGCCGCCGAGAGATCGGCGGTCTGGGTGGCACCGGGGTTTTCCTCCGGCTCTATTCCGTAGAGATACACCGGGCCGGCGGCGGCATCGATAAAAGCCTGCCGATGCTCTTCGGCCGCATTGACAACTCCATAGCCCTTCTCTGAAGGCAGCGCGCGAAACAGATTGGCCTTGTCGTCAATATATTGTTCGAGGGTTTTGTGAAAATCCAAATGTTCATGGCTGATATTAGTCAGGACGCCCACATCGAACTTTACATCACCGAGCCGGTTGTTCAACGGCGACAGGCCGTGGCTGGTAGCTTCGACAACGGCGTGGGTGCAGCCCTTTGTTCGCATAGTCCGCAGGAGGCGGTGTATTTCAGTCGCCTCAGGGGTCGACTGGCGCAGAAAGTTTTTTTGCGGACCCTCGCCCATATCGAATTGGACCGTGGTTAGCAGACCGGCCCGTATGCCCCGCAGTGCCAGCAGCTGCTGAACGAAATAGCTGGTGGTACTCTTCCCGTCGGTGCCGGTTACTCCGATGATAGTCATTTCGGAGGAAGGGTCGTTGTAAAAACTGCTGGCTATGGGCGACATCAGTCGACGACTGTTTTCTACACGGACGTAAGCCACTTCTTGGGCGTATTCCGGTAATGGATCGCTGTGTAGTACTGCGGCAGCACCGTTGCCGACTGCAGAGGAGATGTACTGGTGGCCGTCGGTATGCAGGCCTTTCAGGGCAAAAAAAAGGCTGCCCCGGCGAACTTCACGGCTGTCATAGGCAAGCCCGGTAATATGCGGGTCAAATGGACCATGCTGTTCGATTATGTTGATTTTTGCAAGTAAAGCTGATAGTCTATTTCCGATCATGCCGGAATGGTATCAGGCCCTCAGTCTTTCGGCAAGTGATGGGGCCTTTGTTTCTAGTGGTTATCTTACCCGCCAGCTAATTGCCTACATTGGCAATAAAAGGCGCATACTCGGCTTTCTCTACCGTATCTTCATGCGGCTGCAGGATCAGCACCCGATCCACTCCTTTCTCGACCCCTTTGCCGGCAGCGGGGCGGTGTCGCGGCTGGCCCGTCAAATGGGCTACAGGGTGGCGGCCAACGACTGGGAAGAGTATTCCCGTATTATCAATACCACCTACCTCACTTTGAGTTTGGACGCAGCGGAGCAGCTTTTCAAGGACATCGGCGGGATTGAAAATGTGCTGCTGCACTTGAACAATCTCCAGGCCGGGCCGGTGCGGCCGCTGATAAGCCGGTTCTACGCACCGGCTTATACCGAGCAGGCCGACTATCGCACCGAGCGGCTTTTTTATACCCGCGAGAACGCCCTGTTCATCGATCGAGTTCGCGAAGAAATCGACCGAATAGTACCGGAAGGGGGACAGGCCCACGATTTGCTCATGGCCCTCTTGTTGTACGAGGCCGCCACCCATGTAAATACATCCGGTGTGTTCAAGGCGTATCATAAAGGCTTTGGCGGCCACAGCCGGGACGCCTTGCGTCGCATCATGTCGCCAATGCAGCTCGAATATCCGGTCTTGATTGACGGCCCGGCAGACTGCGAAGTGCAGCAACTAAATGCCGCCGAGTTTCTTTCACACCGCAGCGGCGATCTCTGCTATTTGGATCCGCCCTACAATATCCACCAGTACGGCAGTAACTATCATCTTCTCAATACCATCGCTCGCTGGGATTTTCCTCCGATCAATAACGACATAGGCGCGGACGGGCGTTTGGTCGCGAAGGCCGGCATTCGCCGGGACTGGAAGAAAACCCGTTCCCGGTTTTGTTCAAGGGCGACTGCCCCGGCGGCGCTGCGACGGGTTCTCGATTCAACGGACGTGCGCTGGGTAGTGCTCAGTTACAACAGCGAAGGCATAATTCCAATGGAACAGCTCCTGGACATTCTCAATGAGTTCGGCCGAATCGAAATAAACAGTCTCGATTACATTACTTATAGAGGGGGCCGGCAGAGTATGAACCGGCGAATCTACAACACCGAGTTCCAGCTGGTGGTGGAACGGCACCGGAAGTGGGGAGAACCCGCGCAGCCTGGGCAGCGGCCGACGCAGCAGCCTGATGTGAAGCGCTTTTTACCGGCCCATCGAATTCAGTCGCTTCTACAGGGTGCCTTTGTCCCCCAGCGGCTGCGGGAGAACTTCAGCACCCATGATAGCAGGGTTCTATTGAGTGAGAGTACGGCTGCGGGCGCCAGCCCCCGCCTGTCCGACTCTTGCGGATGGCTGGACACAGACAGCCTCTACACTTTTAACGAAGTCCCGTCCCTGGACAGTCTGCAGAAACTTTCGCTGGAGGGTTTAGAAGAAATCGAGTCCAGGCTGGAAAAAGCTGCCTGCCGCGACCGTCAGGAGGAGCTATTGGTCGTACGCCGGCTGATGTGTGCTGAAGAGAATGTGGCCAAGCGGCGCCGGTACCAGAAGAAGGTGCTCCACCTCCTTAAAAAATTTACCCACAAAAAGTACCGCCGCCAGTGGGAGGCGGAGGTGGTCCGGCTGCAGAAACTGCTGGCGGAAGACGGTGCACAGTTGGAAGTCCTGCGCGAGGGCTTGCCGCCTCTGATCGATTTGGGTCGCCGCCGTTTCGAAGGATAAGCAGCACAAAAAAGGCGCGGGCCCGATCCTTACAAATGGATCATAACCCGCGCCGGTTGTATTAGCTCAGCTCCGTATCAAATCAGAGCGGCTTTTTATTCGGGATTGCCCTCTTCATTGTACAGATACTTGAAGTAGTCCATATCGGTGGTAAGAGTTTTTCTGAACTGCGGCATGGTCTTGCGGTATGACTCGATGGAGCGCCAGAACTCGAAGAAATCCGGGTCCTGTTCATACGCCTGGGCGTAAATCTGAGTAGCTTCGGCATCGGCTTCACCGCGAATTGTTTCGGACTCCTGATAGGCTTGCGAAATGACCGTTTTACGCTCGTTCTCGAGTTTACCGAGCCACTCGGCCTTTTTACCTTGTCCATAGGATCGGTAGGCCTCGGCAATCTGGTTCCGTTCCTTGATCATACGGTTGTACACGCTTTCGGTCAGGTCGTCGGAGTAACGGATCTGGCGAACGATGATATCCACCAGCTCAATCCCGTAATCGGGTGTCAGTTCGGCTGCCAGCTCTAACATTTCTTGTGAGAGGTCTTCACGGCCCCGGTTGACGGTTGCATAAGTGGTGTCGGTTTCGGTCAGTTTACGCAGCTCCTCCACATCCACCTCTTCATCTTCCTGCTGCAGGATCTCCTGGGTAGTGTCGATTTCATTGATGACATTGGAGTTTCGTACCGCCTCACGCAGATTATTACTGGTTATGACGGTTCGGATGGTCGAATCGATCACATCGTCCAGGCGTGCCCATCCCTGCTCCAGAGTGGATACCGCTTCATAGAACTTCTGCGGGTCGTTTATCTTCCAGCGGGCGGTGGCATCAACCCAGATAAACTGATTTTCGGCGGTGGGCACCCGCTGTGGATCTCCGTCCCAGCTGAGAATTTTCTTTGAATACTTTACTACGTTGTCGATCACCGGCATTTTGAATTTTAATCCGGGTTCGGTAACGGTGTTTACTATTTTACCGAAGCGGGTGACTACGGCCTGCTCACCCTGTTCGACGATGTAGAGGGGACCTAAAAGAACGAAGATCACCACAATTATGAGCAATACTACTGCGCTTGTTATTAATTTTTTCATTGTGTGCCTCCTTGTGCAGATCCTTGTGCCGGCAGGCCTTTGAAGGGAATGAAGTTCTCCAATCCGCGGTCGATCAAGTCGGTACCCTCGTCATTGCTGAAGAGCTCTTCGATAGTTTCGATGTACAGCCGGGTACGGGTGACGTTCGGGCTCTCCTCGTAGCGATCGAGAACTGAAACAAAGCGGGCTACATCACCCTGGGCGTTGTTCACACGCTCGGCGGCATATCCCTGGGCCTCCTGTATCAGCTGTTGAGCTTGGCCGCGGGCTTTCGGAATTTGCTGGTTGTACTGCTCTTTACCCTCATTGATAAAGCGGTTCATATCCTGTACCGCCTTGTTCACATCCTCGAAGGCGTCCTGGACTTCACCCATTGGGGGTACGATATTCCGCAATTTTACGGTTGTAACGGTAATACCCAGACCGTACTGATCGAAGAGATTCTGCATCATATCCTGTCCCTGTTGTTCGATGTCGGCACGTGCCGAACCGATCACATCCAGAATGGCCCGGTCACCGACCAACTGGTTGATAACCGACTGGCTGATGTCCCGGATAGTCTGCTGACGGAACTCAACGTTGAACAGCCAATTAATTGGTTCGCTGATGCGGTACTGGATAATCCATTCGACATCGACAATGTTCAGATCTCCGGTCAGCATAATCGACTCTTCGGGAAAGTCGGCTCCGGAATAGGCGGTGTTGATGCCCGCCTGCTGGGTGCGAAAGCCGAATTCCATTTTTTGGATCTGCTGTGTCGGCACGTTGTAATTCTTTTCGATTCCCAGCGGGGCTTTGAACTGCAGGCCGGGACCGACAATGCGGTTTACTTTACCGAATCTGAGCACTACTGCCTGTTCGGTCTGATCAACGACGAAGAAACTCGACATGACTATGGCAATTACCGCTACTATTACGACCACAGTGACCACATATTTCGGTTTAATCGAAAATTGCGGACGTTGTGGTGAAATGTCACGTTCGGACATATGTCCTCCTTTTTAAGGTTCTCAAGACTTAACTTTTCTAGAGTACTTATAGGAGAGAATGGAGTCAAGCAATTCTTGTTACTATTGACTACATACAAAAATGTGATAAAATATATTAAAAATTTGCAAGAAAAACAGGAGTTTCTGTGTCCGATAATATCAATGATGTCTCCTTTACCCCGGAAGATCGAATGCAATTGGAAGTAGTAGCTGCGGTTGCAGCGGGAATTGCCCGGCAGTTCGGTGAGTACTGCGAGGTGGTGGTTCATTCCCTGGAAAACTACGACAACTCGATAGTCGCCATTGAGAACGGGCAGGTGACCGGCCGCTCGGTCGGCGGTCCGATGACCGATTTTGCCCTGAGTGTACTCGAAAGGTGCGATCAGGAGGCAGAAAATGTGTATGGGGCTTACTACACTAACACGGAGACCGGTAAGCAGCTGAAATGCACGACTATCGTCATCCGGAATCTGAACAGACAGCCCATCGGCATGTTATGCCTGAACTTCGATGTATCGGCACCCTTTGCCAAGCTGATGGAAAGCCTCCTGCCGGATATGACCGGCACTCAGAATGTGTCCGAGCATTTTCCGCTCACTGCCAAAGACCTGGTGGAGACCTCATTTAACGAAGTGGTGGAGGAGTTCAACCGCAAAACCGGAATCTCCCCCACTCAGAAGAACAAACTGATAGTCGAAGAGCTGTACAAGCGCGGAATTTTTCACATCAAAAACGGTATCGACATTGTATCTGAAAAACTGGGTGTCTCGCGATATACCATTTATAACTATATTCGCGAAGTAAAAACCGTGCTCGGTGAAAACGAAATCGAAAAACTGTACACATGAGTAAACCGGAAGCTCGCGAGTACAGAAAGATATATAATTTATAGGAGGAGTACATGGAACGCAAAGTAATTCAAACTGATAAGGCCCCGGCCGCGGTCGGACCTTATTCGCAGGCGGTTGCCTGGGGAGATACAGTCTATGTGTCGGGTCAATTGCCTCTTGATCCGTCCCAGGGAAAGATTGTCGCTGAATCTATTGAAGATCAGACCCGCCAGGCAATGGAAAACCTGAACTCGATATTAGAGGAAGCCGGAAGCTCTCTCGACCGTTTGCTGAAAGTAACTATTTTTCTGCAGGATATGGGAGATTTTAAACGGGTAAACGAAGTCTACGGGAGTTTTTTCTCCGGTGATTTTCCCGCTCGCTGTGCCTACCAGGTGGCCAAGCTGCCCCTGGGAGCCGATATCGAAATCGACGGTATAGCCGCTCTATAAAGGGAGGTTTTCTATGAAATCAATGCAAGAACTGGGAGTGCCGGTGCCGGCCCATAAATCTCATGTTATCCGCCCCATTAAGGATGTAACACTGGAGCAGCGCGAACGGGCGCTGCGCGAAACCGAATACAACATGTTTTCTTTTCCCGCCGATCTGCTGGTGCTGGACTACTTGTCCGACAGCGGCAGCACCGCCATGAGCGACCTGCAGTGGGCCGCCCTGTTTCACGGCGACGAGTCGTACGGTCGCAATAAAGGCTATTTCGTACTGCTCGACACCATCCGCGATACCTTCGAGCGGGGAGATTCGCAGCGGGAAACTATGAAACTCATCCTGTCGGGGGAAAAGAATGTAGAAAAGCTGATGGACCAGCTCTATCTGACCAAAGATGAAGGCGGTTTCGTTAACGGCGGGCCGAACCAGCTCAGCCGTCCGAATGCCTTTATTACCCCGCAGGGCCGGGCGGCCGAACACCTGCTGTTCAGCACCATCCGTGAGGTTCTGGATGAGAAGAACGGTCCCGGAAAACCCTACTGGATTCCGAACAACGGCCACTTCGACACCACCGGTGCCAATATTGCCGCTAACGGTATCGAGCCGGTCAACCTCTTCCAGCCGGGAGTGCTCGAAGAGTTCCCCTATGACAAGATGGACAGCGAGAATCCCTTCAAGGGCGATATGGACATCGAGCGGCTGCGGGCTTTTCTGCAAGAGAAGGGGCGCGAAAATGTGCCGGTAATTTATCTTACCATTACTAACAACACGGTGGCCGGCCAGCCGGTCAGTCTGGCCAACATAAAAGAGGTCTATAAGCTTGCCGAAGAGTTCGATATTCCGCTCTTCTTCGATGCCTGTCGATTTGCCGAGAATGCCGCTTTCATTAAACAGTTCGAAAAGGGCTACGCAAAGCGCTCCATCCGCAGCATCGTGCAGGAGATGTTCTCCTATGCCGACGGATTCAGCATCAGCCTGAAAAAGGACGGCCTGGCGAACATCGGCGGCGGTCTGTTTATCCGGGACCGCGGCAACTTCGTCAAACGGTTCTCCACCGAAAAAGTGGATGTAGGCGTGCGACTGAAAGAGAAGCAGATTGTATGGTTCGGAAACGACTCCTACGGCGGTTTGAGCGGCCGGGATATAATGGCCCTGGCGGTCGGTATTCACGAGGTGGTCGACCAGTCGTATCTGTTCAACCGTATCGGCCAGACCCGGCTGCTGGCCCGGGAACTAGCGAAAAACGGAGTGCCGGTTGTACTGCCGGCCGGAGGTCACGCAATCTATATCGATATGGACCGCTTCTTTGAAGGTTCGGATATGAAAATTGACGACTTCGGCGGAGTAGGTTTTACCATCGAGCTGCTGCGCAACTACGGTATCCGGGCCTGTGAGCTCGGTCCCTTTGCCTTTGAGTGGGACCAGAAAAATGAAGAGCAGCGTAAGGGCATTCTAAACCTGGTGCGCTTCGCAATTCCGCGTAATGCCTATAGCCGCGAGCATATCGACTACACAGTGGCGGCGGTAACGGAACTGTACAAGAACCGCGACAAGATTCCCAAAGTGAAGATTACCCGCGGAGCCGAACTGCGGCTGCGCCATTTTCAGACCGGGTTGAAGCCGGTGTATTAAGCATTGAACCGCCGCCGGCCAGAATGCTCTGGAAGCGGCGGTTTTATTTTACATAGTGGCTAAAATCTTGTGGTGGACTTAAAACTACACCATATATAGAGTGAGTATGTTACGTGTACTTTACATGTGGTGTAGTTCGTGGGCATACCACAAGATTTTGGCCACTAATTATGATTTAAGGCTCGTTTCCCGATGTATGACCGAGGTGTCGACGATTTGATGGGTAGGGTCACCCTTGCGGTCCTGGATACAGTTGATCAATAACCGGGTAGCGTGATATCCGAGCTGCTCGGGGTGTATATCTACACTGGCCAGGGAAGGGTGCTGATAGCGCCCGCGGATGCTGTTGTTGAAGCCATACACGGTAATGTCGGGCTGCCGGTTTTCTCTCAAAGCCCGCAGTGCGCCGAATGCGAGAAAATCATCGGTTGCGACTACTGCATCCGGCTGTTCGTCCGTGAGTATGTCCCGCATATACAGGAATCCGAGTTCCTCCGATGCAGGGGTCTTGTCGCCTTCAGTCGTCTCTGTTCGTGGAGAGCAGAGGTTCTCGCTCACCTCAATTCCGCGACTGCGAAGGGCCTGCAGATATCCTTCGTAACGGTCTAGAGTATATCTACGGCTCCATTTGGTGCCTATAAAGGCGATGTTGCGCAAACCGCGATCGATAAGATCGCTTACCAAGCTGTAAATAGCCTGAAAATTGTCATTATCAACCCATAAGGTCTCCGAAGGCTGGTCGGGGCGACCGATTACGGAGAAAGGAAACTCTTTCTCCCGTAAATATTGAATTGAAGGGTCCTGTTGTTCCACGGAAAAAAGCACCACCCCGTCGGTCCAGTTGGCTGTGACTAGCTCCTGCAGATATTCGAGCTGCTCACTTTCACTCTCGCAGAAAGAGACCATCACGTGAAAATGCTGTTCCCGGGCACAAGCGTTGGCGCCTTTCATTGCCATGATAAAAAACGGGTTTTCGAATATGTTAGCCTCATGTTCTGTTATCACAAGGGTGATAAGGCGGCTCGGCCGGCTGCTTTCACCTCCGGAAAAATGGCGCGGATGGTATCCTTTTTCACGCATGACCTGCAGTACATGTGCCCGGGTTTTTTCCGCTATTCCCGCGGAGTTGTTCACTATGCGCGAGACAGTTGAAATTGAAACCCCAGCCGCTTGGGCAATATCTGTCAGTGAAACCTTTTTCATATTATTCTCCTTTTAGATAGTACATTGAAACGCTTTTTTCTGCAATTAAAAATTCTATATTGGCGCTTTGCCTCACCAAAATCTGCAAAGTTTGCAAATAAAATTATAAAATTTTCTATAATTCCACAAATATGGGTCTAAATTGCAAAATATTGCAGTAAAATAAAGTTATAAAAATAAATATTGACAAAAATAACAGTTGGAGGTGATAATACATCTATAAAATTCTCATAGTAATTATTAAAGGAGGAGAAAATGAGTTCTAAAAAGAGTATTACTCTATTGATTGCTCTCATAGTCTTGTGCGTTCCCGCACTTTTTGGCGGCGGCGCGCAGGAAGGTGCCGAAGAAGGTACCGCTGAAAAAGTGAAAGTAGATATCTTTCAGTTCAAGGTTGAGTTCAAGGATCAGTTTACACAGTTGGCGGAAGAGTATATGCAGGAGAACCTCAATGTAGATTTGTCTATCAAAACTGTCGGCGGTGGGGATGACTACGGTGCCGCTCTACGCTCGCGCTTCGCTTCCGGTGAAGAGCCAGCCATTTTTAATGTCGGCGGACCACAAGACGTTGCCGACTGGATGCAATATCTTGCTCCGTTGAACGGACTCGAGGTAACCGAAAAAGCTTTTGATGGTGTGCTTGGTGGTGTAACCATGGAGGGCAATGTATACGGTCTGCCGTACAACCAGGAAGGCTACGGACTTATCTACAACAAGGCAATGTTCGAGAAAGCCGGTATCGATCCGGCCGGAATTACTTCGTTTGCAAAACTTGAAGCTGCGGTGAAAAAACTAGATTCAATGAAAGATGAACTTGGAATAAAAGCCGTGTTTGCTTTTCCGGTAAAAGAGACCTGGGTAACCGGTCTTCATCTGTCGAATGCGGTTCTTTCCCAGGAGTTCGACAATGTGAACGCGGCGTTCAATGCAGAAACGGTGGAGTACAAGTACAGCGAAGGATTCAAAAAGTTGGTCGATCTGCAGAATGACTACTCGGTTCAACCGACCCTTTCTCTGGATTACAGTCAGCAGGTTGAACAGCTTTTTTCCAGCGGAAAAGTAGCCCTTATTCAACAGGGCAACTGGGCTTATGGTTCAATCGACGGTGTGAACAGCGATTTGGCTGCGAATATTGGTTTTATACCTCTTTCGGTAGAAGGTGGAGTGGGCGACAGCATTCCGGTTGGTGTACCTATGTACTGGGGCGTGAATAAGCAGCTTGACGAGGCAGTAGTTGCCGAAGCCAAGAAGTTCCTCAACTGGATGTACACCTCTGAAACCGGTAGACGCTATGTTCTCGAAGAGTTCAAATTCATCCCCGCCTACGAAGGGTATGACATTTCCAAGGTGTCCGATCCGCTTGCCCGTGATATACTCGATTTCTCTGCCCGCGGAAAAACCCTTCCATGGGTATTCATGGGTTATCCGACCGGTTGGGGTATGAACGTGCTGGGTGTTGATATTCAGAAATATGTGGCCGACAAGATGAGCTGGGATGAATTGATTGCGCATACCACCGAAGAGTGGGAAAAAGCACGTAAGTAAAAAAACAGCATTTCAAAATTAGTGATGAAAGCCGGAGGGATTGCCCTCCGGCGCTAATTTGTGTTCGGGAGATTGTATGCAGGCAAGTATAAAACGACAGCTGTTGTTCTGGGCGTTTGTAGGGCCCTTGGTGTTGGCCTTCGTAGTGGTGGTAGTAGTTCCGTTTTTGTGGGGTATCTATTACTCTTTTACCGAATGGAATGGAATTGTGAAGTCTCAGGTTGAATGGGTGGGACTGCGCAATTACATCGATCTTTTTCAGGATGAACAGTTTGTATACTCCTTTTGGTTTACGGCGCGATTTGCGGTTGTCTCAGTTATTCTTATCAACGGAATCGGATTTGCTCTGGCCCTGCTGGTTACACAACCGCTGCGAATGTCCCACGCACTGCGAACGGTTTTCTTTATGCCCAATCTTATCGGCGGCCTTATTCTCGGTTTTGTGTGGCAATTCATTTTTATCCAGGTGTTCAGCAGCCTGGCCGACATTTTGCACATCGAGATGCTGCGGGGCTGGCTGGCAACGCCGGAAACAGGCTTCTGGGGGCTCGTAATTCTGATGACCTGGCAGATGGCCGGTTACACAATGGTCATTTATATCGCTGCGCTGCAGAGTATTCCCGGGGATCTGCTTGAAGCGGCGGAAATCGACGGGTCGACCCTGTGGTCGAAAACCCGTCACATCATCATTCCGCTGGTAGCGCCGGCCTTTACTATCAACATGTTTCTGATGCTCTCGAACTCCTTCAAGCTCTACGACCAGAACCTCTCCCTGACCAACGGCGGGCCATTCAATTCCACACAGATGCTGGCCATGAACATTTACAATACCGCCTTCATGTTCGATAAAATGGGCTATGCCCAGGCGAAGGCAGTGATCTTTTTTCTGGTGGTAGCTACCGTTTCGATAATCCAGGTGCGCATGAATAAACGCCGGGAAGTAGAGTATTAAGGGAGCCGATTATGACAGCTAAAAAGCGTTTTATTATGGCAATGGAAGTTCTCGGGATTATGATCGGTCTAATATTTTTCTTTCCCTTTTACATTATGCTGGTTAACTCGTTGAAAACAAAACCGCAAATTTTTAAGAACACCCTCAACCTGCCGGGCGGGTTTGAGTGGATCAACTACGTTGAGGCCTTTAAACAACTTGAGTTCCTGCACGCCTTCGCAAACAGCCTGTTTATTACAGCTGGTTCGATTTTGCTGTTGATACTGTGTGCTTCAATGGCCGGGTGGAAACTGGTAAGAACCAAATCACGGTTGAGCGGCATTATTTTCTTAATGTTCGTGAGTGCAATCCTGATCCCATTTCAATCGGTCATGCTGCCGCTCATCACTATTATGGGAAAGCTGGGGTTTTTGAACCGTTTGGGGCTTATTTTTATGTATCTCGGTTTCGGCTCTAGCCTTTCGCTGTTTCTCTATCACGGGTTTGTAAAGAGCGTACCCAAAGAACTTGATGAGGCGGCTATTATTGACGGCTGCAATGAGTTTCAGGTGTTCGGAAAGGTGATTTTTCCAATTCTCACACCGATTACATTAACGGTAATTATACTGCTGACAATTTGGATTTGGAACGACTACCTTCTGCCTTCACTGGTTATCAATAAAGAGGGTATGCAGACAATTCCACTGCAAATGTTCTTCTTTTTCGGTGAATATACCAAACAGTGGCATTTGGCTCTGGCCGGTTTAACCCTGGCGATTATACCGGTAATAATTTTTTACTTTTCAGCCCAGAAATATATTATCCGCGGCGTCACTCAGGGGGCCATCAAGTAAGCTGAATAGCAGCATCCCCGACAGATTTTACTCAGACTTGTAACGGCATATGGAGGAGCTACGTGAACACAGACAGAAGAACAGAGGTAGATGAAAATATAGACCTTGCCCATACCGAAAATCCCACCCGCCAGATAAAGCCGCCCCGGCGCAGCTTCAGCACACTGAAATTGAAAGATTCGGGCGGGAACGCCGCCGGTACACGGCCGGCAGCAGCTTTGGACGAAAGCGAGGGAGAAGCTATTCAGTGCTTTGAGCTCTGTGCGGAGGAAGCTCCACAGCTCAAAGAAAGCCTCTTGCGTATGACCGTCAGCACTTATGCTGAGGGGCTGCACAGAATCCGGCTTTGTAAAGATGAAGTTCCCCCGTCCTGGGCAGTCGAAAAGCTGCCTCCAGCAAAAACCGGAAATGAACTGCAGGTTGAAACTGCGGCCGCTTCGCCGGTCTTTACATTGGGCGATTTGAAAATTGGTGAATGGAAAGTGCATACCGCGGCACTGCGGTTTACCGTACTTTGTGACGATGAGCTGCCGCGGGTCTATGGCTTAGGGGAAAAAATGGGCCGTCTGGAACGCAGCGGCCGTGTGTGGGACATGTGGAATACCGACGAACCGGAGCACGTTCCGAGCCGTGACCCGCTGTATGTCTCGATTCCATTTGCACTCATCTCTGTCAAACAGCAGTGGTACGGGCTGTTTGTCGATAACCCGGCCCGGCAATACTGGGACACCGCCCTGAACCGTCGAAATGCAATTACCATAGATGTGGAAGACGAGTACATCGATATGTATCTGCTCAAAGCCGATTCTCCAAGGGCTGTTCTGCAGAAATATGCTCTCTTGACCGGGACTACCGCCTTACCGCCGGTCTGGGGGCTCGGATACCATCAGAGCCGCTACAGCTATGCTCCCGAGTCGGAAGTGCGGCGAATAGCGGCTGATTTCCGTCGGAATGAGCTACCGGCGGATGTAATTCAGTTAGATATCGACTACATGGACGGGTATCGAGTGTTTACCTGGGATAAAATTGGATTTCCCGAACCCGGCGCTCTGATTGCAGATCTGCGGAAAGAGGGGTTCAAGGTTGTGACCATAGTAGACCCGGGTATCAAGGCCGACCCGTGCTATTCGGTGTATAAAAAAGGAATCGAAAAGGGCTATTTCTGCACTCTGCCCGACGGATCGGTCTATACCGGTGCGGTATGGCCCGGAAAGGCAGTTTATCCCGACTTCTCCCGTCTAGAGGTTCGCGAATGGTGGGGAAATCTGCACGATGAACTTTTCAAACACGGCGTAGCGGGTATCTGGAACGATATGAATGAACCGGCCGATTTCACCGGCAACTCAGAATACCGTCCCGACTATACAGTCCCGAATGAGCTGCAGGCACGCACCGATATGGGGACTCCTGTGAGTTTTTCACGGTTCCACAATCTCTATTCTGCCGGTATGAATCTTGCAACTAGAGCGGGGTTCCGGCAGCACAAGCCGGAGAGCCGCGGTTTCCTGATTACCCGCAGCGGTTATGCCGGCCTGCAGAGAAATGCCGGGGTGTGGACCGGAGACAACTGCAGCTGGTGGGAACACCTGGCTGCGGCGGTTCCGATGCTGCTGGGTCTCAGCATTTCCGGAGTTTCAATGGTGGGAAGTGATACCGGGGGGTTTCAGGAGGATGCTTCAGCCCAGCTGTATGCACGCTGGTTCAGTTTTTCGGCGTTTACCCCCTATTTTCGCAGTCATACCGCCGACGACACCCGCGCCCACGAGCCGTGGAGTTTTGGAAAAAATGTGTTGGATATTGCCCGCCACTATTTAAATCTGAGATATTCTCTGATTCCCTATATTTATTCTGCCTTTTACAGAGCTGAAACCGCGGCTGAACCGGTGATGAAACCGCTGTTTTTTGAGTGGCCCCAGGATGAGCGTTTGGCGGAGGTGAACGACGAATACATGTTCGGCCCGCATCTGTTGGCAGCCCCGGTAAGCTCTGCCGATACTCTGTGGCGGCATGTGTATCTTCCGCAGGGAGACTGGTACGATTTTTGGGATGATACACTTTACCGCGGCGCGCGTGATCAATTGCTTGCTGCGCCGATTGAAAAAATGCCGCTGTTCGTTCGCGCCGGCAGCATTCTTCCACATGAGGCGCCCCGCCTACACACCGATGCCGAGCGTAGTCCGGTACTGTTTCTGGATGTGTATCCGGATGAAAACGGTTATGCCGGTGGAGAACTCTACAGTGATGCAGAGGAGGGCTGGGGCTACCGCCGGGGCGAATACAGCCTGCTATTCTTTACCTATAATGGCGGAGTTCTGGAGATACAATGTGAGAACGAAGGCTTTACTCCGCCGTGGGACAAGCTTGAGGTACGGGTGCACACAGGACTTCCCGGGGGTGCGCGCGGTGGCGTTGCCGGTCAGGCTTTATCAGCCGATCCTTTGAGATTGGATAAGGTAGATCTGCCGACTCCCTTCGCCGGAATCGGAATTGAGAAAGGGTCCGGAGAAAGTCGTTCGGGCACCAAAATTCCCTTGAGCGGCGGAACCTGGAGACTGTAAGTTATTTACTGTGTTGACATACATGTACGCGAGAACCTATAGTCTAAAGTTATGAAAAAGAGACGACTTGTAACTTCGGCGCTTCCTTATGTAAATAATATTCCCCACCTGGGTAACCTGATTCAGGTGTTGTCTGCAGATGTGTTTGCGCGGTACTGCCGCAGCAACGGGTATGAAACCCTCTATATTTGCGGTACCGATGAGTATGGTACCGCAACGGAAACCAAAGCCCTTGAAGAGGGGGTGAGTCCCAAAGAACTCTGCGATCGTTATTTCGTAGTACACGACGAAATCTATAAGTGGTTTCACATTAATTTCGATCATTTCGGACGTACTTCCCGGCCCGAGCAGACGGAGATTGTGCAGGGGATTTTTAAAAAGGTCGATGCAAACGGCTACATCAACGCGGCGACTATCCAGCAGCTCTATTGTGAGAAGTGTCAACGCTATCTGGCCGATCGCTACGTCCGTGGAACCTGCCCCCATTGCGGGTATGAGGACGCCCGCGGAGACCAGTGCGAACACTGCGGCAAATTGCTCGATCCGACCGATCTGGTTGAGCCGCGCTGTGGTACGTGCGGAGCAGCACCAATGCTGAAGGAAACCAATCATCTCTACATCGACCTGCCGGCGCTGCTGCCGAAACTGCAGGCCTGGATGGACAAAGCCTCGGTGGAGGGTTTCTGGGCACGGAACGCCATTCAGATGACCAAGAGCTGGATTCGGGATGGTTTAAAGGAGCGGGCGATTACCCGGGACTTGAAGTGGGGAATACCGGTGCCGAAAGAGGGCTATGAAGACAAAGTATTTTATGTATGGTTTGACGCCCCGATCGGATATATTTCGATTACTGCCGATTTGACCGATGAGTGGGAATCGTGGTGGAAGAATCCTGATGAAGTTGAACTGTTTCAATTTATCGGGAAAGATAACATTCCTTTTCACACGGTTATTTTTCCCTCCTCCCTGCTGGCCACCGGAGAAAATTGGACTATGCTGCACCATATGTCCTCGACCGAGTACCTGAACTACGAAAGCGGCAAGTTTTCAAAAAGCAAGGGAATCGGAGTGTTTGGAAACGATGCCAAGGATACCGGAATTCCGGCGGATGTTTGGCGATTCTATATTTTCTACAATCGTCCCGAAAGTTCCGATGCTATTTTCACTTGGGACGATTTTCAGGAAAAGGTGAACGGCGAGCTGATTGGGAACCTGGCAAACCTGGTGAACCGCACTCTCTCCTTTATCGGCCGGTTTAAAAATGGCGGTATACCACAGGTAGAACCCGAAGAAGAGTTCATGAATGAAGTAAAGACCCGCGAAGCGGAAATTACCGCTCATCTCGAGCGCGCCGAGCTTCGGCAGGGATTCAGAAAGATATTTGCACTGGCATCATACGGAAACCGCTGTTTCCAGGCGGGTGAACCCTGGAAGACCCGCAAGACCGATCCCGAAGCGGCGGATCAACTGCTGATGCAGCTGGCGTATCTCGTCCGTGATTTAGCCGTTATGATTGAGCCTTACATACCGGAAACCTCTGCACGAATTCTGCAGTTTCTTGGACAGGACGGATCGACATGGAAAGTTTTAGGTGATTTCACCGGAATGGAAAAGATAAGTGAACCTGAAATTTTATTTGCGCGGCTTGAGGATGATACTATCAAAGCGATGCGCGAGCGTTTTTCCGGCAGTCAGGCCGAGCGGCGTGAAAAAGAGAAGGAGAGGAAGGCAATGGAAGAGAAGCAGCAAGCTGAAGAACCGGAACCGAAAAGCCTGGAAGAGCAGTTTAACGAGGCGGTGGATCTGCGGATTGCCAAAATCACTGCCGTCGAACGACATCCGGAAGCCGATAAACTCTATATCGAAACCATAGACGCAGGCGCGGAAGAAGAACGGCAGATTGTCAGCGGACTGGTTCCGTTCTATGAAGAAGATGAGCTGCTGAATAAAAATATTATTCTGGTCTACAATCTCAAGCCCGCTAAATTGCGGGGGGTGAAGAGTCAGGGCATGCTGTTGGCGGCCGAGAAGGCCGGCGATGAGGAACACAGTTCGGTTGAAGTGCTGTTTGTCGAGGATGCCGAGCCCGGAACCCGGCTGAAGCTCGAAGGCTATTCTCTACCGGAAAACTCGCCGAAAAAACTTAAGATCGATGACTTTTTCAAAATACCCATTTCTGTGAAAAGCAATACCGTAATGGTGGGAGAAGCCCCGCTGACGGTGAATGAAAAACCGGTTACAACCGCGAGTGTAGCAGAAGGAAAAGTGGGTTAATTCGTTTCGATGGGTAGTTTTGAACCAGTTGAATTAGACGAATTGCCGGAAAGTTCCAACTTTCTCCAATCATCATTCTGGGCCGCCTTTAAATCTGTATTCGGATGGCGGCCGTACACTTTTACAGTCGGCACCTTTCCGCTCTTAGTGTTGGTGCGAACCCTTCCCGGAGGAGTACATCTGGCATACGTGCCGCATCCCTTTCAGGAACTTGAACCGGAGCAGCGTTTCATTCTGGGCGAGGTCGCAGTGGAACTGCTCCGGCATCTGCCTCCACGAACGCTGTGTATACGTTTTGACATAGCCTGGGAATTGCCGGTGCAATTTGAAAAATGGGGACTAAAATCTGCTCGCAAGGCCCCTATGGACATTCAGCCGCCGAGTACGGTAATCCTGCCGCTGGATGCCGAAGAAGAGGCGCTGCTGCAGTCGATGAAGCGGAAAACCCGCTACAATATACGCCTGGCCGGACGAAAGGGTGTCACTACCGGGGTTGAACCGGATACGTTTCTCGATGAATGGTACGAACTGTACCGCGAAACTGCCGAACGCGATCGAATTGCGATACACAGTTACGAGTATTACCGCACTCTGCTCGAGATGGCAAAGGAAACCGAAAAAGGGCCTTCGCTCCGTATGATTAGTGCCCGTCATGAAGGAGATTTATTGGCTGGAATAGTAGTAGGGATTTATGGCAGAAGAGCCACCTATCTGTACGGGGCCTCATCCAACTACAAACGTAATCTCATGGCATCCTATGCGGTGCAGTGGGAAGCTATCAAACTGGCCAAAAACGCCGGCTGCAGCGAATACGATCTGTTCGGCATACCCCCGGCGGATGATTCGCAGCATCCAATGCATGGTCTTTACCGTTTTAAAACCGGTTTCGGCGGTCGAATTATTCATCGTCCCGGCACTTATGATGTTCCGCTTTTTAAAGCGGGTTACCGGGTGTACCGCACTCTCGAAAAAATGCGCAATTTCTATTATAAGCAGCTCAAAAAACGATAAAGACGAAGAGCAGGATAGAGAAAAGGCCGAAGGTAGAGCCGAAGCTGGTCATGCACGGGAAACCGGCAGCTCTGCTACCAATGACTTGAAGCAGCGGCCCCGGTCGAATTCGTTCAGAAACATACCGAAGGAAGTAGCTCCGGGGGAGAACAGCACCGTGTCGCCGGCCTGCGCATGTTCAAAAGCAGAGGTAACCGCCGCCTTCAGATTAGCGAAAGGCCCGTAATAGCTGATGCGACGGTTCTGCAGTTCGGCCTGCATATGTACACTTGCACTGCCTTCCAACAGGTGAATAGATGCCGGGATGTCCCACGCCGCATTCAAAGGCGCAAAATCGAGCTTTTTGTCGGTACCGCCGGCAATCAGATGCACACGTCCGGATAAGCTCTTGAGCGCCGCTGCAGTGGCATCGGGAATGGTGGCAGCGCTGTCGTTGTACCAGCGCACTCCCTGTAATTCACAAACCAGTTCCATACGGTGCTCAATTCCGGAGAAGGTTGCGGACTGCCGTTTTATCACCTCTATCGGGGTGCCCCATAAGGCCGCTGCCGTAGCAGCTACCAAAAGGTTGAGTTTATTATGGATGCCGGCGATACTCACTTCAGCAGGTACTATCTCCTGTACCTGTGTACCCCGGCGGAGATATCCAATTCCATTCTGAAGGTAGGCGCCCTCTCCGAGTTCGGCGGGAAGCGGTTCGGCGGAGTAAAACAGCGCACGGCCGGGGGTCGATTCTGCAAAGAAACGGCCATACGGGTCGTCATAAAAGCAGATACTAGCGGCTGCGCTGCTCTGTCCGGCGTATATTCGAGCTTTATCATCCACATATTCCTGCATGTTGGAGTAGCGGTTTTGATGGTCGGCCATGATATTGGTTACCGCAGCTATTTCGGCTTGCAGTAGCTCAATCGGATCAATATCGGCCAGCTGCCAGGATGAGAGCTCAAGTAGTACCGGACTATTAGATGCACTGAGACACTCTTCGATAAATGTGAGCGGGGAAACTGTAATATTACCACCCAGCAGTACTTTAGGGTCGGCTGCTTTCAGAATCTGGTGCAAGGCCGAAACCGTGGTCGACTTACCTTTACTGCCGGTTACTGCAATTATTGGCCGGCGATTGAGCCGTAGGAAAACGGATATGTCGGTTTCAATATTGGAGGCCTGTTGAAGATATATGGAACTGCGGGGTACAGCTGGATTTTTTATGACCATATCGGCTTCGGTAAAGTTCCGCTCTGCATGTTTCCCCAGAACAAATTTGATCGGAAGATCGGCAAGCTTCTCGATTGTAGGTGCGAGAGTGGCTTTGTCACGCAGATCGGTAACTGTGACGCGGGCCCCGTGTTCGGCAAAAAAACGGGCCGAGGCAAGGCCTCCACCGTGTAGGCCGAGCCCCATAACGGTAATCTGCAAACCGCGAATATCATTGAGTGTGGAAATCAACCTGAAACTCCTTCATGTCCTGTTCATTCAAATAAGTGCTCACTGTAAGAGGGTTCCAGACGTCTTGCCAACGTTCCGGTATTTTTTTCTTCAATTGTTGAAAAGTCGGAAGGTTTTCAGAAAAATTATCATTTTTCAAGGTCTGTTCTATCACTTCAAAGTGAGGCTGTAAAAAACTGCGGGCCTGATACAGCAATTTTAGGTGTTTTTTTCGGCCCTCGGGGGAAAAATCCAGAACCGAATGGCATATCGTCTGATATTTACAGGGAAAGGGATAGTAGGGATAGGTGTGCTTTTGCCCCGGAAGAAACAGCTTCGAAAAAAACTTGGTTAAATCTCTGTCAATCCAGATGCCCTGCACGAAGTAGCCTTTGCCGTGTTCACCAACCCAGGTATCGGAGAGGTGCTGTTCTATAAAGAATGAATGAACCCTGTGGTTCTTCTCTCCTAATGTGGTCAGGGGGATAATATCGTTTTCCATAAAAAGGGCGTTGCTTGTAAATCGATGAGTAGAATCGTTGCCGCCCTTTTGTTCAATTTCTCCGTAGTGAGTGCGAAAATTAAGATCAATCCGCAGGAGATAGAGAAACAACTGGTCTTTGATACGGTACAGATGAAAAAATCCGGGCCGGTGGATATCTGCAGGATCAAAGAAATAGGTAAGTCCCTTGAAAACCTCCGGTACAAGCTTAATCAAGATGCTCATGAGACTTTCAAAAGCCTGTTTATAGGTTAGGGAAGGGGTTGAATTGGCAATATCATGATGAATCGGAAAGCCGGGGAATGTCACTTTTTCAGGCAGTTTTAAGAAAAAATCCTCATTGTAGTCGAAGTGTGAAGTGAACAGCTGTGCAGAAACCAATTTTCCGCTGTTGATAATGCTGTTGATTTTGTCATCCGTGGAATAGAGACGGATTTCGTTTTTCTGCCTTTTCATTGACTTTACTATAAAACTAGTTGAAGAGGGTTTCAATACAATTCAAGCAATTCTACCCCCTCTTGACTCGGGAGGGGAAAACAAGGCATAATTCGCTTGAATATTGAAGTAAAGCCTTTAAGCAGAAGGAGTATAGTAGTGCCCTGCGGAAAAAAGAAAAAACGGCATAAAATTGCCACACATAAGCGAAAGAAAAAACTTAGGAAGAATCGACACAAAAAGAAGTAAAAGAGAAGTAATATGAAGGTTCCCATAAGTACAGGCCGGGAATATCACCATTCTTTAAGGGGTGCCGCGTTTATTGCGGCACTACTTCTTTTTGCCCTCAGCCTGAACGCTGAAAGCCTGTGGGACCAGAACTTCGAGGGGTATATAGCTGACGGTGTGTCGCTAAAAGTCGGCGAAATTATATCGGTTACCGTCACCCCGACTACCACTTTGACATTAGCCGCATCCCATGTAGATTCACAAGAAGGACGTCTCAGTTTTACCGGCGGAGAAGGGAACACGCTGTTCTCGTTTTTGCCGTCAGGGTCTTCGAATCTGAGCAAAGAGATTGAAGAGGAGAGTTCATATACTCTCGAAACTGAAATACCGGTTCGGATAACCGGACGGGACGCGAACGGCCTGCTGGACCTCGAAGGTTCGCGGACGGTAAAGCTCAACCATACCGATGAAACCTTGCGCATCAGCGGACAGTGTGCGGCCGGATCGGTAGATTCACAGAAAACTGTGCGTTTCAACGATCTCTATAATGCCGTTCTGGAGTACACAAGTCCGGGGCTGCGAACGGAAGGGGTTCTGACGGAAGCGGATATCAGAGAGATAGTTACCGCAGAGGCTCCTCAGGCTTCGCCGGACGCTGCAGCAGCTGAAACCGCTGGCACTACCGAGGCAGCCGGCGAGGTCGAAGAAGCTCAGCCGGCCGGGCCGGAGCAAGAAGCTGCGGTTCCACCCGCTTCTGAAAGTACCCCGGCGTATGAACTGAGTCCGGAGAAGCAGAGAGAGCTCTTGCTGCAGTATTTCAATCGCTTTATTGATACATTGTTTACTCCCGCCGAATAGTACTCTCGAATAAATAGTAGCCATTCTCTTGCGGACGATTTGATTTTTATTAAAATTGTTATATATTTAAGTGGGAATAAAGGAAGGCCTTATGCATATAGATGAAAGAGAAAACGACCTCTTATCGTTTGTGAATTCACCTGCAGAACTAAAACTCCTTGATAAAGAGCGGTTACCACAGTTAGCTCAGCAAATACGTGAGCGGATTATCGAAGTAGTGTTGAAAAACGGAGGCCATCTTGCCTCAAACTTGGGGGTTGTAGAGCTTACGATAGCCCTGCATAGAGTCTTTGATTCTCCCAAGGATATGCTGTTTTGGGATGTAGGGCATCAGTGCTACACCCATAAAATACTGACCGGACGAAATGATAACTTTCCAACCATAAGACAACAGGGCGGCCTGTCAGGTTTTCCTAAAAGAACCGAAAGCGCCCACGATGTGCTGGAAACCGGACACGCCTCTACTTCAATATCGGCCGGTATAGGTGCCCTTGAAGGTAAGCGGGTGCTGGATGACGACGGTAAAGTGATAGTGATAGTCGGTGACGGAGCTCTTACGGGGGGGATGGCCTATGAAGGATTGAATTATGCCGGCCATCTCGGTAAAGACCTGATTATCATCTTTAACGATAATAATATGTCGATCAGTCCTAATGTGGGCGGCCTTTCGCTCAATTCCAACCTCAGTAAACTTTCAAACTACGTAAGTCAGCTTACAGTTACCCCGGCATATCAGTATATTCGCGAAAAACTCGACCGTGGAATACAAGGCATTCCGATTCTCGGATATAAGTTCTATGAGCTGTTTGTCCGCTTCAAGCGGGCGGTGAAAGCGGCCTTCCTGGGTGAGACGCTGTTTAGTGAATTGGGCTTTGAGTATATCGGCCCGGTAGACGGCCATTCGTTTTCGCGGCTCGGTCAGGCGCTCAATAATGCGAAGCGCCTCAAAAAACCGGTGGTACTGCATGTAGTAACTCAGAAGGGCAAGGGATACGAGCTGGCAGAAAGTAATCCGTCCCGCTATCACGGGGTTTCGCCGGTAACGAACGCCGGGGGCAAGGTTGAAAAGAAACCTACAGTGAGCTTTACCGAAGCCTTTGCAGCAAATCTGGTGAAAGCGGCTGCTGAAGATAGGCGAGTTGTCGGTGTCACTCCTGCCATGGCGGACGGTACCGGACTCTCCTATTTTAAAGAGCACTTTCCGGAACGGTTTTATGATGTAGGGATAGCTGAACAACACGCGGTTACCTTTTCAGCCGGCATGGCGATTTCCGGTCTCAAACCGGTGGCAGCTATTTATTCAACCTTTATGCAGCGGGCCGTTGATCAAGTGATTCATGATGTGGCGATTCCCGGGCTGCCGGTAGTATTTGCGATGGACCGCTCCGGTCTGGTGGGAGGTGACGGTGAAACCCATCAGGGTTTATATGATATTCCTCTCTACCGCACTGTTCCCGGTCTCAATTTCCTGGCTCCGGCCGACGAAAAAGAGGTCGAATTGATGTTGAACTGGGCTCTGTCGCAAAATGCACCTGCAATGATTCGCTATCCGAAATCAGAGTGTCCCGAGACCAACGGCGTACTGAATGTGCCAATTGAAGCTGGCCGCGGAGTTATGGTTAATGGGGAGGGTGCGAACACTCTGTTGATATCTGTCGGGGGGCTGTTTCAGGAAGCTCACGAAGCTGCGAGAATCAGTAATGAACGCGGTATTGCTGTGGACCATTACAATTTGCGGTTTATCAAACCCCTTGATGAGGAGTATCTGACGGATATCATTTCTCAGTACTCAAAGGTGTATATGGTGGAAGACGGTGCTGTTCTAGGTGGAATCGGAGAATATGTGGCCGGGATGCTGATGCGGCACAATTTGAAAGTTCAGTTTCGCTGGTCCGGGGTTCCTGACACTTTGCTCGCGCAGGCGAGCCGGAAAGAGTTGATAGAGGAGTGCAGACTCGACCGCTATTCGATTGCGGAGGCTCTACAAAAGCAGGCTTCCGGTGCCTTCAGCATAGTAAAGCCGGCCGTATCCTGATTAAGCGGTAAATACCGTGCGGTAGAAGCAGCTCCGGTTTCCGGTATGACAGGCCGGACCTGTCTGCTTTACGCGGTATAGCAAAGTGTCGTTGTCGCAGTCAATCCGCATTTCCACAATCTTTTGTACATTTCCCGAGGTAGCGCCCTTTTTCCAGAGCGAATTGCGGCTTCGGCTGTGGTAGTGGGCAAAGCCGCTTTCATAGCTTGCTTTGACCGCCTCGGCATCTGCAAAGGCAAGCATCAGAATCTGGTTGTCATCTGCATCTTGCGTAACAACCGATACTAATCCGTTCATCTTTGAAAAATCTAAGCTCCCGAGGAGCTCTTCTAAAGTAAAATTTGTGCTCATTTTATATCCTCCAGGTTTTTCGGTACCCATCGTCCATTTTCCTGCTTTAAGCCGTAGGGCCCCTTCAATGCCTTTTGTAGACCTGTATGCAGCTTATGTGCAAGCGGAACAAGATCAGCCGGATAATTATCCTTATTCAGGCCGATGCCGCTGGTTATGAGGTTTTCCAGCAGTAGCTTTGAAGCCAAAAATCGGTCGTACTTGTGAACTCCCAGGATGAGCGGGGAATCCATCATACCGATTATCTCCCACGTAATCTGTTCGGCCTGTGAATAGCGTCCCGCATCCTTGTCCTGATCCGAAAAACGGGTTGGCAAATCGCTGGCAATGACATCAATATGCTCACTCAGGTATTTTAAGTCGAAGATACCGCTGGCGCAGTTGAACAGGATGGGGGTCCCGGCACTTTCAGCATCTTGCACCGCTTGTTTTGAAATTGCAGGGCCGATATCGACGGCATTCAATTTTCCGAATTTGTCACGAACAAGTATGCCGCCTTTTACATCGATGGGAGTTTTGAAGGAAAACTCGAATGCCCCCTGTTTTCCGCTCACAGCCAACAGAGCAACCGCAACGGGATCGACCGTATTGCCGAGGTTATCAATGTTCCCGAGATATGTATACCGGTACCCCTGGGAGTACAGCTCACGGTAGATATGCGCAAGTACAGCAAAATTCTGACCATGGCCGCCGGGCAGCGGCAAGAGGGAGCCTGGAGTGCCCCAGGCGTGGGTGAAAAGTTGTTTCGGGCGCCCCTCTGAACTGTGCGTATAGGCGGCGATAAGCGGCTGAACGGCGGTATATGGTGAAAAAATTGAAGAATACAACTCTCTCTCGAATTGTTGCAGATAAGGACTTTTACGGTACTCCTGAAGGGCTATATCAACCTGTTCTGTAGTGTACAAGCTGGTCATCTGGAACAGCGGCAAGAGCTCGTACTTCGGCGGGCCGAAAGTTTTTCTGTAGCGCAACGCCTGTATCATCAGTGCTCGCATCTTGAGTTCGAGGAAACTCGGTCCGGGAGAACCGTCGGGATTGATAAATGCCGGAGTAACTCCCTTCGGTTTTCCCTTTGAAATAGCAGCTGCCTGCTCAAAGACCGGTGTTACCAGCGTATACAGTTCTTCTGAGAAGGAGCGGTTTTTCTTTTCATCCACATAGCTGGTTGCGGAGCCACCGTTGAGTATACCGTAAGCAACTTTCGGCATAAGCCGCATACCGATTTCATACAAGGCCTGTCGGTCGAATCGAATGCGTCCATTCTTTTCCGTGCCGAAACTATCGATGGGCGTGTCCGCTAAGAGGTCGGCTGATAGGGCTCGGCACTGTTCGCTATCGCACTCGTATTCTATAGTGCCGGTTATGTCTATGATCTGCTTTCCGTCAACTTGGGGCAGGCTCTCTACCTGGATTGAACCTTGGTGATCGAACTCTCCCCGGTTAAAACGATCGAGTATGGCAAAAGTGAGCTCACGGTTGATGTGTTTCTTTTGAAACTCAGCTTCCAGAGACGGATCAATATTTCGAGTATCCAAAACAGCCTCCTCTGCGGTGATTAGAGGTTGTCGTCGAACAGGAATTTGTACTCTTCCGAACTAATAAGTTCTTCCGGATCTTCCTGACTGATGATCTCATTCAAGAGTGACTGGATTTCATGAATTTCCTCTTCCTGTCGCATCTGCGTACTAGTATACTCTGCAAAATGGGAGGAAAGGTCAAGATGGGCGGCGATGTGGCCGGATACAATGCTGTCGAGCAAATTGCAGAAAAACCGCTTGGTTTTATTCAAAAAACGGAGGTTCTGCGGCCGATCTACAACAACATGATTTGCCGTTAAGGAACGGTAAAATTGTGAAAGAAGGTTGTCGAAAAACATCAAGTCTTGATGCACTTTATCCGCAAAATAGGTTGCATCGAGATGCAGCTTCAAATTGCGTGAGAGAAGTCGTATCTGCTCGTTCAGGAAGAAGATATCATCCTCGTAATGTACCCAGTGTCCCATATAAACCTTGTCGGCGCAAAAGCGTCCTGACTTGACAGAGATTCACCCTTATGGTAGCGTTGGTGCACCTCTTTATCCGCCCGTAGGGTGGATCTAAATGTCCGTAAGGAGGCCACATGCGTCAATACGAACTCACTGTAATCCTCGGTACCGAGGAAAACGAGACTTCTGCCGGCAAAGAGAAGGTAGAAGAGCTCTTGAAAAAGAAAGAAGCTAAAATTGGTAAAAGTGATGATCTTGGTGTTCGCGATCTCGCGTATACAATTAAAAAGAAAGACAAAGGGCACTATTATTACTACGAATTTGAAATGGAACCCGAAAGTGCCTACAAAATGGAAGAAGAACTAAGAATTGCCAACCCGCTGCTTAAACATCTTCTCATCAAAAAAGAAAGATAGCGAAGTGGAGTTTTCAATATGGCCAACGATATAAATTCAGTAGCCCTTGTTGGACGACTGACCCGCGATGCTGAGCTCAAATACACCGGGGGTGGTACTGCTGTATGCAAGTTTTCGATTGCGGTCAACCGCAGAGCGAAATCCGGTGATCAATGGCAGGACGAAGCGAGTTTCTTCGATATTGTACTTTGGGGGCGGCAGGGTGAGGCGATTCACCAGTACCTAACCAAGGGCAAACAAATTGCTGTTCAAGGTGAATTACGCCAGGATCGATGGGAATCAAACGGACAGCAGCGAAGTAGAGTTGAAATACGCGCGCTGAATGTGCAGTTGCTAGGCGGTACGGGTGGCGGCCGGAACGATTCCGGCCCCCCCTCCAACAGTCGTCCGAACAACAGTCCGGCTCAGAACAATGGTCCCGCCAATTACGGCGGAGGGCCGGAGCAGTTCGAAGATGACATTCCATTCTAAACCCATTTTGAAAAATCGAAGGAGATACGATAATGGCTGATGAAAGCGTAAATAAAGAAACAAAACCGACGGAGAATAAACCCTCCAGCGGTGAATATCAACGAAGAGATAACCGGGATAACCGGGATAACCGGGATAACCGGGATAGCCGGGATAGCCGGGATAGCCGGGATAGCCGGGATAGCCGGGATAGCCGGGACGGTCGCGATAATCGGGATGGTCGCCCCTTCCGTGGCAGAAGACCGTTTTTCAAGAAAAAGGTGTGTCGGTTCTGTACTCAGGGCCTGATAGCCGATTATAAGAATCCAGATCAACTGCGACGGTTTGTAACCGAGCGCGGTAAGATTCTTCCGCGGCGCATCACCGGCACCTGTGCAAAGCATCAGCGTGCCCTGTCCCGTGAAATCAAGCGCGCCCGGGTACTGGCATATCTTCCATATGTAAAACAGTAAGGTAGGGATGGAACGGAGAGCGATATCCAGAGAGTGGGTTGAAGTTGCTATTTTCACCGGAGCGGCATTTCTTGTTTACCAAATAAGCTTACTGTTTTTTTTGGTAGCTGTGCCGCTCATGGTACTGGGCCTGAAACAGGGACGGGAGGCTCTGCTGTACGGCGGTTCAGCATTGCTGGCGGCTATACTGCTGCAAGTTTTCTTTCGAACCCGTGGAATCGAAGAAGAAGTGCTGCGGTGGTTTTTCTTTATGATGGAGGCGGCGTATCCCCTGGCTCTGATATTAGGTGTGGCAGTGCTCTTCTGGAGCCGCGGACGGATGTTGTATCGGTTGCTCAGTGCAACCGTAGTGGTCCTGTTGCTGAGTTTACCCATCGCCGGAGTCTATTCCGGCAATCAAGAGGTGATGGAATTCATACAGCAGCAGGTCAAGGCGGTGCTGGATGCATTTCAGCAGAGTCTCAGTGCCAATGGAGCCGATAGCAGCGTGATGCTGTTTGCATCAATGGATGCCGACAGCCTTTACACTCTGATGTCCGAAGTGTTTATCCGGCACTACATTTTCAGTTATTTTCTGATGCTGACAGCGTGCTGGGCACTCTCCTACGGTATTTACAGACGGAGTGTGGGACGATCGCCGTACAACCTGGTCAATTTTACCGTGTCAGAGGTTTTTCTCTGGCCGGTTATTGTGTCCTGGTTTGGAGTAATGCTGGATGTACTGGTGGGAATTCCATATATAGGATTCCTGTTTTGGAATTACGGAATGATACTGCTGAGCATTTTTGCGATGCAGGGAATAGGGATAATGAAGTCGCTGTTCCAGCAACATGGGGTTTCAAAGTTACTGCAGGTTTTGGTTACCGCGTCCGCGGTTATCATACTGCTGACTCCCCGGTTGAACCTGGTATTGATTGTTGGAGTGCCGTTATTAGGCCTCTCGGAATACTGGATCCACTATAGAGCCGAAAACTCTGCGACAGAGGGCTCATAAAACTTTCTGGTAAGGAGAGAAAAATGAAAATCATATTGAACGAGGATGTGTACAACCTTGGTGAAGAGGGCGATGTCTGTGATGTAGCCCGCGGCTATGCACGTAACTATCTGTTTCCTAAAAAGTTGGCCCTACCTCATACCAAAGAAAATATTGCAAATTTTGAAAGTCGCCGTGTTGCAATCGAAAAGCGTAAAGAAGACAAGCGCCAGAAGGCTCTCAGTCTGAAAGAGCGTCTGGAAGAAAAAGAAGTTGTGATCAAGATGAACGCCGGCCAGAGCGGAAAACTATTTGGCTCCGTAACCAGCGCCATGATTGCCGATGAACTTCAAAAGGATGGTATCGAAGTCGAAAAGAAGAAAATCGATTTCAAGAGCCATACCATAAAAATGGTAGGAACCTATCCTGTGAAGGTCAAGCTGTACGATAACCACGAGGCAGAACTGAAACTCAAGGTAATAAGTCAAAGCGGTATGGAACAGCCACCTGAGAAGCCGGCTGAAGAGAAAGCTGCTGAAAAACCTGCCGAGGAAGCCAAACCGGAAGCGCCGAAGGAACCCGCTGCACCGGAAGCTGCCCCGGCCGAAACTGCTGTCGCTGAGAGCAGTGAAGCCGCCGAATTTACTGAAGCTGAAACAGAAGCAGCGGCTGAGGAAAAATCCGCCGAAAAGGCCGCCGCTGAAGCAACCGTCGCTGCCGAAGAGGGCGAGCAGGACGAAGAGAAAGAAGAGTAATACATTGAATCGAGTTGCCGTATGAATTCCCTTGCTAAACAGGGAAAAGTTCCGCCCCATAATTTGGAAGCTGAGAGAGCTACCCTTGGGGCGGTGCTTCTCGATGGAGATGTGATATCAACGGTACTGCGTTATCTACGAACCGATGATTTCTATTCCACATCACATCAGAAAATATTCAAGTCGATTATTGATTTATTCAATCGTGGTGAAACCATCGACCTAATTTCCCTCACCGACCGGCTCGGCGCCAACGGTGAGTTAGAGGCGGTCGGTGGTACCACCTATGTTTCATCCCTGACGGATGAAGTTCCTACCAGTGCCAATGTTGCCTACTATGCCAAAATAGTTAAAGACAGGAGTGTCCGGCGTCAGCTGCTCAAAATATCGGGCGGATTGCTTACCCAGACCTATGATGAGGGCCTCGAAACGCGGGTTCTCATTGAAGAAGCCGAACAGAAAATATTCGAGATTACAGATAATCAGCATACCGATTCATACCGGGGTGTGCACGATATTATTGCCGAAACTATTGAGGCGATAGAGAAGCTGTACCACACTAAAGACAGTTACACCGGGGTGCCCAGCGGGTTTTCAGATCTCGACAATATGACCAGCGGGTTTCAGAACTCCGAGTTTATTGTAATTGGTGCCAGACCCTCGGTTGGTAAGACCGCGTTCGCTTTGACTATGGCGGCCAATATGGCCATTCATAGAAAGGTATCCATAGGGTTCTTCACCTTAGAGATGGCGGATATGGCGCTTATGCAGCGGCTTTTAGCAAGTGAGGCCAGGATAAATTCGGAAAAATTGCGAACAGGTATGCTGCGGCCGGCCGATTTTCATAATTTGACAGAAGCAGCCGGCCGTATTTACGAAGCACCAATGTATATCGACGATACTCCGAATATTAAACTCCTCGACCTGCGGGCGCAGGCACGCCGAATGAAAAGCAAAGAAGATATAAAGGCGCTTTTTATCGACTACATCGGTCTGATCGAACCCGAAAATAAGACCAATGTACCGCGGCATGAACAGGTTGCGGAAATATCCAGATCGATTAAATCGCTGGCCCGTGAATTGCAGATTCCAATTATCTGTCTGTCACAGGTCGGCAGGCAATCGGAGGGTAAACCACCCACTCTAGCCGATTTGCGTGAGTCCGGATCTATCGAACAAGATGCAGATGTGGTATTATTTTTACACAGAGAACGGGAAGATTCTCGCGAAAGCCACAACGGACAGTCCGCCGGGAATGTAGAAACTGATTTAGTCGTGGCAAAACAGAGAAATGGTCCAGTAGGAACTGTGAAGCTGGCGTTTCTGCCGAGCTATACCAAGTTTGAATCTTTTTCACACGATAAACCATAAAGGAGAAATGCGGTAATGAGTATACGGGAAAGCTACAATTTCGAATATTTGGTTAACGAAGCCGAACGATTAGTACTCGAGGAACTCGAACATCAACTCGAACAGGACTGGGCTGCCGATATTTGCAAATGTGAAGAGTGCGTTCTCGATATGGCGGCCTTAGCCCTTAACAATCTGCCTCCCATGTACCGCGTGTCCTTAATGGGAACTCTGTACGCCCATTCTCTGCAGGATACGGAGTACGGTGCGCAAGTTCAAAGCAAGGTAGAAGAGTCCATTAAAAGGGTCGCCAAGAACCCTTCCCATGAGACTGGGTAGTTGTAGTTTTTATCATTTTCGGATCTGGTGAATCCACTGCTCGGCACCATCCGTAGCATAAAAACTCCCATCCGAAAAGGTAATTGCCCAGCTGGAATTCTCGAACAGATAGAGTGTCATCAACAGTTTTCCGTGATTAATGTCCCATACCGAAACAGATGAATCACCGTTCAGAGAAAAAAGCATGCCTGCGTGCGTATAGAGTGTGCGGGGAATATGCTCGACCTTTTCCAGAGTGGTAAACCCGTCCCAGGTAAACATATGCACATCTCCGTATCCAAGGGAAGTAAATACCCGTGAGGTTGCTTTATCGATAGCCAAGGTTGCTTGGTTATCTTCGCCGGGATAACTAAGCAGGGTCGCCACCCGTCCGTAATTGCCGCCCTGGTGTTCTTTGAGCACGGTTCGAATGGAATTTTTCCGCTCTTCAAACCCAAGCGTATACAGTGAACGGGTAATATGGTCATAACCCAAAATAAAGGTAAGCAGGTTCCTATCGGGAATAGGAACTGTTTCGCTGGTGTTCGGATTAATTGAGAGCAGGGTAGTGTTGATGAATTCGTTTTTGTTTCGGGCTACGATTATTTTATCGTTATAAGATTCCGTAGCCCCCTGGAGTCCGAAGGAGGAGTAGCTGAAAATTTCTGCATCCACCTGCGGATCCACAATTCTGAGAGTTCCGCCCTGTTCAAGCAATAAGACGTCGCTATTGTACACACCTGCAGACTGAATCGGACCGGTCAATTCGGTTTCGAGTTTCCTGAACTCATTCTCTTCGAATAAATACAGACAGTTGTGTGCGCCCTGTTTGGGATACAGAAGAAACCTCTGCTCCGAAAGTACGATTATTCCGCTTTCGGCTTGTAAAGGATTATCATAACGTTGTGTGAGAAAGGAGTAATTGGAGCGGCTGCGAGAAGATTTAAAACCTGCATCGAAAGCCCGTGAACGTAGCGACAGAACATCATCTTTGGTAGCCAGGAAAAGGCGGTTTTCGAAAAAGCCGATATCGCTTATCTTCATGAGTACTGATTTGGCGAACAGCTCAGCCTCCGACGAATATACTGATTGAGAAAAAATGCTCCCGTCGGGTTTACTGAAATAAATCTTAGAGCCGATCAACTGGTAAGGTGCTTGCGCGGTATCCGGGGCGATGGTTGATTCCTGTACCGGAAAAAGAAGACTGTTCTGTTCAACCCGATAGGAAATAAATCTGGGGCGACTATTTTCAGTGATGTTGAGGGTCACAAGATTGGAATTGGGATTGAAGGAGTAATCGTGAAGATTCTGAAACTGCTCGCGGGCTTCTATCTGTCCACTCACTAGATTCACTAAATACAGTGTGTTCCCCTTTGCCCCGAGCATGAACACCCCGTTTTTGGAGAAATGGATCTGAGTCAGGTCCCCAATAGTTGATATAGGTGCGGTTTTCTGTTCGCCGGTATCGGTGTTCCAGTAGCGAATGGTTCCGGAAGCATTGTAAGTGAGCAGAGTTTTTTCGGATTGAGAAAGAAAAACGGCAGAAACTATTCCGAAGCCATCGCTAATCAGCGGTGCGAGTTGGCCTGTATCTGAATCTAAGAAGGTCAGACTTTTCCATTCTGTGCGGCTGTAGATGAGATATGTGCCTTGAGGCGAATACTTCAGGGAAAGAGGGGTTTCCATTATTTTATGAGAAAAAAGTTCCTTTCCAGTTGAATAATCCCACACGCTCAAGTGGTATGTATTAATTCGGTCCGTCTCTACCAGTGCGACTTCCGGTTTATTCGGATGCACTGCAATTTTCACAATAGGCAGATGGGAAATCTGCAGTTTGTGTTCTAAGCGTCTGTAGCGAGGGTCCCAGACCCGCAGAGTTCCGTCGTCACCGGCGGAAAAGAGGGTATTGTTCGATTCGTGAAATGCAAAGGCGTTTATGCTCTGAGTATGACCGGTGTTTATCAGTACTTGGTTTTCAGTCCAGGCGCGGGAAAATGATGTAAATATCAGCAGCGTTAAAATGAGTACCCGTTTCACGAATCCTCCTCCTCAGTTTCAATCGCAATCTTATTGATTGATACGTACGGCGGGTTCACAATCTCACTGTACAATTCATTTTCCAGTCGCTCAGGTAGGCTTTCCAGAACTTTATTATAGAGGTCCATCGAAATCCTGGGTACTGCAACCTCTTTATCTTTGAGACCGTAAAAATAGAATTCGAGCTGCTGATTATCTATATCGTTTAGTATGATATTGATATCGTTAAAATGGTGTTCACTCAGTTCTTGATCTAAAGCCTTTTCTGCCAACAGGAATTTGAGAATTTCGAGGGCACGGTCGTCCAAACCATGGGTTGAAGCCAGCATTTTCTCGCGCAACTCGGGATATCCTATAGCAACTCTACCGGCGGAAGTGTCGACTTTGTTTCTGAAGAACTGTGTCCGTTCTAGTTCAGGAAGGTAGTCCAATTCCAGCTTCTGACCGGCTATCGTCAAATTGTCAAAATGAACCGGAAAATCCGGTTTGAGGATTTCACCGCATGAATCGCACGTTACTTGCATAAATGAACCTTCGAGAATCTGTTGAATGACCTGAGGATCTTTCTGCACATCGATCGTTTCCGGAAGATCCTGCTGGATTGTATTGCCACAATGACACACTATATCACGTTTCATGCTAAATGTACCCCTTTATTGTGAAAAAAGATAGGAGAGATCGCTGAAGGTAGTCAAGAATAGAATCATCAAAATGATAATAAATCCGACTGTCTGATATCGGTAAAAAGTTTTCGGACTCACGCTGCTGCCCTTAACCGCTTCGACCAGGGATAAGACGATTAGGCCGCCATCCAATGCCGGGATCGGCAGAAGGTTGCCAAAACAGAGCGCCACACTCAACAGGCTCAGGAAACGGAACAGGGTGATAAATCCACTGCCAATACCTTGTGCAAAACCCTCGGTGGCTACTTCGCCTACCAGGTAGGTAATACGTACCGGACCTGAAACCGCTTTTTGAACATCGACTCCTGAAAAGAGAAGGGCAATACCCTTAATTGTCAGAGCGAAAGTTCGGAAAGTCTCATGAGTTCCGCGTCCAATGGCTTGAAAAAGGTTCAGACGGGGAGTTCGGTGGGTAATTCCCTTGAATCCGATTCCAATATTTGCAGTTCCGCTTTCATCGTAGAACGGTATCAGTTCGGTGTGCCGCGAATTGCCGTTCCGTTCGTAGGAGATATCCAATTTTGACGGCTGATCCTGAAGAAGTGCATGAAAGGCGAGAGAGTGTGGTATCGACCTGCCGTTTACCTCCAATACTCGGTCTCCTGACTGTAGCCCTGCATTGGCTGCACCGCTGCCAGATTGTACTTGGCCAACTACCGGCTCAATCCAGGCGGCGACTCCGATTCTGCCGGCGCCGGTGTTGCGGTTGAGTTCCGGAGAAATACTCAAGCGTATACGCCGGCCGTCCCGTTCTACCGTAATGGGAAAAGTTTCATTGGGCGACGGGGCAATCTTCTGCTGAATATCGGTGTAGGTGTCTACAGCCTCACCCTTGATACCGACAATCCGGTCTCCGGTTTTCAGACCGGCCTCATCGGCCGGGTAGGTCTGCTCTGAGAACATCCCGGGATAATCGGAGAGGAGAATAATTTTATTTTCATAAGTGTGGATACTGAAGCCGACAAACCATATAATCGACAGCACCAAAACGGCAAAGATCAGATTGAACAGGGGGCCGGCGGCATAGGTCAGCATGCGTTTCCATACCGACACAGAGAACAGTGATCCCTTTTCGTGGGGAATTTTGTCGTAGTTTTCGCTAATGGCCTTGCGGAAGAGTTCTTCGCCTTTCATCTTACAATAGCCGCCGATCGGCAGCATACTGATGCGGTAATCGGTGCCCTTCCACGTGCGATGGTAGAGTACCTTTCCCCAGCCGAGAGAGAAGGCTTCTACGGTAATGCCGGACGCCTTTGCAACAACGAAATGCCCCAGCTCGTGCACAAACACAACCACTCCGAGGCCTATAATTCCTAATATAATAGTAAGTATCATTCACTATGCTCCATGTAATGCAGAACTGTCTTTTCGGCGTGGGTCCACACCTTCGAATGAGTGTCCATAACCTGGTCGAAATCGGAAAAAGTAAGTAGCCAGTCATTTTGCAGGGTTGTCTCGACAACCGCTGCTATATCAATATAGCGTATTTTTTTGTCCTGAAATGCCTGGACGGCGACCTCATTGGCCGCATTGAATGCCAAGGGGTAAGCTCCGCCACTACGAATCGCGTGAAATGCACTGGAGAGAAGCGGGAAGCGGGTTCTCTCTGGGTTTTGAAAAGTGAGGCTGCGTTCCGTCAGGTCTATTTCACCGAAGGGAGAGGCCGCAAGCCGCGGATACGTAAGCGCATTCTGAATAGGAATGCGCATGTCCGGGTGACTGATTTGGGCATAGTAGGAGCCCTCCACTGTTTTAATAAGCGAGTGAATGCAGCTCTGCGGATGGATGAGGACCGATATCTGGTCGGGGTGCAAGTCGAAAAGGTAATGCGCTTCAATAACCTCCAAACCTTTGTTACCCATGGTGGCGGAGTCTATGGTGATCTTGGTTCCCATATTCCAGGTTGGATGCTTCAATGCATCTTCTAAGGTGATATTTGCGAAATCTTCTACCGGAGTGTTGCGGAAAGGCCCGCCGGATGCGGTGATAACCACTTTTTCTATCTCTTGGCGGTTCTCTCCGCGTAGTAATTGAAAAAGGGCTGAGTGTTCTGAATCGACCGGCAGGATATGCGCGCCGACACGCTGTGCAAGGCCACGAATGAGCGGTCCGGCCATTACAATAGTCTCTTTATTGGCCAAAGCAAGATCGAATCCGCGTTCAAGACTCCAGACGGATGGCATCAGCCCGGAGGAGCCGGCGATTCCATTAATTACCACATCTGCTTCGGTTTCCTTGATAAGATGCATGATAGCTTCGGCACCTGAAAACTTGACTCGTGAATCCTCAACTTGCGTGCCACTGACAGCAAGATTGGGAATATTGAACAGATCACCGAGTCTGATGAGCTCGTTTACATTTGTATGACAGGCGGCCCCGACTATCTGGAAATCAGCGCCAAGGTGTTTAATGACGTCGAAACTGTTAATTCCTATAGAGCCGGTAGCTCCGAGAATAATAATTCTTTTTAGCGACATGGCAATCCCTATTTCAGCAATATTGTACCAATATAATAGAAAAACGGGGCACTGAAAAGGAGGGAATCTATTGAGTCGAGTAGACCGCCGCGACCGGGCATCAGTGAACCGGAATCCTTTATTGCGGCGGCGCGTTTATAGGCCGATTCTATCAGGTCACCGATATCGGCGCACAGTCCGGTCAGGAGAAAATATGGTATGAGCAGCGGTAAGTGCCCCGTGAAAATATGGGGGACAAACAGGTAGAATACCGACCCGACAGCGATAGAACCAAGAAAGCCTCCGATAAAGCCGATCCTTGTTTTTTTGGGGCTGACCGGGACTACTTTAGGTGAGTTCTTACCGGCGATTATGCCGAACAGGTAGGCAAAAGTGTCGTTACTAAAATTAACCAGTAAAAACAGCAGAATAACAGCCAGGGGGTATGAAAACTCGAGAAAACGTATCGTAAACGCCATGAAGAAGCCCGGATAAATAAGCGCCCCGAGTAAACCGATAGTGTTGCGGGTAAAATTCTGCGGTTGGTCCGGTTTCCAGCGAATAAGTTCTGAAATCAATATAACGCTGATGCCGAAAATCATAGCGGCATTGAGAAGAGAAAAGCTCGCATTGAGAATAAGCGCCAGATATACCACCATAGGCAGTGTAGCTGAAAGGATAGGAACAATCCACGTATAAAAACGAGGGACTGTCGGTGCGAACAGCTTGATTGTTTCTCTTCCGGCCAGAAAAGTGACAACGATTACCACCGCCGCCCAACCAGAGTGTGAATAGCGGTCGAAGAAGATTACTATTCCCAAAAGAAGGGGAAGGCCGATTATAAAGAGGAGAAAGCGCTGGCTGAAATTAGTCATGCGATACCGCCAAACTTTCGCTTTCTGGTTTGATAATGCTCTACAGCTGCGGCCAGGTCGTCGTAATCCCAATCGGGCCACAGTTTGGAAGAAAAATAATATTCCGAATAGGCGCTTTCCCACAGAAGGAAATTACTTAAGCGCATTTCTCCGGCTGTACGTACTATTAAGTCCGGATCGGGAACTTCGGGGTTATCGAGATTGGACCTTACCTCGTCGAAGGTAAGGTCGTGGTCGGAGGCCGCATTTTTACGCCATTTGTTGACAGCTCGAATTATCTCATCACGACCGCCGTAGTTAATTGCCAGCACCGCCGTAATAGCATCATATTCGCTGGTAACTTCCTGGGCATGCAGCAGCTCTTTTTGGATTTCTTCCGGAAGACCTTTTAGAGAACCGGCGTGGAGAACCCTAATTTTGTTAGAATGGTAGAAATTAGAATCGCGACGCAGGTGCTGGCGCAGTAATCGCATGAGAAAGTTGACCTCTTTTTCGGAGCGGCTCCAGTTTTCAGTAGAAAAGGTATACAGGGTAATGTAAGACACCCCCAGTGAAATGGCCGCTTTGATGACTCTTTTGGCCGCTTCGGTGCCGTTTTTATGGCCGAAAGTCCGCGGCTTTCCGCGTTGTTCGGCCCAACGGCCGTTGCCGTCCATAATAATCCCGATGTGTCGAGGTATATTAGTAGCCACTATACCTCCATTATCTCCTGTTCTTTGGTTTCAAGTAGTGCGTTGATCTGTTCGATGTACTTATCGGTGAGTTTCTGAATTTCATCTACTCCGCGCTTTTCATCATCTTCACTGATGTCACTGCTCTTCATTTGCTTTTTGAGGTCGTCATTTGCATCTCTGCGGATGTTGCGGACAGCAACTTTGCTCTGTTCAGCCGTATTTTTAGCGAATTTAACCAGCTCTTTACGGCGATCTTCGGTGAGGGGCGGAATTTGAATGCGAATAACCTTTCCGTCGTTACTTGGATTTACCGAGAGTTCGGATTTCTGGATAGCTTTTTCGATTTCGTTGAGCAGACTTTTGTCCCATGGCTGGATTACTACCAACCGGGCTTCCGGTACGGATATTGTAGCAGCTTGATTAAGCGGAGTAGGCTGACCGTAGTAATCGACCTTGATACGTTCGAACAGGGAGGCCGAGGCCCGTCCCGTGCGCATTGAATTGAACTCATCTTCGAGAGTAGAAACACTCTTCTTCATTCTGTTTTCAGCATCTTTAATTGTCGCTTCCATACTTTATCTCCTTCTAACACTGCTTACCAAAAAGACCGCTCACAGAGTGCACTGCAAGCGGTCTTAATTTCATTAAAAATTAAGATTCTTCACCGACTTTAAAATATACAAAATCGGTGAGCTTAAGCTCTCCACCGGCCTGTTTAGCAACTTCCTGCATCTTTTTGGCAACGGTGACCTTTTCCTCTTTCACGAAGCCCTGATCCAGCAGGCAAATTTCGGAAAAGTGCTTGTTCAGCTTACCCTTTACTATGCCATCCAGTACTTTTTCTGGTTTTCCGAGGTTTTCAGCCTGTTTTCGAAAGATAGATTCCTGATCTTCCTTGTAAGAGTCATCAACACTGTTGCGGTCAAGAAACATCGGGTTAAAGGCTGCAATGTGCAGCGCACAATCGAAGGCAAACTCTTTTACTGCGTTGTTCTCGAGCACACTCGGAGAATCGGCCTGTAATTTCACCAGTACTCCGATAGTACCTTCACCATGAGTATATTCACTTACCATTTCGTTGTCTGCGATCGGCAGAGTGGTAAAACGGCGCAGGTCCATATTTTCTTTAATGGTGCTGATGGTATCTTTTACTTTCTCATCGAGTTCAGGAGTTTTCTCAGTAAGCCCTTTCTCGATAATGGTCGCGGCAATATCTTCGCCTAAAGCAATAAAATCTTTATTGCGGGCTACAAAATCGGTTTCACAGGCCAGTTCAACAGCAGTTGCCATTGAATCGCTTACTTTGGTAAACACACGCCCTTCGTTGGTAGCACGACCGCTTCGTTTGGCGGCGGCGGCCAGTCCCAGCTCTTTGAGGTACTTTTCAGCTTTTGTGAAGTCACCTTCGGATTCCTTAAGGGCCTTCTTGCAATCCAGCATTCCAGCGCCGGTTTTATCGCGTAGTTTTTTTACGTCGGCTGCTTTGATTTCCACGCTTCACTCCTTTGATATATTTTTATCTACTCTTCGTATAGTTTGTCGTCTTCTTCGAGCAACTCTTTTTCAGTTTCTTCGGCCAGTGATTCTTCTTGCTCTTCTGCAGCGGCCGGTTGCTCTTCCTCTGCCTTCTTTGCTTCAGTTTCCGGGGTATAGTCCGAATATTCTTCGGCGGTAAAGTTGGTTTCAGCTTTCTCTTCTTCGTTCTGAATTACTTCACCGACGCTGGCAGTCTCGAAATCTTCGAACTGCTGCTCTTCTTCTTTCTCATCTTTCTGAGAAGCCTGTTCGACTTCTTCTTCATCCTGCAGGGTTTCAATAATCTGAATACCGATTTCGTTATCGGCATCGATAACTGCATCCGCAATCACCTTTGTAAACAGTGAAATTGCGCGGATAGCATCGTCGTTCCCGGGGATGGGGTAGTCAATGTCAGTCGGATTACAGTTGGTATCAACAACCGAAACAATTGGAATGCCCATGCGCTTCGCTTCCGCCACCGCAATTGCCTCTTTGCGGGTGTCGATGATAAAGATAGCACCGGGCAGTTCTTTCATATCTTTGATGCCACCCAGGTTTTTTTCCAAGCGCTGGCGTTCTTTGTTCAGACGGGAAACCTCTTTTTTAGTGAGGCTTTCGAAGGTACCGTCAATTTCCATCTTTTCAATTTTTTTGAGGCGATGAATAGATTTTTTAATAGTGGAAAAGTTGGTTAGCATACCGCCGAGCCAGCGGTTACTTACGTAAAACATGCCGCAGCGCTGAGCTTCACGCTCGATGGCCTGTTGGGCCTGTTTCTTGGTTCCGACAAACAGAATCGATTTGCCGGATTTTACCTGCTCGCGAATAAGATCGTAAGCCTCTTTTATGGAAACAATAGTCTTCTGCAGGTCGATAATGTGGATCCCGTTTCGCTCGGCGAAGATGTACTTCTTCATACGGGGATCCCAGCGTTTGGTCTGGTGTCCGAAATGTACGCCCGATTCAAGCAGGCTTTTCATTGTTACTACAGACAAGCGAGTCCTCCTTCAAAATGGGACGGTCTGCAATGAGATACAACGTATCTCGCCCTTCGCAACCGTCTTTCCTTCATCATATTTCTCACCATATACGGTGGAAGATTACAGGGGTACTATGTCCAGGACATCTACTCCCTGCGACTGTAACATGCCATAAAACCGGCGGATTGGCAACCCCATGACATTGAAGAAACAGCCTTCGATCTGCTCGACAAACAGGCTCCCGCGGCCTTGAATGCGGTACCCGCCGGCGGCACCTTCCCACTCTCCGGTAGCAAGGTACCACTCTATTTCAGCTGCACTGAGCTGCGCAACGTGAATGAGGGTGGTTTCCGTCTCATTGACAAACTTTTTTGTTGTACCGTTCCAGAGTGAAAGGGCTGTGATTACCCGGTGTGTCCGTCCCGCCATGTGCTGCAGGAAGCGGCGGGCTTCGCTGCGGGAGTTCGGCTTTCCGAGAATTCTTCCGTCAAGGTCTATGCAGGTATCGGCTCCGAGTACGAAATCGTGTTCATGCTGCGGAGAATGCTGCAGTACTGAATTTACTTTTTGCTGGGCCAAATACATGGTCTGAATACGGGGAGGACGGTCGTCAAAGCTTTCTTCATATTCCGGGGCCACCGGTGTAAAGGAAATACCTAGTTTTTCCAGTAATTCATGACGCCGCGGTGATGTCGAGGCTAACACCAAATGTTGCATCACAACCTCCTAAAGAGAATAACAGCACCGATTATACCAACCAGGGTGCCGGGATTCAAATACAGATAGCAGGAAATCACATGCAGATCGAAGCCGATCGGACCAATGGCTATATGCAGAGGTATATCCATAAGCTGAAATACTCGTTCGAAAAGATCCCAGGCAAACGTACCGATCAGCACTGACAGTAAAATCATTTTAACCAGAACCGGCCGGTTCTTTTTTGTATATTTCATTTTATAGCCAGCTCCAATTCCTCTTTTTCGCTAACCACACTTTCCCATTGAGCGGAGATTTGTGTCTGGGATGCCTCGTTCTGTTTGAGTTCCGCCTGCAGTTGTTTCACCTTAGCTCCGTCCGAATAAACTTCCGGTTTAGCCATTTCTGCCTGAATACGGACATGCTCCTCTTCAAGGTTCTCCAGGCTTTTCAGCAGGTTTACTTCTTCCGATTGGAGTTTTCGTAAGCGTTTCTTCTGTTGTTTGAGCTGGGTATAATCAACCGGTTGTGAAGGGGACACTGCTGAGGGGGCTGTGGGGGCCTGGGGAGTCTCGTTTTCAACCGGCTGCGGTTGTTGTTCTGCTTCTTTTGCGAGCCGGTATAAATAATACTGATAGTCTCCGGGAAAGTTACGGGCACCTTCAGTACTGAGTTCGAGAACTCGCGTTGCCAGGTGCTCGATGAAATAGCGGTCGTGGGAGACGAAGATCAGGGTTCCGTTAAATTCGGTAAGGGCGTCGAGCAGCACATCCTTGGAATGAATATCTAAATGGTTGGTAGGTTCGTCGAGTATTAAGAGATTGTGAGGCTGCAGCAGCAGTCGCAGCAGGGCTATGCGGCTACGCTCTCCGCCGCTGAGTACCTCCAAGGATTTATAAATGTCGTCTCCCTGAAAAAGAAAGGCTCCGAGAAGATTACGCAGTTTAGGAACCAGTTCCGTCGGTGCTTCGGCTTCAAACAAGTCGATAATTGAGGTTGGGTTGTTCTCCAGTTCTTGCTGCTCCTGCGAGAAATATCCGGCCTCGACACCGGCCCCGTAGCGCACTTCGCCGTTGTAGCTGCTGTCCTTCCCGGCAATTATCCGGAGCAAGGTGGATTTACCGGCACCATTTACACCGGTTACCACCAGCTTCTCATTGCGCTGTACCTCTAAAGAAAGGTCTTCTATGACTGTAGTGTCCCCGTACGCTTTGCTCACACCGTTCAATTCGAGAACTTTCTTGCCTGAATGGGGTGCCGGGGGAAAGGAGAAGTGAATCTTCTGCATATGTTGCGGCAGTTCGATGGGTTCCAACTTTTCCAGGTATTTTATTCGGCTTTGCACCTGATTTGCCTTGGAAGCGTTGTAGCGAAACCTTTGAATAAACGCATTCACCCGGGAAATTTCTTCCTGTTGCCGTTCATACTGCTGTTGAAGTTCGAGGATTTCCTGTTCCCGGCGCTTCAGGTAGGTAGAATAATTTCCCGGGTAGCGGGAGAGACGGGCGGTAAAAAGTTCGTACGTTTCTTCAACCGTTGTATCGAGAAAGTAGCGATCATGAGATACAATTAAAAAGCCGCCCTTATAGGCCAGCAGGAATTCCTCTAACCAGTTCCGGGCTTCCAGGTCGAGATAATTGGTCGGTTCGTCGAGCAGTAAAATATCCGGGTGCTCCAAGAGGATTTTTGCCAATGCTATGCGCATCTGCCATCCACCGGAGAACTTGTCGCAGTCTTTTCCGAAATCGCTGCGGTAAAATCCCAGGCCAAGGAGTACCTGTTCTATCTCCTTCTCGCGGTTGTAGTAATCGGCGTTGAGCAGGTGTTCTTCGATGTCATGCTGCCGCTCGAGGAGATTAAGAGTTGTTTTATCTTCCTTCGTTACGCTGCCCAGTTGGGATTCGACTCGGGTTTTTTCTTCGACCAGTTCGTGGAGTTCATTGAATGCCGTCTCAGCCTCATCGTACAAGGTCGTGCCGGAGAACTTTTTACCGCTTTGCGGAAGGTATGCGGCTCGGGTACCTTTCTGTACCGCTATATCTCCGGAATCGGCCTGCATATCTCCGCTGATTATTTTCATCAGAGTAGATTTACCGCTGCCGTTCCCGCCGGTGAGGGCTGCCCGGCTTTTCGTAGTGAGGGTTATTTGTACATCTTTGAGGACGGTTCTGTCACCGAAGGCCAGCTGAACGTCCGATACCTGTATGGTTTTCATAATTGTATACTACTAATTTGCCGATTGACCGAAAAACGCCATGATCAGCCGCGATGAACTGCGTTTCTGTACTACCTTTCTCTCGACATAGCGTACGGGTATATATTCCAGTTTGAGTGCGTTTCCTTCTAGGGAAAACAAAAAGACAACCGGTTCATTCTGTGCCTGTTCAAAACGAAATGCCAGTGCCCCCGAATAAGCGGATCTAAGTGGAGGAGCAAGAAAATGGTCGAAGCTCACATCCCCGGATTCATAAGTGACACTCGGAACAATTGAAGGCACCAGTCGGTCGAGATTTTTCCAGGTAAATTCTCGACCCTCCATAAACTCGATTTCACCGTATGCACTGCTGGTGAAGGCAGGACCGTTCTCCATGAGTTGTGTATAGAGCCCCGTTCTTCTCTTTTGTTCTGTCGCGCGTAACTTCTGAATTGTTTCCTCTTCGTAGTATAGGAACACCGGATCGTAGGTCTGATCATCGATGGTAAACACAGCTTGTATGCTCTCATCTTCACGGATAATAATTTCAAGATCCGCCGGAACGAAAGCGTATCGTCGATCGTTTATTCGCCGGATCTCTTCGTATTCGAAGGTGTAACTCTTATTATAAAGGCGGATGGTAATGGTACGGTTCTCGAGATCGCTGAAAATGCCGTATTCGGTAGTGAACTTTTTCAAATCGATCTGCTGATTCTCCTCCATTGCCTTGAAATCTTCTGGGCGGTAGGTTTTGGCCAGCGCCTCATTAATCGGAGTAAGGTCCGGCCCTGTTTGTTCTTCCGGAGCTGCCGTGATATCAAAAATCTTGAGGTAGTAATCGAATGAATAGCCGTGTGCCCCATCTTTGGTGAGTACCTGATACCATACCCCGTCGTGTCCACCGATTTGCTCCTGCACATCGGTTTTTTGGAGCACCTTAATTTCCTGGTCCTTACGCAACTTGTACACTCGGCTGGATCCTATATCAGGTTCTTCCCGAATGGCCAAACCGTCACGCAAATTATGAGCATATATGTTTTCGTACTCATCATACTCCTGTGAACGGACCTGGGCCTGGCTCCGGTTTTCAAAGAGTTCGACCCGCCACTTATCGATCTCAAACCTTTGGTCTGAATCGGGAGGCGTGACTGTGTAGGTATTGTTGATTTCGGATTTTTCTTTAACTTTTACTAGAGCCCCGTTCTCCAGTGCTTTGGTATCCGGAGAAAGCAGAACAACGCCGTAGCCCATGTTTCCTCTCGAACAGGCTGAGAACAGCAAACTAACAACAATAGTAGATAGTAGCAGAGAATATCTGATGAATTTGTTTTGAATGCAGTACATATATGCCCCCCCATACGATATATAGCCCGGAAAGGGGGGTAAAGTCAACGCAACTCGGTAGAGGATACTATTGCTATTCTTCCCTGCCGAATGAGAGAGAGGGTATGCGAGTCGGCTTTGATCTTTCGGGCGGCTCGGTCGCTTACTATAAGATCGGTGGAGTGGACACCGAAGAGAGCCTCGGCATGCACATACAGGGGTACTTCACCGACCCTGGCATGAATCGTATCAATTTCTGACGAGTGATAGTAGCTCACCATTCCGCGGGCATTGATAATCTCGGGCTGCACCATCCTTTTATCAATTATTATTTCCATCTCAGTATTGTAGATTCGTGGAAACAGAGCCGGCTGTAGTGTGCCTTGGTTATGGGAACCGTGGATCTCGATTGGACCATCGACAAAAATTACTATACCGGAGTATTTTCCACTGGCTACGTACGAAAGCTCGGCAGTTTGCGAGATTGCCCGTGGATGAGTTACAAAATGCTCGGATAAACTCGGGTATAAACTGTAACGGAATATACGTTGAAATTCGGAAAAGTCGCGGGTGAAGCGGGAGGAAACAATCTTACCAGTGGCAGCTAATTTCCTGAACCGGGCGGTTTTATTCGGAGAGTCGATGAGAGTGTTACCGATATTATGCCGCGAGTCAATAATGACGGGTGAGATAGCTTCAACAAAGAGGCTTGGTAAATTCCGCTCAATTGCTGTCTCGGCTTTGGAACGCAACAAAGGCAGAGGGCCCGTTTCGCCCTGTGGCTCAAATGTCACCTGCAGTACAAAGGTGTTGGTATGCCAGTCCACCCAGCCGGTGCTCTTAATACTACCCGAAGTAGTGCGCATACTGGTCTGTGCTTCAGCGCTTTCGACGCTGAAGAAAAGGAGTGTAAGCAGCACGAATGCAGTTAGGAGCCTAAACCAATTCTTCATCTCTTTTCACTTATCGACGTGCGAATAAACCGCCTTGAGGTAATTAATTGTGTCTACGGTGCATTGGTTCCGGAAAAGGGTTTTTCGCCGAAGTAGATGCCGGCCCACTCCCATTGCCCGTGAATTTCAGGGTCGGCGGGAAAGTGAACCCTCCGGAAATAGAGGTACCAGGTTTTTATCCGGTAAGACCAGCCCCTGGTTCGCAAATAGGCCTCGCGGGTATTCGAGTCGCGGTCGAGCTCATTGTTGTAATGAATGCGTTGGCCCATAAAACCGCCCAGTCCGGACAGGAAGTTTTGATTGGCATCTGTACGGGCCTCCTCCCAGGAAATTGCAAAGAAGTTTACCTTTGCACGGTAGCGGCTGAGCAGGCGCGAATTACGGGTCCTCATTGCATATTTAAGCGTATCGACCAGGTCTTCCAGGATTTCCATAGTCCAGTCTTTGTTCGGATAATCGTAGAACTCGATCGTAGAGCGCACTTGTTCCTGCGCATGGGGAACACCGGCTACAGTTGCCTCCGGATAGCCTAGAAAGTTACGGTAGGCTTGAATAGCTAAATCCCATTCGCCGAGCTCTTCATAGGTTTTGGATAGAAAATAGTACGTCGGCCCTCTGTCGATTTTATCGCTGAATTGAGACAGTAGTTTTTTGTAGTAGCCGACCTTTAACTCCGGTTCGTCGACCAGGCGGATAAGATTTTTCAAACAGATAAAATGTACAGTAGTTCCGTTTACTTCGAGATCGGTATGATTTTTTAAAATACGTTCGAAATATTGAATGGCGAAAGGCTGGGCATCTTCACTCAAATAGTTCTGTGCTACAATTAACAGATAATAACCGTTATATGGATCCTCTTTATGATTCTCTACATAGGTAGTGAGAAATAAATTGAGGAGGTTCGGCCGGTCTGCGATATGCAGCTTTTTGGTAATTTCCTGGATCACAATAAAGCGGCTTTCCGGATTGTTGGTGCGGTTTTCCAAATCATGAAAGAGAAGTCGCAACTCTTTTTGTTGTTCTTTGGTGCCGACAATAAAATAACTATGAGAAGTTGAGACGGGTGTTCGAGTGGTAGGACAGGCGGCCAGAAATGCTACTACTGTTATAGTTACTATTGCTACGGCAATGACGGAATATAATTGCTGTTTCATTTTGCTGCGACGATAATAACACAGCCCGAAAGGGTTTGCAAGATAGGCTGGTTTTGGTACACTCACTTTTCAGTTAAAGGGGGAGAATGTGGAAGATAAAATTGTAAAAACTGAACAGGGGCTGCAGGTTCCGCAGCATCCAGTAATTCCCTATATAGAGGGGGATGGAATCGGAGTTGACATCTGGCCGGCTTCCCAGAAGGTATTTGATGCTGCCGTTGAAAAAGCTTATGGCGGTAAACGTTCGGTACAGTGGAAAGAGGTGTACGCCGGCGAAAAGGGATACAATAAAACCGGTGAGTGGCTGCCCCAGGATACACTCGGTACAATTCGTGAGTATCTCGTGGCTATTAAGGGGCCGCTGACAACCCCGGTGGGCGGTGGATTCCGCAGCTTGAACGTATCTTTACGACAGAAGCTGGATTTGTATGTGTGTCTGCGTCCTGTGAAGCACTATCCGGGAATTCCCTCGCCGGTGAAAGCGCCGGAGAAAGTCGATATGGTGGTGTTCCGGGAAAATACCGAAGATGTATATGCCGGGTTGGAATTGCGCGCTGGTGAAGATAAGACAAAACTTCTCATTGATTTTCTAAAAAAAGAATTTGGTTGGGAAATACGGCCAGATTCGGGTATCGGTATCAAACCTATAAGTGTAACCGGAACCGAACGGTTGGTTCGCGCTGCAATCAACTATGCAATCGAACAGGGTCGTAAAAGTGTAACCTTGGTTCATAAGGGCAATATCATGAAGTACACCGAAGGGGCGTTTCGTGAATGGGGCTATGAATTGGCGAAGCGTGAGTTCGGCGACAAAGTGGTCAGCTGGGAAGAGTGCGGGGGAGAAGTTCCCGCGGGCAAGATCCTGATTAAAGACGCCATTGCCGATGCTTTTCTGCAGCAGATTCTTACTCGTGCCGATGAGTTCGAGGTGATTGCTACAATGAACCTCAACGGAGATTACATGTCGGATGCATTGGCAGCTCAAGTCGGGGGAATCGGAATAGCCCCCGGTGCCAATATCAATTACGAATCTGGCCATGCGCTTTTCGAGGCCACCCATGGAACCGCGCCCAAATATGCCGGGCAAAATAAAGTGAACCCGAGTTCGCTGATCCTTTCCGGAAGCTTGATGTTTAAATACCTCGGTTGGCAAGAGGTTTCCGATTTGATCGAAAAGGGTATAACCGGCGCGATCAAAGACAAGCAGGTGACGTACGATTTTGCACGAATGATGGAAGGCGCTACCAAAGTCTCGAGCAGTGAGTTCGGTGATGCGATAGTTGCTCATATGGATTAAGTAGAATAAGCGGATGTTGCGAGGCGGGTTCCAAAATAAAATTGGAATTGTGTGGATGTGTGCAGTATCCCTACTAATCTTTATCGGTTGTGTCGGTGATAGTGCCCCGCAGGAGGTTGATACTTCTTTACAGCGGGATATCCAGCAGAGGGCTTCCGCACTGGAGCAAGTACGCGCTCATATCACCTTTGGAACCCCGCGCTCGCTTGACATCGCCTTAAACACACTGTATTCCAACAATTTGTATACGAGTGAGATAGGTGCTGAGCTGGCCTTTGTTGCCAATCGATTCTACCATTTCGTATATCCGTATCTGGAGTACAGTTCAACTCAAGTCCAACCACCGGCCGGCAGCCTGTATCCCCAGCTGTTTGAAGAGGTTCAAAATGGTCAGGTGCCATCAATCTCGCAAGAAAACACAACTTTTCTTTCATCACTGGCTTCGGCCCTTACTGTTCTCACCACTAACTCGGCGGCAGCAAGAGAACAGGCCGGTGAAGTTACCTCCTACGTGGTGAAAATCAATCCCGACTCAATGATAGCACAGTTTCTGCACGGCTACTATCTCGAAAAGCAGGAGCAGTACTCGGCTGCACAGAATTTGTTTCAGACGGTTCTCCGCAATGACGACTCCTGTTACCCGGCCCGGCTCGGACTGGTGCGGGTGTTCTATTCTTTGGGAAAACCCGAAATGGCTTTTAGTCATGTAGAACAGCTCCTGCTCGAATTTCCACAAAAGCGGTACGTGCTGCAGTGGGCTATCAATATCCATCTACAGGCCGGTCAGTTGGAAAAAGCCGATAGGCTGCTGTCAACTGCTATTATACAGTATCCGGAAGAGACTATTTTTCTTCGCAAGCGGGCCGAGCTGCTCGAACTGCAGGGCAAGTACGAACAGGCCGGTCGTATAGCGGCAGTAGTGGAACGGAGGACCGGCGAGACTCCCGAAACTTTATTGATAAAAGTGCAATCGTTCATCAGGAATGGACGTATCGAGGAAGCCCTGGCTTTGTCAGAGAAGGGTATGGAGACATACCCTTCCTTTCAACGATTTCCTGCTCTCTACGGTGAGCTGCTGATACAAATCGGCCGGCGTGGGGAGGCATATGAGTTTTTTCGCCAACGGCTTGAACAGGACCCCGATAATTTGTCAATTATTGCCTCTCTACTGGATACCGCCATCGAGCTGGAGCGCTGGAACGCAGCGGCCGGGTATCTGACACAACTGCTCGAGGTCCGCCGGTCGACTTCCCTACTAATGAAGGCCGTTACGGTGTATCGTGCCCTTGGACAGATGAATATGGCACTAGAATATGCGCGGACGATGGCTGAGGAGTATCCTGACGACCCTGGGGCTGTAAACACGTATCTGAATGTACTGTTGACCACCGGCACTACCGGAGAGGCAACTGAGTACATCAATCGGCGTCTGAGCGCGGCTTCTAACTCGGAAGTCCGTAGTGTGCTGCTTTATTTTCAGGCCCGGCTTGTTGATGATCAGCAGGCTAAGCTGCAGTATTTGCAGTCGGCCTTGTTGGAGAACATGCAGAATGCGAATGCGCTGATTGAAATTGCTGACTTGTATGAATCCATGGGTGAATACAATAAAGCAATACGCTATCTTCGACAGGCCATTGCTTTGAGCCCTGATAATCAAGCCCTGCAAAGAAAAATGCGTGCATTGCAGAACCGAACAAAATAGGGGGATTTATGCTGCGTTGTCTCACGCTCAGCACCGAGTCTGACATCGAAAAAATTAAAGCTATACACACCTATCGCCAATGGATAGATGCCGTTGAAATTCGACTCGACTTGTGTGAGCAGCCGACTGAGCAGATAGTCGGAGCGGTTCTTGCTGCTGCGGGACGGCTGCCGAAGATGCCGGAGAAAGCCCAGAATGATGAAAATGCACTCGAAGTGATCTTGACATATCGCCGGCGCGAGGACGGTGGGCCGCAGGAGATAGAAGAATCACAGCGACTGAAAGCTCTGATCAGTCTTTTGTGCAGAGATATAAGTTATGTCGATATTGAATACGGTACAGATGTACCGGATCTGGAAGCGCGGGCGGCGGAACTGGGGGTAAAAGTTATTCGCTCACTTCATGATTTCAGCGGAGTACCAGAGAATCTGAGTGATATAATTTTAAAGATAGACGCCGACGGCGAGATACCGAAGGTAGCCTGCTTCCCGAAGTCTTCGAAAGATGTGTTGAAAATGATAGAGGCTGTTGCGGATACAGAGCAGATCCGCCGGAAAATCGTACTCGGTATGGGAGCGTTCGGTTTCTTTACCCGCGTTGCTCCCCGTTTGTGCGGATCGATGTTGACGTATTGCTCGGCGGGAAGCCGCAAGGGAGCTCCCGGACAGGTAGGGCCCGCAGAGATGGAGCAGGTATATCGAATATCTATCCAGAATGACGCTACAGTGTATTACGGCATTATCGGAAATCCGGTACTGCACAGCCAGAGCCCAGAGCTGCACAACCGCTGGTTCGAAGAACAGGAAATGAATGCAGTGTATCTGCCTTTTCAAGTGGACGATGTGGGTGATTTTATGAAACTCACCCACAGGGTGGATCTGCGGGGATTTTCGATTACAGTACCCCATAAACAGAACATCATCGGATATATGGACAGTATCGAAGGGTCTGTTACTACTATCGGCTCGTGTAACACTGCAGTTCGAACATCAGCCGGGTGGTATGGCAGCAACACCGACTATGCGGGATTTCTGTCTCCTTTGAGAAAGCTGAATATATTGAAGTCCGAAGCCCGCGCACTGGTTATAGGGGCAGGCGGTGTAGCACGTACCGTGGTGTATGCCCTCAAACAGGCCGGACTCGACATCACAATTGTCAACCGTACCGACCGCCGGGCTGAAGAGCTGGCTGCAGAGTTTGAGGTGCGCTGGCGGCCGCTCGAGAAACCATGGCAAGCGGAAAGCAGGTTTGAGCTGGTAGTTCAAACTAGCAGTGCAGGCATGGAGCCGAATAGTGAAATAGACCCTCTGCCGGACTTCCGCTTTTGCGGTTCCGAAGTGGTGTACGAGCTCATTTATGTTCCGGCGGTAACGTGTTTTTTGCAGAGGGCCATTGATGCCGGGTGTATCGCACTAGGGGGAAGTGAAATGCTGCAGGCCCAGGGGGTGCTACAATTTGCACAGTTCAGTTCTGCGTATAATCTTTAGGCCGAACGAATAGGGACCCTTTCCATTTTTTGATGTAACCAATTTTCTGCACCCAGACTCTTAATTCTGCGTTGTCGGGAAGTTTTTCCCCAATCAGCAGCAGTTCACTGCCGGATTTCTGCAGCTCCTTCGGACGGACCAGATGTCGCTGCGGTTTGCCCGAAGAGGTTCTTTCCACCAGCTCGAGAAGATCCCATTCGTTCTGCAGAGCTTGTTGTATAATCCGCACTTTTCCGCTGTAGTTCATACCGCGAGCCTCATTTACCTCCGGACTGATCTGAATATTATGAAGCTGGTATGGGAAAAGAAACAGTTTCTTCTCAATCTGTGCCTCTAGTTCCTTTTTGTTGTTAGATTTATTGGGAGGAAGACGATCGAGCTCACTTCGAAGTTCTTTTAACACCCTTTCATCGGCTTTCTTTATACTCATATCGGAGCTGCCTGATTTGAAAAGTTCAGCAGTCTCCTCGGCCTTTACCGGCGATTCCGGAAGTGCCGGCAGCGGAAGCTCGGTAGTAGAACTCGAGTTCTCGTTTTTTGTTCTGCTGTGGCCCTCAATCGCCGGTAGTGGAGTAATGCCGATCTCCTCCAGAAGAGTTTGCCAACTACGGCGTTGTGCAGCAGTCATCACGTAGATCCCGTTTCCCAGGTCCTTCACTACGTAAGTAAAAAAATCGGGATGACTACGAACCATTTGGTCCCAGTGTGAGGCCAAAAAGAGAGTGATCCCTTCGATCATCATCACTGAGGAGTAGTGGCTTTCCCATGATTCCAGGGAAAAGCGTATATTTTGAGGCAGGGGAGTGGAAGATAATCCGGTTAGACGTGCTTGAACTGTTTCGAAAGAGAACTGCCGGCGACCGTGAAGATACGATTCGCGGGATAACTCAAATTGAGGATACGCAGCGAAAGAGCGTATTTGGAGTAGTTCTGAAATAAACAGACCGGTTTCAAATGGAAGCGGGGGTTTCACTGTAATTGTGAAATCGGGATGCAGCAATAGCGGGTGTGATTCTTCACGGTCATAGAAAAGATCATCTAAAGAAGGGTTGCGGTACAGCATTTTCGAACTGCCCGCCAGTACCCCGATTTTATTGAGAGTAAGTACAATACTGCGGGGATCGACCGGATCAATCGAGGATTGGTCACCGATCGGTGGCTCAGCAGCAACTATCATTCGCTGTACACTGGACCGTTCGAAAGAATAACCGGCGGGAAGCATTGCACACAGGCGGTTCACACTCGCAGCAGTATGCGACAGCTGGTGGAGTGAAATACTTGAAGGTGCAAAATTTTCTACTGCCGTGTCTGTGCTCATACAGACGGCTGCCCATAGATAGTAGAGGCGCTCGGCTCTGGATTTTGACCCGAATTCCGTTCCCCGCTTGTAGTCCAAAATCAGAGCTGCCTTGCGTTTTTGGAGTATCCCCAATTTCAGCAAAGCATTTATCAGTAAATAATAGATACCTATATCGCCTTTTTCGCTGACAGTCGAAAAGATAGTTTGCAGCTCATCAGAAAACCTCTTTTTTAGTGTACCGTCGGCTTTGAGAGGTTCGGTGTAACTGTTCAGTGCTCCCAGCAGAGACCAGCAGATCTCTTCTGTAATTGCAACCGGCGGATTGGCAGTAGTTGTGACCGGAGTCGCCGGAGGAAAAAGAGCTGCAGGGGAGAGTATTGCTTTGTGCAAATGTGGTTTTAAGTAGGGATTCAGATGTAGATGTGGATTTTCGGTACATGAATAGATTAGAAGACGCTCCTGCAGGTTCATAAGATGGTTATGAAAGCTGAAATAGTCGTAACTGTCGTGTAGCAGGCGTAATATCTGCTGTGCAGTAGGTTTATCGAGCAGCTCGATTACAGTGAGTACCAGGGCATCGTGTTCGTCAATCAAAGCTATTGCGCGTTGAATTGTTTCATCTTTTGAAAAAAGATGAATGATTTGGTCTACCAGACGAGGTTTGTGAAACGGTGTTTTCAGATCGCCCAGATATGTCCGCATGATAGAGAAAAAGAGATCATCGGGTAGATCCGCGAGACAGCGTTTCCATTCATCAATTTGTTCCTGCGGGGGTGCTGCGTCCATCAATCACTCCAAAAATCTATATGATACTTATATCCCTGTTCCGTCAGAAACTTCTGACGGTTCATGGCAAACTGCTCCTCAACCGTGTGCTGAGTTACAATGGTGTAAAAATAGGAGTTGGTAACTTTGGGGCGCAGGATTCTACCCAGGCGCTGCGCCTCTTCCTGCCGGCTGCCGAAGGTACCGGAAATCTGTATTGCCACCGAAGCATCCGGAAGATCGATTGCAAAATTGGCTACCTTTGAAACCACGATAACCCGTTCTTCGCCCCTCCTAAAAGCCTCATAAATATCTTCCCGCTTTTTGTTGGGAGTCTTGCCGGTAATAAGCGGTGCTCCCAGGGCTTCGGCTACCTTAGTCAGCTGCTTGATGTATTGACCGATGACCAGAATATGATCCTCATGGTGATTTTGCACTAACTGCAGGGTTATCTCGTCCTTGACAGGGTTTTCGGCGGCAATCCGGTACTTGCCCCGTTTGTCTGCGGTAGCGTAGGGGATTGCACTCGCCTGTGGCAGTCCTACCCGAACTTCATGACAAATCGCCTCGGCAATCCAACCTTTCGCTTCAAGCTCTTTCCAGGGAACGTCATACTTTTTAGGGCCTACCAATGAGAATACCTCGTCTTCACGCCCGTCTTCGCGTACCAAGGTTGCGGTGAGGCCGAGTCGCCGTATGGACTGAATTTCGGCGGTAACTCGAAAAACTGGGGCGGGCAGCAGATGTACCTCATCGTACACTATCAGCCCCCAGGGATGAGTACGAAAAATGTTGAAGTGTGGAAACTCTCCCTCTTTGTCCGGACGCCATGTGAGAATCTGATAGGTACCGACGGTAATCGGTCGAATTTCCTTCTTGTCTCCGGTATATTCACCAATGTGTTCACGGGGTATGTCGGTCTTATCGATGATTTCATCAATCCATTGGTGCACCGCAGCGGTATTGGGGGCCAGAATAAGGGTGTAGGTGGCCGCCAGGGCCATCGCCTGCAGACCTACAATAGTTTTCCCGGAACCGCAGGGCAGCACTATGGTGCCGAAGCCGCTTCCGGGTTGACCGCTGCCGTAGAAGGCGTGGGCAGCTTCCTCCTGATACCCACGAACGGTAAAATCATAGCCGTCGCGGGTGCGCGGCAGCAGGTTAAACTTGAAAGGCGCTCCCTCTTTCAGCGGCGCTTCATCCTTTACCGGATAGGAGAGCTTGATGAGCTCGCTTTTTATGGTGCCGCGGTTGACCAACTCGATTAAAAAGCCGTTTTCACTCGGAGTAAGGTACTTTTTCAGACGGTTGTATTGCTGCAGCTCCGCCAGGATAAGCGGGTCGTTGATATGCAGTTCGAGCGTATTGGCATCAGCGCCCTGCTTTAGTACCAGCTTGCCGAAGCGACTGATAGTATCGCCGATAAAGTAATCTACATTCTCGGGAACGCTGAAACGGGACCATTTACGAATACGGTCGGTAATGTCCTCGGCACTATAGCCTGCAGAGGCGGCATTCCACAGAGACAGGGGAGTAATACGATAGGTGTGCATATGTTCAGGCGATTTCTCGAGCTCGGCAAACAAGCCGAGATCCGAGCGTGCTTCCTCGGCATTCGGATTGTGAACATCTAGTAGAATCGAGTTATCGCCCTGAACAATCAGGGGACCGACGTCAGCGTTTGAATTTACCATAGCGTTCTAGGATACGTGAAAGGAATAAAATCTTCAAGGTATAGAAAATCATGCGAAGATTCTTCTCAATACCGCTGAAACAATATAGAATAGGTGTGAAAGGTTACAACAGGTGGGAGATTTACTGATGGATAACGTTATTATAGTCGGCTCTGTTGCCGATAACCCCGTTGTTGAGGATGTGGCGCACCACCTTCGACAACATGAAGATTATTCCGACTTGATTTCACTAAAAAGCTTTCTTAATACCGAGTTTTGTCCCCGCTTTATTATAGATGAAGAGAACTGGGACAACATCGGATATAAGCTCAAAGGGAAGACGGTCTTGCTGGTCAGCACCAATCAGGGATGGAACACCCGCGATGAGTTGGCCATGCGCAACTTTCTGATTGCCCGGGCGGCCAAGGACAACGGAGCCGAACGGGTGCTGCTGTTCGAACCGAACCTGTTCTATAGTGCTCAGGATCGTGGTCCACGGATAGATCAGGGCGATATGTCGAGGAACCGGACGATTGAGGATCAGAAAAAATTTGACGGGCAACCTTACTCGGCCCGCCTCTACGCAGACCTGCTGCTGGAGGCCGGGGTGGATGAGGTGATTACGGTGCACAACCATTCACAGTCTGTAGCTGAGATCTTTAATGATCGTTTTTCCGGTTGTTTTCACGATTTGCAGCCCGCCGATTTGTTTGCCAGCTATATGCAGGATTCGGATGTGGTAAGTGAAGATTCACTGGTTTTATGTGCTCCTGACAAAGGGGCGCTTAAGTTTGTACACAAGGTTAGAGAAGAACTGCAAAAGTATTCCATACCCCTTGTGTTTATGAATAAAGTTCGTTCCGACGAGCGCAAAGTGTCTATTAAGATATCTCCCGAATCGGATATTTCAGAAGAAGAACTTAAAGGCAAGGATATTGCCGTAATAGACGACATGGTGCGCACGGGAAATACCATTATGGAAACGTGCAACCTGCTCAAAGCGGCAGGGGCGAATAGAGTGGTATTTTTCGTAACACACTTTTATTCCAGCCGTGAATGTCGAGTGAACCTCAACGCCCATACACTTGATGAGATAGTTACCACTAGCACCATCCCGGATATATTGAACCGGGATGTGCAGGGCCGCTTGCGGCACAAAATGGTTGTACTTCAGCTCTCGCGCTGGGTGTGCAACTATATTCTTACGTTAATGGGGACCGATGAAGAGCGGCTCAGTCCGCCGCTGTATACCGAGGATATGTCATCCAAGAATCCACGCTGGCGAGGCCGGATGGGGCCCCTGTATTCATCCGTGCACTTTTAAAGATTCTGAAAGCAAGGAGTACTGAATGTCCAAGCAGGTGCCAGATACCTTTCGGATCGGTATTGTGTGCGGTAAATTGGGTGATGTTGACGGAGTCTCCCTCGAAGTAGAAAAGTGGATTAAAATGCTGAGCGAGCTCGGCCACGAGATAATCACCTTCTCCGGACGCTATGCCGCCGAACTGCCGCTTGTTCCGGCGGAAAAACAAATCCTGATCCCGGAGATTCGCTTTGGCAGTCCCGAACAGCAGGAGTATGAGCGCCTGGTGTTCCCTTATCTGCAGGACAATCCGCCCCACCTCAGCGATGAAAAACGGGTAGAAATTATTGAACAGCTTGAACAGCAGGGTACCTATGTTGCTAACAAGCTGTTTGACTATATCAAGCGCTTTTCCATTGATGTAATTATCGCTGAAAATACAAATGCCATGCCGATGACCCTGATCGGGGGGATGGCTATCTATAAACTGGCTACCTGGCGCAGGGTGGCTACCATCTTCCACCATCACGATTTCTGGTGGGAGCGCAGCCGTTTTAGCCATAATTATGTTGAACAGTTGCTGGGGAAAATTATGCCGCCGGTAGACCCGGGTTTGGAGCATGTGGTTATCTCCTCTTATGCCGAACATATTCTGCGTTCTATAAAACGGGTTCATCCGAAGGTAATACCCAACTGCGAGGATTTTGAGCATGCTGTTAAACTCGATGAGTATAACTCCCGCTTTCGCGGGGAACTCGGTTTTTCAGACGACGATCTGCTGATTGTGCAGCCAACCCGTATTGTCCGCCGCAAGCGTATCGAGGATTCTTTGGCGCTGGTGGGGCGGTTTCTCACCAAGTACCCCGAGTATAAGCAACGGGTGCGGTTTGTCATATCCTTATATCAAGGCGATGAGCCGGATGTGCACTACATCGATGAAATTCGCACTATAGCTGCGCAGAACGGGATACCCCTGCATTTAGTTTCTGACCGTGTAGCCGCCGAACGCGGAAAAAATGAACAGGGGCAGATAATTTTCACTAACCGTGATGTGCTGGCGAACGCCGACATGGTGACCTATCTGCCTATTTGGGAAGGCTTCGGAAATGCACTTCTGGAAGCAATCGCAGCGAAGGTACCGGTCGTCACGACTGCGTATCTGGTCTATAAAACCGACATAAAGGTAATCGGCTTCGACAATATCGAGGTGCGCGATATCTACGATAAATACGGGCGTCTGGTGATAGATGAGGTGGTGCTGAAGAAGATGCAGCAGGTGCTGTCGGACCAGGACTACCGCAGTAAAATGGTAGAGCGTAATTTCAAACTCGGTCAGCGGGAGTTCGGTATGAAGCGGCTCAAAGATTTGTTAGGGGATGTTATCGACGAATACGGAGATGAAATCCGTGCCTGCCGCAAACGTATTGAAAAAAGCAAACGGCGTTATCCCGTGTAGAAATAGAACTCCGGGCGACGGTCGTTGAGAAGATGATTATACTCGGTGATATCTTTATCTAACGACTCATTTGGATCAATTTCAACCGCGGAAATATCATCTGATGCGGCTTCAGCCCGGATCAGTATACGCCCGCGCGGATTTACTACCTGACTGGAACCTGTGTATGTGAGAGTTTTCTCTCCTACCGTTTCGTAGCCCCAGCGATTCGCCAATATCCAGTACATCCGGTTTTCAAGCGCCCGGACCCTGCTGGTAAGTTGTCCGTATTCGGGAAGGACGAGATCGGAGGGGTGGCACACGATTTGAACGCCCTGAAGTGCAAGGGTCCGCGCGGCTTCGGGGAACATGTGATCAAAACAGACCAGAATGCCGACTTTTACCCCGTTCAAGTCGAAACTGAAGAAACCCTCTTCTCCGGGAGTAAAATGTAGTTTCTCTTCATTGAAAAGATGAATTTTGCGATAGGTGCCGATGATGCCTTCGGGACCTACCACAACCGCACTGTTATAGAGGGTGTTTCCGGCCCGCTCCGGAAGGCCGATTACAACCGTACAGCCTGTTTTAGCCGCTGCTTCGACGAGCGCATCTGTAGTCGGTCCTGGAATCGGTTCGGAGAGTTCACGAGCCTGCTCTGTTGATGCAAAGAAATAGCCGCTGGTGGCCAATTCCGGGGCTACCAATAGATCCGCGTCGGTCTGCAGAACGGCGTCGACCAAGCGTTGACGGTTTTGGCTGGTTTCACCAATAACCGGTGAGAATTGAAAATAACCGATTTTCACAGGAACCTCCTACAATGAAATAACTTTCATTACAAAGAATAAATCATATGCTACAACAGGTCAAACTAGTCCGAAAAAATAGAAAAGGGTGCAGATGAGTGGGTAGCCTCTGCTCAGGTCAAGAGAGCGGCTTGGCGCTTGAGCATATCTACGATTACTATGGCGCACATCGCTTCGATAACCGGTACAATCCGCGGGCAGATGCAGGGGTCATGCCGTCCTTCAGTTCGGATCGTGATGGGTTCGCCTTTGTCATTGATAGTTTGTTGCTCACTGCTGATTGAGGCGGTCGGTTTAACTGCAGCACGGAATACAAAGGGTTCTCCGGTGGTGATGCCGCCGAGCGTACCGCCGGAGTTATTACCTACAAACCCTGCAGGTGTGATGGGATCGTTATGACTGCTGCCGAACATATCCGCCGCGGAAAAACCGCTGCCGATTTCAATACCCCGTATAGCACCTATCGAGAGAATCGCTTTACCTATTTCTGCTTCGAACTTGTCGAATACCGGTTCTCCTATGCCCTTCGGCAATCCCTCAACCAGGCACTCGACTACACCGCCGGCACTGTCGCCTTTTTCCTTCAAATCTTCGATGCGTTGTACCATTTTTTCGGCAGCCTGAGGATCGCAGGCGCGCATCGGGTTTTCTTCGATGTGCGCCATATCGCGAAGACTGCATTCTATTCCCGCGGCTTTGACCGTGTAAGCTGAGATCCGTATTCCCCTGGTGGCAAGTATTTTTTTTGCAACGGCTCCGGCAGCTACCCGCCCGGCAGTCTCACGTCCGGATGCCCGGCCGCTGCCGCGATAGTCTCGAATACCGTACTTGGCCTGATAAGTGAAATCGGCATGCCCGGGGCGGAACGCATGTTGTATATGATCATATGCGCGGCTGTCGTGATCCTGATTGTAGAGAATCATGGCAAGGGGGGTTCCGGTAGTCTTTCCCTCGAAAACCCCCGAGAGTATATGGATTGTATCGCTTTCTTTGCGGGCGGTAGTGATGTGAGACTGACCCGGTTTGCGGCGGTCCAGTTCTTTCTGAATATCCCGCTCACTGATTTCGATGAGCGGGGTCACGCCGTCTACTACTACTCCGACTCCCCTTCCGTGGGATTCTCCGAAGGTAGTGACTTTGAAATGGGTTCCAAAGGAGTTACCAGACATAATTTTTATCCTTTAATTGAGAGTAGAGCAGTTCAAAGTTTTTCTCAACCGCCTGATCAGGCAGTTCTATCACAAGATCGGAGTGCAGCACATACAATTCATGGCGTCGACGATAAAGTGCGTGAAAAAGCTCCTGCGGCGGAAGGTCTCCGATTAAAAACGGCGGCAAGCCTCCGCGCTGAATGCGGTTGAAAAGAATCTCTTCGTCAACTGTGAAATAGATGAAGCTGCCCTTCGGCTTTAATTCCCGTAAAGCAGCATAATTTTCGATTGTCCCGCCCCCGAGGGAGAGAATTATTCCCGCACCCCGCGCTTTTTTAGCCGCCGCCGCTTCATAGTCTTGGAACTTTTCACGACCCGCGCTACGATAGAGTTCGCGTACCGATGAATATTCCTTGTCCTGCGCCTCATGCAGAAGCAGGTCGTCGAGATCATAAAAGGGTCGCGCGGTCCGTGCCGCCAGCATTTTGCCGAGAGTGGTTTTTCCGCAATGCTTGAGACCGGCCAGATAAAGGTTTGGTGGTGTATGCGTTGAAATAGACATGCTTGTGTAGTGACAGTAGTGAGAAGCAGCGCTTCTGTCAAGTAAAATTCAGGTATAGGGTAGCAGCGAAGTGAAGTGGAGGTAATGGTGAAAGAGAGTTCGTATCGTATGGAGAAGGATTCGATGGGAACTGTGCAGGTTCCTGAATGGGCCGAATGGGGAGCCCATACCCAGCGGGCATTGGAAAACTTCAGTGTTTCCCCTTACAGAATACATCCGCAACTGCGCGATGCATTAGCCGAAATAAAGTCGGCGGCAGCGGAGGCGCATTGGAAAGTAGGGACGTTCAATGAGGAGATTGCGGCGGCTATCCGTAAAGCGGCCGAAGAAATTACGCACGGGCTGTTGGATGCCCATTTTCCAGTCGATGTGTTTCAGACCGGCTCCGGAACATCCTGGAATATGAACATGAACGAAGTAATTGCCCATAGAGCAAATGAATATCTGCGGAGTACGTATGTTGTTCATCCCAATGACCACGTAAACCGCGGACAGTCTTCGAACGATGTAATTCCTTCTGCTACCAATATTGCTGCGCGGCAGATGGCGTGGAAAGTGTATCAAAGCTTAGGCTCTTTAGCACAGGCTTTTGAAGAGAAAGCCCGGGAATATGCGCAAGACCTGAAACTGGGCCGAACCCACCTGCAGGATGCGGTGCCGATGAAGGTGGGGCAGGAGTTGGCAGCCTGGGCAGAACAGATACGCCGGAGTGCCGACCGTATAGCGCAGCAGTTTTCGGGATTGGAGGAGCTGCCCCTCGGCGGCACAGCAGTGGGCACCGGACTCAACAGCAGTCCCGAGTGGGCTGAACAGTGTGTGCGACTGTTAGCCGAACGCACCGCCATACCGTTTCGGCGTTCGGAAAACCCCTTTGTACAGATCTCGGCCCGTGATGAACAGGTGGCCTTGATGGGGGCCTTGAACGGCGCCGCGGTGAGTTTGATGAAAATTGCACAGGACGTGCGACTTCTATCAAGCGGACCACGAGGCGGTTTCGGTGAGCTGCGATTACCGGAGCTGCAGCCGGGCAGTTCGATTATGCCCGGGAAAGTGAATCCCGTTATTCCCGAAATGGTTATTCAGGCGTCAGCTTTTATTATGGGAAAACAGACATCGGTGAGCATTGCTGCTCACAATGCTCCCTTGCAGCTGAATATCATGCAGCCGCTGATTGCACATGAAGTATTGACCAGTCTAGAGCTGCTGCACAAGGTCGCCGAAAGATTTGAGAAGAGCTGTGTTCGGGACCTTGCGGTTCCTACAGAACATACTACAGCGGCAATCGAAAGGAGTTTGGCCTTAGTCACTCCTTTAGCGCTTCATATAGGATATGATGCTGCCGCTGAGCTGGCCCACCGAGCCTTTAGAGAGGGAAAAACAATTCGCGCTGTGGTGCTCGAAGCGGGCGTGTTAAGTGAAGCTGAGGTGGAGAACATACTGGATCCGCGAAAAATGTGCGGTGAGTGATGCGGATCAGAGAAGTTCCTCCAGCGGCGTGGGGCGGCCGAGTTCATAGCCCTGGCCGTAATCCACACCGATCTTCTTCAGCTGCTCGATGATTTTCTCATTGGCAACAAACTCCGCAATGGTTTTGATGCCGATGAAGTGGCCTAAGCTGTTAATAGCTTCTACCATGGCGTGACTAATACTGTCCTCATGCATATTTTTGACGAAAATGCCGTCGATTTTGAGGTAATCCACCGGAAGTTGACGGAGATAGTTGAAGGATGAAAAACCGCTTCCAAAATCGTCTAAAGCAAAGCAGCAGCCGGTTTCTTTCATTTCGCGAATAAAATGGGTAGCTGTGTCCATATTGGTGATGGCAGCAGTCTCGGTTATCTCGAAACAAAAGGATTCCGGTGGAATGGCGTATTCCTGAAACTCATAGCGCAGAAAATCGAGGGAAGTTTCGTCGGCCAGAAAGGCCGCCGAGAGATTGATAGTGAAAGTATACGGATTTTTGTCCGGTCCGTATTTATCTGATAAGAGCTTAAAGGTGCGAAACGCCGTTTGGATAACCCATCGATCGATGGCGGGCATAAGGTTGTAGCGTTCTGCTGACGGGATAAAATAGGCCGGAGTAATAATATTGTTATCGGTATCCACCATTCTGATCAAAATTTCACTTTTCTGCATTGAATCATCAGAACTATTCAACGGTATGATCGGTTGATGGTAGAGAACGAAGCGGTCTTCTTCCAGCGCTTTCGTCAAGCGGGATATCCACTGCATCTCTCCGCGCCGCTGTACAAATCGGTTTTCTTCGTTACTGTAAATCTTGATTTTATTGCCGCCATCGTCTTTAGCAACATAGCATGCGTCATCTGCAGCGGCAAATACCGTGTGGATTGAGTCGCTGCCCTGATCAATAGGGACAATACCGATGCTGGTATTAATATTGAACACATGCTTGTCCCAGACAAGCTGGTCGGCCATCAGTCGTGATTGCAGCCGCTTGGCAATTTCCATCGCTTGATCAATGTTGGCGTATTCGAGCAGAATACCGAACTCATCCCCGCCCAAGCGAGCGGAGAAGTCGCTGCTGCGTACAACCGAGCGGATTATGCGGGTGGTTTTGAGCAAAAGTTCATCCCCGGCGGTGTGACCGCAGATGTCGTTTATAACTCTGAATTGATCGATATCGAGATAGATGAGTGCATGTTCGGTATCAGCATTCTTTGCGGATTCTAATATGAGGTCCAGGCGAGCGGAAAACTCATCGCGGTTGGCCAACCCGGTCAGGGTGTCGTGGCTGGCCTGATATGAGATGGTGTCGCTGAGACGCTGCATTTCGGTTGTGTCGCGGAAAGCCAGTACTTGTCCGTCGGTGTTATGATTACGATCTTTGATAACAGCTAGTGAGCCTTCAACGTTTATTTGGGCACTCTGCTTATTGGTTAGGATGCAGTCTTTGAAAATAAAGGGATAGTTATCGTCATCAGCTGTATTTATTTCGGGAAAGATTACATCACGTTTGTCGTGACCGTAGGTAAGGGAGAATACTTCATCAAGGCGATGATTTTCGGCTTCATTTTCGCTCCAGCCGGTGATTGTTTCAGCAACGTTGTTCATGAACTGAATCCGTCCGTCATGTTCGGTTGCGATAATCCCGTCTTCTATACTGTGTAGTACTGCCGAAAGCCAGCGTTCTTGCTGTTGTAATTGGCGGTTTACCTGGAATTTATAGAGCGCAATATCGATTGTTGTGTACAGTTCCCGTTCTTTGAAGGGTTTGAGAATATAGCCGTAGGGTTCGGCTTCCTTGGCACGATCGAGGGTGTTTTCATTTGAGTAGGCGGTAAGAAAGATTACGGGAATATTGAATTTTGCTTTGATTGTCTTGGCTGCATCTATACCGTCGATCGGGCCTCCCAGCATGATATCCATCAAAATAATATCGGGTTGCATGGATTCGGCTGCTGTGAGGGCTTCTTCTCCGTTTGAGACAATCTCGGGAGCGGGAAAGCCGAAGCGTTCGAGCCGCTTTTTGAGATCTAGGGCAATAATACGTTCATCCTCGACAATTAGAACTTTTTCATTGCGCATACTACTTGTGCTCACCTTGATAATTTTTCACGTAATCTAAACTATAGTGAGTTTGACTATAAAAATCAAATAGTATCAACCTCAAAAATCTGTAATACTAACAAATTGATATCTTTGGTATATACTTGTGCATGGGATATAGCTGTGCGAGAATAGATACAGGAGGGTTGCATGAACAAGTTCGAGAATCGGCTGTCGCGGGATGTCTTGCGGAGACGACAGTCTCCTCGTAAAGAGGACCAAAGAGGACACTACTTCCGGGATACCACTGCCATAATACATTCTTACCCATTCCGAAGGTTGAAACATAAGACTCAGGTATTCTTTTCCCCGAAGAATGATCATATCTGCACTCGTATTGAGCATGTAATGCACGTAGCTTCCGTCGCTGCGGCTATCTGCCGAGGTTTAGATATGGATCCCGATTTGTCCTGGGCAATTGGATTGGGGCATGACTTGGGACATACTCCCTTTGGACATGTCGGAGAAACAATCATGGACGATCTGAAACAGGAGAGCGGTGGATTTACTCATGAACTGTATTCTCTTCGTGTGGTAGATTATCTGGCGAATTACGGAAAAGGGATGAACCTCACCTACGCGGTGAGAGACGGTATAGTAAACCACTGTGGTGAAAAATTCGAACAGTACATCAAGCCGGATTTTGTAGAGAAGGACCTTCGAAAAATCACTGCCCGCGACCGATATCCGTCTACCTGGGAGGGGGCGGTAGTCAGAATGGCCGATAAAATCGCCTATCTCGGTCGCGATGTGGAGGATGCCGTTCAGCTGAAAATCATTGCGCCGAAGGACATCCCGGAAGAGGTAGTCGAAGTTTTGGGATCATCGAACAGTGAAATCATTAACAGTTTGGTAACGGATATAATCGAATCCTCGAAAGAGGCTGGTGCCATAGGGTTCAGTGACCCGATCTTTCATGCTATGAAGGTATTGAAAGAGTTTAATTATCGCAGCATTTATTTGAATCCTCTGCTTTCCAACTATCACCGCTATTTCGAGAGGATTCTGCGTACTTTGTATAATTACCTGCAGGAAATTTTTAATTTGTATGGATTTGATATAAAGACTTACCAGAAAGAACAGAACTTGATGGCTGTGCGCTATGCCGATTATGTAAGTAAGATGCGCAGCTTTTATGAGGAGGTAGACGGTGGCTTCGTCGATATGCCCTTTGATTATTTGGCGGGAATGACCGACGATTATGCAATGGAGTGTGCTTCGGAAATCATGATTCCAAAGAAAATGGAGCACCAGTTCGACCGTTTTCTGCTTGGCAATTGAGCGGGATAAGTAAGGCTTCTTTCGCAGTGCTTCGTTCCAAGACTTGACAGGGGCTGTTAAACTGCTATTATCTGCAATATGGAAAATACATTACATTGGGACGAAAACCATCCTCTCGGAGAGCTGGCGGCCGCGCTGGCTGTCTGTGATGATCCGCATATGATTGAAGAATTTTTAACAGGACTGTTTACCGCGGCCGAGGTGCGGGAGATGGGCAAACGCTGGGCATTGGTACGCTTGCTTGACAATGGTATGAGTCAGCGTAATATTGCCAAGAATCTGAATTTGAGTCTGTGTAAGATTACCCGCGGTTCAAAAGAGCTCAAAAAAGAGGCATCAGCCTTTCAGAAGATGATTGAACTGTATAAGACACGGGCTTAAGCGTTCTGGGAAAACCAGGCTACGATTTCGTCGGCCGCCTTCTCTTTATCAGTGTCGTTCACAATAATGTGTGAGCTCGTTTCAAACTCTATCCGTTTGGTTGCGGATGCTGAAATTCTTTTCTCGATTAAATCGGCCGCCACTACCGGCACTGCTTCATCGCTATGGGATACCAGAGTAAGGGTCGCTGCAGTAACTTTTGATAAGCGTTGTCTGGCCATGAGCTGAAGGCGGAGTAAGCCGTAAATCTGATGGCCGAAACGATAGCTCCAGTATTCATTAGAGATAAACTGCCGTTCGGGATCGTCCGACTCCTCTTCATGTCCTATATATTTCCGTCGTAAGAAAAATTGGAGGAGCGGGGACAAGTAGATCATCTTGTTTTTGTTTACCACCGCCGGGGCGGCTAAAGCTATCCGTTCGACTGGAAAATGTGAGGCGAGCAGCAGAGTCAGAACTCCGCCCATGGACAGCCCCGTTACATACACCGTTTCGAATTGTTTTTTCAACTCCAGGTAGGCATCGATCGCTTTTCGCAGCCAGTCATGCCAACTGCTCTGCATGAAATCTTCACCGTTCGTCCCGTGACCGGGCAGCCGTGGTACCGCAACGCTGAAGCCGGCCCTGTGCAGCCGCTGTGCCAGATAATCCACATTATCTGCTATTCCGGTAAACCCATGCAGTACCAGTACCGCTTTCCCGTTGTTGCCCGCATAATACCGTGGCATGCCTATTCCGGTTATCGTTGTCTGCGAAGGTATCTTTTCTAACTTCATACTGATTTTATAACACGTTTTGGCAATAGAGACAATTAATTCTCAAGGGTACGCTCCGACAGTATAAATATATGTCATTTACAGGGGTGGGCACTTGTACCCTTTTGACTCCTGTGGAAAAATACCCGCAAGGAGGAGCGTATGCGCAGTGATGAAGTAACCAAAGGTCCGAACCGTGCTCCGCACCGTTCGCTAATGTATGCAATGGGATATCTTCCCGAAGATTTACAGAAACCTCTTATCGGTATTGTAAATGCACATAACGAAATTATACCGGGACATTTTCATTTGAATGAGATCGTTCAAATGGTCAAAATGGGGGTTGCGGCGGCCGGTGGAACTCCTATGGAATTTCCAGCAATTGGAATATGCGACGGTATAGCCATGAATCATAGCGGTATGCGCTATCCTTTAGCCACCCGTGAGCTGATAGCCGATTCGATAGAGTCGGTAGCCACCGGACAAAAGTTCGACGGACTGGTACTGGTTGGTAATTGCGACAAAATTGTGCCGGGAATGCTGATGGGAGCTGCGCGGCTGAATCTGCCGGCGGTGTATGTAAGCGGCGGACCGATGCTTTCGGGCACCTACAAAGGCGAATCTATCGATTTGATCAGCGGTTCCTTTGAATCGGTGGGTAAATATGTGGCCGGCAATATGGATGAGGAGGAACTCGAGCAGGTGGCTATGCGGGCCTGTCCCAGCTGCGGCAGTTGTGCGGGGCTGTTTACCGCCAATACTCTCAATAGTTTGGCGGAATCCCTCGGTATTGCCCTTCCGGGTAACGGTACTATTCCGGCGCCGTTCGGACGGCGTAAGCAGCTGGCCCGCCGTGCCGGCCATCAGATTATGGAGATGATAGAGCGGGATATACATGCCCGGGATATTATGACTAAAACGGCTTTTGAGAACGCCATTGCCCTTGATATGGCTATAGGGGGCTCCACCAATACAGCCCTGCATTTATTGGCTATCGCCCGTGAGGCCGAAGTCGATATAAGCCTGAAAACATTTGATGAGATAAGCCGTAGGGTGCCGAATATTACCAAGATTAGCCCGGCGGGCGTTCACAGTATGCAGGATCTTGACGATGCCGGCGGGCTTTCAGCAGTAATGCATCAACTCATGGAGCATCAGCTGATCGACGGGAGTCCCATGACCGTAACCGGGAAAACTCTGGCGGAAAATGTAGCGGCGGCCCGTATTCTGAATCCACAGGTAATCAGAACTGTTGACAACCCGTATATGCAGCAGGGGGGAATTGCGGTACTGTACGGTAATCTTGCCCCGGAAGGTGCGGTTGTGAAGCAGTCGGCCGTTGAGCCCGAGATGATGCAGCATGCGGGACCGGCCAGGGTATTTGATTCGGAAGAAGCGGCCTACGCTGCTATCGTTAGTGGCAAGATAAGTGCCGGTGATGTCGTGGTTATACGGTACGAGGGACCAAAGGGCGGACCGGGAATGCGGGAGATGCTCAGTCCAACTTCGGCAATCGCCGGAATGGGACTGTCGAAGTCGGTTGCACTCATCACAGACGGGCGTTTCTCCGGCGGTACGCGCGGTCCGTGCATCGGACATATTTCACCAGAAGCACTGGCTGGCGGAATAATCGGCCTGGTCAAAGAGGGCGACACGATTAATGTCGATATTACCAATCGGATGCTCGAATTGAAGGTTGGTGATGAGGAACTCGCTGAGCGGAGGAAAAGCTGGAAGCCCAATCCGGGCGAAGTAGAACCGCGCAGTTACCTGGCGCGCTACCGAAAGCTGGTTACCTCAGCCCACACAGGCGCAGTGTTCGAATAGGTGCTTTTTTTGTTGTGCTTTTTACGTATTAATGCTAAACATATGTTAAGTACTTATGAAAAGCACAGCGCCGTATACACCAATTCATTGCCGCACTTACTACTCCCTGCTGCGCGGGGTATTGTCTCCAGAGCAGTTAGTCGCCAAAGCGACGGCTCTGTCGGCCAGGGCGGTGGGAATTGCAGATGTAAATGGGTTTTACGGGCTCGTGAAGTTTGCCATAGCCGCCGGCCGGAGGGGCATGAAGGCATTGTATGGTACTGCCTTGTATGCGGGCGAGGAGTATCTTTGCAGCCTGCTCTGTCTGAGTGCGGCCGGATTCGCCAGAGCGAACGGAATTCTCAGCCGCCACATCGATGCTCAGAATAAGGGGCCGAAGCCCGGATACGACCCAATTGACGATTTGCTTGCAGGAGGCTGGTCGGGACTGTGGGTAGTCAGTTCGCGCATTGATGTGCTGGACAGGCTGCTGCAGCACAGTAGTAAAGGGTTGTTCGTCGGCCTGCAGTACGGTGTGCCCTTTTCCGAGTTGCGGCGCGGGGCGGCACAGCGGGGGCTCAGAGTGCTGGCCTACAATGATGCGGTTTATATGCAGGAGAAAGATCTCAGCTTCTACCGGATTGTGCGGGCAATCGGACGCAACCGGCTGGTAGATTCAGTACCTCCGGGCGGAGGGCTTGCTGCGGGGCAGTGCTTTGTAGGTCCGGAGGAAATGCGGCGTTTTTTTTCAGCGGTTCCCGAAGCGCTGCAGGCGGCTGAAGAGTTTGCCGAACGAGCCGAAGGCTATACACTGCCCGTGGGTTTTATCTTTCCGGCTTTCGGGGGGATGCCGGAGGAGGAGGCTTTTGCGCGGCTGCGCATTTTGTGTATGGAAGGTATTCACCGACGCTATGCTCGGGAGTGCGGGGGCGCAGCGGGTACCCCGGGCGGGGGCGCAGCGGCGGGGCTGGGAACTTCACAGCAGAGTCCTCAGATGCGGAGAATCCTTACCCGCCTGGAGTATGAACTCGAAATCATCCGCCACAAGGGGTTCTCAGCCTACTTTCTGGTTGTCCATGATATTGTCCGCCGGGTCCCGCGTACCTGCGGCCGCGGTAGTTCGGCTGCCAGTATAGTGGCCTATCTGCTCGGGATTACGCATGTCGATCCGCTGCGCTACAATCTGTTCTTCGAACGTTTTCTGAATATGGGACGGAAAGATCCTCCCGATATCGATGTAGATTTTCCCTGGGACGAGCGGGACCGCACCCTGGAGTATGTGTTTCAGACCTACGCCGGTTCGGCGGCAATGGTGGCCGATCATGTAACCTTTGCCTTCCGCTCGGCAATTCGCGAACCGGCCCGGGTGCTTGGTTATGAGAAGGAGCAGCTCGACCGGCTGGGCGGGCTCTGGCGCCGGGGCCGCATAGCGGACTTACCCGCGGAACTGCAGGAGGTGGTGCCTCGGTTGTACGGGATGCCCCGCAACCTGGGTACGCATCCCGGCGGAGTAGTAATTACGCCGGGGCCGATTACCGACTACAGCCATGTACAGACATCCCCCCTGGGCTGGCCGGTAATTGCCTGGGAGAAGGATGCTGCCGAAGAGGCCGGTTTGGTTAAGATCGACTTACTGGGTAACCGCTCTTTGGGGGTGTTGCGGGATTCCATGGAGGCTGTGAACCGGCGTTACGGAACCTCTCTCGAGTGGGAACGGTTTTCCCCGCTGCAGAACCGGGCCACCCGCCGGATGATAGGCGCAGGAGACACACTGGGAGTTTTTTATGTAGAGTCTCCGGCGACGCGGCAGCTGCTCAAAAAGATGGGACGGGGGGATTACGAGAATCTGGTTATCGCCAGTTCAATCATCCGTCCGGCGGCGAACCGCTATATCAACGAGTTTGTCCGGCGGCTGCGCGGCGGGACGTATGCACGGCTGCCCGAACCGGTTGGTTCGGCCCTGGAGGAGACCTACGGTATTATGGTGTACCAGGAAGATGTCTCCCGTATTGCAATTGCAGTGGCCGGATTCGATGCGGCCCGGGCCGACGGGCTGCGGAAAGTTCTCTCAAAGAAGGACCGTGCGCAGCGTCTGCCGGCGTTTCGTGATGAGTTTATCAGAGGCGGAGGTGAACGCGGTTTCTCCGAAGTGGTGCTGTACGAGTTGTGGGATGCGGTGCTTTCTTTCGACGGGTATTCGTTCTGCAAGGCCCACAGCGCCTCTTACGCACTGCTCTCGTATCGTTTAGCTTGGATGAAGCGCTTCTATCCGCTTGAGTTTTACACGGCGGTAATCAACAACGGCGGCGGTTTTTACGCGCGGCAGGTGTATTTGAATGCCCTCCGGCGGCGCGGCTTTCCTGTTCTCGGGCCGGATGTCAACGCCAGTGGATATCACTATACGATTGAAGAAGTGCTGCCCTCCGAACTTCCGGGTATGCATATGCATCCCGGCTCCAGGGTAAAAGCTCTGCGGGTGGGTTTGCGTCAGGTGCAGTCCCTCACTGCAGAGGTTACCCGGCGAATAATTGCGACGCGGGGCGACAGTGTCAGCGGCCGCGGGAAAAGGTTTACCCATGCGGTTGATTTCATTCGGAGGATAGAGCCGGATATCGCCTCGTTTCGCTCTCTGGTGCAAATCGGAGCGCTTGATTCGATTGCCGGAGGCTATACGCGGCCCCAGCTCTTTTGGCTGTACTACCATTTCGATTTAACTGCGGGGCTTTTTGAAATGCCGGAGGCTCCGGAGTGCATCGGGGATTATCCGGAGCGCCGCAAGCTGTTGGATGAATATCGTTCGGCCGGACTGATTTTCAGCCGTCATCCGCTTGAGATTTTTGTGCCGCGGATTGAACAGTTCCGGCAACCGGTGGGGGCCCCGCTGATACACTCGCAATTGCTTTCCGAGTATGAGGGGCAAAATGTGCGTATTGCCGGTTTTCTGGTAGCGGAGAAGGAAATACGCACCGGTAAAAAGCAGCCGATGAGTTTTGTCTCCTTCGAAGATCAATATGGGGTATTTGAAACGGTACTTTTTCCGGACGTATACAGCCGGATGCTCGAACTGCTTGAAAACGGAGTTGCATTTGTGCTGGAAGGAAGGGTAGAGAATGAATGGGGTTCGCTGCAGCTGAATGTGACCCGCCTGTATCCTCTCAACCGCCGGCAGAACAACTCTGTCCCTACACGCAGCAGCGGCCGCTTCAAAACCCACTCCCACACCGCTGCGGGGCTCATTCCCGCAGCAAGGCCGGGGGCGGTATGAGGAGTGCCGTTATGAATTGCTGTTTGGAAAAGTTTTCCGTTGAAGGGCGTATTAAGATGGAGTACAATTGGAGTAGGGGAAAAGATGAAGATAAAAAGTGAACCGACAATCACTATCTTTCATCTGTATCGGAATGACGGCACTGCTTTGTTTTTGCATCCGTTTGATGATGCGGAGGTACTGCGTGCGCTTGATGAGCAGACGCAGATTTTTGGAAAGTACGGACAGGAACCGCAGGTAGAATATATTACTCTGTTTCGCAAGGAGCTCTATCGGGCGGTAGATACGGCAGTGAACAGCTGGATACAGGAAAAAAAATTTATTCCCAATTTTTTGTGGGCTTCCGGCGGATTTTTGATGCTCTATTTTCTGTTCACTTTCACCCTGCGCGATCCGCTTCCGATGATAGACGAACTAATCGTTGCCGGCGCCGGAGCGGTGGGAGTGTATCTGTACCGGCTGCGCAAAGCCCATACGCTGCCGCAGGCGGAACAGCTGCGTAAGAAGCTGCGGCGGAGGATGGATCGTATTGAGTTCCATGAGGATTCGTTCGTAAAAGAGGTGGAAGATCAGTTGCATCGCTATGAATCGGTAAGTCGAGAGACTCTGCTGAAGTCTATGTCTATGCAGGATGAGATATCCCTTTCGGACGCGGAAGTAAAGGACGCCAACATGCTTATAGCGTACCTGGAGAAGCGTTTCTCGAGTACACTGTATCGAAAACAAGAGAAAATGATGGATCGTTACGTGAGCAGCGGGGGAGTGAACCGGCGCTTTGATGTAGTGAGAAAATTGGCTGAGCGGGGTAAAATCGATCTGTCATTGTTTGTAACCTACCGGAGTTTGAAGCGCAGAGCGCACGTGCGTTAAGGCTGAGGGCGTTATTCAACCTTGTTGAGGGCCTCCATGTCCTGTTGCAGCCGGAGGGCTCGGCGGGCCACTATTATATTTTCGGTGGCAGGCTGAAAGGTCGGGTCGAGTTCAATGGCTGCATTCCAATACTCCAAAGCCCGTTCGAGTTCCCCCTGGGCGTAGGCTTCCAGACCTTCAATGTAGTACTCGTCAATCTGCTGGCGGATTTCGGCACGGCCGCGGTCGCCGAGGTTCATTTTTGCTTCTATACTGAATCGATCGGCAGTGTTTACCTGGGTGGTCATGTCGAGAGTGTAGTTCAGAATTAGATCGACGTAGTCCAAACTGACATTGCTGCCGAGGGTGAATCTGGGATTTGCACCACGATGGGTGAAGCCGCTGTGCATCGAGAAAAAGTTGGTAAATTGTACTTGCATACCGCTGGCAAAATACCATTTTTCCCATTGGTCGGAGGGCAAACCGAAGGCAATTGGATAATTGAAATCAAACGAAAACAGGAGAGGTCGAAAAGGAGAATAGGCAAAGCCGGCAGTTGCAACTGTGGGCATAGGTTCATCTTCGTAGGGCAGTCCTAGGTTTTTAACTACCGCACCTAAAGAAAAGTTCCTGTCCCGCGAAGCGTAGAATTTGAGAAAGTTGAAGCGGGTGAGCATGCCGAAATCTGCTAAACCGGTTGCAATAGACTGGCCGGGATAAATCGAATTGGGAATGTGTCGATAAGCCAGCTTGAGGTTGGTGCCGAAAGATATGCCGTGAAAATAATAGCTTGAAAGAAAATTGTAGGAGGCATTGAGGGTTGCCACTGTTTCGGATACGTATCCGCGGGCATCGCGTTCGCCCCAACTGTTGAATTCGGTAAAGGGAAGGTAGAGAAACTTTCCTCCCATTCCAATACCGAAGTTATTTTTACGTATGGTGTAAACTACTCCTTCCAGGCTGGAGTCGGCAATCCAGTTATTATGGTGGAACGAGAGTTCTGTATAGGTCAGCTGTGAACTGCCGGCCGGATTTGCTTCTAAAAATCCGGATCCTTCGGCTACGGCGGAGTAGGCAGTTCCCATACCCTCGTACATTCCGCCCATCGGAACTAAGAGCGTTGGAAAAAGCGTGCGCCCGGTGTTGGGGTCGGAAAACAGGGAATTATCGGCGAATCCGCTGTATCCGTAGTAGAATTCGGACAGATCGGCGGCGAACAGTGAGAGAGAGAGAAAAATAAATAAAATGGTAAACTGCAATGTCCGTTTCATCATCATTACTAATATATACTCAAACTGCTCTTTTTTCTACTCTCGTAAAGATATACGTACATATTTAGTATGAAGATTCATTTTGTCGATAATTATGATACAGTAGGTATGTAACATCGTGGTTAGTAATAGGCGGCGCCTCGCATCTGTTATTCTGCTCGTTTTCGTGCTGATTTTCAGCGTTACGGGTGAGCTATGTGCTCGGGGCCAACAGGAAGGACGTCTGGACGAAGCCCGCACCCTCATTGAAGAGCAACGTTACAACGATGCTATACTGCTGCTCACTCAGGTAATGAAGGAAAATCCGCGAAAATTTGATCAAGCCGAAAGGCTCATGAAAGAGGTGCGCGAGGCACGTGCGCTGTATAATCAGACCTATCAGGAGCTCATCGAAATACTCGACGTGCAGGAGGGCGAAACACTCAATGAGCAGGAAGCCTACGATATTATTCAACGCCTCGAAGAGCTAGATGCCGATCCGAACAAAGCAGCAGTCGAGGCTTTCGCTCAGGCACGCCGATCCATCGTTTTTACAGTGAACAACCAGCGTTTTCAGGGAATAATGGAGACTGCCGCTCAGCTTTTAGAGCAGGAGCAGTATGTTGCTGCGGTAGAGGAGTATCTCACTGGATTTTCTCTACATGAAGATCTGTTTTTAGAAGATGAGTATGGACAGGTTATCGAGAATCAGGTGAACTCCCGGCGGAATGAGATCCGGCAGCTGGCCGGGCAATTCGAATCGCTCTATTCTATTATTACAGAGACTCAAAGTGAATTCGAAAGGAGCGAAATTGACACGGCTGCCGCGGGCGAGTCTGAGGCTTCCGCAGCGCTCTTCAAGGATATCCCCCGCCGTGAAGAGTTGCTGGCTTTGCAGGGTCAACTGATGGAGTTATGGCGCGGAGTTGTACAGAACGCAAACGCCGTCGAAGCCATCCGAGTTTCAATTTTAGGGGAAGACACCACCGATATCCCTTTTCTGTCGACTCTTAGGGTGCTGTCGCGTGGGCGGCCGCAGAGCGAGCGTCCTGTGGGGATAGCCGGAGGGGCATCCAGGCCATTAATCAGTTCTATGGAAATGCTCACCAACAGCGTGCGTACCAATATGCGTTCAACCTTTGAAGCTGCGTTGCAGTTGTTCAATACGCGTGAATTTGAGCAACTGGATGAACCGCTGTTTACAGGTACACTGCAGGCGGTAGAAACCGTGCGCCCGGCCATTGAACTCTGGGAGCAGCTGCATGCACTGCGCAGGGAGCTAGACATCGAACGTAAAATCGGCCCGGTCCAAACCGATACCCAGTCTGATCGATTGTTTGTGCGGTCGGTTGCATATGCCGGCGAGAACTACAACCGGCTCGTTGAGCGTATTATTCAACTGAACCAGCTGGAAACCGGGGGCTTATTGGCCGATCAGGTGCTGGAGATTCAGACTGCCAGAGAAGAACTGCTTATCTTATTGGAAAACCTCCAGACCGCTCGTACTGAAATACAGGAAAATCTGAGCGAATATACTGTCTATAGCCAGGAAGGGGTGCGCGTAGAACGATCACTAAAAGTGTTAGAAACCCTGCAGGGTAATGTCAGTACGGAAATTGCCCGCAGCCGGAGAATCGAAGGCAGTTTTGTCGAGCGGATCGCAGAGCTGCGGTACACACCTGCGATAGAACTGGTTCAATTGGCGGAAGATGCGCTTTCTCAGGCCCAGGATTTTGTGACCGGGGTTGAACAGATTATAGATGAAGGCTCGGCGCCCATCGAGGTTCGCTATCCGAACCGCAGTATAAATCTGGTAAATAATGCCCAGGAGAATGTAACAGAGGCCCGTACGACCATCGAGTCTGTATTGGCGCAACTGAACAGCGAAAAGCAGTACATCCTCGAACAGCAGCCGATTGTCAATCTGCAGGAAAGAGGCCGCAATTTGTTGTCAAGAATTGATGCGGTTGTGCGGCAGAGGTCAGAGGTAGTGAAGAGAGCCGCGGAATTGAACCGGCAGGCAAACCTGGCCGTATCGGAGGGTGATATCAGATTGCAACAGACCCGGGCGGAAATGCAGAATGAACGCTTCGAACTGGCCCGGGAAAAGCTGGAGCAGGCCGGAGAAGCGTATTCGCAGTCACTCACATATCGTGAAGATCCGCAGGTTCGTGCTCTCATCGATGAGGAGATACCCGCATTGGCCGAAGAAATACTCTTCGAACAGAACCAGGCTATTGTGCGGGAAGTACGTAACCTGATCAACCGTGGGCGAGAACTTTTCTTCCAGGAAAATTTTGTCGAAGCCGAACAGTTACTCAATCGTGCTCAGTCGCGGTGGCGGCAAACTCATCCGGAAGATGATCCCGAAGTCAAGCTCTGGCTGAACAGAGTTCAGCGGGCCCTCGAAGCTACCAGCGGTATCACTATAGAGGAGGCTGATCCTCTGTTTGCAAATATGATGCAGGTGCTGAACCTGGCGAAAGAGGAGTTTCAGCGTGGAAAACGGCTCTACGAACAGGGTCGCCGCAGTGCTGCCATGGAGGCCTTCGCCGCCGCAGAGAAAAACATTGAATACATAAAAGAGCCCTTTCCCAACAATCAGGCCTCCGGAGTGCTCTATCTGAGAATTCTACAGTACACCGAACCGCAGGATTTCGAATCACTGTTCAGCAGCCGTTTTAGACAGGCCCGGGCGAAGATCGATACCGCTCCCGAGGAGGCGTATCGTGAACTACAGGTTTTGCGAGAGATAAATCCGGATTACCCCGGTCTGGATGATGCAATGTACCGGACCGAAATAGCCACTGGTATCCGCCAACCGCCGCCGGATCCGCAGAAACTGGCCCGGGCCCGTGATTTGTATCAGCAGGCGCAGCGGATAGTCGAAGGGGATATTCGCGCACAATTTCCGGTTGCCGTAACCTATTTGAATGAGGCGATAAAGCTTGATCCGGATTACCGTGAGGCGATAGTATTGAAAGACCGAATTCAGACCGGGCAGGGCGGCCAGGTATCGGTGGTGTTGTCGAGTGTGGATCAGCAAAAACTGCGTCAGGCTGAAAACCTGTTCATCGACGGGCGTTATTTCGAGGCCAGTGTGATTGTGAACCAGCTGTGGCAAAACCCGGATAACCGCAGTAATCCGAAATTAGTGGAACTGCGGCGTCGTATAGAAAGCCAACTTTAGAGTAGACCGGAGGATGCGTGAGATTTAATTTCAGACACCGCTCAAAGAGATACCTGCTTGTTTTGCTGTTGCTCATGCTTCCGGCGCTAGCCGTGCACGCACAGCAGCTGTACTGGGAAGAGCCCACCATACTGGTGCCGGAGAACGGCCGGTTTCCACGGGTAGAGCAGAACGGCGGCACAACCGCAATAATCTGGCACGAGTTCCGCTATGACGGCGATGAGCCGGTTGATATGAGTGTATCGTTAATGCTGCGCAGCGAAGGCGGTGAATGGGATAGGCGCGAACAAATCCTCGGTCCCTTTGAGTTCGTCGGTGATGAGGTTCCCTTCGCCTCTCTGGCCGTTGATAGCCGCGGGCGAGTCGTCGTAGCCACCGCGTCTTCCGGACGGCGTATCGAGGTGTATGAGATCGACGGACCGGGAGCTGCCATCCGGCAACTGGATGTTTTGGGAGACGCCGGTGGGGAAGGGGTAAGCGTTGCCCCGAAGCTCTTCTACAAACAGGATGGCGGGTTTATTATCTGTGCAACCCAGCCACTTACCGTGGAAAACGCCGAAGAGGGAGTCGGTAGAGAGTCGCTGGGCATTACCTATTCGGTAAGTGACAACGGTCGCAACTGGACGAGCTTTCGTCCGTTGGTTACTCAGCCGGATCTCTCCTATGTATACCTTCCCTCGCATACCAGCTTCCAAAACCGCGAGTACATTATATTTCAAGCCTCACCGACGGTGAGTAGGTATTACCAGTTGTTTATGGTATCGAGTTCCGACGGTGGGCAGAGCTGGAGCGCCCCCGAGCGCCTTACCGACTTCTGGGACCCCCTCGGACTCGACGATGCGGATGTAAACAATTTCGACAACCAGCGCCCGTATGTGACGAGTGCCCGCAATGGACTACATTTGGCCTGGGAACGCCGTTTTGCAACATCCACCTCACCGCAAATTTACTATGCCCTGCTGGACAGTGGGGGTAACTTCGTGCAGGAAGCCGAACGGGTAACCAGCGGAAACTCGAATGCCCGCAGTCCGCAGGTCATGGTTGACGGCGAGACACCCTATCTGTTGTGGTTCGACGACCGCAAGGGAGAGAACCGGATTTTCCTCGGATACCGTCAGGGAATAAGCTGGCAGGGCGATGATCTCAGTATTATGCCCGGTTCCAGCATGTACGGAGAGTTCTTTTTCCGCTTCGACAAAATCAATGTAGTCTGGGAGAACAAGCTGTCCGGACAGTCCAGGGTAGTGTTACTGGAGCCGGACCAGAGTGTCAGTGCGCCGACGATTATTCCCCAGAATTTTCAGCCCGGCAATCGTTTCAGCCAGGATAACTACGCCATCGAATGGAATATTCCCAACGATTCTTCGGGAATATCCGGGTTTAATTACTCGATCGATCGCAATCCGCAGGGGCGGCCGACCCGGGTCATGGAGATTCTTAGACGGGATACCCGAAGGGCAGAAGTGGAAGTGGAGCGGGACGGATGGTGGTACTTTCACTTAGTTGCCCGCGACTATGCCGGAAACTGGTCCGAACCAGCTACGGTAAGCTTTTTTCGAGACACCACTCCGCCCGGTGAAGTGACAATCGATGAGCTGGAGAAAGATGAGAAAGGATTTCTAAAATCGAATACCGGGACGATCACCTGGCAGCCGCCGGAGAATGATGAACTATCCGGCTACACCTACCGTCTGCAGTACCTGAGCGGTCCCTCCTATGAAGGTGAGTTGACGGATTTCACCATCAGCTCGCCGCCTTCCGAAATACGCACGCGCAGTCCGGAGTACAACTTCTACAATATCGATAATGGTGTGTGGGCCTTGACAGTGGCGCCGATTGACGAAGTTGGTAACCGCGGCCCGGCGGAGACAGTCTATTTCAGGCTCAATAAGTATATTCCGGTTACCTACATTACCCGGATAGGAGTAGAGCAGGATCAGTTAAACCGTTATCAGATGCAAATCGTAGGCCGTGGGTTTTCGGTGGGCGGAGAGATTCAGCAGGTAATGCTGGACCGCGATGGAGAGCGCCCCTATGACTACGTCTATGAAAAGGAAACCGGTCTTTACACAGTCAGCAGTGACCGGCTTATCAGAGGGCCCTTCATAGAGGATATCGATGAAGGGGCCTACCGGGTGGGAGTGATACACCCGCAGCGCGGCACCTACTTCACTCAATATACGCTGAGTTTCGAAACCACCGGCGCGGTGAAATTCGGAGATTTTACGCTGATTGACGCTGAAAAACCGGCTCTCAGAGCGGTTCGGCAACTGGCAATTTACGGAAGCGAACTGCCGTTTATACTTATAATGACGTTGCTGGCGGTAATGCTGATATTTGCGGTATGGAAGCTGTCGGGTATTGTGCGTGAAGGGGCGTATCTGAAGGGCGAGGTACAGGCACTGATCGAGAATCGTCAGCTTTCATATGAAAAGAAGAAGGAGAAACTGGCAACTATGAAAAAACGCGGAATGGGATTGAGAGTTAAATTTGCTCTGCTGACTACTTTTTTGGTTTTGATTATAGTACTGATGGTAGCGCTGCCTTTGAGCAATTACATGATAAAAACCCAACGACGGAATTTGACCTCCGGACTGCAGGAGAGCACTCGTGTGCTCATTGAAAGCATAAATTCCGGTGCCGAAAAATTTCTTCCTGAAGAGAACACTATTGAACTTGGACGCCTTCCGCGGCAGATGCGGGCTGCTGAAGATGCTCGCTTTATAACTATTACCGGTCCGGCACTCAGTTCTGCTGATCGCTTCAAACAGGATGCATATGATTACCTGTGGGCGACCAACGATCCGCAAATAGAAGAAAAGGTCATCGTACCGGAGGATGAGGATGTAGTGCAGGCCGGAGAGTTTACATTCGAACGGGGAACTATCGAAGTCGACGACCGTATTAGTTCGGTGATTCCGGATATCAAGCAAGAAATAAACCAGCAAGCCCAGGAAGAGGTGGGTGCACTGGTTGATCGATTGAGCGAGCTCCAGCAGCAGGCCCGCCAAGCCGCGCAGCAGCTGGTGACCAGCGGCGATCAGGATACCGCCCAGCTGCTGACCGAGCTCCAGGATCAAATTGCTCAAATCAATACTAGAATCGAAGAAGAGCTAACTCGAATAGGTGACCGGATGGGCAGTATGCCGGAATTTAATCCGGAGAATGTACTTTCCGGTCCGACCAACTACACTTTCTACAGGCCGATAGTGTATCAAGATTCCGACCGCGAGGGAGTCTACTATCACGGAATGGTACGGCTCGGAATTTCCACCGAACGGATTATTCAGGAAATCCGCACCTCCCGGGAAACTCTGATTCGACAGACAGCCATTATTGCCTTCGGAGCAATCGCTTTAGGAATTGTTGGCGCGGTGTTGCTGGCGACTATTATCATTATACCCCTGCGGCGGCTGGTAAAGGGAGTTGCCCGAATCCGTGATACCGAAGACAAAGCGCAGCTAAAGGGCCACGAAATAGAGGTTCGCACCCGGGATGAAATCTCTGAGCTGGCCGATACGGTAAACCAGATGACCAAAGGTCTGGTGAACGCTGCCGCTGCAAGTAAGGACCTGATAATCGGGAAAGAGATTCAGAAAATGTTTATTCCCCTGCAGGAGGATCAGCGCGGAAAAAAATTGACTACCGCCGATCTCAAGACCGAGCAGGCCAACTTTTTCGGATATTACGAGGGTGCCAAGGGGGTTTCCGGAGACTATTTCGACTACATGGAACTCACTCCGGGTAAGTATGCGATTATCAAATGCGATGTTGCCGGCAAGGGAGTTGCCGCTTCACTGATTATGGTCGAGGTGGCTACCATCTTTCGGAATTATTTTAATGAGTGGTTGACCAGCCAACAGCGTAAAGATGCCATTGCCGCCGGAAAGGGGGGCAAACGGCAGGAGGAGGATCCGAATCTCGAAGAAATGGTCTACAGTATCAATCGCCTGGTGCAAGAGCGCGGGTTTCAGGGGCGCTTTGCCGCGTTGATTGTGGTGCTGTTGGATACTCGTAATGGAAAATCGATAATGTGCAATGCCGGTGATAATCTAGTGCACATGTTCAACAGCGAATCCCAAGCAATGGAAACCAAGACGCTCCCGGAGGCGCCTGCCAGTGGAGTATTTCCAAATGAACTGGTAGAAAAGCAGTCAAGCTTCAAGCGCATACCGCATATGTTGAAGCAGGGCGATATGCTCCTGCTGTTTACAGATGGTATAGAAGAGGCGCAGCGCCGCTTCAGGAACGAAGATTTTGAAGCAATTGAGTGCCGGGAACCCGGTCTCGAAGAGGGACAGAAACACGGTACGCATACGGTTGGAATGGACAATGAGGAGTTAGGTATACCGCGTATCTATGCATTGGTAAACTCGCTGATGGCACGCAAGACATATACACTTTATAAGTATCATAACCCGATTAAAGATGAAGAGCTGGTGTTCGACTTCTCGTCCTGTGAGGGCACTATAGAAGAGATTGTTGTTGCGATGGTAGCAATCGAAAAGGTGTTTCGAATGTATCCGGACCCTTCTGCCGGACCTCAGGACGTGGTAGTCGTCGATCAGAAGATTGCAAAGTTTCTCAAGAAGCATTTCCTGCAGTATGAGAGTTATTTTCACCATCCGGTAGAGGAAAAGAACGATCAACCGGAATATATGCACTTTTCACATGTGAAAGAGGATGAGCAGTACGACGACTTAACGGTATTAGGTATAATGAAAAAATGAAACGCCGCAAAAATAAGATAAAAAAGAAAACTAGTGAAGAGCCGACCTTTTACTGTGAAACCTGCGGACACCAGGTGGGGGCGTATGAAGAAGCGTGTTCCCACTGCGGTATGCCTTTTTACGGTGTCCGCTGTCCGCAATGCGGGTTTAATGGAAAGGCGCGGCAGTTTGTGAACGGCTGTCCACGCTGTGGGTACAAGGCCCCTCCGAGCGACTCGTACGAGATGCTGGAAGCGGAAGCCTTAGCGGTGAACACAGCGGAGAAAGCCGACAGCCGCGGTTCTTCCTCCGATTCCTCTTCGATGTGGCTGCTGCTGTTCGTGGTCCTTCTGTTCGGCACATTGATAGCAGCGGTAATAGTACTGCTTATTTGAACAAATCGTCAATCTCATGATGATACTCGTGATAGACTTCCTCACGACGTATTTTGAGGGTATGGGTCAGCTCTTTCCCGATTTCAAAGGGTTTCGGCAGCAGCTTGAACCGGAAAATGCATTCGAAGTGCCGGAAACCGGTCTTCGGATTCACCTGGGCCTGTATCTCGTTGTGTACATACTCTTGGATTTCAGGGTTGCTCAGCAGTTCGTCCGGATCAACATAGGTAATACCGTTCTCCTGGGCAAACTCCTCTAATTTGCTCATCTCGGGAACAATGAGTGCCGCCAGGAACTTCTGATCCTGACCGACCACCATGGCCTGCTGAATCGCCTCGGAAGCATTGAGTTTGTCCTCGATGGGTACCGGTTCGATGTTCTCTCCGCCCATCAGTACGATGGTCTCTTTGGTGCGCCCCAGAATCTTGAACTCGCCGCTGTGGGTAAAGATGGCGATATCCCCGGTGTTCAGCCAGCCGTCCTGCAGCACTTCGGCGGTTTTTTCGGGCTGCTTGTAATAGCCCAGCATGAGCTGTTCGCTACTGACGTACAGGGTCCCTTTACGGCCTACCGGCAGAATCACACCATCCTGATCGACTACCCGGTGCTCTATGTCCTTTAGCAGCGGACCGACCGTGCCGAACACGGGGTGCTTCTGCTTACGGACAGCCAGCACCGGCCCGGTTTCTGTTAAACCGTAGCCCTCCAGCAGACTGATACCGGCACCATAAAAAAAGCGATCTACATGCGTGGGAAGCGCTCCGCCGCCGGATATACCGGCAATAAAACGGTCGCCCAGCTTAGCCTGGATTTTTCGGAATACCAGTGCGTAACCGAGAAATTTAAAGGGCACCAGAATAAGCATCGGCAGGAAAGCTATAAACTTATCGAAGATGTGGTAGCGGGGAGTAAAATCCGGCAGACGGCCGGTGAACATGTTAAAGAAGGTGGCGTGCATCTCGCCGACCGCCACGAAAAAACGGAACATTGCCAGCTTGACTCCCCCCTCCTTCTTCATATTACGATAAATAGCGCTGCGAATGCCCTCCCAGATACGGGGTACTGAGGAAAGCCAGTGGGGACGGACTTTCTGCATGTCCGGCAGCATTACCGAACCGATCGGCTTGGAGTAGGCGATAGCCGCGCCGATGTTCAGTACGATATACTCGACTGCCCGCTCGAAGGAGTGCCAGATGGGCAGCACGCTCAAAAAAGCGTGTCCGGGCTGAATATGAAGGTGGTCGTAGATTCGTTCTATTTGAAAGGTAAAACTGCGGTGGGTTAGCATGACTCCCTTTGGTTCGCCGGTAGTGCCGGAGGTATAAATGAGGGTCGCCAGGTCTTCGCTGCTGCCCTTGTCAACTTCACGGTCGTAGAAATCGGTATCCCTTTGATATTCCTCGCCACCGGTCTTCATAATATCTTCAAAAGACAAAATCTTTACCTGATCTTTGCGGGTGGACTCTACCGGTTGCGAAGAATCGAATAATATCAGGGTATGCAGGTTCGGGAGGTTTTCCTTTTTTGAGAGAATCTTGTCCGCCTGGGTGTTGTTTTCTGCAAAGCTGACCGAACACTCGGCATGTCCCAATATGTAGCCGACTTCGTCCGCCATCGAATCGGAGCCGCGGGGTACGTCGACCGCCCCGATTCCGAGCAAGGCCAGATCGGTCACAATCCATTCCTGGCGATTGTCAGAAATTATACCGACATGATCACCCCGTTTGATTCCGAGTGAGGATAGCCCGGCTGCACATTGTTTTACCTGCTCATACAGCTGCTCATAGCTCGTCGATTCGAAGTCACCCTGTGGATTCTTGCTCATCAGTGCAGTTAACTCCGGATGGCGCCCGGCAGTTGAGCGGATTCTTTTTGGGACGGTATCTAGTCCTTGCATCGGAAACTCCTTCTTCACGTATAGTTCAGGAGGATGGGGTGAGCTGATTTCTCAAAATCTGAAAAGTGAGTACTTCCGGCAGCAGTGTATACTCTTCTCCCGGCGGATAATAGGCGTACACAGGAACACCTGCTCTTCCGTAAGAACGGATCCACTCTTCAATTACCGGATCTTTGTTGGTGTAGTCGCCGTACAGCACTTTTACATCCTGGGAACGAAACAGCCGGTCGGTCTGTTCGGTGTGCAGAACCGTCTGTTCGTTCAGTGTGCATACAGTACACCATTTGGCGGAAAATACTACCAATACCGGTTCATTTGAATGTTGGTACTCTTTCAGCTTTTCTGGAGAAAACTGTTCCCATCCCTCCCGTAGCGTCGCCGTTTTCTGTGTGCTTTGGTCCGGGCTGTCATCGAACTGAAGCAGCCGGCCCGCGGCCGATACCGACAGTATAATAAAGATTGTCAGAATAATCCACTTTCTTTTGCGGCTTGCCAACGGTGAGGCGGTTTTCCCGTACACCCACAGCAGAAAAGCGAGTATCAGCAGGAACAGGAGCACCTGGATCAGCTGGCCGGAACTGATCTGAAAGCGCAGAATGCTCAACAGGTAGATTACCGTGGCCAGTAGAACAAAGCCCATCAGCTCTTTGAATGTGTTCATCCATGGGCCGGGTTTGGGAAGTTTATGGATGAGTGCCGGCTTAATGCCGATTAACAGAAAGGGCAGGGCAAATCCGAGACCCACCATGGTAAAGGTTGCTACAATAATATGGGGGGGCTGGGAAAAAGCAAAACCGAGGGCGGTTCCGAGCAGCGGTGCGGTGCAGGGGGTTGCCAGCAGTACCGCAATAATTCCATTAAAAAATGATCCCACATACCCTTTCCGGCCGGCTCGTTGAACCGCGCCGTTCATCGTCGGGGCCTGAAACACATATACATCGAATAGGGAGAGCGCAAATACGAATACAACTGCAATCAGAAACACTACGAAGGCGGGGTTCTGGAACTGAAAACCCCACCCGACCATTTCGCCGGATAGCTTCAGCGCTATTACTACTGCTGCCAGAAGCAGCAGTGAAAGTAATACACCCAAGGTGTAGAATAGAGAACCTTTGAAGATTTCAGAGCGGCTGTTGGTGCTTTGCTTTACCAGATTCAGGGCTCTGATCGACAGCACAGGCAGTACACAGGGCATTACATTCAGCAGTAGTCCGCCCACCAGGGCAAACACCAGATACTGCAGTAATTTCGCCAGGCTGACCGGTACACTGCCCGCGGTATCTGTTCCGGTTGCGCTGGTGCTCAGATCCTGGGGTACTTGCACCGTAAGCATGACCGTTTCGTCCTCCGGGAAGAAACAGGTGCCGGCCTCATCGCACAGCTGATATGCGGCGTTAAAGGGGATGCGGTATTCTCCAGCTTGAATATCTTCGCGGGCGGCTACTTTTACCGTCAGGGTAGCGCTGCCGTAGTAATTAATTATCCCCTCTTCCCGCACCCCTTCGGGGTACTCTACTTCTGTTACTGCCAGTGGAGAGGTCTCCGGCGCACTGATGGTAAAAAAATCTTCCTGTCTGGTTTGATGAAAATCGTCCGGAAAGAGAAAGCTTACCTCGAAGCGTCCGGTTCCGGAGTCATCTATAACCAGAGCTTCAGCCGGCGGTTCGACCGTGGCTGCCGGGGGAGTGACGGTAGCCACGGGTGCAGAAACCGATGGATCCTCGCCGCTACCGGAATCTTTCGGAGCCTCGAGGATATTCAGATTGTTTAGTTGAGAATGGACCGACGGTACGACCAGAACAAGACTAAAAAGTACCAGCAGCGTATATATTTTCCATCCGGCTCGCATATTACTGCACCCCTCACTACGCTCTATTGCGGCAGGATCTCTTCAAAAGCCGCCATAATCGGGTCGGATGTCCAATCGGTAGCTCCGACGAGGCGTGCTATCAAGTTGCCCTCCGCATCCACTACCCAACTTGTGGGAATGCTGCCGGTTCCGTAAATTCCGTTCACCTGATATTCCGAGTCGATCAGCACGGGGAAGCTGAATTGGCCGTCGGAAATAAAGTTTTCGATTTTCTCACGGGTCTCACGGGGCGGATTAGGTGCGGCCACTGCCAGAATAGTAAAACCGCGCCCCTTCAATTCCTCATACATTGTCTGCATGGAAGGCATCTCTTCTCGGCAGGGGGGGCACCAGGTTGCCCACAGGTTGAGCAGCACGACCTTACCCTGATAATCCGAGAGACTGACAGTGTTGCCATCCAGGGTTTGTACGGTAAAGTCCGGAGCCACGGTAGTCTCCTTCAGTACTCCGAATCCCGAGTTGTAGAACAGCTGCTCCGCTGCACTTAAATCTATCTCTTCCTGTGCGGACAGTGAAAATGTCAGCAACAGGAGTACAACTACGATAAAGGCCTGCTTATATAAACTAGTCTTATTCATATAGTGAAACTAATATACAAGAGGATGAAAAGCAAGTAAAAAGTTCAGGATTAGCCCATTCCGGAGGCGGCCGGCATGAGGAGTATTGCCGCAAAATTATACAGCCCATGGGCCAAGGCAATTTCATGCCAGGAGCGGCGATGGAGAAACCTGTATGCGAGCAACACACCTATGAAAAAGGTGCCGAGGGCAGGTAATAGACCCTGATAGACATGCCCTGCGGCAAACAGCGTACTTCCCACAAGAGTGGTAATGCGGGCTGTCCTCGGGGTCTGTGCAAACTCGCTCAGCAGATACACACGAAAGAATAACTCTTCAAAATAACCGATCAACAGGCAGGTAAATGCAATCAGGAGTATGAGCGTCGGTTGCATGGCAATGTTCGAATAAAAATCTGGCGCAACTGTTATTCCCGCGCTTGTGGAGAGGGCCCCGCTACGACCGAGCAGCTGCTGTAGCATTCCGAGCATCAGAGTGATGCCGAGAATGGAGAAAAAAGTGATGATGATCTGGAACACGCTGGTGCCGCGCAGCGGACCGATACCGTATGTGCTCAGATCGGAGTTGCCGCGAAGGCGCAGAATATACAATAACAGCAGCATCTGCGGCAGGCTGAACAGGAGAGTGAAGAAGTGAAACAGAGGGTTTAACATACTTTCCAAGTCAAATCCGGCCCCCTGTTGAAAGTATGCGGGTAGAAAAAACACCGAAAAAAGCAGAAGCGCCTCGGCAAAAGGCATTTTTTCTAGATGATTTTTTGGATAAAATGGTGTAAGGTTATTAGAATTCATCACATAAAACCTTATCTGATATGGTAAAGATTGTATAGTTAAGCGATTATTGTAATATGATTATTTGGATTCTATTAGGCAGTTTTTTTGTACTACTCATCATTGGTTACGGCGCACTGCGAAAAGCTGGCGGCGGAAGCTTTCCCTGGCTCCATTTTTATGCAAAGGGAAAGGAATCCGGTTTTACCTTCAAGGAAGTGAATCTTCTACGGAAGGTTGCGGTAGAGAACCGTCTGAAAAATCCGACTGCACTGTTTTGGTCGATTGGGCAGCTCGATCGCTCGATAAAAGGAATGATTACCAAATTCAGGGCCGAGGACAGTTACGGAAACGAGGAAAACGTTCGGTTTCTCTCCAAGCTTTTTGATTTCCGCAAGAGTGTTGAGATGGATCTGCCGAAATACAAGTTGGGAATCAAAACCACCCGCCGGCTGCCGCAGCGGCAGAGAATCATGATTAATGTGCCCGGTCTGGGAACCTACCATTCTCAGATTGTTGAAAACCTGCGACGCTATCTGGCTATATCTTATCCCGAGGGGCCGAAATTACCCCCGGGTTTCATCTGGAAGGGACACCGTATAAACATATATTTTTGGCGGGCGGGTGACGCCGGCTATGTGTTTGAATCACGAGTTCTGGAGGACTACCTCGATCGCCGTTACCCGATACTGCATATCTCCCATTCTGATTCACTGGTTCGCAGTCAAAAACGCGGTTCCGTGCGGGTAGATACCAATATTCCAGGTACAATTTTTCCAATGAGGTCGATCGAAACGGCCACCGAGGAGTATGAGCAGGGCCGGGGGCTACGCTGTCGAATTAGAGATTTGTCGGAGGACGGGGCTGCGGTTCTAATCGGAGGCCGCGGAAAAGTGGGGATGGTCGTGAAGCTGCAGTTCAAACTGGGAAATTCATATGTCGTTATGAATGGAGTCGCCAAAGGGGTTAATTTTAACCAGCCGAAACACCAATCGGTTCTACATCTTCAGGCGGTTCCGCCATCTCCGGTGATAAAGAACAGAATACTTATGTACGTCTACAATGTATTTGGTGAACGTGGAAGAGAGACTGGGAGTGTAAAATGAAGAAGTTTTTCTATTTATCCGCAGTAGTTCTGTTGTTGTGTTTTGCCGCCAATCTGGCCGGTCAGCAATCACAGGAACAAAGCGAATCTGATAACAAAATGCTATTTGCGTATCAGCGTAATTTTGCGCGCGGTAGTCTTTCGACAAAAGTGCAAGTTCTCCAGGATGCCGCTGCGCGGGAAACCTCGGGAATGGGAAAACTGTACCTTCAGGGGATAGACTTTTATCTAGACAATTTTAATACCTTGAGAGAGGATGCGACTGCAATCGAACTGGTCAAACTGGCCGCACGCCTGGCAGCGGAAGCCGGGTACAAGCCGGCTTCCGCCGATTTGTGGCAACTCTTTCAGCGGAGTGATGATATCGGTATTCAAGTTGCAGCGATTCAGAGTATCGGCCGATTGCTTGAATCGGATGATCAATTGCTTACATCGTTGATAGAATACCTCAAAGTGCGGAACAGCATGTTCCGGGAAGGTGATAGTGTGCAGCTGCAGGTAATTGCGGAAACTATTACCGCACTCGCGATGATCGGCAGTACCGATGCATTTCCCGTACTGTTTGCCACAGCACACAGAGGTTATCCGCAGCAAATCGAAGAGAAAGCCGCGCAGGCCCTGGACTCCCTCGAAGGTGATCCCAGTGCAATGATTATGCAGGTACTCGAGGAAGGCTTCCCGCAGGAAAAACTTCCGGCTCTCAGTTGGGCAATGCAGAGAGATAGTCTGTCACGTGCGGAGAAGGGCCGGATTGCACAGAAAGCCCTCTCCGAGGGGCTCAAGCGAATAAGCAATCCGGAACAGCATGAGCAACTGCGTCAGCTGCGCTATGAAGCTACGCGATACCTGACCGAACTAAAGTGGTCGGAGGCCACTTCTTTAACAATTGAACATTTTGACAGGACCAATATAGAGGTCGATCGGGGAATAACTTCCCAGTCGATCCTACTCGAAGCAATTGCATGTTTAGGCGCAATGGGAACAAATGAAGCAGCCCTGCGACTCAGCCTGTATCTAGAAGTGTTAAACACTTATAGGGAAAACGGGCAGCGGGTTGACGAGCAGGTTGCATTGGCCGTGATCAACAATTTGGGCGCCTTAGGTGACGATGTTGCATTCGACCATCTTCTGTATACCATGTATCTCGATTACCCCCGTTCAGTCAAGCAGGCTGCTCGGGAGGTATTGAGTGAGTTCAAGCAGTAGAGTAAAAGGGTCGTTTTTCCGCACACATTACGAACACCTCGTAGAACTGACGGTAGCACCGGCTATTTTCACAGCTGTGCTCTGTACAGGGAACGAAGTTGAAACAATTCCAGACAGTATGATTACAGGTTTCCTATTGGGGGCGGCGCTGCTTACTGCGGCGGCCGGAATTCCCCTGCTGTGCAGTCGGAATATGCAGGCAGTTGCCGCCGGCCGTATACTGCTGTGCGGTGCCGTAATCCTGACTGCCTGTCTGTGTATACAGAACCGGCTGCAGCGCGGGCGGCAGTTCTGGGGTATGCCGCCAGAGCAGGTGGTGCAGGTCTCCGGTACTCTGGTCGAAGACAGCCGCCCGGACGGAAAGGGCGGGGCGCGCGGGCGAATCAAGCTTGCAGCTGCGACGAATAATTTCGGTACTAAAGTTCAGGCTTCCGGTACCGCCCTGGTGCTGTTTGCGTCCCCAATATCTCTTTTTCAGGGTCAGCGGTTACACATACCGGCCGAACTCATTCCCCGTACTCCCGCTTCCTCCGAACAGACATCAAAAAATGAACAGATCATATGTGCCCGCGGTGGGCCGCAAGTTCTTAAATACACCAACTCAACCCTGCAGCGCAGGGCACAACTTGTAAGGGCATTGCGAGAGCGGCTGAGAAGTGTGGGCAGAAGGGCTCCTCCACTGCTGCAGGCCCTTCTGCTGGGGTACCGTCCCGATGGAAGCGGGGGGTTGGCGGCTCTCTTTCGCCGGGCCGGTTGCGCGCATTTGCTGGCTCTGTCGGGAATGCATCTTGGGGTGTTGTCCCTCGGCATCTTGCTGGTACTGACTCCTGTGATCGGCCGCCGGTCTGCATTGGTCCTGTCACTTCTGTGTAGTATCGGCTATCTGGTGCTGGTCGGAGCCCGTCCGTCGATGCTGCGGGCGGTACTCATGTACGGAATCGGGGCGGCGACCCTCCTGGGCGCAGGAGTAAGAACCTTACCACTGTTTTTGTTGTGCAGTACTTTTCTGCTGCATCTACTGTTGCAACCGCAGGATGCTGGCACTCTAGGGTTTCGGCTCTCATATATGGCATTGGCGGGAATCTGCGGCTGGACCCCGGCCATAAGTCGCAGTCTGCCTGCACTTATTCCACCGGGGATTCGTGAAGGGGTGGGGGCGACAATAGCCGCGCAAGTGTGTACGGCTTTTATCGTGGTAAAGAACTTTGGAGTGCTGTATCCCGTCGGTTTTATTGCACCCCTGTTGCTGACCCCTCTGATTACGCTATGGATGTGGTGCGGGTTGGTTTATATGGCCTGGTCATCGCTCTCGAATGTACTCGGCGGCCCGGTTCTTAGCTCAATTAGCGCACCGTTAGTGGTGAGTATCGACAGACTTTTCAGAGAAGGATTGGAACAGGCTGCCCTGTTTACAACCGGCGCGGTAAGGTGGTGGAGCCGGTTCAGACCTCTACAGGTACCTCCGGAAAAATGGTGGCTGGTAGCGCTTGGGTCGCTGTGTGTATTGACCCTCTTCTCGTTGAGTCAGTATGCTGGGAATTATGGACGGCGAATTAAACTACAACTCTCCAAACTCAATCAGCCGGTTTCTGCGGGAGAATGGGATGGCAGCAACCCACCGCTTTGGGCAGAACTTCCTCATATCCAAAAGGGTCCGCGAAAAGATTCTCGGGCTGCTTGATCTGCCACCCGATGGAACGGTGTGGGAGATTGGCCCTGGTTTGGGGGCAATGACACATATGCTGGTTGACAATGCGGCGCGAATTGTTCTTTTCGAGATAGATCGCAGATTTATAGAGTTTTTGACTTCTCTCTATTCAGAGCGAGAAGAAATGCGCATTGTTGCCGGAGATGTAGTGAAAACCTGGGAGGCTGTGTATTCATCTGAAGGACTACCGGACCGTATTATGGGGAATTTACCCTATAATACCGCCGCTATGATAATCGGAGATCTCCTGATGGCCGGGAGTGTTTCTGAACGCATGGTGTTCACCGTACAAAAAGAGGTGGCCGCCCGGATGAATGCGAAGCCGAGTACACGTGAGTATTCAGCTTTTTCCGTGCTCTGCCAGTTCGCCTGTTCGATCCAACCGGCCGGACTTATTTCACCCGGTGCATTTTATCCTCGCCCCCATGTTGATTCGGCGATCGTACTTATGCGTCCCCATGGGAAATACGATTTCGACTTGTTGCCACTGGTGAGTACCATCACAAAAGCACTGTTCAGTTCCCGTAGAAAAACTATTGGAAATACACTGGGCCGCAGCGTGGTAGCCTCGCAGTACGGGAAGAGCCGCCTCTACGACGCTTTGGATATAACCGGAATCGATACAGGACGCAGAGGCGAGGAACTACCGGTAGAGACAATTGTTAAACTGGCAGAGTGTTTGATGGGCACTTCAATGAGTTGAGCCGACCGGCGTGCAACGGTCATACGGTTTGAAAGAATATTAAATTTTATAATTACGCCCCTTTGACTTAGAAATTCCTGTACATTATACTTTGGTTAAGCACGTCCTAAGGAGACACACATGCGCACATTTGTGATATCGACCCTGTTGGCAGGGGTACTCATTCTATTTTGGTCAGGATGCGCGAGCGGGCCGGTGACCCCGGAAAAGGCTCCCGAACCGAAAACGGAAAAGATCGAAACTGCCGAACCTGAAATGAAAAAAGTAACCGAAGATGTGCAGCTCGTCGCAAAGCGCTCTTCTTACTATTCCGATGGAGTTTTAGCTTCGTATAGTGTATACACCTATGCCGATGAAGGCACCGAAAAACGGGAAGAGGTTATGTATAACTCCGGCGATGAAGTCGAGGAGAGGATCAAATACACCTATGAAAAGGGCAATTTGATCGAAAGCCGAGTCTACAACGGCGACGGAGAGCTGCAGTACCTTCATCAATATGCATACAATGATTCCGGCCTGCTGTCGGAAGATAAGTTGCTCGATCCGAAGGGTGAACTCCAGACTCGACAAACCTTTGATTACAACCGGAACGGAAACAAGACAAAATGGAGCGTCTATAACGGTGCTGGAGCCCTGCACAGTTACAGTATATACGAATATAAGAATGGTTTGAATTATAGAATAGAAAACTATAGCGCCGCCGGCGACCTCATGGATTATTTTGTGATTGAATACAATGCCGATGAAAATCCGGTAAAACGCACATGGTACAGCGGTTCGGATGAACTGGAGGAGACCCGCGCCTTTGAATACGAAAACGGAGCGCTGGAGAAAGAAACGGTATTTCGAGCCAATGGTTCGGTAAAACGGTACATTGAGTATTTAAATAACAGCTACGATAACCCGGTAGAAGTGGTGTTTATGGATGGGAGTGAAGATATCCAGGAACAGGTCACCTACGAATACATCAACCGCACCAGAGTATACTACCAAGCGGTTGAATAAGAGAGGTTAATACGAGGATATTATGCGAAGAATAAAGCCTATAATACTGACACTCCTGCTGCTTACAGCAGTGGGCAGTCAGTTTGCAGTTGCAAATGAAGTAGCTGCTATTTGGACGAGACTCTACGAACGTGTTCGAACTCTCGACCAAAAACAGCAAATAATGCTGAATATCGTCGAGCAGCACAGCCGCGATATGATACCAGTACTCACGGAAGCACTGGACGAGGAAATCCGCACATTTCGGAATACCGCCAATGTAACCGAGAAGAGCAAAAAAAATGCTCTAATGAAAATGGTGGTAAAGGAACTCGGACGACTCAAGGCCGGGGAAGCTGTACCCGTTGTATGGGAAACAGTAGAAACGGTGGAGGAGCCGCTGCTGAAGGGAGAGGCTATTATAGCTCTCGGAAGTATGGGCGGACGTCAGTACGCCGATGAAATGGCACTGATGCTGAGAAATATCAATTTCAACTACGATGAAATCGAAAACCAGCGTAAAAACGAAATCATAGCTTACTCACTGGTAATGGCCCTTGGCAGATTTAAGTCCGAAGTCGGGTATGCGCCGGTGTTTTTTGCATCCCAGGGCTGGTACTCAGGCCGGAGTCAGGTAAAAGATCTGGCTGAAACGGTGCTGCAGCAGATGGTTGACGACCCCACCGATCAGCTCCTCACTATTTTACGCGAGAACAACGAGTATAAGGTAAAACTGGCCGCACTGCGGGCAGCCGAAGAATCCGCCGCCCCGGAAACCGGCAAAGCGCAGGTTGCCGCGGCAGCTCTCAATGAAGGACTCACATACTCGCCGAAGAACCAGGCCCAAAAGCGTCAGCTGAAAACTATTCGGCTGAATGCGCTCAGGATGCTGAAAAAATATCCCCAACCGGAGAACGAGACTCTAACGGATAACATGGTGCAGATGCTGCGTCTTTATCGGACGGACCGGGTCTTCGCGGAAGACGAAATGATTACTCTGCTCGAGACGATGGGTACCTATACCGGTGAAGAAGTGGCTCGTCCGCTGGCAGAGTTGTTGGCATACTACAATGAACGGCGCGAGTTTACTTCGCCAGACTCCTACCGAATTGTCACAGCTCTTATTCAGGCCGTCGGCGATATCGGCCATGTAGCCGGACTGGAAGAGCTCACAATAATCACTATTTCCGATTACTGGGAAGGGGCCATACAGCGCGAGGCCCAGGCTGCTATAGATCGGATCAAGGCGCAGAACTAAGGACCCGAAAATTGGTCGGCCCACTTTCCCACACTCCTACTGCCCCTACTGTACCTGCGCCAGAGTAATAGCCGCGGTGGTGACGATATCCTCCACACTGCAGCCCCGCGAAAGATCGCTGACCGGTTTGGCAAAACCCTGCAGAATCGGTCCGTAGGCCTCGGCGCCGGCCAGACGCTGGACCAGTTTATAGCCGATGTTCCCGGCCTGCAGATCGGGGAAGATCAGCGTATTGGCCTTCCCGGCAACCGGTGAGTCGGGAGCTTTCTTGGCGCCGACCTTGTCTAAAATGGCCGCATCGAGCTGCAGCTCGCCGTCGATTGTCAGGTCGGGCCGCTTCTCCTGCGCCATCTTCAGGGCTTCGGTTACCTTCTCCACCAGCGGATGCTGGGCGGAACCCTTGGTCGAAAAACTGAGCATTGCGGTAACCGGATCGGCTTCGAGAAAGGTTTCGCATGAGTCAGAGGATGCAATGGCAATTTCGGCCAACTGCTCGGCGGTGGGTTCGGGTATCGTGGCACAGTCGGCAAAAATAAAGTTGCCTTCTACTCCCCATTTATTGTCATCCAGGGACATCACGAAGCAGGATGAGGCGTACTTCGTACCCGGCTTGGTTTTGATAATGGTCATAGCTGCCCGCAGCACCGCCGCAGTCGCGTGCTCTGCACCGGCCACCATGGCGTCGGCGACACCCGTGCGTACCATCATCGCGGCCCAGTTCAGCGGGTCGACTATCTTAGACTTAGCATCTTCCTCGCTTATTCCTTTGTGCTGGCGCAGTTCGAAAAACTCATTGGCAAACTTTTCTAACAGATCGCTTTCGGCGGGGGTGCTGATTTTCACTCCAGTGAGATCTGCCCCGGACGATTCCGCTGCCTTGGCAATCTCATCTTGTGTGCCTACCAGATACACCTCGGAGGCCAGCCCATCGTCAACTATCCGGCGGGCTGCCTGTAGTGTGCGCGGTTCAAGTGCTTCCGGCAGCACCAGCTTCTTCTGCATCGATTTCGCTTTCCGTTTCATCTTTTCTGAAAAGGTCATAGTAACTCCTATCTCAATATATTTTTATATATTACCGCATACAGAATACCAGAGAAGCGCTGAAATATCTATAATCTATTGTCCTTCCGTACAAAATCCATTAACATCGCCACATGACTGTTGGCATATACGGACTCGGACGTTTTGGAACCTATTGGGCATCACTGCTGGCGGAGAAGTTCGAAGTGATCGGCTACAGCCGTTCTCCTAAGCCGGATCTTCCTAAAGAAATTGAACCGGTTTCCAAAGCGCAGCTCGCCCAAGCGGATGCCATCTTCATGTGCGTGAGCATCTCATCCTTCGAGGATGTGCTGAAAGATCTGGCGCCGCTCCTAAGGCCGGGGCTAACCCTGTTCGACACTTGCTCGGTAAAAGCGTATCCGGCCGGCGTAATGCGACAGGTACTGCCGGAACACGTGCAGGCCATTGCATCGCATCCGATGTTCGGGCCCGATTCCGGTAAGAACGGCACTGAAGGTCTTCCAATGGTCATGTCGTCGTTAACAGCTGCCCCGGACACATTCGAACACTGGAAGAATATTTTTCTCAGCTACGGCATGCAGGTTATCGAAATGAGTCCCGACGAGCACGACCACCAGGCCGCCTATACCCAAGGAGTAACCCACTTCATCGGCCGGGTGCTGCAGGACCTGCATCTGCCCGAAAGCCGCATCGCCACCATGGGCTACCGCAAGCTTCTTGAAATAATCGAGCAGACCTGCAACGACCCGCTGCAACTGTTCTACGACCTGCAGCGCTACAATCCCTATACCGGAGAAATGCGCAACGCCGTGTTAAAGTCGTTCCAGCACACACTGGACATGCTCGAACCGGAAGATGAGTCCTGACAAGACTTGACAGGTACAATATGGCTGAGTAGGATTGCTTATACTACGGGAGAGTGAGATGTCAGAAGTACAAATACGTGAAGTCGACGAAAACGATATAGTTACAATTTTAGCCGACGATATCAGTTTTGAAGGGAAGCTAAGCTTCGATGACAGCCTGATGATCAAGGGTCGTTTTCAAGGCGATATCCGCGCCCTCGGCGACCTGTATGTCGACAGCGATGCGGTGGTCGAGGCCCGGGTCGAGGCTAACATCGTTTCCCTGAAAGGCACCATCAAAGGGGATGTATTTGCCCACACCCGTGTGGAGCTGTTTGCCACTGCCATGGTAGACGGCGACATAACCGCGCCCGATGTAATTATGGAAAGCGGGTGCAAGTTCAACGGAATCTGCAAGATGGAAGCTCCGCATACCGAATTGACCCTGGGGGAAACGCAGAATGCGCAGAGTTAATACAACTCTTTTAATATTAATAATTATTATAAGCCTCATTCCTACTCTTTATCTCAGCGGTCAGGAACGGCCCGACGCCTTAAGACTTTATAACACCGGCCAGTACTCCGAAGCCGTGGAGGTTTGTCTGCAGGAACTTGAAAAGATGCCGCAGAACATGGACTCCTACGCAGTGCTCTGCTGGAGTCTGGTGCGACTGGGCCGCTACGATGAGGCCCTCGATTATGCCAAGCAGGGCATGCAGATAGCCCGCTACGACCCGCGCATGGTCGAAATAGTAGGCGAGGTGCATTATTACCGGGGACGCAACCTGCAGGCCCTGGAGTGGTTCGAGGAATATACCGTGCTGGCTCCGACGGGGCCGCGCATCGATACAGTCTATTTCCTCATGGGCGAAATTTTTATCCGACTCGGCGAGTTTCACCATGCCGACATCGCCATTACCACCGCACTGTACCATACCTCTTCAGTGGCACAGTGGTGGGCGCGGCTTGGATATGCCCGCGAACAGGCTGAGGATTACGAGTATGCCCTCGAGGCTTACAATGAAGCTTTGAAGCTGAGGCCCGGGCTCAGCGATGCGGAGCGCGGAAAACGTCGGGTACAGGAGAAAATAGAAACCGGATGAGGGTCGCGTTTTACACTTTGGGATGCAAGCTGAATCAGAGCGAGAGTGAGGCCCTGGCGTCTACCTTTAAGAGCCGGGGCTTTTTTATTGCCCCCCCGCAGGACGGGGCGGATATATTTATAGTGAACACCTGCACAGTCACCAGCAAAGCCGAGCAGAAGGCCCGCCGGATGATCCGTAAGCTGGCCCGGAAAAATCCGGATGCAGTAATAATTATCACCGGCTGTTATGCACAACTCGATCAGGAAGCCCTGGAGGTCTTAGTGCCGAATGTGGTGGTGATCGGTCACGACCGCAAGTACCAGCTGCTCGACCTGGCTCAGTGTCTGGATATGTCCGCAGACTGCAGTGCCGAAGCCTCCGTCGAAGCGGTAAAGGCGGCGGTCGAGCAGTGTGTAGCCGGCTTCAGATCGAAAGCGCCGCAGGAGGGGGGCATTTTCCGCTTTGCCGCCGATACCTACAGCTTTCACTCGCGGGCCTTTCTCAAGGTGCAGGACGGCTGCGACCACCAATGCGCCTACTGCCGCGTACGGCTGGCCCGCGGTGCCTCCGTAAGTCTGGGTCCCGCAGAAGTTGCCCGGCGGGCCGCTCAGCTCTACCGCCGCGGCTACAACGAACTGGTTCTGACCGGCGTAAATCTGACCGCCTATCGCGACCCCGGCAACCGCCGTTTCGGCCTTCCACAACTTTTGAACCAGCTGACTGCCGGTGATGAAGGCTACCGCATCCGCCTTTCGAGCCTGGAGCCTGAGATGATCCGCAGCGATTTAATCGAAGCGGTACGCCATCCGCGAGTCTGTCCTCATTTCCATATACCGGTGCAGAGCGGTTCCGACCGCCTGCTCAAGGCGGTGCACCGCCCGTACTCCGCCGACCGCGTCCGGCAGGCGGTAAGCACCCTGCGAACTGCCAAAGACGATCCCTTTCTGGCCGCCGACGTAATCGTGGGGTTGCCCGGCGAAAGCGATCAGGATTTCCGGGCGACCTACGACCTGATCAAAGAGTGCGGTTTCTCCGCCCTGCACATTTTCACCTTCTCTCCACGGCCGGGTACCGAGCTGTACCACGCCAAAAATCCGGTGCCCGAACGCATCGCCGGCGAACGGGCCGATGCGCTGCGCGTGCTGGCTGCCGAACTCGAAATCGCTTATGCCGAACGCTGGATCGGTCGCAAGGTTCACGTTTTGCTGGAAGAGATCCACATGATCGGCGACGAGGAGTACTGGGGCGGACTGTCCGAAAACTACCTCAGGGTCGAGATACCCATCGACTTTTTCCCGGCCGCCACCCTGCCGAACGATTGGAGACCTGCTGAGGATTCATCGGAAAAAACTACCAAAGCCGCCCCGGGCATGCACGGTGAGGTTTTCTCAGTCATAATTGAATCGGTGGATGAGCACATCTTCGGCCGACTGGAATAGTATCATTCTGTTCAACTCTTAAACGAAATGTGTGTCATTCTGTCAAATCATTTGACAGAATGATACTATAGTTCTATAATTAGCTGTGGATCATAACGAAATACTCAATCTGGATCGACAGGCTGTTCAAAATGTAAATAAATTTCCTCACAGGCGTTTCATTGATAAAGTAGTCGAAAAGTTACCTGGCAGGCCCTTCGTTGCCGTGATAGGTCCCCGTGGAGTGGGGAAAACAGTTTTACTTCGTCAGCTGCGCAAAGAGTATCAAAATGGTTTATATATTTCCGCAGATACCCTGCCGATAGACAGCTCCTTAAAGGATACGATTCGATTTTTTGCAGAACAGGTTGGAATAGAGCAGTTCTTTATAGATGAGATTCATTTTATTGCCAATTATGCGGCCCAACTCAAGGAGTTATACGATTTTACCTCCTACCAGCTATGGTTTTCCAGTTCGGTTGCACTCTCTCTGCACAGCTCCACCTGGGATTTATCCCGTAGGGTGCGTATGGTCGAAATGCTTCCGTTTACATTCAGGGAGTTCCTGTTTTTTCGATATTCGGTAAATGTTCCCGAACTAAGCCTTGAGGATGCTTTATTACATCCGATTGATCCAATTTTTTTGCGCCAGGATGCATGCTTCGAAGAGTACCTAAAAGGTGGTTTATATCCCTTTTTGCTCGAACCGGGGGCAGTGCTGGAGCAGTTCGGAAATATTATTGAAAAAATTTTAGATGATGATATTCCCAATGCTGATAAGAAAATAAATACAGAAGATATAATGGCGATAAAAAAAATACTACAGTTCATTGGCAAGGCCCCGGTAGAGGGTATCAATTATAGCTCTGTTTCCGATAATCTCGGTATAACAAAATACAAAGCGGAAAAATTTCTAGTACTGTTGGAGAATAGTTTCTTAATTAAGCGAATATTTCCAAAGGGAACTAATGTGCTCAAAGAGCCCAAGGTTCTGATGGAATTACCATACCGCCTGATGTACCGATCTTATTCAGAATGTATTGGAGAGCTTCGCGAAGATTTCTTCGCGGAGGCAATGCAGCAGCACGGAGTTGATTTTACTTATGCAAAAACTACCCGTGGCAAAAAAACTCCCGATTTTATACTCAATTTTCGCGATCAAATCCTCGTAGTTGAGGTTGGCGGTAAAGGAAAGGGCCGTACTCAGTTCAAGGAAGTCGACTACGATACTAAAATTGTTCTGTACCATAGTAGTGCTGCAGGTGGAAGTCGTCGCCGCCCTGAACCCGGCGCGAGCGTACCGTTGCACTGCATTGGTTTTGCATAACCTGGGTTTTTATGAAGAAATGTGTTAAAATTGTTTTCATATAGCACTGTAGCGTTGTTTTTCCTAAGCAGCGATGTTATAATGTATGTAAAATGTCAAAAAAATAAAAAGTCTTTGAATTGAACGATTTGCGTATGTAGATACGCAGCATACATAGGAGGAAACGATGCGACGAATTATAATAACAGCCGTATCCCTACTAACACTTCTGCTGTTCGCCGGTTGCACCGGTAACCTCTTCATGGAGTGGGACAAACCCGACGTGCCGTCGGTCAGTGAAATTAGCGGTCGAACTGTAAACGACCAATCATCAGCAGACGATTTTCTGAGTGATGCCGGGGATTGGTATGAAGGAGACGCTTTAAGTGGCGACGAAGAGAAAAGTGATGCGGTAGTTGAAAAACTAAAAGAAATTTATGATGATGATACTCTTGATCCGAAAACCCGGCAGAAAGCTGCAGCTTTAGCCGGCAAGGTAGCTATCCAAAGCGATCCGAATGCTGAACAGTTGACTAAGAACTTGATAGGCGCTTTCGATCAACTTTCTGAAGGGGTAACTAACGAGGAAGATTTTTTACGGTCTCTAATACCTGAATCAGCTAAAGACGACCCAACGGTTTTTAATAAAATGATCGATGCATTGAGGCAAAGTGCTGATGCATATCTTGCCTTAGGTACAAGCATACACGATAATAGCGACGAATATTATATAACAGATGGAGAACTGGGGGATTCAGTTCAATATGGAGCTATATCTGTTGCTGTTGTAGCGGCCTTGGATTCCTTAGATGGCGATACAGTTGATAGCGATGGTGATTTTTTTGATGGACCTGATAGTATATCGGATGATTACAGTAGCCTATATAATATGGTAAATGGATCTGCAGATGATTTTGGCGTCAATAATCCTATTGATCAGCTGAGTGATGAAAGTGGGGCTTATTCCGGTATGTACTACCTCCTCGACGCCGCCGGCTTGAGTTTTAGCTAAGGAGCACCGCATGAGAAAAATAATACTT
>CAZWDV010000002.1:0-76465 GCA_964632675.1 uncultured Sediminispirochaeta sp.
TGAGCATTCTAAATTTGAAAATTTTATTAAAATTTTCAAATTTAGAATTGCTGTTACTGAGGCTTAGATCTTTACGGGGATGCGTCCATTCGGTATATTTTGACTAAGGAGATATTTCATGTCCAATTTCGTCCATCTACACAATCACACCGACTACTCGCTTCTGGACGGAGCCGCCAACATAGAGAAGATGGTAAAGACCGCCGCAGACCTGGGTATGGACCAACTGGCGATCACCGACCACGGCAATATGTTTGGGGTTCTGAAATTCTATAAAACCTGCAAGGCCCACGATATTAAACCGATCATCGGCTGCGAATTCTACGTTGCTCCGCACTCCCGTTACGATAAGAAGGGCTCCGAACAGAAAAACCGCTACTATCACCTACTGGTAATCGCCCGGAACCAGGAGGGCTACAAAAACCTGATGCAGCTCTCCAGTCGGGCTTACACCGAAGGCTTCTACTACAAACCGCGAATAGACGATGAGCTGCTGGAAAAGTACTCCGGGGGCTTGATCGGCTCCAGCGCCTGTTTAGCCGGCGAGATTCCCCAATTAATCATGGATAGTAATTATGAAGGGGCCGTCGCAAAAGCCCGGTACTACCAGGACATTTTTGGGGCGGGCAATTTTTACCTTGAGCTACAGGACCACGGTATACCGGAACAGAACAAGGTGAACCAGGCCCTGATCAAAATGTCCACAGAGACCGGAATGCCACTGATTGCAACCAACGACATTCACTATATAAAGCAGGAAGATGCCAATGCTCAGGACATCCTGATTTGTATCGGGACCAATAAAAAGAAAAACCAGAGCGACCGCCTCAAGTTCGATTCCGATCAGTTCTACCTGAAAAGCGAAGCAGAGATGCGGGCGCTGTTCCCACAGGTTCCCGAGGCACTTGAGAATACGGTTGATCTGGCGAACAAATGCAATCTCGAAATTCCCCTGCCCGGTCCGATACTCCCGCACTACGAAATTCCAGCAGAGTTCGAATCACTCGAGGATTACCTGCATCACCTCACCATCAAAGGCCTGAAAGAGCGTTATGGAGCGGTGACGGAGGAGCTGCGCCGCCGGGCCGAACACGAACTCAGCATTATCAACTCGATGGGATTCCCCGGCTATTTCCTGATCGTCTGGGATTTTATCGATTTTGCCCGTACACACAACATACCGGTAGGCCCCGGACGGGGTTCGGGAGCCGGGTCGATTGTTGCCTACGCACTGGGAATTACCAACATCGAGCCCTTGAAATACAACCTGCTGTTCGAACGTTTTCTGAACCCGGAACGGGTGTCCATGCCCGACTTCGATATCGACTTCTGCTTCGAGCGACGGGGCGAGGTCATCGATTATGTGACCGAGAAATACGGCAAGGACAAAGTAGGACAGATCATCACCTTCGGAACCTTAAAGGCCAAGGCAGTTCTCCGCGATGTCGGCCGGGTGCTCGATATTCCTCTGTCCGAAACCAACCGGATTGCAAAACTGGTTCCCGGCGATCTCGGTATTACCATCGATAAGGCCATTGATGCCGAACCCCGCCTGAAAGAGGTGGAAGATCAGGGCGGTGCCTACACAGAGTTAATCCAAACCGCCCGAACCCTCGAAGGTCTGTCGCGGCACGCCTCGACCCACGCCGCCGGTGTGGTCATCGGCCGTGAGCCGCTGACCGAATACGTACCACTCTATGTCGATCCGCGTACCGGCGCAATCTCGACCCAATATACCATGGACCAGCTGGAGGAGTGCGGTCTGGTTAAGATGGACTTCCTGGGACTAAAAACGCTTACTCTCATTAAAAATACCGAAAAACTGATCCGAACACGGGGCATCGATTTCGACATAGAAAAAATCCCCGAAGACGACCGTCCGACCTTCGAACTGCTGGGAGAAGGAAAAAGTACCAGTATCTTTCAATTCGAAAGTTCGGGCATGCAGAACATTCTGCGGCAGGCCAAACCGGAGACTATCGAAGACCTGATAGCCTTGAATGCTCTTTACCGCCCCGGACCGATGCAATACATACCACAGTTTATCGCCAGTAAAAACGGCCAGCAGGCAATCCAGTATCCCGATCCCAGCCTCGAGGAAATACTGAAGCCGACCTATGGGGTTATCGTCTACCAGGAGCAGGTAATGCAAGTGGCCCAGATCATCGGCGGCTTCTCCCTGGGAAAAGCGGATATCCTGCGCCGGGCAATGGGTAAGAAGAAGATCAAAGAGATGGAGAAGATGAAAGTCGACTTCATCAACGGCGCAATGGAAAAAGGCCACAGTAAAGAACAGGCTGAAGAAGTTTTCGAGATGTTGAAACCCTTCTCCCAGTACGGCTTCAATAAAAGCCACGCCGCCGCCTATTCGGTGGTTGCGTATCAAACTGCCTATTTGAAGGCCAACTATCCCGCCGAATTCATGGCGGCTAACCTCACCAATGAGATCAACAATCCCGACAAGCTGTCGGTCTACATTACCGAAACGGCCAATATGGGCATAGAAATCCTGCCGCCGAACATCAACCTGTCCAAACGTGATTTTTCAGTCAGCGACGGAAAGATAGTCTACGGCCTGGTCGGAGTAAAAAATGTGGGTAAAGGTGCAGTAGAGGAAATCCTGCGGGCTCGGGAAGCCGAAGGACAATATGAAAATTTCATCGACTTTCTCGACAAGGTCGATCTGCGAGCGGTCAACCGCAAAGTCATAGAAACCCTCATTCAATGCGGCGCCTTCGACTGTCTCGGACAGGCACGGGCAACGCTGATGGAAAACCTCGAGAGCGCCCTCGAGTTTATTCAAAAAAAGAAAGAGCGGGAGCAGTTCGGCCAAAACTCACTGTTTGATGGAGCCCAACAGGAGGAGATGGAGCGCTTCAACTTCGAGGAGTATGACGAATGGCCCACTCAAGAACGGCTGCAGCAGGAGAAAATGCTGCTGGGATTTTACGTCTCGGGCCATCCGCTGGATACCTACCGCGAAACCTGGAAACGAACCGTCAATATCAATCTCGGCCGCCCCGATCACTTCATACCGAATGCCAAATACTCGATCCTCGGCATCGTGACCAGCGTTCGCTCCATCTTCACCAAAAATGGGCGTCCGATGGCCTTTCTGCAGATAGAGGATTACAACGGTGCCATAGAGCTGGTTGTTTTCTCCGATCAGTGGGAGCAGCACCGTGAGCAGATTGAAGTAGACAGCATACTGGCCTGTAACGGTCGCATAGATCTGAGCCGCGGGGATCCTAAATTCATTGTTGAAACAATTCTTCAGCCGGAAGAACTGAAAGAAATCGAAACCCGTGAGATCCACATCCGTCTTGAACGAAACACCATGTCCGAGGAAGAGCTGTACAATCTGCGTTCGTACCTGTTTGATCATAAAGGCAACTGCCCGCTCTACCTCCATCTGAATAATGCCAACGGAAAACGTGAAACAGTAATAAAAGCTTCCAGCCAAATAACCCTCTCTTCATCGAGGAATGTGCTGGAAGAATTGCGACGGTATCCCACAATCGAGGACATCTGGACCGCATAGATACACTTGGAAACCAAAAGAAGGAAGGACGAATATGACAGTTGTTGCAAGAATATTAGGCGGAATACTGAGTCTCTACATGATTCTCATTTTTGTACGGGTGCTGCTCACCTGGTTCAGCGGAGTGTACTACGGCCGGCCGTATGAAATAATTCGCTCGCTCACCGACCCTTACCTCAACTACTTCCGCAGATTCCGGTTTCTGCAGGTCGGCAGCGTCGACTTTTCACCGATTGCCGGACTGCTGGTTCTGGTAATCCTTATGAATATCCTCAACCGCCTGGCCGTATACGGGACCATTTCAGTGGGACTCGTCCTGGCGATTATTCTTAACAGTGTGTGGTCGGCAGTTTCATTCCTGCTCACCCTGTTCATTGTACTGATAGTAATTCGCTTTGTGGCCGCACTAATCGGGGCCAATACGGTAAACCCGTTTATCCGAACGGTTGATATGATCATCACGCCTCTGCTTAACTGGATTCACAACACCTTCTTCAAGCGACGTTTTCTTACCCTGCAGACAGGGCTGGCAATTAGCGGTGCCTCGCTTCTGGTGGTCTCGATCGCCGGCAACTTCATCGTGTATCACCTGGCCCGTCTCTTTCAGTCGCTTCCGTTTTAAGCGGCGGCTGCGGAGAGATGCTCTTAGGCGAACTAAAGCATTCGATTACAAAGCTCAAGGGGATCGGACCACGAACCGCGTCACAGCTCTCCGGGCTGGGCATTTTCGCGGTTGCCGACCTTCTGCTGCATATCCCCCGGGATTACGAAGACCGTTCACGCATTGTACCTTTAGAGGCCGGGTATCAGGGCGCCACCGTAAACACAATTGTCGAGGTGCAGGCCCATGATTTCTTCGGCTCGGGGTCTAAAAAAACTTTGAAAGTGTTTGTGAAGGATGAAACCGCAACCGGCGTGCTGGTCTGTTTCAACCGCAACTTTCTGCAGCAGGTACTAAAAGTCGGCCAGCAATTCTACCTGTACGGCCAGTTCGCCTACCGTTACGGAGAACTGCAGTCCACCAGTTTTGAAGCCGAGCCCTATCCTTCGGACAACACGAAGCTCGGTTCAATTCTGCCGGTGTATCCCCTCTCGGGAAAACTCAATCAGGGCGTATTGCGCAAGGCAGTTCAGGATGCCCTGAATACCTACGGAAAACACATCGATACGGAACTGCCGGAAAGTCTGCGCGGGCATTACCGGTATCCGGAAAAACAAACCGCACTTTCACAGCTTCACTTTCCCGATTCCCATGAATCGGCTGCGGTGGCCCGCACTGCGCTGGCATATGAAGAGCTATTCTACTTTCAGCTGGTCGTAGCCCGGCGGGCGCTCTCCCGCAGCGAGAGCCGCCGCAGCCCCCATATTCTGCCGCGAAAACTGCAGCAGAGCTGTTTGGAACAATTGCCCTTCAAGCTCACCGTAGATCAACGCAGCGTGCTGGGGGAGATCAAGCAGGATCTCGACAGCTCAAAACCGATGGGCCGGCTGCTGCAGGGTGATGTGGGCTCCGGTAAAACCCTGGTGGCGTTTCTGGCGGCTCTCCCGGTTATTGAAGCGGGCTATCAGGCGGCATTCATTGCGCCGACCGAACTGCTGGCGCGGCAGCATGTGGAAAAGGCCGCCGCCTTACTGGAACCCTTAGGTGTAAGGGTGGCCTTCCTCAGCGGAAGCATCGACCGAAATGCCCGCCAGCCGCTCTTGGCGGCGCTTTGCAGCGGTGATATCGACCTTTTAATTGGTACCCATGCCCTGTTTACCAAGGATGTGGTGTTTCAGCACCTGCGATTCATTATTATCGATGAACAACACAAATTCGGGGTAGAACAGCGCGCGCAGCTGGTTGAAAAGGGATCAACCCCCGATCTGCTGCTGATGACCGCAACTCCCATTCCCCGGACTCTCACCCTTACCTTTTTCGGCGATCTGGAGGTCTCCTCTATCCGCAGTATGCCTCCGGGCCGCAAGCCGATCATTACTCATCTGGCCCGGCAGTCCAACGCCGAGAAAGTCTACCGCGCGGTGCGTCACGAGCTGCAGCAGGGGCATCAGGCCTATTTTGTTTACCCACTTATCAGCGGTACTGATAAGAGCTCCCTGAAGGACGCTGAAGGAGCGGCCGAGCAGCTGCGCTCCCAGGTATTCCCGGAGTTCAAAGTAGCCCTGATCCATTCAAGAATTCGGGAAGAGGAAAAACTGGAACGGATGCACGCTTTTTCCGAAGGTAAAATCGATATTCTGGTTTCTACCAGCGTAGTGGAAGTGGGGGTCGATGTAAAAAATGCCACCTGTATAGTAATCGAACACGCCGAACGCTTCGGCCTGGCCGGTCTGCATCAGCTACGCGGACGGGTCGGCCGCAGTACATTACAATCCTATGCCTTTCTGATATACTCCGAAGAACTGACCGAAGAGGGCAAACAACGGCTGATGGTGATGAAGCAGAGCAGCGACGGGTTTTACATCTCCGAAGAGGACCTCAAAATTCGCGGCCCCGGCGAAGTGACGGGTACCCGCCAGTCGGGATTCATGCGCCTGAAGTTTGCCGATCTCGGCGGCGACCTCGAGCTGCTGGACACCGCCCGCAAGGACGCCTTCCGCATTATAAAAGCGGATGCAGGCCTGCTGCAGCCGGCCCACAACCGCCTGCGTAAAGTACTCGAGTGCTGCCCGCCTTTTCCTGAGGATTCTCTGAGCGGAGGATAATGCGGCCGGTTCGACTTTTAAATACTAAGGAGTACGCGTGTGAGAATAACAGGGGGAAGCTACCGCAGCCGCAAAGTGCAGTGCCCGCCGGGGGTAATCCGACCGGCCATGGACAGGATGCGGGAGTCGATGTTTTCCATCTTAGGCACTATTTCCGGGCTCGCATTTCTGGATCTGTTTACCGGGTCGGCCGTGGTCGGTATCGAAGCGGCCTCCCGCGGAGCCGAACCGGTGGTGTTGGTGGAGAAAGACCGCCGCAAAGCACCGGTCATCCGCAAAAACTTGGAGTTCGTAGAGAGTGATATTCGGTTGATTCTGCAACCGGCCGAACGCTTTATAGCGGCAGCCCGGAAAAATCAAGACAAACCGGCCGACGGTATGCAGCAGCAGTTCGATATCATCTACCTCGATCCACCCTTCAAATACGAACATAAAATCAAGCTCATTCAATCGGTAGCCGCCGGCGGACTACTATCTCCCCACGGACGCTGCTTGATCCACCATCCCTCGCAGGAAGAGTGGCCCGACCGAATCGAGCAACTCGAGTGCAGCGACGTGCGCAGCTACGGGGGATCGACCCTGCGCTTTTTTACCGAAGCCGGGGTGTAAACACTGCCCTTTCCGCACGACCGCGGTTTTGGTATAGTAAAAGAAACCCTACGCCCGGCATTAAAGGAGGAATCCGTGATCGATTCACGAAAACGATATTTACAGGTGCCTCAGGGAACCGAGGGGGTTTACCTCGAAGAGGCATACCGCCACCGCCGCATCACCCATGAGCTGTTTGAGCTCTTCACCCGCTGGGGCTATCTCCCGGTCGAGACGCCGGTGTTCGACTTTTATGACATTTACGAACCCCTCCTGCGCAGCAGTACCCGGGATGTGTACCGCCTGATCGACCGCGATGGAGATCTGCTGATGCTGCGTTCGGACATCACCCTGTTTCTGGCCAAGCAAATGGGCCTCTGGCTGCGGGAAGAGGATCTTCCTACCAGGGTCTGTTATGCCGACACAATTCTACGCCATCAGAGTGCTGAAGATATTTCCAAAAACGAATTCTTCCAAACCGGAGCCGAGCTGATCGGGAAAGCCGGCAGCGAAGCCGATCTGGAGGTACTGCTGCTGCTCGAAAGCATCTTTATCAATCTTGATGTAAATGCCAGCATTCATCTCGGTTCACACCAGTTTCTCACCCTAGCGCTGAAGGACTTTGCGGAAGATGAACTCGCGCAGGCGGTAAAAGCAATCCGTAACCGCGAAAACCGCATCTTATTCGCTCTGCTCAAAGAGCGCTGTTCGGCCCGCCGGGCTGAAGTTCTCAGCTCTCTCTTTGGTTTTATCGGAACCCGAAAGGAGTTTTTAGCGGAAATTAACCGGTACGAAGCTATTCTGCACAACGAAGAGATGGAGGCGCTGGAGTACCTTGCGGAATTGGTAGAAGAAATGGAAAATCTCGGCTACGCCAAAGATATGCATATCGACCTTTCGGAGGTAGGCGCTCAGCCCTATTACACCGGCATAGTATTTCAGGTGTATCAGGCCGGACTGGATGACGCGGTGGCCTCGGGAGGACGGTATGACAAACTGCTCAGCCGTTTCGGCTTTGATTGCCCCTCAGTTGGCTTCTCGATGATGTTGAGAAAGATCGAGAATCAAGTAGGGGACAAATTCGGTTTGCCGGATAATGTAGTGAAAGTCGAAGGAGAAAGCTTCGCTGAAGCGTTCCGGGCAGCTCAGAAGGTTCGGAAAGATGGAGGAATTGCAATACAATGAGTACCAGCACAGCTGAAGCACCACTGACCCTGGCGCTGCCGAAGGGACGCCTGTTCGAGCAAGTGCAGGAGTTTTTCGCTGAGAAGGGCTTCCATTTCAAATTCGAAAAGCGCAAACTGGTGGCCCACGATGAGAGCGGCTTACTAAAAATATTCCTGGTTAAAAATGCCGATCTGCCTACTTATGTAAACCACGGCATCGCCGGACTCGGAATTTCAGGGGAAGATGTTCTGTATGAGACCGGACTGCGATTTTTCAAACTGATGCAGTTCGACTTTGGTAGTACCGAGATGTGTCTGGCGGCCACGCAGGGGTACGGCAAACCGGACACAATTCGCACCGTTTCCGTTGCAACTAAATTCCCCAGATTTGCCAGGGACTATTTTTATAGCCAAGGTGTACCGATACAGATAATAAAGCTGAACGGTTCGGTTGAATTGGCACCGATTTTAGGATTGGCGCCGTATATCGTCGATTTGGTGGAAACCGGCAACACCTTGAGAGCCAACAAGCTCGAGGTCGTCGCTACACTGAAACAGATAGATGTGCATCTTATTTCGAATCCGTCCTATTACAAACTGAACTACCGGCGAATCAACCGCTTTTTAGCGGCTCTGCATGGCGAAAAGGAGTAATTTTATGAGCAGCCGACTGGTAAATATCGAAAGAACCACCCGCGAAACCTCGATAAAGCTGAGTCTCGACTTCGATGTTCCCACGCAGGCGGTCGATACCGGATTGCCTTTTTTCGATCATATTCTCACCTCGATGGCCTATCATGGATTTTTCGGACTGAATATCGCAGCCGAAGGCGACCTGGCCGTTGATGCCCACCATCTGGTTGAAGATATCGGGATAGCCCTCGGGAATGCCCTGAACCAGACGGTGCAGCAGTACGGCCATGTGCAGCGTTACGGGCACAGCATAATTCCGATGGACGAGGCCCTGAGTGAGGTTGCCGTCGATGTGAGCGGGCGCCCGTATCTGGTGTACACTGCCACGTACCCCCAGGAGTACTGCGGCAAGTTCCCTACTGCGCTGGTGCGCGAGTTTATGTATGCACTGGCACACAATGCCAAAATCAATCTGCATGCCCACTGCCGCTACGGCGATAACAGCCATCACATGGTAGAGGCCCTGTTCAAGGCCCTCGGAAGAACGTTCATGGCCGCCTATCAAAAAAGCGATCGTGGCGAGCCGTCCTCCACAAAAGGGGTATTATAAGTTCACTAAAGCGGACATAATTGGTCGGGTTTATGGACTTTATTAGTACGAATTGATATAGTATAAGTTAGAATTGGTTTTTTGGAATCATCTTGCGTTTCAACCCCATTTCTATTATATTACACTTTAACTGTAAACAAGCGAATGAAAAAAGAAGATGCATTAAACCGGATGCCGCGGGAAGGTTTTCTCAAAATAACCCCCTCCGGCAAAAAGCCATTAAATCCGGCGCAAAAAACTGCCCTCATTCGAAGGGGAAACGAGTTTTTTAACAAAGGTGATATAACTACTGCCAAACGCATCTTTATCACAACTGGCTACAGTGATGGATTAGAACGGGTGGGTGATTATCACCAGCAGAAAGGTGATATTCTGGAAGCATTGCGGATGTACTGGATTGCACCCGCTCCCGGTAAAAAGCAGCAGCTCATTGAACAATGTGCAGCTTTAGTGCAGTATTGGATCAATGAGAAAGGATGATTGGATATATGAGTGATTTTGAAGATAACTCTGCCATTACCCCTGAAGGATTAACAGAAGAACAGTTGACTCAAATCTCAGAGCTTTCCAAACGGGGCTATCAGCTCCTCAAAGAAAATTTGGTGAAAGAAGCCGAGGAAAGTTTTAGCCAGATATTAAGCATTGACGATACGAATAACTACTCACTGGTCGGTCTGGGCGATGCAGCCCGCAAAAAACACGAATACCGTAAAGCCATCGGCTATTACCAGAAGTGTTTAGAAAACCATGCCGGAAATAATTACGCGTTGTTCGGGTTGGCCGACTGCTACAAAGCTCTAAACCGCTACAATGATGCCATCAAGATCTGGGAGCAGTATCTGCAGCACGATGATAACAATGTCACGGTGCTCACACGTGTCGCCGATGCGTACCGTAAAGTCAAAGATTTTCGTAGATCGAAAGAGATCTACCTGCGGGTCCTCGAAATCGAACCGGATAATCCGTATGCTTTGATCGGTCTCGGTCATCTGCACTACGACTTCCGGGAGTATGAAGAGGCTCTGCACTACTGGGAACGCATGCTCGAGGTAAAACAGGATAACGTCGATATTCGGGTTCTTACCAGCCTCGGCAACTGTCACCGTAAGTTAAAAACTTACGAAAATGGCCTGAAATACTTTCAACAGGCACTCGAACTGGAGCCAAACAACTTCTATGCACTGTTCGGGCTGGCAGACTGTTTCCGCGGGTTGAACAGGCACGAGGAGTCACTGGAGTACTGGCACAAAATTCTGAAGCTCGACCCGCATAATAAGGTTATCCTTACCCGGGCCGGCGACGCCTACCGCAGTATGGGCGATTACGACAATGCGGAAAAATATTATCACGCTGCACTCAACATCGAGTTCGACATGTACGCCATTCTCGGTCTAGCCCTGATTAACAAATCCAGAGGCAAGTACGAAGATGCAATCGACAGTTTATACGGCCTTTTGCGGAACGATCCTAAGAACCACCGGCTTTATACCGAGATTGCCGAGTGTTACATGGCTCTGGGAAAACGCCACAAAGCAATAGAAATTCTCAATGAGTTTCACAAACTGGGAATACGAAACCCGTATGTTGCCAAACTCCTGGAGCGCCTTCAGCAGGGTGGTAAGATCTAATCAGCACTGATGCTATGACCGACACCTCACTCTGCGGGCTGCTTCCCGCCGAACTCACCGAACAACTCGAAATTTCTCCGCGATTCCGCGGTGATCAGCTTTTTCAGTGGATACACCAGAAAGGGGTTTACCACTTTACCGAAATGTCGAACCTTCCGGCGGCTCTGCGCGAACAACTGACCGCCCGGTATTCCAAAGTCCTGACTTCGCAGATAGATACAGTGAACGAAGATGCCGACGGCACAGTGAAGATTACTGTTCGCCTGCATGACGATGCTTTGATTGAAGCGGTTCTGCTGGCCGACGAAAGCGGCCGTAAAACCGCCTGTCTCTCCAGCCAGGTCGGCTGTGCCCTGGGCTGCACCTTCTGTAAAACCGCAACTATGGGTTTTATCCGCAACCTGTCGGCCGGAGAAATCGTTGAGCAGTTGCTGCACCTGAAGCAGCACTACGGAAATATCGGGAATGTGGTGTTCATGGGAATGGGCGAGCCACTGCTCAATTTCGATGCGGTAGCCCGGGCTATCGAGGTTATGCATCATCCCGCTGGGCATAATATCGGAAAACGCAAGATTACCGTGTCGACCAGCGGCATCCTCGAAGGCATACGACGTCTGACCGAAGAGGGGCCCCATGTCCGCCTGGCGCTCTCGCTGATTACCGCCGACCAGCAGCTGCGGGAGAAACTGATGCCGATTGCCCGCAGCATCCCCCTCGCAGAGTTGCAAAAGGCCCTGTTGCACTACCAGCAGGTTACCGGCAAGCGTATCACCCTTGAATATGTACTGTTTCAGGGACTCAATACCCGCAAAGAGGATCTGAACGCACTGCAGGATTTTATACGCCCCCTGCGAGTATTGATAAACCTTATTCCTTGGAATCCGGTTGAAGAGCTGCCCTACCGCGAACCGCAACACGGTGAAATCGCCGGCTTCACCCAAATGTTAGAGGCCGCCGGAATAAAGACCTCACGCCGCTACCGTCGAGGACGCGGGGTAAACGGCGCCTGCGGCCAACTGGCAGTTCCTCGCAGCCAGCAGCCCAATAAATAACGGCACATAAACAGCGCCCTGTAATCGGGCACTGTTCGGTATCAGCTTGATTCCGCCGGCTCGAGTACCGCTCTGATCCGCCGCACTCCGGCCGAGGAAGACTGTTCCTTCTTGATTTTGAAATGACCGAGCTGGGAAGTGTGTTCCACGTGCGGGCCGCCGCAGACCTCTTTAGAAAAATCGCCGACGGAATACACCTTTACCTGTTCTCCGTACTTACTGTCAAAAAACGCCAGTGCCCCCGCTTCGCGGGCCTCTTCTATAGTCATAGTCTTCATAGTAACCGGCAAATCCCGATCGATTACATCATTAACGATTTCCTCAACCCGCTGGATCTCCTCGGGGCTCATTTTCTCAGGGTGCACAAAGTCGAAGCGCAGCCGTTCGGGAGTAATATTGCTTCCCTTCTGCTGGACATGATCGCCGAGCACCTGCCGCAGAGCTTTATGCAGTAAATGGGTAGCGGTGTGCAAAGCCGTAGTCTTCTCCGACTGATCGGCAAGCCCGCCCTTGAAGGTCTTGTCCGCACCTTTTTTTGAAAGTTCCTGATGCTTCTGGAAGGCCTTCTCAAAGCCCTCTCTGTCTACCGTCATACCATGCTCAGCCGCTAACTCCGCGGTTATCTCGATCGGAAAACCGTAGGTGTCGTACAGCTTGAAAGCAATCCTGCCCGGGATAATTTTTTTCGGATTTTTCAACAAACCGGGAAGCATCTTTTCGAACTCGTGTTCGCCCTTTTTAAGAGTAGTAAAGAAGCGCTCTTCCTCGGTATTGAGCTCATTCAGGATAGTCTCACGTTGCTCTTTTAATCTAGGATAAGATTCTGTGTACATCTCCAGAACGACCTCTGCCAGTTCGGATAGAAAATGCTGCTCTATACCCAATTTGCGTCCGTGCCGCACCGCCCGGCGGATGAGCCGCCGCAGGATATAGCCCTGGCCGAGATTGGACGGGGTAATTGACTGTTCATCCCCTAAAATAAACACGGAGGTTTTGATATGATCGGCAATAATACGAATTGATGTGTCAGTGGCCTCTTCCTGGTTATACTTTTTACCGGTGATGCGTTCTATGCCCTCGATAATCGGCACAAAAACTTCAGTCTCATAAACCGACTCCTTGCCCTGCAGAATAGCGGCAGTCCGTTCAATCCCCATACCGGTATCTACACACTTGCGCTCCAGCGCTGCAAAGCTGCCGTCGGCCTGCTTATTGTACTGCATGAACACATCGTTCCATACCTCGAAGTACTTGCCGCAGGAACACCCTGGCTTGCAATCCGGGCCGCAAGACTCCTTCCCGGTATCGATAAACATTTCCGAGTCGGGCCCGCAGGGACCGGTTTGACCGGCGGGACCCCACCAGTTATCGTCGCGGGAGAGGTAGTAAATTCGCTCTGCGGGAATTCCCACCGACTTCCACACTTCGGCGGACTCGTCGTCCCGCGGCACTTTGTCGTCACCTTCGAAGACCGTGATAGATATCTTCTCAGGCGGAAGGCCGAGCCACTTCTCGGAAGTGAGAAATTCGTAGCTCATTTTTATGGCGCCTTCTTTGAAATAATCTCCCAAAGACCAGTTTCCCAGCATCTCGAAAAAGGTAAGATGGCTGGAATCACCGACTGACTCTATATCTCCGGTACGAATACATTTCTGATAATTCACCAAACGGCTGCCCGCCGGATGCTCCTGTCCCAGAAGATAAGGCACCAGCGGATGCATACCGGCGGTGGTAAAAAGCACCGTCGGATCATTCTCCGGAACCAGGGATTTACCTGAAATTTGCGCATGGCCCTGTTCTTTGAAAAACTCGATGTATTTTTGTCTAAGTTCGTGTGCTGTCATAGGTTAGAATAGTAGGCACGGGGCGCCGAAATGTCAATACACCGCTTTGGTTGCAGCTCGCAGGAACTGCCGGCCCTAAAAATCTTCCAGATCGGAGTGCGATCCGTCGCCGGAAAACTCCGAGAAGAAGTAGACTAAGCCGCCGTTTTTCCGGCTTACCCGCAGCTCCGCATAATTCTTCTCCACCAGCTTCTCCAGGGCCGCCTTCACTTCATCGAGACTCCGTCCGCTCTCGAGGGCTACCTCCGAGGGGGTTGCAACGCCGTTGTTGCGTTTGGCGGTTTTCAAAATAACCTGTTCCAGGGGTTCCCTGCGGTTGCGGCCGGAAGCGCTCTCCTCTCCATGCAACGACGTACCGCCCACATGGCGCATCGGCTGCTGTTGTTGCGGTCCGTAGAGGGCGTTCCGCCAGCCCATCCTAAGGTTGGCCTCCCGCACCTGTAAAGGAAGGGTGATCAGGTCGTAGACACATCCGATACCGAACAGACCACCGGTTATGATATACAGTAGTCCGGTACCTATCTTCCCCAAATAGAATCTATGAAAACCCAGGGCTCCAAAGCCTGAAATGAACCACAACAAATATGCTATTCCGGTTGAATACACTCTTATTCCTCCATTTATACTAAGTCATCACGCTCCAGAGTGACTTCACCCTGCTCTGCACGACTTCTGACAAAAGTCATAAAATCTCTGGTTACCCTGTCAACTTCCGACAAACGCATTGGTCCCATATGCTCACGTTCGCTGCGGATAAACTCTCTGCGCCGTTGCGATACATTGCGCAGAATTTTCTCTTCGAGCTGCTCCGGCTTGCCTTTCAAAATAGTTGCAATATCCCGGTCGGGATACTTCTGCAGGAGTTCTTGCAGCTGTATATCCGGAATTTCCAGCACGCTTTCAATTGAAAAAAGACGCTGGCGAATCTCATCGGCCAAACCACTGTTCTCGCTGTGCAGATTATCCAATATACGGTTTTCGTCCTGCATAGACATGTGTTTTAAAATATCCGTCAATACCGTCTGTCCGTCTATCTCCTCACTAACTACCTTGCCCTGAGTGCGGATTCGCTCCCGCAGGCTCTCCTCGACCGCTGAGAGCACCTCCGGCGACACCTGCCCCATCCGGGCCATTCGCTTGACAGTCTGCTGCTGCAGCTCCGGCGGCAGCGATTCGAGCACCTGCGAGGCTTTATTCGGTACCAGATACGCAAGTACGATGCTCATCACGTGAACCGGCTCCTTGCGCAGCAGCAGCATGATTTGCTGGTAGTCGATATCATTCAAGAAAGCGAAGGGGCGATCGCCGCTGTAGGGATGCACTTTTTTCAGGATCTCATTGGCCTTCTCTTTCCCCAGCGATGCCGTCAGAATGTCACGGGCGGTATCAACTCCTCCGCGAGGGTTGGCCGCGATCTCACCGGCGATATCACCGAACTCTGCCAGTATTTTTTCGGCTTCCGGCCGTTCGATCCGCTTAATTTTGGCAATTTCCCCGGTCACCTTCTCTATTTCTTCCTGCGAGAGATGCTTAAGGACTGTAGAAGCCTGTTCCTTGCCCAGTAAAAGCAGCAATTTAGCAGCCTTTTTATGGCCGAATCCGGTTTTGAGAAATCCGTTGTGGCCCACCAGCTCATCGGTATGATATATCTCGGGCTTCGATGTCTGTTTAACTGCTTCGCCCTTAGGGCTCTGTGGACTATCTACTTTCCGAAGGCTCTCCTGCGAGTTCTTCGCTTTCGAGTCCTCATCTTCCTTCTTAAAAGCCTGTAATTTATAGGCTTCGATTGCATGCCGGTTCTTCATATCTCCATTGTACCAATCACTTGCCCATTAGACAATCTTTAGTGCATAATTACTGGCCTAATTACACCCGCTTAATTAAAGCGATGCCTCGGCCCCGGAAAAATTTTCTGCACTCACTTGACAATTTTTTAATAAATCGGTATAAATACACTCGTTCGTGCCGCTGTAGCTCAGTCGGTAGAGCAGGGGACTGAAAATCCCCGTGTCAACAGTTCAATTCTGTTCGGCGGCACAGATAAGCGTTGAGTCTCGCACTCAACGCTTTTTTTTGGTCTCTTGCTGCACCTACCTCTTGCCGCACATTCTCTATCGTTACCCTCTATCGGCACCTGCAGAACCGAGTTGGATCTACGATCGCAGTTCGGCCGACACCTCATGCCGGTCCGGATCAACATCTATAAGCCCGTAGCGGCCATCTTTAAAGGCTCCTGAATTGATAACATGGGTAGGCCCACTCAGCTTGTGTCCGTAGGATTCGTGAATATGTCCCGAAAGCACAAGCAGGGGCGCGTTTACACTTATCCACTCCGCAAGACTGCGGCTGCCGACATGCTTCATTTTCATCGCCCGGTCGGCAACTGTTCCAAAAGGCGGCTGGTGGCTCACCAGCACCAGCGGCTGCTCACCGCTCTTCGACAGCTGCGCCAGTGTGGCGGAGATTTCCTGCTCGGATATCTCATAAGGAGTGGTTACCGGGCCGGGGAGAGCTCCGCTCATTCCGGCCAATTGCACTCCCTGGAACTCCTCGGGTTCCGTGGTAAGCAGAACTCCTTCTTCCCGCAGATAAGACTCTATATCAAGATTGTCGCAATTGCCGGCCACTGTTCTTACATTGGGGTGCAGTTCGCGGAGCGCAGCAAGAACTTTTCGTGCCGCGGGTACATCGCCGAAATGGGTAAGATCGCCTATACAGAGTACCAGGTCCGCTGCGGCGGCATCGTCGGCACAACGCCCCAAAGCAGCCGCATTTCCATGTATATCGGATACAACCAGTAAGCGCATATCCACCTCCTGTAATAAGTGTAAAGACAACCCGCTCTATGATCAATATTTATAAGAGTATTTAGGAAAGCAGTGAATAGAGTTGCTGCTCCAGTTCGAGTATAGTGTGTTCTTTGAGTGAACGCTGCTCCCGCGGAATGGGATTCTGAATGCTGGCTTGAATGTCCCCCGGCGGGCCGTACAAAACTACTACGGTATCACCAAGCAGCACCGCCTCCTGTATGTCGTGAGTAACGAACAGCGCTGTCCGTTTATCACGGCACCAAAGTTTTTCAAACAACTCGATCAGGGCGAGCTTCAGATGAAGATCGAGTGCCTGGAAGGGCTCGTCCATCAGGATCACCCCGGCGGGGTACGCAAACGCCCGGGCTACCGCCGCCCGCTGCCGCATGCCCCCCGAGAGTTCGTGGGGATAGTACTCGGCGAATCTGCTCAACCCCACCATTTCGAGGAAAGCCCTGCAGCGCCGCGACACTTCCTGTGCTTCGAAGAATGGAGTCAAAACCAGTTCAATGTTCTTGCGCACATTTTTCCACGGCAGCAGACGCGGTTCCTGAAACAGATAACTGATGCGTTCACCCTTCAGTCCGCTCACCGCTCCCCGCTGAGGGCGCAACAGTCCCGAGATGAGGTTGAGTAGTGTTGTTTTGCCGCAGCCCGAAGGTCCGAGGATTGCGGTTACATGATGATCGGGAATTTCCAGCGAAAAATTATCGAAGACAGTCAGTTCTTTGAACCTGATACTGAGCTGTTTACATTGAATTGACATATATTCGGCTCCACGGCAGCGCACGTATGCCGAAGCTCAGCACGTATTGGCTCCCGGCGCTTAATAGAATTGCGACAGCGGTCCAGGCAAACACCTGGGCGGTTTCCAGACTCATCTGGGAGAGCTGCATTTCGCTTCCGACTCCCCAGTTCGGCAGGCTCAGCACTTCAGCAGCTACAACGACCTTCCAGGTTAAACCCAAGGCGGTCTGCGCACCTGATATTAGATACGGAACAACCGAAGGAATAGAGATGTGTATGAGCCGGCGGGTTGAGTTGAGCCCGTACGCCCGCCCCATCTGCAACAGTTTTTGGTCGGTCTGTCGAATGCCAACAATGATGTTCTGGGTGATGACCGGAAATGCAATCAAAAAGGAGGAAAACACCGGCACAGTGCCGGTTTTGAACCACAACAGTGCTATCAGGATAACTGACATGATCGGCGTGGTTCGAATTACCGCTATTAGCGGTTTGAACAGGGCGTGCAAAGGCAGACTAATGCCCGCCGCAATACCTACTATTGTTCCTACCGTGAGGGAGATAAAAAATCCCACCACACCTCTGACGACAGTAATCCAAACTGATACCCAAAAGTCATAGTTCTGCGCCAAACCGATCAATTCAAGGGCAACATCCGGCGGCGGGGGAAGAATTATGCGGGCATTAATAAGGAACGCAGCTATCCACCAGCCTCCCAGCAGTACTGCAACTGCCAGAATAGATATAAGGTGGATACGCTGCGATAGAAACCACGGGGCCGGTTTCAAAAGCTTCCCCTCTTGGAGGTGTCCCCGTAGCGGTATCCCCGCCCAGCACTAGTTAGAAAGGTAAAAGCCGTCATCCGGCAGCTGCCCCCCTACCGCGGCGGCATTGAAGTCCAGCAGGACCTCTAAGTAATTCTCCATAACCGGCCGGGCTTCGGCCGAATGTATAAATCTGAGGTTGCAGTTCGGGATGGCCGGTTTAGCCAGGGCCGCCGGCAGCACCTCGTACTTGCCGATCAACTCGGCCGCTGCAGCCGGATTACTGTTTACCCACTGAATAGACTCGGCGTACGCCGACAGAAAACGCGCTACCAGCTCGGGGCGCTCTTCGACCAGTTGCGGCTTCACGACCACAACCGTAATCGGATAGGTCGAATCACTACCGCGTACTTCCTGCCAGGCGGTCTGAAAATTGAGCACCTGGCGAACCTGTTCGGTTTTGGCGCTTACCATGGTAACGAAGGGCTCGGGAAGCACTGCAGTGTCTATTTTCCCCGCTATCAGCAACTGGGCCAGCTGCGGACCGCTGCTGACGGAAAAGTTGAGGTCTACATCCTCCTCCGGGTCCAGCCCTTTCTGTGTCAGCAAATAGCGGAACAGATAATCCGGAGTAGCTCCCTTGCCGATCGAATGCACCTGTTTCCCCTGCAGATCTTCCCAGTCCTGCACCGACGGGTCCCGGCTGAGCACATGCAGCACTCCCATGCCCGTTACAGCACCAAGTTTATATCCCGGACCGTCGGTATACATTTTTGCCGCCATATTGGCCGGTAACACTGCAAAATCGACTTCTCCACCGGCAACTCTGGCAATCATCGTCTTAGGTGAAGGCAGCACTTTAAACTCCGAATCGGCATTCGGTCCCAAATCGGGTTTGTCCTCGAATAGCTTGATCATACCGAAACCGGAGGGCCCCTTCAGAGAAGCGGCCTGCACGGTGATCGGTTCCGCGGCTTCGGTTTCTTCTACTTCCTGCATTCCACGCGCTGCCAGGTGCATGCCGGCACCTGTACACAACAGCGCTGCAATCAGAACGACAGTTACAAAACGTCGCATACGTCCTCCTCTACTTTACTGTTATTCGAAAATATCTCTTTTTGCCCGCCCGCAGAAACAGCTCCCTATCGACCAGTTCGGAGGCGTCTATCATCTCTTCGATGTCCTCCACCTTCCGGTCGTTAATGCGTGCTCCGCCTTGGCCTACCAGGCGGCGGGCCTCGCTCTTCGAGGCGCACAGGCTGGTACGGGCAAACAGATCCAGTACATTGATGCCGGCATCCAGTTCGGAGGTGTCGACCTCCAGGGCCGGGATAGCATCGCGGTCGGCCGAGCCGCCGGATGAGAATGCGGCTTTGGAGGCTTCCAGGGCCTTGTTGGCCTCCTCTTCACCGTGAATAATCTTGGTCTGTTCCCAGGCCAGCCGCTCTTTGGCTTTGTTGATCTGCTGATCCTTCAATTTGGCCAGCTCTGCGATCTCGTCCATCGGCAGAAAGGTAAACATCTTCAGAAAGCGGACCACATCGGCGTCATTCACATTCCGCCAGTACTGAAAGAATTCGTAGGGCGAGCAGAGTTCCGGATCGAGAAATATAGCTCCCCGTTCAGATTTTCCCATCTTTTTTCCATCGGCCCGGGTGATGAGGGGAAACGTAAGACCGAAAGCCTCGTTACTGTCCATCCGACGGATCAGTTCGACTCCGCTGACGATGTTACCCCACTGGTCGTCGCCGCCAACCTGCAGTTTACAATTGTATTCCCGGTTGAGGATCAGGAAGTCATACGACTGCAGCAGCATGTAGTTGAACTCGATAAACGAGAGGCCGCGCTCGAGGCGCTGTTTGTACGCCTCGAAGGTCAGCATGCGGTTTACCGAAAAGTGCCGGCCGATGTCCCGCAGGAACTCGATATAGTTGAGCCCGCCGAGCCAGTCGTAGTTGTTGACCACGAGACCGCGACCTTCGGAGAAATCGAGCAGCTTCGAAGCCCCCCACTTGATCGCCTTTTCGTTCTCCCGGATCTCCTCCAGGCTGATGATCTTGCGCATCTCGGTTTTTCCGGAGGGGTCTCCGATTAAACCGGTTCCGCCGCCGACCACTAAGATCGGGCGGTGGCCGTGTTTCTGCAGGTGCGCCATCGCATAAAACGGCACCATATGTCCGATATGCAAACTGCGGGCGGTAGGATCCACGCCAACGTAAAAGCTGACGCGCTCGCTGCTCATAACCTCTTCTAAACGATCAATATCGGTACACTGCTGTAAAAAGCCGCGTTCCTGTAAGTCTGCCAATCCTGATGCCATGCTTAGTCTCTCCTGTAGATCTTTATTTCTTCACGAATTTTCCGGGCGATCTCAGCAACCGGTATGCGCTCCTGCTTCATCGAGTCGCGGTAGCGGATGGTGACAGTGTTGTCTTCCTTGGTATCGTAATCTACAGTGATGCAGAAGGGTGTTCCGATCTCATCCTGCCGGCGATAACGGCGGCCGATGGCCCCGCTTTGGTCATAGAAGGTGGAGTAATCTTCCCGCAGTTCTTTTTCGATGCTCTTTGCCAGATCTGCAATTCCGTCTTTCTTCACCAATGGAAGCACCGCCACTGTCACCGGCGCCACCAGCGGATGAAAGTGCATAACCGTCCGGGTATCGCCACCCTCCAGCTGCTGCTCCTCGTAGGCATCGGAGAGCACCATCAGCACCGACCGGGTCAGGCCGGCGGATGTCTCGATTACATAGGGAACATAGCGTTCGCGGGTCTGGTCGTCCAGGTAGGTAAGGTCTTTCTTAGAATATTCGGCATGGCGTCCGAGATCGAAATCTGTGCGGGAGTGGATTCCCTCCAGCTCCTGCCAGCCCATGGGGAAATAGAACTCGATATCAAAGGCGTCTTTCGCATAGTGGGCCAGTTCGTCCGGCCCGTGCTGGTGGAAGCGCAGTTTATCTTTGCGAATACCCAGTTTTTCATAGTAGTTGATGCGCTCGTTCTTCCAGTACTCGAACCACTCCTGGTCGTCCCCCGGTTTCACAAAAAACTGCATCTCCATCTGCTCGAACTCCAGGGTCCGGAAAATGAAGTTCTTGGTGGTGATTTCGTTGCGGAAGGCCTTGCCGACCTGGGCAATCCCGAAGGGAACTTTCACCCGGCTGGTCTGCACTACGTTCTTGAAGTTTACAAAAATACCCTGCGCGGTCTCCGGTCGCAGGTACACGATGTTGTCCTCACTGCGAACCGCTCCCATATAGGTTGAGAACATCAGGTTGAAATCGCGCGGCTCGGTAAACTCGCCCTTCACTCCGCAGGTCGGACAGGCGGCCTCCATATCGATTTGATCGGCCCGGAAACGGGATTTACAGTTTTTGCAGTCGACCAGGGGGTCGGAAAAATTATCCACGTGGCCCGAAGCCTCCCAGGTGCGCGGATGCATCATGATAGCCGCATCCAGCCCCACGATATTGTCGTGCAGCTGGGTCATCGCCTTCCACCAGAACTGCTCGATGTTGTTCTTCAACTCAACTCCCAGCGGACCGTAATCCCAGGCACCGGTTAAGCCGCCGTAGATCTCGCTGGATTGATACACAAAACCTCTACGCTTACACAGCGAAACCAGTTTTTCCATTGTTACATCTGTTGTTACCTCTGCCATTATGAAACCTCGCTTTTCAATAGGGATATTGCACGTTCGATTCGCTCAAGGGTTTTCTCTATTCCGAGCAGGCGTATCGATCCAAATAGGGGCGGAGATGTCCGGCTGCCGGTAATGGCAACTCGTACCGGCATAAGCATCGCCCCCAGTTTTACTTCCAGTTCTTCGGCCTTCTCCCGCAGCAGCTCTTCGGTCCGCTCTTCGCCGGCCGCTTCAAAGTCAGCCAGCAGGCTGCGGTCCGCTTCCAAAATCTCGACTGTTTTGGCCGCATCGAGCTTCTTCGGTATCAATTCCGCAAGCTCATACCCCTCGATCTCCTGAAACAGGAAGCGGGACAGGGGAACAATGTCCGGCAGGAAATGCAGCCGCTCTTTCATCAGCGGCATCATCTCCCGCAGCATCTCCGATTCTGTTTCGGAGGGTGGATCGGCAACGATATTCTCTTTCTGCAGATACGGCAGCAGGAGCTCGATCAGTTCTTCATCCGATTTTTCGCGGATGTACTGACCGTTGAACCACTCCAGTTTCTTATAGTCAAAAACCGCCGGGGCCTTGTTCAGCTTTTCCAGCACAAACAGCTCTTCGAGCTCCTGTTTGCTGAAGAACTCGCGCTTGTCATCGTACGACCAGCCCAGCAGGGATATGTAGTTGATCAGTGCTTCCGGGAGATAGCCCTGCCGGTGAAACTCTATAACCGAGGTGGCGCCGTGCCGCTTGGAGAGCTTCTGGCCGTCCTTGCCCATAACCATCGGCAGATGGCAGTACTGCGGGGGCTCCCATCCGAAGGCTGCGTACAACAGGCTGTGCAGGGGGCCGGAGGGAATCCACTCCTGGGCCCGCATTATGTGCGTGATTGCCATGAGATGATCGTCGACCACGTTCGCCAGATGATAGGTCGGAAAACCATCCGATTTCAACAGCACCGGGTCGGGGGGAATGTCCTTGTTCTTTTTCTTCATCTCGCCGAGCAGGATGTCCTGAAACACGGTGCTGCCTTCCAGGGGCACTTTGAAGCGGACAACCGGCTGAATACCCTGCCGGCGGTACTCCTCCCGCTGCTCTTCGGTCAGGTTCCGGCAGTGCCGGTCATAACCCTGCCCTTTTTTTTCTTTTTTCTGTTCCTCACGAAGTGCATCCAGTCGCTCGGCACTGCAGTAACAGTAGTAGGCATATCCGCTCTCGACCAATTGTTCGGCGTATTTTTTATACAGATCGAAGCGCTCGGACTGCACATAGGGTCCGTAACCGCCGTCTTTGTTCGGGCCTTCGTCCCATTCGATGCCGAGCCATTCAAAGGTGTCGTACAGATCCTGCAACGCCTCCTCGTGATAGCGCTCGCGATCGGTGTCTTCTACCCGCAGAATAAAGGTGCCGCCCTGCGACCGGGCAAAAAAATAGTTGAACAGGGCCGTACGCACACCGCCGATGTGCTGCAGGCCGGTAGGAGAAGGTGCATACCGTACACGTACACTCATATATCAAACCTCTTGCTGTGGTAATCACGCAATTATACGCTTGCAGAAAAACAGGGTCAAGGAAGGGGCTCTTTTGTGCCGAGTTTTGTACCGGGAATACTTATTTTTCCGGAGGTTTTTCTTCAGGCTCGGGCTTTGCGCCGGCCGCTGTAGTACCGGTCGCCGGCTCGGAGAACAGCCACTTGATCGCGTCTTGAACGAGGGGAGTCATCACCACAATGGCGATATTGTCTTTCCGTTTGTCCACTGCTCTACGCAGATCTTCGGCACTGAGCCGTCGCTGCAGCTCCTCCCGCTGCCGTTCTACCCGGCCGAGCACCTCATCGTCGAGGGTCTTAAACGGATCGAGGGTGTACAGTACCAGTACTTTCAATACCGGATCGCGCACTAGATTCGAAAGTGCCAGCAGCTCTTCCCGCCCTTCGGAGTGTTCATGCTGCATTAGTGCCCCGAAGGCATACAGGAACCGGATCCACTGTTGATGCGGAACCTTTTCTGCTTTAAACTCATAAAAGAATTTGACCATATCGGCATGGTTTTTATGCAAGACTTTGGGCATTCCGAATTCCAGGGCAAACTTTCTTACCAGGCGCGGTCGTTTTCCCCGGAGGTATTCCTCGAGCGGTTCGATTTTGCTTACGTTACCGGTTACAAAATAGGCATGGATAAGCGCACGAACATAAGCGGAACGGGTTCGTCCCTTTTTCATCACTTCATGTTCCAGATAGCGGAGCAGTTCGGTCCAGTTCTCAGCCTCCAGCAGGGTAAAAAGACGCCAATTCATGAAAAAATAGCCGTCGATTGCTATTATTATTAGTAAGAATAACGCCGGCAGATACCATGAGGCGGCCCAGAAGTTGCGTGAATATTCGCCGCCCAGCATCATAAACGGCATAAATATAACTACTGCAAAGGATAAGAGGATGAGTAGATTGAAAAGTAAAAAAATTGACTTAAATTTCACGCTATTTTCTCCTATAATATATAAGAGAGAGTGTACTTTATACATTTTAAGGGGTCAACGGTCACATATATGAAAAAGGTTTCAGTAAACCAGCTACAGGTAAACACCTACATTGATGCACCTGTCTATCTCGATCCAAAATATATTATACTCTCTCCCGAAACCCCCATCACCGAGGAACTTCTGCAGCGTCTGAATAAGTGGAACTACGAACAAGTGTTCACCGACGGACTTCCCTCCGGTGCTCCTCCCTCTTCCGGCTCCGCCGGTTCGGGAGAATCGCTGCTCGACCAGGATATCAAAGACCATGAAGCCGAACAGCAGGCCAGCAATTTCTTTAATGAAATGGTTAAATTGATGGATGACATCTTCCGCCATTTTTTGGAGAAAGGGCTCATTTACCATGACAGCGTTATTGATGTAGCCAAACGGATTATGGAAGAGCTCAAGCACAACAAGCCGTTTCTGCTGAGTGTATATATTCCAGAGCGTAGAGATGTAAACTATGTTGTGCCGCATGCGGTAAAAACCGCCGTGTTTGCGCTGTCGGTAGCCGATTTTCTCAAGTTACCGCCGCACAAACAGATAGACCTCGGTACAGCCGCTCTGCTGCATGAAATCGGCATGCTGCGAATTCCCCCTGAGGTGTATCAGCACGATCGCAAACTGACAGATAAGGAACGTCAGACCATCGTCGCCCATCCGGTTATCAGTTATAAAATTCTCAAAGAGGCCGATTTTCCCCCCGCGGTATGTATTGCCGTACTCGAACACCACGAATATGTGAACGGAACCGGTTATCCACGTAAGTTAAGCGGTGACAACATATCTCTCTACGGCAAGATAGTCGGGGTCGCCTCGGCCTATGCCGCCGCCACGTCGAAAAGGCCGTTTCGCGAAGGCCTGGACGGGCATACCAGCATAATGGATCTTGCGAAGGAGATGGGGAAACGGTATGATGAGCGCGTTCTCCGCGCTTTAGTATTTACACTCTCGGTGTATCCCATCGGAACTTACGTGCTCATGTCCAATAGCGCCCGGGGAGTTATTGTCAAAACCGATCCGAAAGAACCAAAACATCCATTGGTGCGTCTATTGGTGAATGAAAACAATACCCCTTACCGCGATCGTCCGATTGTGCAACCTAAGGACAACGACGAAGTAGTCATCGAGCGTCCGCTCACCAAGAGTGAAGTAAAAGCGTTGAAGCAATACATTCAGCAATAACCTCATTTTCTTAGGAAGCGATGTGCAGTATGAAAGCAACTAGCGTGAATCGTAAAATTGAACAACTGCTCCTTTCCCTACATACTGAATCGGTTGGCTCTCCCGTCTACCGCACTGCAGTCGAAAAGCTCAAAGCACTAATTGCCACCCCTTATCTTTACCGGGATGAAACCCGCTTTCAACTTCCCGAAGGTATGGCGAATGAGTCCATAATTGTATCGGATGCCCTGGAATCGGTGACCAACGGAATGTACAATCCCGAAATTCTCAACCGGCTACAGGAGATCGGCAGTACCTCGCCGTTTTATCCGTGGAAGAGTGCCGTATTGGCAATTCTGGCCTTCTATCAGTCGGACCGGGATAATATGCTGCAGCTACTTGAGCAGATTCCCGACTCAACCCCTCCGGCCGCACTCAAAGTGGTACTGCTCCATCTGGAACGCGTCGACACCGTAACTCCACTCCCTCCGGCCGGAGGACGCTTGGTAGAAGAAGTTCGCGAAGACCGGACTTTTCTGCAGAGTGCAATCGAGCAGCTCGAAGAATATATAGATACCGGAATAGAGGCAGCCTTCAGTGAAACTGCGATGCTGCTGGTACAGGACCTGCTTTCTTCCTATCCGCAGGCAGCCCGGCGGCTGGCTTTATGGAGCATGCAGACGGCGGTGGAACACGAGTTCGATCTGAGTTTTTATCTCAACCGTTTTAAGGCTATGTTTGGCGAAGTCGAGGGACTTCGGCTGACCGCACTCGCCCTTCAATCGGTAGAACCGGATATTAGCCTGCTGTTCTGGCTGCGTTACACTATCGGCCATTTTGCCAGCGGTCTGGTGGATCAGTCTGAGCTGGCGGCGCTTTTATCACTGGTTGCCGACATTCTTAAAGAGTTTCAATCCGACGGGACCTTTGAACAGCTGGTAGAAAATGAGGACTACACAAACGGCCTCGCCTCCCTGGTGCGAAAACTGCACGATGAGGTACACCGCCATCTTCCCGATCTCGCGCCGCCTCTGCAATACCTGTTCGATTCACCGGAACCGCCGACCGACACCTACATATGGCTGCAGTCTCTGCTGGACCTGGAGTTCACTGAGGATACTGAAAAAGTACCGGAGGAAGCACCGTCGATGACCCGCAGCGGGCCTGCGCAAGGTCAAGATCTGGCCAAGCCGCAGGCTATTCCGCATCAACTGGAGTTGTTTGAATGAAAAGTGAACAGGTAAGAAAAAGAAAGCTGGAACTGCAGGAACCTAAAGCTTTGTCACAGCTGCGCGAGCTGGAAGAGATCGTCGAGGCGAAGCCTCATTACGTCGGTCCGGGACCTTGGCTCAAGGCTGTGCAACTACAAGAAAACCAAACCGGAGGTCGCAATGCAGACAGTTGAGGTGCGCCTGGAATCTGGCGAACAACGGGAGTACCCTTATGGTACTCGGGTAAGTACTATTTTTGAAAAAGGAATGAGCAGTCGCGATACAAATCCGATCATTGCAGCATTGGTAAACAATGCTCTTACCTCGCTCTCATATAAGGTCGAGATAAATGCAGAGGTAAAACCCGTGCGTTTGTACAGCCACTACGGCAATAGAATTTACCGGCGCTCCCTCAGCTATCTGTTGGCAAAAGCCTCACAGAAGGTGTTCCCCGACCGCCACTTGATTATTGGGCACAGCCTCGGCGACGGTTTTTACTATTACTACGATGGACAGTCGGCCGTCTCGGATGAGGATCTTGAGCAGCTAAATCAGAAAATGCACGAACTCGTAGAGGCGGCCCTGCCGATTGAAAGACGGGTACTCTCCTACCAAGAAATTCTGGATTACGTCACGGAATCCGGACTGACCGCTACCGAAAAACTGCTTAATTTTAAAAATGATCCCAAGGTGCCCGTATACACCTGCGACGGGTTTACCGACTTGTCCTACGAACCGCTGGTGGCGAGCACCGATCTACTGTTCATTTTCGAGCTGCGCAACTACGCCCCGGGTTTTCTGCTGCGTTTTCCGCAGTCGATTGCCCCCGATGTTATAGCTGAATTCAAGGATAACCCGGTGCTGTTTTCCATATTTAAAGAGTACAAAGCCTGGGGTAAGATCCTGGATGTAAACTGCACCGGGCGTCTGAACGAGCTGATAGAAGATCGTGACATTGCCCATTTTATTCAGGTGGCCGAAGGCCTGCATGAAAAAAAGATCTCGCTAATTGCAGACCAAATTCATGAACGCCGGGATGAGGTGAGGGTTGTTCTGATTGCCGGCCCCTCTTCTTCCGGAAAAACTACCTTTACCCGCCGCCTGGCGATTCAGCTGAGAGTACTGGGGTTCAATCCGGTAATTATCGGCCTGGATGACTATTTTCTGCCCCGCACCGCCACCCCGCTCGATGAATACGGAAATCCGAACTTCGAAGACCTGCATGCTCTGAATATTGATTTACTCAATGAGCACCTGCTCGCGCTTTTTGACGGAGAAGAAGTGGAGATTCCTATTTTTGATTTTCAAATGCAGCAACCGAAAGAACACGGCACAAAACTCCAGTTCAGCAACCGCAGTATTCTGCTGATGGAGGGAATCCATGGACTGAATCCGGACCTGACTCCCAATATTCCCGAGGAACGAAAATACCGTGTGTACATCTCCGCCCTCACCCAGCTCAATCTGGACGACCATAACCGAATTTCCACCACCGACAACCGTCTGATTCGTCGAATCGTACGCGACCATCAGTTCCGCGGAAATCCCGCCCTGGGCACTTTAAACATGTGGCATTCGGTCCGGCGGGGAGAGAATAAAAACATATTCCCATATCAGAACGAGGCCAACTCGGCTTTCAACTCGGCCCTGGATTACGAGCTGTCGGTGCTCAAGCCCTTTGTAGAGCCCCTGCTCAAAACCGTAAAGCCGCATCACGAGGTATACAACGAAGCCCGGCGACTGCTGTCGTTTCTGGAAAACTTCAGCCCCATTCCACCGACTTTGGTACCGAAACACTCCATACTGCGCGAGTTTATCGGCGGCAGCATCTTTTACACTTAATTGTGAGTATAATTACGGTTCCGCTTAGCTGTGCTCCGGTCCGGATGTTATCGATATTGTGTGCTCAGTTCGACTGCCCCTCTGCAGCAGCTGTTCCCTGATCCCTTCAAAATCGATCCAATTGCTCCACGTCCCCCGTGTGGTAGGAGCATCTAACATCTCCTGCAGCAGCTGCAAAAACACCGATCGCGGAACTTCGTAGGCACCGAATTGCGAAAGATGTTCGGTATAGACCTGGCAGTCCATCAAACCGAATCCCCGCTCTTGCAGGGCCATGATGAGCAGAACAAAAGCCGTCTTGGAGGCATTGCTTGCCAGAGAAAACATCGATTCACCGAAAAAAGCCCTGCCCAGAGAAACCCCGTACAAGCCGCCGACCAGCTCTTCATCCAGCCAAACTTCTACCGAATGGGCAAATCCAAGATTGTGGAGACGATTGTAGGCCTGCTGCATTTCCGGAACTATCCAGGTTCCATCCTGCTCGCGACGCGGCACCCGGGCACATTCACGAATTACATCCGGAAAGGCCTGATCAACCGTGACGGAAAATCGGTTTTTTCGCAGGTCCTTACGCAAGGATTTGGGAATATGCAGGTCTCCGGGAGTGAGAATGAAGCGGGGATCGGGGCTCCACCACAGGATAGGACTCTCGTCGTCGTACCAGGGAAAAATACCCTGACGGTAGGCCGAGAGCAGCACCCCCGGTGACAGGTTGCCGTTTACCGCAACAATTCCGATGGGCGAAGCGTCCTCCAGAGAAAATTTGAGGTGTTGATTCTCATTGAGATGCGGAATATCACGCAGATTCAGCATCGATGCTTATTTCTCCATCTTTTACATCTACAAAGGCTTTTCCGCCCTCCTGCAGGTCTCCGAACAGTACCGCATCGACAAAAAAATCCTTCACCTTCTCCTGTATCAAACGCGATATGTTGCGTGCACCAAACTCTGCCGAATAGCCGTTATCGGCAAACCACTGCCGCGCCGCATCACTTACCTCTATCTCTACCTGCTTTTCTTTAAGCTGACTACCGAACTCTCGCAGTTCTTTGTCAACAATTTTGAGAATTACTTCGTTCGGCAGACGGTTGAACGTTACAATCTTGTCCAGCCGGTTGCGGAACTCCGGACTAAAAATTCGGTCGACCGCATCGCGAATTGCGCCCTCGGTAACATGGCGATCACCGAAACCGATCATCGGCTTATCCAAATCGCGGGCTCCAGCATTGCTGGTCATAATCAATACGATGTTCCGAAAGTCGGCCTGCCGGCCGCTGTTGTCGGTAAGAGTCGCGTAATCCATGATCTGCAGCAGGACATTAAACACGTCCTGGTGCGCTTTTTCCACTTCATCCAGCAGAAGGACCGCATGGGGCTGCTTGCGGACCGCATCGGTGAGCAGCCCTCCCTCTTCATAGCCGACATATCCCGGCGGAGAGCCTACAAGACGGCTGACGGTGTGCTTTTCCTGGTACTCGCTCATGTCGAAGCGCATCAGTTCCACGCCCATAGTTGCCGCCAGCTGACGGGCCAGTTCCGTTTTACCGACCCCGGTCGGTCCGACAAACAGCAAGTTTGCCACCGGTTTGTCTTTTTTTCCAAAACCGGCGCGGGCCCGCTTTACCGCTTTGGCAACTGTGTCCACGGCTTCATCCTGTCCGAAGACTTCCTGCTTCAGATTCCCTTCCAGATACTGCAGCTGCTCGGTCTCATGAGATGAAACCCGCTTCTCGGGTATTCGGGCGATTTTCGAGATGACATGCTCGATAATCGTCTCGTCGATTTCTACGGCCGGCGTTTCAGAGGACACGGGGGAAGTTTCGCCCGCCGCGAGGGTTTTACCGAATTGTCGCTGAAACGAAAGCATCTGGGTATACGCTCCGGCTTCATCAAGCACATCTATCGCTTTGTCCGGCAAATAGCGGTCGTTTATATATTGATCCGAAAGGTCGACTATTGACTCGAGGGCGCGATCGGCATACTTTACCCCGTGGTACTCCTCGTAGCGGCCGCGGATTCCCCTCAGTATTTCCAGGGTTTCTTCACGGGTGGTTTCCTGAAGCTCGATCTTCTGGAAGCGCCGCGAAAGGGCCCGGTCCTTATCAAAGAACTTCTTGAACTCATCGTAAGTAGTTGCACCGACACAACGGATCTTTCCGGAAGAGATGGCCGGTTTCAGTAAGTTGGAGGCGTCCATTGCTCCGCCGCTCACCGCCCCGGCGCCGACAATTGAATGGATCTCATCAATAAAGAGAATAACCTGTTGTTCGGTTTCGAGCTCCTTCAGCACCTGCTTCATCCGCTCTTCGAAATCGCCGCGGTATTTTGTGCCGGCCAGCATCCCGCCCAAATCTAGTGAATAGAGCCTGTAGCCTTTCAGGGAATTCGGTACTTTGTCTTCAGCTATGCGGGCCGCAAGCCCTTCCGCAATTGCCGTTTTACCCACACCGGCTTCTCCGACCATCACAGGATTGTTTTTCAGACGTCGGCAGAGCACTTGGATTGTTCGCTCGAGCACATCTTCGCGGCCGATGAGGGTTTCGAGCTCTCCGTTTCTGGCGACCTCGGTGAGCTCACGGGTAAAACGCTCGAGAGCAGTTTTGCGGCGGCGGCCGGTCTGCATACCGCCGTCTTCTTCGCTGGACTCCTCAGTCTCGCTACCCTCATCCTCCATATCCTGGTCCTGCATCTCTTCATCCGAAAACATCTCGCTCTCGGCGTTAAAATCGGATTCAGCGAAGATTCCGCCGTGGCTTATCATACGCAGGAGTGAATAGCGGCTTACTCCGGCTTTGCGCAGGTAGTACGAGCTGAAGCTCTCCTCCTGGTCGAACAAAGAAACCAGCAGATCGCCGAGATCAACCACATCCTTCGAGGAGTATTCGGTATGAAAAATAGCCTGTTCGATAACCTCCTGCACCCCGATAGTCTGAACGGGCTCTTCGTTTTCTACTTTCGGTATATGCGAACCCAGGTACTCTTCTACATCTTGTTTAATATTTTCACTGTCCGCCCCGCAGCCATCCAGTACATGCTGAACTGAATCAAAGAAAAGCGTCGCATACAGTATATGCTCAGGGGTCAAATATTCGTTGCGCCGCTCCTTCGCCTCGAGATAGGCGGCGTTAATTACACTCTGCACATCTTCCGATATCTTCATTCGGTTGCATCACTCCTTCTCAATTACGCACTCCAGGGGATATTCGTTCTCCTTGGCCAGTTGTTTTACCTGGACAGCTTTTGTGCGGGCTATATCATAGGGGAAACGTCCGACTTCGCCACGACCCTTTTTGTGCACATCCATCATCACTTTCGTTGCTTCGGCGGCCGGTTTATGAAAGACCTTCTGAATGACCCATACAACAAAATCCATAGTAGTATAGTCATCGTTTAGCAGCACGACTTTAAACAGATCCGGCTCTTTGATCTGGTGTTCCTGTTTCTCTTTTATGCCGGTTCCTATCCCTCGGCGTGACTCCTCTGACATTCTTTTATCCTCTCAGATTATTATTCATTGCGTTTGTATTAAAAGGGTACTCATTCCGAATTCAAGCGTCAACTGGTTTTGCACTATTCCGGAGCACTATTCCGGAGGGCCGAAATAACCTATCTCGCCCCGTCCGCTTCTTCCGAAAATGGAAACCTGCGCCTCTACCGGCAGGTAGGCTCGTCCGAAATCGCTGTTACGGGTTGAGGTATATGAAAGAATATAGCGACCGCTGTTGCGGCCTAATATTTCTTCGACCAACGGACCTACCCCGCCGGGATTATACAAATAAAGCTGCGAGCCCCCGCTTTTTTCACATAAATACGCCAGTTCCGGAGCCAGAATCCCGTCACCGTTCATTGTGACACAGTGGAAACTTATATTGTTGTTCCGTAGATAATCGAGCACATGGATCAGTTCGTAGGAGTCAAAGGCATCCTGCGGTAGGGTGCCGGTGGAGAAAAACACTATTGCCCGGCGTTCACCGCCGGTGATCAAGGGTGCGGCAGAGAGACGCACGCCTTGGCCGAACTTCCAGTTTTCGCTGAAACTACCCGAGAGTGCCGCCGATCGAATGGTATCCTTAACCTGTCCGCCCTCCAGTTGCAGTATCGGCTGCTCGGCCGCCCGAACCACATTGATGCTCCCATTCGGCAGCAGCGATTCGGCTATTCCGGCGGCGGCCTGTCCGATTCCTTCAACGTTCTGTCGCATTGCAGAGGAACCTTCGACCATAAAGGTGATCTCAGCACTTTCGAGTTTATCAACTGCATATTCCAGCACAGCGTCCTCTACCGGATATCGGTCTTCGGTAAGAAAGAAATTGCTGCCTTCGAGCCCCACGAAGGGCTCTCCGGTCCTGCGCTGCACCGTTACATCAAGATAAACCTTTGGAAAACGGTCGGCGCTTACTTGGTTGATGCGCACGAACAGTCCGGAATACATGCGGCTGAAATCCGCCTGCAGGGAAACCCGGTTCTGATTAAAATCGGCGATCAGCAGGTTATCATTCGCATCTCGACAGGCGGAGAGAATCTTTATCCTGCGGCCGTTCAGAATGCTGAGGGGAGAAAAGGTTCGGCTGCCGAGCTCCAGACGCAACACTTGGTCTTCATCGGCTATTAACAGCTGATCAGGTCCGTACAGTGAGAGTCCCTCCGGCTGCTCCATGTAGTTGCTGCGAAACGTATCTAAATAATTGCCGCTTTCATCGAACACATCTATCGTCGCTCTGTTTTTATCGGCCACATAGATAAATCCTTGGTAGGCCAGAATTCCTGTAGGTTCTCGGAACCCATCGAAGTTATTGGTCCGCTGTCCGAAAGAAAGGATAAAGTTGCCCTCATAATCAAATTTTGCAACCCGGCGGTTGCCTTGATCAGTCACATAGATATAACCGTTGTTATCATCGGTTATAAACTGCGGACCCAGCAACTGCCCCGCACCGGTACCGGTTTCACCAAAACGGTTCAACACCCGACCGGAAAACGTACAGTGAACAATTCGGTCGCCTGAAAACTCGGTAATGAATACTCCCTGCTCCAAATTGGTCACAATGTCGAAGGGATGATTAAGTCCTTCGATTCCGCCCCGTAGAGAACGGATCAAAGCGCCGTTGGCTGAAAATTCCAGTATCTCATTCGTAGCGAAAGAAACTGTATAAAAACCACCGGTGGTAGTCGGATGAACTGCCGTGGGACGTTTAAATACCCGCATGTCATCCTGCATACCTTCGATTTTTTCAAACTCGACAAACTTCGGCCCCTCTTCAGGCTCCGCCGGCAACTCCCGGCGGTAGGTAAGTGTTCCGACCATCTGCTCCATAGCGGCGCTCATTACATCTTCCTCACCCTTCTGGTTTTCCATCATTCTGGTCCACATATCTAGTGCGGTAGAGATGAAGCCGTTTCGGTAGTAAGTACGGGCCAGCCAGGACTGCGCCAGCGGAAACGCTTCCTTGAGGGAGAGGCTTTGTTCGAGTGAAAGGAGGGCCTTGTTATATTCTCCGCGGTGAAACGCGCGTACGCCGAACCTGAACTCACGTTCGGCATACACCTGATCCATATCGATCTGTTGGGACGAGAGAGACTGCAGGCTCACCACTGTTAGAATGGAAAGCAAGAGAACATATGTACGCATTGTGCCTCCTCTACTCGAGAGCTCCGATCTCCTTGGCGATGACTTTTAAATGTTCCTTTATTACCGGATGCTTATCCGACATCTTATAGGCCCGCTTTATATAACGGTGGGCTTCTCTAAATTTGCCGAGTTTGTAGTACACCCACCCCAGCGAATCGAGATAGGCGGCTTGCTCCGGCTGCTTGCGTACCGCCTGTTTACAGAGTTCGAGGGCTTTATCGAGATCGTTTCCCTCTTCAGCTTCGATATACCCTGTGCTGTTCAGAACGTTCGGATTCTCCGGATCAAGCTCCATCGCCATATAAATGTATTTCAGGCTCTCGTCGCGGCGCCTCTGCTGAAACAGCACATAAGAGTAGACCGAGTATACCTGTGCCGATTCGTACCCTCCGTCGATCAGCTGCTTCAGCTCGTACTCCGCCAGAGAGTAGCGCTCGGTGTGCGTATAGATAACCGCCAACAGCAGTCGGCATTGATACAAATGCAGGAAATCAGGATGGGTGGTAACTACCTGCTCTAAGTAGAGTAGCGCTTCGTCGTACTGCTCTATCTGGCTGTAACACAGGCCTAGGTAATAGGAGAGCTCCGCATTCTCCGCCGGGTCTTCATCCATTGACAAGAGTACCGATAGGGCCTTTTGGTAACGTTTGGCATTGTAGAGCCGTTTGGCAGTTTCAAATGCTTTTCCCATCTTATTCAACCTTAAACCGGGCTTCCGCATACATATGAATAACTTCATGGTTCATGGGATGGAGGTACACCGGAGAAATCGAAATTTTTCCGGCCTGCACAGCGTTCCAGTCACTGCCCGCTTCCTCTTCCGCATGAATCGAATCACCGGTAAGGAAATAGTAGATATCGCCATTCGGGCTCTGATAGGCTTCCGCTTTATCACTGTAAATCCGCCGCGACGGATGGGTGATGGCCACCTCGTTTATCCCTTCAGAGGGGGGCGGGAAATTCACATTGATAAAATGATCCGAACCCCACAACTGTAAAAAGAGTTTGATATTGTCGCGGATAAAAACAGCTGCCCGTTCAAAGGGAAACGGCGGTTGCAACGGTGCTACAGAGACCGCAATACTAGGTATGCCGACCAATGCACCCTGTCTGGCGGCGGCGGCGGTCCCGGAGTATATGATATCAGTACCGAGATTAGGGCCGCGGTTGATTCCGGAAATGATAATGTCGGGCTGTACCGGAATTGCACCGAGCAGTGCGTACAGGACTGTATCTGCCGGGGTTCCATCACAGGCGAATTTGCGTTCATCGATTTTTCGGAAGCGCACCGGATCGCGCAGCGTTATCGAATGGCTCATTCCGCTGCGTTCACGGTCAGGGGCGGTAACCCACACCTCGTGTTGCGGCTCCAATTCACGAACAAGCGCGTGCAACCCAGGACTCTCTATTCCGTCATCATTACTAATTAGTATTCGCATTGTCCCAATTATAAGATAGTTTCAATTGTTTTGAAACAGTAATTCGACATATGCCGGCTATAACTCGTTGTTATAATATACGATTTGAGCCCCCTTCTGGGGAGATACCACATGATAAATCGGATGAAACCCGAAAATGTGTTCGTATTCGTCCAAGCGCCGTTGGTATTCCGGCAGCGATTTCTTGTGACAAAGTGTAAGCGTACAACCGCCGAAACCGGGTCCTATTAAGCGCGAGCCGTAGCAGCCCTCGACTTCGGAGGCCCGTTTCACCAGCCAATCGACTTCCGGACAGGAAACCTCAAAATTGTCCCGCAGACTCTCATGCGAGCGGTGCATCAGTTTGCCGAAGGCCGGTCCGTCTCCCGATTTGAGCACCTCCAGGGCTTCCTGTACCCGTTCATTCTCCTGTACCACGTGCATACAGAGCCGGCGTGAGGCTTCCGGAAGCAGCCCCATACCCGATTGCAGATCCTGGTTGTCTAAATCTCGCAGCGACTTCTGATTCCCCCGGTCTCGTAACAGTTCCACACTGTCGTTGCAGATTTCGTAGCGCTCCTCCAGCTCTTCCTGTATTCCGGTTTGCTTCACACCACTTTCGGTGAGTACCAACACCAGATTTTTCAAGCTGACCGGGACAAATTTGAAATCGAGGCTCCGCAAATCGACAAACACCGCTTTTCCCGCTTTGGCATAAAACGTAGTCAGCTGATCGGTGATTTTTTCCCGCTTGCCGATGAAGGCGGTCTCAGAAAGATAGGCCAGCTGGACCAGCTGAATGTCCTGCAGCTCAAACTGAAAGGCCTTGCGGGTCGCCAAAGCGGTGGCAATTCCCAGAGCTGCCGAGGAGCCCAGCCCTACCTCCTTGGGAATCGTACCCATAATGCTGATATTCATACCCTTGAACGTACAACCCACCTGCATAATTTCATAGAGAACACCTTTCAGGTAGTTCGCCCAGCGGTCTTCCCGTTTATATTTCAAATTTGCTATAGTGGTTCGCTTTCGTTCGTTCAAATCGATCGAATAAAAGCGCAGAGAAGTGTCGTTTCTTTTTGATAGTGCAACTTTTATGGTTAAATGCAGCCCCATTTGGAGCACATAGCCTTCATGAAAGTCGGTATGCTCCCCCATCAAATTGACCACGCCGGGGGCTGCAGAAATTACTTCAGGTTCCTCTCCATATTCAGCTGCATGATGAGAGAAAATTTCATCCATTTATATACCTTAATCCCATAAGTTCAGGGTCACTAACATAGTAAAAGAAATCCCCCTCGAATGCAACAAAAAAAGGCCACTGGGGCATATCGCCGCAGTGGCCTTTTTTTCTGAAACTCTGATTCTACTTGATACCGTATTTGCGTTTGAATCGCTCAACACGTCCGGCGGTGTCAACTAGCTTCTGCTTACCGGTAAAAAACGGATGGCATTGTGAGCAAATTTCAACCTCGATGTCTTTGGCTGTGGAACGGGTCTGGATCTCGTTTCCACATGCACACCGGATAGTAGTGAGTTCGTATTTGGGATGAATTCCCGTTTTCATAATACTCGCCTCCTGGTGCTGTATATAAGATATTCTCTGCCCGAGATGTCAAAATCCCACAGAAAATCTCTTTTCACTAATTCTACAGTCAGAATATAACATATTCGGCAACTAAATTCCAGCCTTCCTCATAACCCCGAACTAGCTTTGTCCGAATTATTGCCCGTTGTGGGCAGTATTCATCGATCGCAGGAAGGCCTCATTGGTTTTGGTTTTTCGCATACGGTCGATCAACATTTCGATAATCTCCATGTCGTCCATCGGGTTGATGACCTTACGCAGGATCCACATCTTGTTTAGCTCCTCTTCAGTGAGCAGCAGTTCCTCTTTCCGGGTGCCGGAACGCTTTATGTTGATGGACGGAAAGAGCCGGCGATCGGCCATGCGGCGGTCGAGTTGCAGTTCCATATTACCGGTTCCCTTGAACTCCTCAAAAATGACCTCGTCCATGCGCGATCCGGTATCTACCAGGGCGGTAGCCACAATGGTTAAGCTTCCACCGTTTTCAGTGTTACGGGCGGCACCGAAGAAGCGTTTCGGTTTGTGCAGGGCATTTGAATCGACACCACCGGAAAGGATCTTTCCACTGGTCGGTACCGTTTGGTTATAAGCTCGGGCCAGACGGGTGATTGAATCGAGCAAGATGACTACATCGTGCTTGTGCTCAACCAGGCGTTTGGCCTTCTCGATAACCATTTCGGCTACCTGCACATGGCGGCTGGCCTGCTCGTCAAAGGTTGAGGCAATAACTTCGCCGTTTACATTGCGGCTCATATCGGTCACCTCTTCCGGCCGCTCATCGATCAGCAACACGATCAGAAACACGTCGGGGTGGTTGGTGGTAATTGCATTGGCTATCTTCTGCATGAGAATAGTCTTACCGGTTCGAGGCGGAGAGACGATCAATCCCCGCTGCCCTTTCCCAATCGGACAGAACAGGTTGATCATTCTGGTAGAGGTGTCGCCATTCGGCAACTCCATATCCAGTCGCTCCATCGGATACAGCGGTGTGAGGTTGTCGAAGGGCACTCTGGTCTGGGCCACGGAAGGATCATCCGAGTTTACGAACTCGACCCGTAGCATTGCAAAAAAGCGTTCTCCTTCTTTCGGTGGTCTGATCTGGCCGCCGACGGTATCGCCAGTGCGCAGGTTGAAGAGACGAATCTGCGAGGGCGAGATGTAGATATCGTCAGGCCCCGGCAGGTAGCTATTCTGGGGAGATCGTAAGAAGCCGTACCCATCGGGCAGAATTTCAAGGGACCCGTATGCGTGGATCTGGCCACCCTGTTGAGTATGCGCCTTGAGAATCGAAAAAATGAGGTCCTGCTTTTTCATCGACACCATGGTGTCGCGGTTCAAGCCTTCCTGGACAGCGAAATCACGCAGTTGAGGAACTGACATCTTTGAAAGCTCATTAATGCTCAGTTTTCCAACTGCGTTATTCTCCTGTTTCTTGTCGAAGCTGTTGCCTTGACGATTGTCTTTTCCGGAACCTTGGTTTTTTGATTTACGCTTGTTGATTCCCTGATTCTTAATTAGTTCATCCGCTGAAGGTATATCCTGATTTTCATCTATTACGGGATCGGTAGCAGAATTATCAACGGTTTCTGAAGAGGAGTTCTTTTCGTCCTGTTCGGCTTCGCCGTTGTCCTTGATCAGTTCGACGCGTACTTTTTTCTTTCGCGGGCGTTTCTTTTGCGGAGCAGTTCGAGTACTGCTGTCCGACTCTGAGTTTGTCATCTTATCCTCACTTTCAGACTCTTGAGTATTTCCATTCTGTGGATCAGAACTATCCTGAACGTTTTCTTTTTCTTCAAAATTGAGTGATTCTTGTTTTTTTCTAGTATTAGCCATCAGAAACTCCGTTTCATAAGTGTACGGAGGTTGTGTGGAAACAGACCTAACTATAGTGCCAGTATTTCACCATGTCAAGACCATCGGGTTTCCGCACCATTAACTCCGTCAATAGTACCGCCGCCACTGCGGCTCTACGGCGCACGATATCCCTACGGGTACCAAACTGAAAATGAAAGGCTCTGGAAAAGCCTTCGCGGCCGGCCACTGCAATCCACACCGTCCCCACCGGCTTTTCAGTGGTACCGCCGCCCGGTCCGGCTACACCGGATACAGCCACAGCCGCATGGGCACTGCTGCGCTCGAGCGCACCCTGCGCCATTTCGGTTACAGTTGCCTCAGAAACAGCGCCGTGTTCCCCCAGCGTTTCCGACCGAACCCCTACCGACTGCTGTTTGGCCGCATTATCATAAGTTATGAAGCCGCCCCAGTACGCGTCTGAACTACCGGGTATTGCAGTCAGCAGTGTACCGATCATCCCCCCCGTGCAGGATTCTACACTTACCATATGTATGTTTGACCGCTCTAAAGTCTCCAGCAAAAGCGCCGCAGCTTCGGTGTCGCCCCAACGTACCAGGGATTCCCCGAATTCCTGTTGCAATATATGAACGAATGTTTCCCGCGCCGGTCGACTTCCACCGACCAGATAGAGACTGATACGGTATGTTTGAAACCGGGTTCTCCATTTAATCCCCGCTACCCTGCTGCCAGCCCGTTGACAGGCATCTTCGAGCATTGCTTCGGGAATTAAAAAACAGCTTACTTCGGTTTCATCCTGCTCCTTCAGCTGTAGCTGTTCACTTAAGACCGGCCGGAGTAGTTGCTGAAACATCGGCTCCAACTCGCGAGGCGGTCCCGGCATGGCAGCCATAACAGTCGTACCGATGTGCCCCCAGAGTCCCGGAGCGGTTCCATTTGCATTCGGCAGCACATGGAACCCTTCCGGCACCATTGCCTGTTTGCGGTTTGCCTGCGCTTTTGAAAGCCCATATCGATTCTTCAGGTCTTCCCATAAAGAATCATTAAAAACTAGAGGAATACCGGCCGCTTCAGCGAGCGCCTCACGGGTAAGGTCGTCGCTGGTCGGTCCCAATCCGCCGGTAATCAGCACCACATCGTGCCCTGAGGTCAAGTCACGCACGGCAGGAATTATTTCAGCATCATCCTGCATAAGCCAAATTCGCCTGACCTGCACTCCCATTGCACTCAATTCGGATGCTAAAAACCTCCCATGCGTATCTTGAATAACTCCCGATGTTATCTCAGTACCCAGTGAAAGAATTGCTGCGGTTATGGTGTGTGTATCAGGCACTGCTCACCGTTTTCTTCAGTGTATCTACCGGAGCAGAGAAAATATCAACCGTATCCGGATCTTTTATCATTTCACATTTCCCTTCAAAGCTTACTCCGTCGGAAATGCGAAGTTTTCTAGTTTTTACATTGCCCACAAGCTTGCATGTCTCGAGCATTTCTACTTTCTCTTTCGCTATTACATCGCCTTCGACATGCCCAGCGATTACAACGGTATACGCTTTTATATCCGCCTCTACATGGGCCCCTTCTTCTACAAATAAAACTCCGGTAGATTCAATCTCACCCTCAAAATATCCGTCTATTTTCAACGCTTCTGTAAAAGTGAGCTTCCCGAAGAGTTTGGTGGTAGTGCCCAGTACTGTAGTAAACTCTTTATCTCTTCGTCGACTGTAACTTCGTGCCATTCCTAAGTCTGCCTAAAAAATATGAATGTGTTGATTATTTGGTCTTCATTACAAACACTCCGTCCCAATCCTCAGGGGGAGGGTTGTCAATATAATGCTTGCAGCGGGCATAATATACCTTGGAAGGGCCGTCTTCAGGGTCAACTTTGAGCGCCTTTGCAAAAAAATCTTTGGCCGCTTCAAAATTCATAAGTTTGTACTGTTTGCGCCCTTCTGCAAATAGGTCTAGGACCTTTTGCTTCTCTTCGGTTATCAACCCTTTACCTCTTTCATACTGTCTTCATTTTCCTGAAGCTGTATAAAATGTTCTCGCAATTTAGAGTCAAGCTCACGCAACGCATTTTCGTCGTCACGGGCGTTCACATCCTCGCGTTTGAGCTGTTCAACTTGTCGCTCTAGCTTCTCGATAGAGGAATGTACTGTCGAAACTTGCTCTTTTACGTATGAAATAAACTCGTCTTTATCGGACTCGTTGCTCGCTGCGGGTGTCAATTTGTCGGCCATATCTTCAATTTTATGTACCGGCTGCTTTAGCTGATTGAGAAAGCTAATGAAAGTATTAGATATTTTTTCCGACAAGTCAATCCGTTGTTGTTTCAATACCATCTGATCGTACATTTTTCTACTCCGCAGTACTGCTCTAATTCTGGCCAGCACCTCGGAAAAATTGAAGGGCTTGGTGATATAATCTTCAACCCCGAGTTCGAAGCCTTCAACCTTGTCCTTCACATCATCCATGGCAGAGAACATGATAATCGGAATATCTTTATAATCACTGTACGTGTCATCATTTTTCAACAGACGAGTGACCTGCCAGCCGGATAATTTCGGCATTACATTATCCAAAATTATTAAATCAGGTATAGAGGTACTTACCTTCTCTAAAGCATCCTCACCGTCTTCGGCGGTGAGAACGTCAAACCCAAGTTTACCTAACATCAACTGAAAAAAATCGAGATTTACGGGTTCATCATCTACAATTAGGATTTTAGTCTTTTCGTCCATATCTTCATCTTCCTATAGAAATGCGTAGTTGTCAATCGGGCAATTCTTCATTTGCCGCTGCGACTGTCTGGGGGTCTTACTATCCGTGCAATCAGACCGGCCCCGAGTAATAACACGGCCAGTGCTATCGATACGATTGGAAAGTAGTTGCCCCAGCGGGTGTAAGGGGTAGTGCGTCCGGTATACACCGGAACTTCGCTAATCATATAATCCCGCACAAAGGGTTCCATCATATCGATAATTCGGCCGTCGGGATCAATTGTGCAGGTCATCCCCGAGTTTGTACCGCGAATAAAACTGCGCCGGTTTTCGATGGCCCGAAACACGGCCATTGCCATATGCTGCATCTGTGCCGCTACCGATCCGGACCACGAATCATTGGTCATATTCACAATAATCTCGGCCCCCTCGTTTATAAAGCGGCGTGAGATGTACCCGAACACATCTTCAAAGCAGATAGGAGTGGAAAATTTCACCCCGGCCGCTTCAAACACAGTATATTCAAGTCCTTTTTCCCAAAAATGATAATCATGCTTAACTAGCAGCTGGTGAAAGCGCGGCATAGTGTCCTCGTAGGGAAAGTGCTCGGTAAAAGGAACTAGATGCGTTTTACGGTAAATTTTCTTGAGCTCATTATCCTGATACAGGAGCACCGCATTGTAATCTACCCGGTTGTAGCTGCCGTTTGGTAACACGGGCGGTAAATTAGGATTGGCCAGCTGCCCGTCATCGTTTCCGGTAATAAACGGAACCGGTTGATCGCGCATAAACTCGCGAAAATCCTCTACCAGGGCATAACGGTCAGGGTCGGTACGATATTTAGTGTGCCAGTCCACTCCCGGAATAAAGGCGGTTTCCGACCAAATCACTATTTCAGGGTCGTGTTCTAGCGCCCGCTCGCTCAGTTGCGTAAGAATTTCCAAGTTTCTGCGGTACGTTCTGATACCGCCTTCCCAGGAATCGGCGTTGTGCTGCACCAGAGCGACTCTCCACTGGCGTTCATCGGAGTAATCCTGCTGCACAGCAATGCCGTATACCAAAGTAAGCACTATCAGTCCGGCATACGCGCCGATTTCCGGTTTATGAGCCCGGATAAACTGCCAAAAACCGCTCAGTCCGTCCTTGACTGCGTTCCCGATGAAGGCTGACGGAAAAACCACCAGAGCGGATACCCCCCAGAAGCCGGTCAGAGCAGAAATTTGGATAAAGGGGATGAACTGGTACTGTGAATACCCGATATTACCGTAGGGATATCCAAGATACCCTTTGGTACGCAGATATTCATATCCAATCCAAATTAGAATTTGAATTAAATAGCCGTATCGCGGAAAGAGCGAGTCCGCCGCCTTGAGTAATGGAAACACAATCAAAAAGTAGACTGCATAAATAGTGGGTACTATCAGGATGGCCAGCGGGTGAAAGGTTGACAACCAGAAGTTGAACAACGCATAGCTCACAAAACCATACAGGAGCCCATACACGGCAATCAGCTTCCAACTGCACCGGTGAACTAGTACAAACACCGGGAGGAGAGCAGCAAATGCAAGCGGTGCAAACCCGTATTTCGACAAGAAACTGGGAAATGCCAGGGCAAACAGGAACGCCCCGCTCAAAAGCAAGCCTAACTCACCTAATACCTTGGTGGCGGTAGTTTTCCATGAAGCTTGTGCTGATGTTGCCGTTTTCACTGTGTAGATTCCAATGCCGGAGGTCTAGTTTTCTCCTCGTAGAGGCCATGCAAGCTGTTTCAGCTCTTTTCCAGGGCGAAAAACCGCTACACCGTGCGTGTCCACCGGAACAATTTCGCCGGTTTTCGGGTTTCTGGCCTTCTCACGCCCTTTGCGGGTACGAATTTCGAAGGTACCGAAGCCCCGAAGCTCAATCACACGATCATCCTGAAGAGCCTCTTTCAACTCTTCAAAAAACTCATCAATGACATCGTGAATCTCATTACGACTCACATTCAGCTTTTCATGGATCTGATCGATAATTTCTGCCTTCGTCAATTTCTTTCTATCCATGATCCGCCTCTCATTTTAATAATATTACGATTGAACCTTTAAAGCATTCAGTTTTTTCTGCATTCGTGATTTTGTTCGTGCAGCTGCATTTTTATGAAATACGCCTTTTTTGGATACACGATCAATAAGCCGTTCAGCATCTGTATACGCCTTCTGTGCCTCTTCGAGCTTGTTGTTCTTCACGGCCAACTGAAATCTTCTTTGAGCAGTGCGTACACCACTGCGAGCGACGCGGTTTCGCAATCTGCGCTTAATATTCTGTCGTTGTCTCTTCTCTGCTGATAGTCCTGCCAAGAGTCGATCCTCCATACTATATAAATAATTCGTTACCAACGTTATCTGCGGTAGCACAAACTACCAAATTAATACCGTACTGTCAAGTAATTATATCATCTATCCTCACATTCCAATAGCGTGAATCTTCATTCCAGCTGAAGTTTTCTTCCGGAACATCGATAGTTCGTCCATCCCGGGACTGCAACTTTATTTTTTTGGCCAAAATATTCACCTCGGTCACTTTAAAGTCCTCATTCTTCACCCGAATACGGTTGCCCTCCTGAGGCAGACGCGCTTTCTCCTCTTTATAGAAGTCGTATTCATAGGCCAGACAACAGAGCAGACGCCCGCAGGGACCGGAAATTTTCATTGAATTCAGCGAAAGGTTCTGCTCCTTGGCCATTTTTATCGACACCGGATTCAATTTGTCGGTAATGCCGTTACAGCAATAATTCCGACCGCACACTGCTAAACCACCGAGCACTCGCGATTCATCGCGCACGCCGATTTGCCGCAGCTCAATCCGCATTTTGAACACTGAAACCAGATCCTTCACTAATTCGCGAAAATCGACCCGGGCATCCGCTGTGAAGAAAAAGAGAATTTTCGGTTCATCCACCAGATAGTGGGCTGCAACCAATTTCATGTCGAGCTTGTGATTCTCTACCTTTTCCCGGCAGACCTTCAAAGCCTCGGTCTCTTTTTCCAGATTGCGCTCAAACGCATCAATATCCTGCTGCGAGGCCCGGCGAACCACCTCTTCAGCCTCTTTCATGTCGTAGTTCTCTACATGCTGAATTTCTCCCAGCACATACGCCAGATCCTTCCCGTATCTGCCAGGAACTATGAGATGATCGCCTTTTTGGAACTCTTCGTTCAGGGGATTGGTACAAATCTGGGTTTCATTTGAATGTACGAATTTCACCAGCAGTACAGGATCTCTACCCTCCGCAGTTGTACCTGAAACTCCACTCGTATTGGAAGCTGCATCCGTGACTGCTTCAGCTGCAGTTTCAGAAGACTGTATATCTTGATCGCTCATGCGAAAACTCCTTGTGCATGCATTTTACTGCAATAAATCTACTACCATTCCATTAATCTCATCTACACGCTGCAAAATGTCAAGTTGTGAGAACTGACTCTGCAGTATGCCGGTAGCCAGTTGTTCGAGTTTTTCATTGACTACTTTGATGAGAATGTACTTTTTTTGCTTCTTGAGTGGATGATAGCGGGCACCCTCCACCTGCTCGGCTGCAAGGGCATGCTTGGATATGTACTGTAAAAATTGGCTCACTGCTGCACGATAGTCCTTGATGTTGCCGAGTGTAGGCTGTTCCTTCAGCCGCTCGCCCTGTCCGTGCAGATTGTCCATCAGTTCTTCGAGATCGGCATGTACATCCGCCGGATACTTTCCGCCGACCGGAGCCGCACGTTCCGATTGTTTGTCCGATACTATTTTCGAAAAGGGAAGTGGATTTTCGGCGGACTCCGGCTTATCCTTTGAATGAGTTTTTCTACGCCAGCGATAGCGGCTGTTCTTTAAGGGATCGATTCGTTCCATTACCCGGATTTATACAGCGGATTGTAGCGATTGATTGATTGGGCAGCCCCCTCATTCGAATAGGAGGAGTTTGAGTATTCCTGCTCCTGTTTCTGCCTTTTATCCAGAAAACTTATAATTTTGCAGCGGCCGTTCAGCACGACCCCGTCTTCAACCAAGAGGCGCGGGGTAGAAATGTTGCCGATAACCATACCGGTGGACAGCACCACCACTTTCTCAGTAGTGAAAATATCACCTTTTACCACACCGCCTACAACCACCGTTCCGGCGTGGATTGAACACTCGGCCCGTCCGTTGCGGCCTACCAAAACCTTATCGGCTTTCTCGATATTTCCTCTAAAATCGCCATCTATTCGAAACAACCCGCTCATGGAGATGTCGCCGGAAAAGCTGGCCCCTTCCCCTATGATAGAGTTGATAAAAACACCATTCAAATCAAGTTGTTCACTCATGAGCTATCCGTATTGTCTGCGTGCTATCTTAGATCTGCTTGAACATTCAAAAACCGTTCCGGGTCGACCACCTGTGCACCGATTCGTACTTCAAAATGGAGGTGCGGACCAGTAGACATTCCGGTATTACCCATCGTACCAATTTTCTGTCCCTGTGTCACTACATCGCCCTCTTCTACATATACATTGTCGAGGTGTGCATATTTTGTTGCAAAACCGTAGGCATGACGAACCACAATGTAGTTACCGAATCCCATCGGCTCGTACTTTCTTTCGATGACCTTGCCGTTGGCAGCAGCCACCAGATCGATACCTCGCCGATAGGCAATATCAATTCCCTTGTGCAGATACCACTGCTGTGTAAAAGGATGCACTTCGGGTCCGAAATAGTTGGTAATCCGACCGATTCCGCCGGCCACCGGCCAGTAAGTCGGCAACTCAACCAGCAGATCGCCCTGCGATTTGAGCAGATTCTGCACTTTTTCTAATGACTCGGTAGAAGTCTGCATAAACTCTTTCAAGTTCCGTAGCTCACTCACCTCGCGCATAATACCGTTGTTTTGTTCTTCAAGGTTAATAAACGATGCCAAGTCTCCGGCCGCCGCGGTTTGTGGATCTTCACCGTTCTGAAATACCCCGAACGAACCGAGCGTGTTGACTAAAGATTTCTCGAATTCCCGGGAAACCTGCCGCAGTTCGACGATTTCATCGCGGACCATCTCGAGATTTGCACGAGTGTCACTCAAGCTGGACTGGTTCTGGGCCAGCATATTGGAAAGACCGCTGAAGCGGGTGGAAAAGGTAAAAAACGCGACTAAAACTGCCACTAGTAAAGTTCCGAAAAAAATGAGTGAGAACACGGATATACGGAAGTTAAAAATTTTCCGTTCGGAATGGGGAATGAGCATTACCGTAAAACGCTGCTTCCCTAGTGAGATAAGCTTTCGCACACTCTGTGCTATGGAAGAAAAGACGCTGGAGAATATACGAAGTATAAATTCAAACAGCCTATTTTCAACCCGTTTGTACTGATTTGCCGGGGACATTCTTACTCCTCAATGTGCCGTTTACTACAGTAAACCGTTAAAAGATTACCATGCATAAAAAAAATTGTCAAATACAATTGACCGCTCCCATATTTCGTGTTAAGGTGCTGTTGTATTAGCAGAAAAGCCACACAAAATCTTAATTAAATCGGACAAAGAACTATGCGTTTATTTGATACCCATGCACACATTGGATTGATAAATGAAGATCCAATCGAACAGTTGTTAATCGTACAGGAAGCCAAGCAATCGGATGTAAAACACGTCATGAGCATTTGCAACAGCCTCTACGACTTTTTTCAGGTATACGAAAACCTGAAAACGGCAGCGCATGTGTACCACAGCGTCGGTGTCTCGCCCTCCGAAGTCATCAATCCCGGCCGTGACTGGACCCTACAGATCGAAGAAGGCAGCCAGAAAGACCGGGTAGTCGCACTCGGTGAAATCGGATTGGACTACTATAGAAAATTCGGCAATAAAGACAGTCAAATTGAGCTTTTTATTCGCCAACTAGAGCTGGCCGACCAACTGGACCTGCCGGTGATAATTCATAACCGTGAGGCTGGCCAGGATGTACTCAATATTCTGAAAGACAAGCTCCCCCGTAAGGGTGGTATACTGCACTGCTATTCCGAAAACTGGGAATATGCCCAGGAAGCACTCAAACTGGATCTGTACATATCCTTCGCCGGTAATGTGACCTATAGAAACGCCCGTAATCTGCACGAAACAGCAAAGAACATGCCCCTCGAGCGTATGCTGATCGAAACGGAAAGCCCCTTCATGGTTCCGGCTCAGTATCGCGGTAAGCGCAACCGCCCCTCCTATCTCGGTGCTACTGCGGAGTTTATCGCCGAACTACGGGAAGAGCCCCTGGAAGAGGTTACAGAAACGCTGTACAACAACAGCCTAACCTTGTTCGGAATCGAAGAGTAACCCCAACTTTACAGCTGAGGTTCCATGGAAGCATCACTGTATCACCGAATCGAACTGCCCGGCGTACATCTGCCGGGCAATCTTTTTTTGGCACCCATGGCCGGGTATACCGACAAAGCCTTCCGCGAGATTGCCCGCAGCTACGGGGCCAACTTCTGCTATACCGAAATGGTTTCGGCCGAAGCAATTGCCCGGGGGAACCGGAAAACAATCGACCTGATGGAACGCGGCGAACAGGAAGATGTGCTCGGCATACAAATCTTTCTGGCCGAAGCCGAGCAGGCCGAGCGGGCGTTGACCGGAATACTCAAATTCTCTCCAACTCTCATCGACATCAACTGCGGCTGTCCGGTACCTAAGGTAGTGAAAACCGGGGCCGGCTCAAAACTTATGCAATACCCCGATAAGATCCACGCCATAGTCCGGCAGCTGACCCAGTCTACCGATGTACCGATTACCGTGAAAATCCGCTCCGGCTGGAATGAATCCTCGCTGAACTTCCAGGAGGCCGGCCTGGCGGCGGTGGAAGGCGGCGCTGCAATGGTGGGGATACACGCTCGCACCCGGGTGCAGGGCTACTCCGGCCGGGCCGACTGGGAACATATAGCCCAGTTGTCTGCAACCCTGCCGGTACCGGTAATCGGCTCGGGCGACCTGTTCAGTGCGGAGGTCGCCGCAGAGATGCTGCGCCAGACCGGCTGTGCGGGAGTAATGTTCGCCCGCGGTGCTATCGGCAATCCGCTGATTTTTCGAGAAACCCGTGCCCTGCTTACCGGCGAGACCCCTCAGCCGGCCGAACTCCTTACAGAAGCCGCCACTCCGGCATCCGAGTCGGATGCCCGCCTCATAGAGCGTCTGCTGATCGGCTACCACCATCTGAAGCGCGAACTGCATTACAAGAGCGAAGCTCGGGGGTGTGCTGAAATGAAAAAACACTTGAGTGCCTATACCAAAGGGTTTCCGGCCGGATCCGCCCTGCGAAATGATTTAGTACGCTGCACCTCTGAAGCCTGTTACCGAGAGGTTCTGCAATCCTTTATGGAAAGGCACTTTAACACTAGTCTGCCTGATTAATCTTTCGGCCAAGTTACTTATCATAAACAAAATGTGAGCATTCTAAATTTTATTTTTTTTAAATTTTCAAATATAGAATTGTTGACTTGAAGCGACCGGTGAATATCGCTACACTCAACATCCACAAGCCCTTTACTGTGGGCCCTTGAGAAGATTTATTTAAAATGTAAAAATAGATAACAACCGCGAATTCACCGACTGTGGAGGTTCATGTGAAAGTTCTCATTCTCGGATCCGGAGCGAAAGCACATGCAATGGCATGGGCTCTGGATAAAAGTCACTTGATAACGGGGCTGTATGTAGCGCCCGGTAATTCAGGCACCGCCGAAATTGCCGAAAATATCGACTCGATTAATCCGGATGATCCTGGAGAAGTAGTTGAACTTTGTAAATTTTTGTCGATCGACCACTGTCTGGTCGGAACCGCCACTGCTCAGCATAACGGGGTCGTGGAGGCTCTGGAAGCGGCTGGAATAAATGCTTTCGGCGCAAATGCAAAAGCAGCCCAGTTAGAGCAGGAACGCCTGTATGCCCGCAGTTTCATGCAGAAATACCACATCCCCACTACAAAAGCGGAAGTATTTAACGATCTAGGCGAGTTCAAACAGTACATAAAGCACCGGGCGGGCGAACATTTGGTGGTCAAACGAAACAAGCCGTTTTCGAGCTTAAATGTATTCGATTCCTCAGATACACAACGGTTGATAGAATTCGGTGAAGAGGTCCTCAAGGAAGACACCCTTTTAGTCGAGCAGTACGAGGCCGGATACAACCTCACTATATCGGCCTTTATGGATAAGGAGAACCATATTATTCTTCCCCCGGCCTCAGACTATACAAAAGCGCTGGACAACGACACCGGAGCCGTTACCAACGGGATGGGAGCAATTTGCCCAGTACCGATTCTTTCGGAAAAAACTTATTCGAAAATTCTCACCGAGATAATCGAACCTACCTTTGAAGGGCTGAAACAAGAGCAGCTCAGCTACAAAGGCCTCTTTTTCTTCAGCCTGCTCATTCAAGACCACGGAGCTAAGATTACCTCTTACCATGTGAGATTCGGAAACCCGGAAGCCCAGGTTATCCTGCCCTTGATCAAATCGGACTTCGGGAATCTGCTGCGGGCAGTGGAAAACAACAATCTCGGACAATTCAACCTGGAACTTTCCAATCAATCGGCAGTCGGTGTTGTTATCGCCGCTGAAGGTTACCCTGAGCGCAGCCCCGAGTCGGTGGGAGTCGAAATCGATTCAGTTTATCCTGAGCGCAACGCACTTCTGTTTCACGGCTCCACCTATAAAAACGGCGACGGGCGAATATACACCAAGGGCGGTCGCTGTTTTACAGTGGTCGGGCTCGGAGATAACATTGTTAAGGCAAATTCCCACGCCTATGACGGGATACAGCGAATCAGTTTTCCGGGGGCCTGGAGCCGCAAGGATATCGGCAACAAGTTTTTTGAAGAGTAACTTACGGGCGTCTTAATTCATACAGAATGATTCCGGCGGCGACCGATACGTTCAGAGAATCTATATGACCAGAAGTCGGGATAGCGGCGGTTTGATCGCACTCCTCGAGTATTAAGCGGCTCAAGCCTTTGCCTTCCGCTCCCATTACGATGACTGCCCGCTCGGCAAAATCAACCTCGTGCAGCGCTTGTCCGGCTGCATCCGCACCGTACACCCAGAAAGCGGCCTCTTTCAGCTCGACTATGCTGCGACGCAGATTTTTGACCACTACCGCCGGCACATATGCACTGGCACCGGCCGAGGTTTTGTTTACAGTGGTATTAATCTTTGCACTTCTGCGCTCAGGCAGTATAAGCAAATCTACCCCGAACTGATCGGCACTGCGCATGATAGCGCCTAGATTCTGAGGGTCGGTTATCCCGTCCAGAACCAGAATTAGTGATTTTTGCAGTTGCTGCGATTCAACCGACTCGATAAACTCTTTTACATCTTTGAATTTCTTTTTTACCACTGTCTGCACATACACTGCCCCCCGGTGTTCAGTATCCTTACCGGCAAGTTTTGTCAGGGTATCGTCTCCCGCATGTTTTACCGACACCTTCTTCTGCCGGGCTAACTCTGTCAGAGACTCTATTCGACTGCTCTTTCGACTCACGTAGAGGATCCCCCGTCCTTTGCCCGCTCGCAGAGCTTCTTCGATTGCATGGAATCCACAAATTATATTCTGCATCAGTTCTTTGTTCCCGCCATCTTCTCTTTGGGTTTTTCTTCGGAGGCATAGTCTTTGTCGATATCCATAATTCCGTCGAAATCCGTATCCTCTTCATAACGGGATATGTACACGCCTTCTTTTAGATACACCCAGATATCGATTTTTCCATCGGAGTTGGAATCGATGGCTCTTTGCCGCAAGACACCAGCCTCATACATGTAGAAATCATCCATCTTGCCGTCATGATCGAAATCGAGAATCTCCATCATCTTCTCATTCTCTTCATTGGTTTTGATCAGATAATCCACTTTCCCGTTGTCATTGGAGTCTAACTCCAGCGCCGGGAGGGCATCTTCGAGATTTCGGAACTCATCGAGCAAACTCTCAATTCGCAAGTCGCGATCGACTTCCTGAGCTGACATAACGGATATCCCCGTCACTGTGAAGAGCAGAAAAAAGCTCATCAGCAGTATCATCCTCTTACTGTGCATGTGTTCTCCTGTGTTCCATTTATCGGACACAACCCCGCATAAAATTGAGAGGTGCGGGATTAAAAAAGCCGCCGATCGATAAGTGACCGGCGGCTGGTGTATTCATAGTATATATCAGGTGCCCAGCTCGGCGAGCGGTACCGGTGAGGGAGTTTGGTTCTCTCCCTCGAGTTCGGAAAGCTCCTTCAGCAGCTCTTTCCCACGGGAAGAGAGTTTTTTGGGAACCTCGATCCGGATCTTAATGTACAGATCGCCCCTGCGGTTACTATTGTGGAGGTGCGGGATACCTTCATTTTTCAACCGCAGTATTTTACCATTCTGGGTTCCGGTAGGCACCTTCACTTTGACCTTTTTACCTTCGAGGGTCGGCACCATTATCTCGGCACCGAGGGCCGCCTGTGTAAAGGTGATGGGAATCACACAGTAGATATCATTTCCATGCCGCTCGAAATACTCATGAGGCTTTACCCGGACGTACACGAACAGATCGCCTGCCGGTCCGCCGTTTGGCCCCGCATCTCCCTGACCGGGGATGTTGATGCGTTTTCCGCTTTCAATACCCGCCGGAATAGTAACCTTTAGCTTCTGCGGCTTCGAAATAACCCCGTTGCCCTTGCACATGTCACAGGGATTCTCGATGATATAGCCTTCTCCGTTACAAGTCGGACAGGGAGAGGCGATTGAAAAGAAACCCGAGCTTCGGCGGACCTGGCCGCTTCCTCCGCAGGTGGGGCAGACTTTACGCCCGCTGCCAGACTCGGCACCGCCGCCTCCGCAAGAGGGGCAGGTCACATGCCGTTCATAGGATATCTCTACTTTCGTTCCGAATACGGCATCCTTGAAGGAGATGTCGAGGTTGTAACGCAAATCGGCTCCGCGTTGGGCGGAAGTTCGCGAAGAACCACGACGACGGCCTCCTCCGCCGGCTCCACCTCCGAAAAAGGAGCCGAATATATCGCCGAAATCACCGAAAATATCTTCAAAATCGCGGAAGGCCGAGGAAAAATCCTGGGCTCCTCCTCCGCCACCGCCGCCCATACCTTCGACACCGGCAAACCCAAACTGATCATAGGCCTGCCGCTTCTTGTCGTCGCTGAGCACTTCATATGCTTCGGATGCTTCCTTGAATAACTCTTCAGCTTTGGAATCATCCGGATTACGGTCGGGATGATATTTGACTGCGAGCTTTCGATATGCCTTTTTGATGTCGTCCTTGGAGGCGCCCTTCGGCACCCCCAGAACTTCGTAGTAGTCTCGTTTAGCCACAGCTCAACTCACCCTTTAGCTTTTATTCTCGTCTTCGTCTACTACTTCGTAGTCTACGTCTTCTACATTTTCATCACTGCCGCTCTGTTCCCCGCCGGACTGCTGACCGCCTTCGGCTCCACCGGCGCCCGCGGCACCTGCACCGCCGGCCGCACCGGCTGCGCCTTCCTGGCCTTCTCCGCCGGTCTGCTTGTATACCTCTTCAGCCAGCTTGTACGAGGCCTGCTTGAGGGCTTCCATTTTAGAGCGCATCTGCTCCAGGTCGTCGGCTTCCATAGCTTTCTTGAGCTCATCCTTGGCAGCTTCTATTTTCTGTTTTTCCTCATCGCCGATCTTATCGCCGTAATCACTGAGCGATTTTTCAGTCGAGTAAATCAGGCTGTCCGCCTCGTTGCGGACTTCAACCTTCTCACGGGCAGTCTGATCCTCTTCCGCATGCTCTTCGGCTTCCTTGACCATTTTGTTGATCTCGTCTTCCGACAAGCCGGAGGAAGATTCTATGCGGATTTTCTGTTCCTTGCCGGTACCCAGATCCTTGGCCGATACGTGTACGATTCCGTTTGCATCAATGTCGAAGGTTACTTCGATCTGCGGTACACCCCGCGGGGCAGGCGGAATGCCGACCAGGTCGAAACGACCCAGAGTTCGGTTCTGGTTGGCCATTTCACGTTCGCCCTGCAGCACGTGGATGGAAACCGCGTTCTGATTATCCGCAGCGGTAGAGAAAATTTGGCTCTTACGGGTAGGAATGGTGGTATTGCGTTCAATCAGCTTGGTAAACACACCGCCGAGCGTCTCGATACCGAGTGACAACGGCGTCACATCAAGGAGCAGCACGTCTTTTACATCACCCCCGAGTATACCACCCTGAATAGCGGCTCCCATTGCAACTACTTCGTCAGGGTTTACCCCTTTGTGCGGTTCCTTGCCGAACAGTTCTTTTACCGAGCGCTGGACTGCCGGGATACGGGTACTACCACCGACCAGAATAACCTCATCAACCTGATCTGCAGTTACGCCGGCATCCTTGAGGGCACTCTTGATCGGCCCTTCGGTGCGTTCAATCAGATCGCTGATCATCTGCTCGAACTTGGAGCGTGTCAGACTGTACTGAAGGTGCTTCGGACCGGATGAGTCGGCAGTAATAAAGGGAAGGTTGATTTCCGTTGACTGGGTACTGGAAAGCTCGATCTTGGCCTTCTCGGCGGCCTCTTTCAGGCGCTGCAGTGCCATTCGATCCTGCCCGAGGTCGATACCGTGGTCGTTCTTGAAGCTCTGTACCAGCCAGTCGATAACGCGCTGGTCGATATTGTCACCACCGAGGTGAGTATCACCGTTGGTAGATTTTACCTCGAATACTCCGTCGCCGAGTTCGAGAATCGAGATATCAAACGTACCGCCTCCGAAGTCGTAGACAGCAATTCGTTCTTCCTTGTTCTCTTTACCCAGTCCGTACGCCAATGATGCAGCGGTCGGCTCGTTCACGATGCGCTTTACATCCAGGCCGGCAATCCGGCCGGCATCCTTGGTAGCCTGGCGCTGGCTGTCATTAAAGTAAGCCGGTACGGTAATAACCGCCTCTTTTACCTCTTCGCCCAGATAATCCTCAGCGGTCTGCTTCATCTTCTGCAGAACTATCGCTGAAATCTCTTGCGGAGAGTACTCTTTGTCATGCGCCTTTACACGGGCTTCACCATTGGAAGCTTCACTTACCTGATAGGGAACCATCTGGATTTCCGAGGGAACCTCGGAGAATCGACGCCCCATGAAGCGCTTAATTGAATATATGGTATTTTCCGGGTTAGTTACTATCTGGTTCTTGGCTGGCTGCCCGACCAAGCGTTCACCCTTATTTGTGAAACCTACAATCGAAGGAGTGGTCCGTTGACCTTCGGCATTTTGTATTACCACCGATTCATTTCCTTCCATTACAGCTACACAAGAGTTTGTAGTTCCTAGATCAATTCCTATAATCCGTCCCATTATAGATACTCCTCTTTAGTAATTTCTTTTCAAGTCTATATTTACAATGGCATCTGCCATCTTTTTCATACTGTGTACACGGCCTCTACTCAGCCGCTCCGTCCGCAGCGTTCTGTTCACTCGCGCTGCCTTTATCTTTCGATTCCGGAGCCGGAACAGCTACCTTCACTTTGGCATGCCGCAATACACGATCGTTCAGCAGATAGCCCTTCTGGTAATCCTCTGTAACAGTCTGCACCTCTACGTCCGCCGATTCTTCCATATTAATGGCCTCGTGCATCTGCGGATCGAACTCCTGGCCCTCGCTTTCCATACGGGTGAGGCCGTATTTTCTTTCCAGCATATTCACAAACTGATGCTCTATCATCTTAATGCCGGAATGAAAACTCTCGAAATCCCGCGACTCCTCGGAAGAGCGAATTGCCCGCTCGAAATCGTCTATGATAGTAATTAAATCCTGCAGCAAATTCGAATTGGCATATTTAACCGATTCCTGTTTCTCTCGCTGCATTCGCTTGCGAAAGTTCTCAAAATCGGCCTGTTTGCGCAGATACTGGTTTTTTAACTCGCTGTTTTCAGCCTGCAGCGCCTCAACCTGTGCCTTTAGCTCTTCAATTTGTTCAGCCTGCTGATTCTCTTCAGCAGATTCTGCTTTATCGCTTCCTTGCTCCGCCGCCTGCGCCTGTTGTTCAGCCGGCTGCGGCGCCTGATCCGGCTGCTGTTTGTCATCCTTCACTTCTTTGTCGGTTTTGCTCACCCTTGAATCCCTCTCATATTGTGTTGTATGTCTGTTTTGTATCTCACCATTAACGGACATATCACCCTCGAAAGAATCGTAGCTATAATATCCGATTATATCGATACTTAGATATGCGTTTCTTTACGTTCTGTGTTAAGATACTAATCCGATAAGTGGAGCGTCAAGTTTTTTTATTTTCTTGGAATTATTTCAAGGATGAGCTCTACCTCGCCCTTCGAGAGCTTGGTGGCCCGCACAATTTCGTCAACACTCCATCCCTGATGCGCCAGACGGGTAACTACATCCCTGGCGCCCATCGACGGGGCACCTTCCTGGCGACCGGCATTCTTGCCGCCATCCTTCAGGAGTGTTCCGAGTAGTTTGACCTGCTCTTTCGCCTGCGCGTTGATTTCTTCGAGTCGAGTTTCGGTTTTAGCCAGCCATTCACGGGCTTTCTGCATACGTTCGGCCCGCTCCTCGGCATCTTTGAGGATTGCATCCATCTGTTCCATCTGCTCGATGGCCTGATCCACCTTTTCTTTGTTGTCGGCCAGCTGCATGATTCGATGACTGACGTCCTCTAGCTGTTGCGGCATTTCAGCGGTTCGGTCTTCGAGACTGCCGATATTCTTCTCCAGATTATCAATTTTCTGGAAGTTCTTATCCACCTGCTGTATGGTGCTGTCGATGACCTTCTGACGGTTTTCGAGGCGCTCGTATTTCTGTTCCACATTCTGTTCCAACTCTTCAAGGCTGCGAATAGTTGCCTGTATGTTCTGGAGGGTATCATGACTGTCGGTTACCTGTTCGAGCTTCATATCGATGGTCTGGGAGATGTTGATGAGTTTTTTGAAGTCGCCTTCCATCTCTTCTATGCGCTGTTTCTCATTGATAAACCGGTTGAGTTTGTTGCCGACCTCGTCGCCCATCTTCTTGATGGACATAAATTTCTTTTCAGTCTCGCGGATCTCACCGCTGAGGGCCTGTACACGGGTAATCTCGCCCTTGAGGTCTTCTATATTCTCCTGCAGCGTATCTTTGAGTGAATCCGCCCGGTCGAAAATTTTAGTCTGGGCAATGAAGTTCTTCTGACGTTTATCAATTTCCTGTAGATTCACCTGCAGGGTGGTGTAGCCTTCCTCGATTTTTCCGAATAGCTTTTTCTGCATCTGTTCGGTTTTTTCCTTGGTGTCCTGTGATACCGTCCGGAACTCTTTAATTTTCTTGTCCAGTTCAAGCTGGAATTCCCGGTTCTGCTTCTGAATTTCGAGCATGAAGTTCTCGTATTCTCGGCTAAAACTGTCGAAAGCTGCATCGGTCTTACGCTGCAGCTCACCTTCCAGTTCGAGTACACGGTCGGATATCTCCTTCAGCTCGTTTTTGAGACGGGTACGTTCGTCCTGCGACTGCAGAATAAGGTCGTCGCGCTGACTCTCGAACTCGCTCTTGAGTACTGAGATGGTATCGTCTATCTCCTTGCGAATGTTTTCATAACGGGTACGCACATCCTCATCGGCAGACTGGATCTGCTGTTCAATTTGGGTACGCCAGACATTTAGTTCGGATTCGGTGGACTCGATAGTAGCATCGATCGTGCTGCGCCGTTCCTTCACGCTGCTCTCGAGCTCGCTGAGCACATTTTCCATTTCCCGCTCGCTGCGTTTGAGCTGGGCCTCCTTGGCGGACTGGTAATCGGCGAATTCCTTCTGAAACGCGGCCTGGCTCTGCTGCTTGGCAGTTTCGATTTCGTTCTTCAAGTCGCCCTCGAGCCCCTCCAGCTGCTGCGAAGTGTTCTGCATACGTTCCTGAATGCGATCCTGAAAACTCTGCACTTGGTTCTCAAACTTCTCATGCTGACTGTATACGCGGCTCTGCAGCTCGGCCAAATGGTCACGCAGTGCATCGCTGTACTCGTCTTCGACCCGTTGCCGTTGAGCATCCTGTTCACCGGTCATTTCGGATAAACGGTTCTCCAGCTGCAGTTTCCACTCATCAAAACGCTCATCGAGCTTGGTAGAACGACCTTCGAGATCTTTGTAAAAGGAGGTTTCAAACTGCTCGAGACGGGTGGATACGTTTTTGGCGGCCTGGTCCTTGAGGGCGGCCAGCTGGTCTTCTACCTCTGCCAGAGCATCATGCACCGCCTGAATATCGGCCTGGGCTTTGGTACGCTGCTCTTCGCGTTCCTGTTCCAGCTGCTGTTCAAACTCCTGAAATTCGCCGCGGATGCGTTTGGTCACCCGGTCCATAGCCTGCCGCAAGTTCTGATCCAGGGAGTCGATATCCTGGGTAGCCTCTTCCATCTTCGTAAAACGGTAGTTCATCTGCTGCTCGTAGTCGTGGAGCTGCTGGTCCAGGACATCGAGCTTCTGGCGAACCTGCCCGTCGGTAGCGGCGGCTTCGGCGTTGAGATCGGCATACTTCTGGGTCAGGGATTCGGTAAATTCACGATATTGCTGATCGAACTCAGCCGATTGCTGCTTGTATTTCTTCTGTAGTTCCGCGGCCCGCTGCTGGAAAGAGTTTTCAGTCTCTTCAACTGTACTGTTGATATGCTGCTTCAGGTTGGAAAAGGCCTCATGTTCGAGGGCAACCCCCTTTTCAGCCGCTTTTTGCAGAGAATCCTGGTATTTTTGCTCTATGCCGTGGACCCGCTCATGGAAGGCGGAGATTTTTTCCTGGATGGTCTGTTCCACATCTTCAACATTTCCATTCAAGGACCGCAGCTCCCGCTCGATCTGTTCCAGCATTTCATCGCCCTGGGCCTTGATCGAATCCTTGGTCTGGGAAAGCTGCTCGGCGAGCTCTGCCTGGAGTTGCTCACCGGACTGTTCGGCCTGATAGACCTTCTCATCCAGCACCTGCTGAATCTGCGCGACCGCATCTTCAGCGAACTGGTCCCGCCGGTTTTCAAGTGCATCTATCTGACCGTTGAGCGCGGACAATCGCTCTTCATCACCTTGAATTTTCTCATTCAGATGGTCGGAAAGCTTCTTCGCGTGGGCAAAGGCTTTCTGGTTCGTCTCTTTCAGTGTTTTTTGATTCAGATTGTTAAATTCCTGGGTAATAGCCGGGAGGCGCTTCTCCAGATGCTGAATTCGCTCCTGTGTCCCGCTGAGCTGCCGACCGATCTTATCGACAAACTCCGATTCGTTGTGTAAACGCTGCAGGTTCTCGTCCACCTTGGAGGTCATATCTTTTAGCTCCGAGAGTGCTTTATCATATTCGGCAATCCGTTGATTAATCTGTTGCATCGAGGCGGCCCGGTTCTCGAGCTCGTCTTCGGAAGATTTGATCCGTTTGAGGATCTCCTTGCCGGTTTTTTGATGCACATCCAGCTCGATGCCCAGGTTTTTCACCTCGCTGGTTTTGCTTTCTACAAAACCGTCCAGTTCTTCCTTGATTTTTTCCGAATAACGCTTGATTTTGGTGAGTGACCGGTTGTTTTTATCCATCTGACGGTATACCGACAGTATCACCAGGACAATCAACAGCGTTAAGATATTTCCTAAAGAGAATAGCATTGTTCCCACTCCCAGATTCTTATTTTGTCAGAATCTCCACCTTATGTGTAATTGTTACCCAGGATATACAAGTTGTCAATTACAACAGCAGCAATTCTGACGCACTATCGCCGGCGCGAAGAGTCGTGTTCGAGTTCTCCCAAAACCTTTTCCCGTAAATCGTAAAAGGAGGAGAATATAATATCGGTCTGTGACTCTTCTGCAGTTTTTCCGGATCCGCCGGCGAAACTCAGCCAGGCGGTCCGCATACCCACATTCGACGCGCCTATTATATCATATTTATACGAATTGCCGACGTAGAGAATCTCTTCGGGAGCCACCCCAAACTGCCGCACCATTTGCTGAAAGGGAATCGGATGCGGCTTCAAGTAGCCGGTTTCTTCGGAAGAGAGGCGGTAGTCGAACAGATCGTCGAGTTTCAAGAACTTCAACTTGTTTTTAATCGGAAAATCGGAGAGCGCCGCCAATGGCAAGCCTTCCCGTTTAAAGGCCAGCAGTGTTTCACGCACATGCCGAAAGGGGCGGATACAGCGGAAGGAATGTTCCCAGCGATGATACAGATGCCGCTCCATACGGTCGGCGGCATCCTGCGGGCTGATACCCATTTTGTTGGCCAGCAGCTGCGCCTGTTTCGCATGCAGGGGCTCGTCATACTCAATGTGCCGAATTTCTTTGCGCACCTGTCCGAAAAAATACATCAAACGCGGGGCGATTACCACAGAAGGGAGGGAACAGAGCAGCATTTGGTAGTTGGGATAGAGAGTTCCATCGATGTCTAATCCGACCGCTTTGATCATTCAAGCTACTCCTTACGTCCAGTCAGCCAATCAATTAGCGGTACGGATAATGAATCGAGCCCTCCCGTTCACAGGTTCGGTATCTTCGGGAGCCTCTGAAAATGTCCAATTACGAACCGCTTGCATGACCTTTCGGTCGATATCAGGATAACCGGAAGAGACCTCGGTGTTCAAGGCCGTCGGCCGGCCATTAGGCGGTAGCATAAAACTGACCACCAGCTCTTTCTGTCCAGGCAGTTTGACAAGATCCTCTTCAGTCAGCTGGGGACTGGGTGAGCTCTCAAGTGTGCGGGCCTGCCCCTCTATATCATAATCGAAATCCACCGGGCTGCTGCCGTCGGAGGGAGCCGGTGCCGGGCCGGTGTTCTGGCCGCTGCTGCGATCACTGCCGGCAGTCTCACCGCTGCTTCGGCCGGGCTGCCCGGCTCCGGTCGATTCCACCGACTCTAACTCCCGCCTCAGCTCATCCGAAAAAACCCGCGGAGCACTCTCCTGTTCGGGTTGCTGGGCTGCGGCGGATTGGTCGCGGGTACGCCCGGCCCCGCTCTCTCCGGGCTGCTCTTGCTCGCCGTACACGATCCGCTCTCCTTTAGACCACTGCTGCTCGGTTGCGGACGCCGGGCTCCTCTCTTGCCGGCCCTCCAGAGATTCTGCGGCCGGGGCCTGCTCGGAGGACTGCGGGCTGGGAGTACGCATGCGCTCGGTTCGGGAAGTATCTTCGCTGCGGCCCCTCGGAGTCGGGATGGTCCACTCCTCTTCAGCGGCTGGCTGATCCGCAGCTTGTGGAGCTGCCTGGGGTGCCTGGGGTGCCTGTGCCTGGGGTGCCTGCTCCACCAGCGGCGCGGCGGTACTTTGACTCTGCGGCTGCGGTTGCTCGGGTTGGTCCGGTTGACTCTGCGGCGGAACAAGCTCCGGAAGCGGTTCGAACCGAACTGCCACCGGCCCGAGCCGCTGGTCGTCGGAAAACTCCTGGTCCAAGTCAACCAGTCCCAGCAAAAGGACGATGAGGGAGTGCAGCACTAAAGCGGTGAGTATACTGATTATTTGTCTGTCACGTGTCGGCGACCGCATCACTCCTCTTCCCGCATACGCAGATTCACCCCTTCAAAGCCGTGGCCCCGCAGGGTATCCAAAACCCGCACCATCAAACTGTACGAAACCCCTTCGTCCCCTTCGACCACCACGGTCTGCAGGTTTTCGAGTTCCTCCCGCTGGGAGAACTGCTGCAGGGCCGCTTCCAGGGACTCTAAACTGTACTGCTCTTTGTTCAGATAAATCTCTTCCTCACCGGAAATAGTAATGACCAGACGGGTCATCACCGTCGGTTCGGCGCTGGATGACTCCGGCAGGGTAAGCGAAATCCCCGGCGTAAGAATGAAGGTACTGGAAACCATGAAAAAGACTACCAGCTGAAACACAACATCAATCAGCGGCACTAAATCGACCGTGGCAGTTGGTTTTAAACGCCGTTTGAACTGCATTTCTATTCCTTCCCCAACAGTACTATCAAATCGTTTACGCGGTTCTCCAATCTTATAATTATATGATTCACCTTGTTCACCAAAAAGTTATAAAACGCCACCGTCGGCACCGACACTATGATACCGGCCGCTGTAGTGAGCAGCGCTTCGGAAATACCGGTGGCCAGCAGGGCCGGATCGCCCACAGCCCCACCGAAGCTGCCCAGCACACCGAAGGCCTTTATGTTGCCGGTCACTGTGCCCAGTAACCCCAGCAGGGGAGAGATATGGGCAATCGTTCCCAAAGAGGTAAGATACCGCTCCAAATGGGGGATTTCAAGATTTGCGGCGCTCATGATCGAGTCCTTAATCGCACTCTGTGAAAAGTTGCGGTTTTCGATACCGACTTTCATCAAATTAGAAATGGGGGATGGATTGTTTTCGCAGATATTTATGGCTTCATCATAATGATGCTTCTGCAGCGCCGACTTCAACCGGCTGATGAGCTTTTCCTCATCTACCCGTATTCGCCGGAAAAAGAGAAACCGTTCTATAATTATTGCAGTTGCAACTACTGAAAGCAGCAGAATTATTATCATAATAATCCCACCTTTGCCGATTAATTCCATATATTCACCCTTCCTTTAGTAATTTATAAGGAGATTTCCGTTTTTAGCGTTACGTTCACGCCCCGTTGTTCGTACTCTCCCCACCAGGGTCGTCCGTCTTCATAGAACGGAGCCAACAAGTCGTTGCCTTCCAGCACAATATTGATCCCCTCGGATAAAAGATAACTCAGTTGAGCCCGCATTTCAGGAAGTTCATCAAGTTTAAACTCACCTCCGAAGGAGGCCCCAAAACCGGTAGTACGATTAGAGTAGCCGATTCGTCCCGTAATTAGGTGTTCGGCCTGCAACGGCTTAACTTCATCCATCAACTGGCCTTTCCAACCCGCCTCCAGGGTTACTCTCTCGTTCGGAAAAAAGTTTAGAAGCGTTTGTACATCCAAAAGCTGCCTTTCGTCAAGCCCAAAGGGAAACAAGCCGGTGGTGGAATCACGTGTATCGAGATCAGCTGGGGCAACTATCCCCTGCAGAAGATTCCATTGCGTATCAACCAATACGCGGAAAGCGGAGCTGGGTGTATACCCCACACGGGCATACGCTTCCCAGCCGTGTTGGATATTTATCTCCGGGGCTATATCGAGCAGGGGGTATTCATTCCACAAATCTTTATACAGAATCTGCTCGATTATATAGCCGCCACCTAAGCGGTACTGAAAGTCTCCAGCCACTCCATCGAGCTCGAGGTTCCAAGGAAACAGAAACTCGTTTTTCGTATCCCAGTGAGCTTCGACTTCGGCTTTGATATCGAAGCGGTTGAAATACAACATCGTCAACAGCTCGGCTCGAGCCTGATGCAGTTGTTGATCTTCAGGGGTGTGCTGATACCGATATCCGGCGGAGAGACTGGAATAGAAACGCGCATGTTCGAATATTCCCGACACGCGGGAATCGAAATACAGCTCTTCCTCTTCAGTCTGCATCCCGATGAGCTGCGAACCGTTGTGGGCAGCCGTTCTCATTGCGAAAGAAAAGGGCGAATCGAAACTGCGTGTATACGTACCGCTGCCCTGAATAAATCGATGGATTACGGAATTTGCCAGACTAAAATCCTGCAGGCCCGTCTCCACTTCAGAATATTCAGCGTTCACCGTTCCCTTCCGCAGCGCATTACCGAATTCCACCTGACCGGAAAGCTCTTCGCGGCGGTCGAAATAACCGGTCCCGGCTGCATTCGAACCGTACCCGTCGATACCCTCATGGGAAAACCTGAACTGATATAGCGGCAGCTCTCCGCGTTTGTAAAGAGCTATATCACCGATGAGATGATTGTCGGAACCACCCCCGATTACCCCTTCACTGAAAAAAGCGCTGGGGCTCGGCGCGGTCTCGGCGATTTGCTGTGGCCTGGTGGCCATGAGATCCGGCGCAGCGACCTCAATGGAACCTGCTTCGGGCAACAGCTCTTCGATTGTCGGCAGTTCAATTACATCACCTGCGGGCAGCTCAGTTTCAATACTCTGCTGTTTTATCGCCGCATATTCAAGCACCACTGTCGGAAGTTCGACCTCCGGCTCTTCCGGAGCGGCACCTTCTTCGGTCCGCTGCTGTGCAGTGCCGGATTGCGCATATAGCGAATACGCTCCGAAGGGAGTTCCGCCCGACAGCCACATCGTACACAATAGCAAGAAAAGAACACTGGAAACGGTGTGTTTTATCGCTTTGAGTGTATTCATCAGTTTCTTCCCCCCCGTTTCAAAATCTGTCTGGCCTCTTCCACCCATTGTGTATGGGGAAATTCGGCCTCGAGCTTGCTTACCATAGAACGGACTCCCTGCATATCACCGGCTGCGTATGCGCTTCTGGCAGCCTGTAAAAGCGATCTGGCGACAAGGTCGTCGTCGCCCATACCCAGGACCGCTGCCCTGCCGTACGCCTCGGCAGCCTGTGAACTCTGATTCTGTTTGTTGTAGTATTCGCCGATAAGATAGTATGCCTGTGCGGCGGCCGGCCGGTCCTGTTGACGGTATTCCACTATGTCGGTGAGATACTCGTACGCCTGATAATTTTTTTCAGGGTACTGATAGAGATATATGCGCGCCAGCTCCAACGCGGCCTGACGGCCGTTTTCCGCCGAAAGTCCGGTTTCCTCCACTATAACCGAGAGTTCAGCTTCACGCTCGCTCTGGCCTCCGATAATTCGCTTGAGGGTCGCTACCTTTTGGCGCGCATCTTCGGCATCCGCCTGTTCCGGAAATGCCGAGATATAACGGGTGTAATTGGAAACAGCGCTCTGGTATTCACCGAGTTCGGTGTACAGACGCGCCAGTTCCAGCAGGGTGTCGGCATAAAAGGAACTGTTCCTATGTTCCTCGACCAGCTTCTCCCACAAGAGTACCGCCCCGTAGGGTTCATCGGCCCGCATGGCCGCCATACCACCCCAGTACAAAGATACATCCACTAAACTGCCCCGTGGGAACCGGCTGCGATGTTCGTAATAGGCGTCACGGGCAAGTTCGTACTCATCCAGCTGATACAGAATATCTCCCCTCCGGTAGAGAGCTTCTTCACTCAGGGGACTGGTCGGGTAACGGCCGGATAGTCGCTTGTAGGTTTGCACCGCATCCATCGAACGGCCGAGCATGTGCAGCAGTCCGGCGTACTCGTACATTGCATCGTCGGCAAAAGCCGAATCGGGATGTTCTTTATAAAGAGTCTGATACACCATCAGGGCATCTTCGCTCTTCCCCAGGGCGGAGCTGCTCTTGGCGTACATGAACAGACCCCGTTCCTGTCGAGGCTCGGCAACCTCCTGCCGGCTATATTTTCCGAAAAACTCCTGCGCCTGCATGAACTCGCCGTCGGCGTAGGCCGACCATCCGGCCAGGTACTGCGCCTGTACCGCCTTTTCATGTTGCGGGTACTCTTCCACTAAAATTCTGAACCACTCCAGAGCCTGTGGGTAATCAACCTGTTTGTACTCACTCCACCCGCTGAAAAAGTAGAACCCGGGAACAAGCTCCTCCAAACCCGCCGCCCGCAGCTGCGCGGCGGTGAGTTCGCTCAACACGCCGGAGGCTAATTCGTATTCATCCTGCTTCAGATAGGCCATACCGTCGATATATGCAAGCTTCAGGATGGATGCCGCTTCATCCGCCCCTCCAGCGGCTTGGCTTTCCGTTAACCGCGACATCTTCAGCTCCTGCACCAGCGTGTGCAGCTGCGAGTAGCGCTCCAGCTGAAAGTAGAGTTTTCCGAAGTCCACACGCGCCTCGAAATCCTGCGGATAACGGGGCAGATACTCCTGCAGATCGTTTACCGCCGTTTCGTACTGCCCTAACTCGGTGTGCAGCCTCGAACGCAGGCGCAAGAGTTCGCGATCGTACTTACCGGCCTGCCCCTTGGCAAAACTGTCCTGCACCACCGTCAGTGCAGCTCGATAATTCTCGATTCTATACAGCGCATACGCATACAGATAGTTGCCCTGCGCCAGGTACTCCGACTGGGGGTATTCCGCCAGAAAGCTCTCCAATACGCCGGCGGCGGTGTTCCACTGCTCCCGGCCACTCTCGAGGCGCCCCAGTGCCAGTAAGAGCTCTTCCCGTCTGTCTGTGCTTACATCGAAAAACTCGCGCAGCAGTTCTACCGCTTCTCCAAGTTCGCCGTCACGTTCCATGATATGGGAAAGATAGAGGGGAACCAGTCCATCCACTTCCTTTTTCGGAAGTGTCCGCCAGATCCGCCGTAAATAGCTTCCGGCCAGGTCATAACTGCCCGACTGATAGTGTTCTATTCCGGCCCGCAGAAGAAATTCCGCCAGCAGCTCGGGTTCCCCGGAGAGTTCCGTCTGGGCCCTATCGAAGATTTCCTGCTGCAGTACCTGCCGGCCGCTCTTTTCGTGCAAGACGTAAAGTCGTTTGAAGGCTACTGTTTTCAGATCGTCGGAGGTATCCAAAAGCTGTTGGTACAGTGGTTCGGCCTGTTCATACTCGCCCTGCTGGAACAGAGCTTCGGCCCGGTAAAGGCTCAATTTATCCTGCACCGGTCTGTCGAACAGTTCAAAATCTAAATCGCGGTAAATATCGAATAATTCGTCATAGCGACCGGTTTCAACCAGTAATGCAGTAAACAGCACCACCATCTGCGGATTTTGAACAGGTGATTGATAAAGTTGATACAGCTGTTTCACTGTCTCTAGAGCCTCTTCGTACTCTTCGAGACTTCGCTCGGACAGCGCTTTATAGTAGAGTGCATCTTTGCGGAGTCTACCGGGTTCAGCTTCCAAGAAATCGGTAAACGCGGCTTTCGCACTCTGGTACTCTTCCAGATAGTACAGGTTGTATGCCTGCCAAAACGGAATATACCTGTAGTAACGGGTGCTGGAGTAGCGCTGTGAAACCCGCTGCAGCTGTTCGAGGGAGGCGCTATAGCGGCCGATGCTGGCATAGATTACAGCCTCGCGAAACTTGGCATCTGGAACGTATTCGGAATCCGGATACTCTTCCATCAACTGCTTATAGCGCGAGAGGGCAAACTGGTAGTCACCGTTCTCGAAGCGTCGTTCAGCCTCGCGGAAAAGCCTCTGTTCCTGCGCAGTAATTTGCAATGTGCATACAATAGCACAGACAATTAGGAGAGAAATCTTTTTCATATATCACAAGATAATTCAGTTACGAGTTATTTTCAATCTTTTAGCGTTTCAGAACCGGTTCAAGGCGCATATTTGCCGGTTTGAACACCCCGATATGCGGTATACTGACCAAATGCACGTAGTCCTCTCCATATCTGCGTATAAAAGCGGCTATGGACGTTTCTTCATTCGTATCGAGTATTTTGAGTACCAGCCGTCCCTGTGCATCCAGCCAGGGAAAAAAGACCGCCACGTGCAGATGCTTGCGCAGCTCATATTCACTATGTACCATGGTATTTACCGACCCGAGATATATATGCCCCGGGTTCTCTTTGGCCAACTCATACATAAGCGTTTCGATCTGCTTTACCGGGTAACCGACATCGCCAACATATTTGTGATACCGCAGAAAATCCACATCGGCAAATTCCGGATTTATCGCATTTCCCGGCGCAGCGCCGGTTGCCTCACCCGGCAGCACATCCAAGGCCTTATGCGCTTCGATTGCCAGATTGCGGGACCAATCCAGCCCGAAATAGGGATCCTCAATCTCTTCAACCTTGCTGCTCCAGCGGTTACCGCGATACTCGGGATGGGGGCGCTTCAAAGTATCGATCGAGAGAAGCCGGTCGGTGTGCGGATAGAGCAGCGAATCGACCACCCACTTGGCAAAACCCGAGCAGTTCAGTCCGCCTTCCCCGCTCTGCGCACTGCCGTCTCTAATATATACGAATTCTCCCTTCGAATTGATCGCTCCGTCTTCGGCATCCCGCAGCTGCTCCAGATACGGTTTTACCTGCTGGTACAAATCGTCCACGGTAGTCAGTTCGGGCGGCAGAAACTCACCCATCGGAATGTAAAACTCCCAGTCGATATATGCGATGGTACGGCGGACCAATTCGGAAAACGGCATGCGGGCTATCTTCTCCAGCGGCAAATGAATTTTCACATCCGACTGTATCTTTCTGTCACGCAGATACACATCGATTCGGCTGAGCCCCTCTCGATCCGGAAAAATACGCACAAAGCTGCCGGGTTCGCTTTTGTAAAAAATCTTTATCTGTTCGAGAGTCCCTTCCTGCCGGGAACGTTTGATAATATAACTGCCGGCAACTGCATCGCTGAACTCCACATCATCACCGTGATAAAAACAGAAATACACGCTGTCATTTTGTTCTTCGACAAAAAACTGCACCGGGATACCGTATCCCGGTTCTGCGTCCTTATCCATTGTAGCCGGAAGCTTTCGTGCTGTTTCTATGGGTTCCTCCAGCACCTGATCGATCAGGAGAGTCCGTAAATAGAGATTTTCCGGAATTCCGGCAGGGGTGTGCGCAAAAGGGTCCGGAACAGCCCACAACGATCCGTCCACTATGATGAGGATGGCGCAAAGTATTAAAACTGCCGCTATTTTTTTATGCGGCACACGTAGTATTCCTACACTCATATATACTCTATATCGACCGCTTCGCGGGTTTGTCTAAGGTCTCTGCTAGCTTTTTTTTCTGTTCACGCACCCGCCCCTGCAGCAGCAGGAGCTCGTTCCTGACGGCGGTAATATGGGCCCGGGTATTTTTTTCCTCCGAATAGAGCTCTTCCCACAATTTTTCCCGTACTCCCGCCAGAGTAAACTTTTTTTTATGGAGCAGGTATTTTATCCGCAGCAGCAGGTCGAGTTCCTGGCGGGAGTACACACGGCGGCCGGCCTGATCCTTACGGGGAGAGAGAATCGGCAGTTCCTGTTCCCAATAGCGCAACACATGCGGCTTTACATCGAGAAGTTCACAGACTGTACCGATTTGATACCCAGCCAAACCGTCCCCCGCTTAATTTGGATGACCGGAACGCTCCCGCAGTTCAACTGTAATCGGAATATTGGTAAATCCCAGCTCCCGGCGGATGCTGTTGGTCATATACTGCACATAGCTCTTGGGAAAGCCCTTCTTTCGATTTACGAAAATGAGGAACCGCACCGGGCTACTCGACACCTGAGTAGCATAGAAGACCTTAAAATGTCCCCTGGCACTGCGGGGCGGCTCCGAATGGGCTACCAAGTCCCTTATCAGCTCGTTGACGACCGGAGTTTCTACCCGCCGGTTGAGCTGCTTCCATACCGAATAGATGTTGCTCAACAGCCGCTCGATACCGTCTCCGGTTTTTGCGGAAATAGGAACAATCGGAGCAAATCCTAGAATCGGGAACATGTACCGTACCCGGTCCTGAATGGCCTGCATCTGGTTTTTTATCTTTTCCACCTTATCCCATTTGTTCAGCACGATAAGGATGCCCTTGCCGCGTTTAACCGCCTGCTGGGCAATTTTCTTGTCCTGGTCGGTTAGCCCCTCCTCCACATCGATCAGCAGCAGCACCACATCGCAGTTTTCAATTGTTTTGAAAGCGCGGTTGACCGAATAATACTCAACTGATTCCTGCACCTTCTTTTTACGACGGATGCCGGCGGTATCCATTATCTGAAAGAGGGTTCCGCGATGGCGGAAATCTCCCTCGATGACATCCCGGGTAGTTCCGGGAATATCCGAAACAATCGAAGACTCGCTGCCGATCAGATAGTTCGAAAGTGTAGATTTTCCTGTATTTGGTTTTCCGAGCACCGCAATCCGAATAGTCGGCTCCTGCAGTGCTGTTTCGGTGTTTGTTTCGAAATCCACCACAGCTTCTATCTTCTCTTCCAGGTCATCGAAACCGGTTCCGTGAGCCGCTGAAACTCCGACAACATGTTCGAATCCGAGGGAGTAGAAATCCCACAACTGGCTTTCCCGTTGGGGATTATCAACTTTGTTGACTACCACTATCAGTTTATCGGTGTACATTCGAATTTTTTCGACGAAACTCTCGTCCTCGGCCGTATATTCTTCTACATCGAGCAGCAGCAGCACCAGATCGACATCCCGGAGCAGAGAGAGGAGTTTCTCACGCACCAGCGAATCGATATCCACCGCATCTACGCGGTATCCGCCCGTGTCGATCAACTCTACCGAATGCCCGGCTATCATCGCCTGTTCGCGCACCGCATCCCGAGTTACCCCGGGGGTGGGATCGGTTATGGCTCTTCGTTTTCCTACTAAGCGGTTAAAAAGGGTTGATTTTCCCACATTCGGACGGCCTACTACGGCAATTTTCACGCCCGATTGGTTATTGTATGAGGTCGAACCGTTCATTCATCCATTTCCTTACAAATTTGTCTATCTCCGGAGCAGATTTCATCTCCATCACAATGCCGGTAAGCTCTTCGGCTTCCGACATGCTTACGGAGCGGATAATCTTTTTCACTTCGGGGATGGTAAATGCGCTCATACTGTAAATATCGAGACCGAGACCCAGCAAAAGCACGGCTGCCAGTGGATATCCGGCCATCTCGCCGCACATACCTACCGGTATACTGGCATCATGAGCACTCTCAATCACAATTTTTAATAAGCGCAATACCCCGGGATGAAAGGGTTCGTATAAATAGGCAATCTTTTCATTGCCGCGGTCTACTGCAATTGTGTATTGTATCAGGTCATTTGTACCGATAGAGAAAAAATCTACTTTTTTGGCCAGCAGATCTGCCGTCAACGCCGCGGATGGTACCTCAATCATTATCCCGATCGGCAGTTCCTCTTTAAACGCGATGCTCTTCTTACGCAGCTCCTGCTTCACTTCTTCGAGCACTTCGAGCACATTATCGAGCTCTTCCACCCCCGAAATCATCGGAAACATTATTTGCAGATCACCGTACACCGAGGCGCGCAACATGGCCCGAAGCTGTGTTTTGAACAGATCTTTCCGAGAAAGGCAGAAGCGCACTGCCCGCCAGCCGAGAATCGGGTTTCTCTCGTCGAGCCCTTCCAGCCCCGGGATCACTTTATCGCCGCCGATATCGAGGGTACGCAGAGTAACGCCTCCCTTGCCTTCCATATCATGCAGCACCCGTGAATACTCCTCGAACTGCACATCCTCAGAGGGGAACCCTTCGGGCTGCAGGAACAGATACTCAGTGCGATACAAACCGATTCCGTCCGCACCGTGGGCAATAACCGACTCGGTTTCATCTGGGACTTCGATATTGCCCTTCAGTAGTATATGTTTCCCATCCTTGGTCTCGGCCGGCAGCTCATTGAGCGTTAACAGCTGCATCTCGCGCCGCTGCCATTCCTTCATTTTTTTCTGATACCGTGTGCGGGTTTCTGTGTCCGGCTTCAGAATGACCGTACCTTCGTTTCCGTCGACAATAGCTTCATCACCGTTATGCGCATACTTGGTAATCGCCGATAAACCGAGTACCGCCGGAATTTCGAAGGAACGGGCCAAAATTGCGGTGTGACTGGTCCGGCCGCCCATATCCATAGCGATAGCTTTGACGGAACTGCGGTTAAGGGTGAGCGCATCCGATGGCAGCAGGTTGTGGGTAATCAGCACCACATTCTCTTCAATATCTACCAGCGATATCCGTTCTCGATAAAGCAGGTGGTTGTGAATACGCTTGGCCACATCGTGAATATCAATCGTACGCTCTTGTAAATAGGTATCCTGGGAAGACTCCAGCATTCGCACCAGCTCTTTCGTGGTTTTGTACAGCACCCACTCTACGTTCATCTGTTCGGAGCGCAGGTTTTCCTCGATCCGTTTGACAAACTCAGGATCTTTCAGCATAAGGAGGTGGGAATCCAGTAGGCGGCTCTCTTCCGAGCCCATTGTATCGCTGGCCTGTTGCTGCAGCGTCTTTATCTCATTCCCCGCTTTATCGGCGGCCGAGTGAAACCGTTCTAGTTCGGCCTCAACATCTTTCGGCTCTATTTCGTATTTAGGAATCTGCGAAATCTCGTCGAGATAAAGAAATATTTTGCCAATATAAATACCCGGGGAAGCGGATATACCTTTAAAGGTTTTCATTGTGCCCTTACTATACGAACTTTTTAATACCCTGTCAAATTATCAATGAGCGCCACATAAGTTATGGTCAAACTTTCTTTGTGAAATGCCGATACAGAGGGTGAAATGGCTAAGAAGAAAAAAGCATCATTAGGCTGTCTCTTTTGGATTGCTCTGATCCTACTCGTACTGGTTGTATTCTTTTTCAACCGCGAACGTATCAACACGGTTCTCGAGGAGACCGGTTTCAAAGATTATTTATTCCAACAACAACAACCTCAGGAGCCGGAAGTAAAGCGTGTTGAACCGGAAAAAGATCAGCCCCAACCCCAGCCAAAACCACAGCAGCCCGAAATTACCGAAAAAGATGCGCCGACCGATCAGAAACCTGAAGAGCAACAGGATCAGGACGTAGAGATTACTGTGGATACCCCTGATAAAGAAGAACCTTCCGGACAGGATAAGACCGAAGAACCTCTTGTAGATAAACGTATGCGTAAATCGGCCCTGTACTTTGTAGAAGTAAGTGATTCAGGGGCGATTGAGCTGAAACGGATTATCCGTCCAGTATACTATACCGATTCACCGCTTACCGAAACCTTGCAGGCCCTTCTCGAGGGATTGACTGCTGAGGAACTGAACCAGGGGCTGCTCAACCTGATTCCTCAGGAAACCCGACTGCGCAGTGTCTGGGTCGAAAACGAAACCGCAGTTCTTGATTTTACCGAAGCTCTGCGTTTTAATCAGTTCGGTACCGAGGGACTGCAGGCCGAACTTCAGCAAATAGTGTATACGGCCACCGAATTTCAGACGGTAGAATCAGTTCAGATACTCATAAACGGCGATAAAATAGACTATTTATCAAGCGAAGGGATTTTCGTTGGCAAACCGTTGTCCCGCAAAGATGTTGCCGGTACTACCGGTTAACAGCAGCAAAAACTCGCGGTTCCCCTTTCGTCCGGCAATCGGAGAAGCAGCGACCGCGTTTACTGTTAAGCCCTCATCCTTTAGAAAACCGACCACCTGTTCGAGAATGGGCTGAGTGTCCTGCGGCGGCACTACCCCGTTAAAACTGTCTATCCCACCGACCTGTGTTTCGATTCCTTCCACTTCGAACTGAGGTTTCAGCAGCCCGACCATCCACTTTTCTTTGGTCAAACGGATTATGTGGGCAGCCGCTCCGCGGAGAGAACGAAAAGAGAGGTCGGCCACTGCAGCATCTGCCGGCGGGTCGAGGTTTTTAACATGCATAATGTTTGTGCGTTCGGCAACCAGCACGCGGGAATCTACTCGCAAAGAGTAGGCCAATTGGTTATAACCTACATCGACTGCATGTACATGCGCCGCTCCGTGCTGTAATAGGCAGTCGGTAAAGCCCCCGGTTGAGGCACCGGCATCCAGAAAAACCCGGCCGCTAATGGGTAAGTGCCACTCATTTATTGCGGCCTCGAGCTTCACTCCCCCTCTCGAAACATATGCACGCTGTGTAAACTCGATCTGCGCTTTCTGTGGAACCTGGAACTTTGGATCACGGTGGTGTTCGCCATTTACCGCCACTTCACCGCATAAGATCTTTGCATACAGTTCTTTCGCATGAATTTCAGGAAAGCGGGTCTTGAGCAGCTGTAACAGCGGCATTTTCATTATACAAGTGATTTTTGCGAGAAGCGTTCAATAGTTAGAGTTTTACCGGATTGCACATCAATCTCCAGTTTTACCCCTTGAATAAGGGCCTGGGTGTTGGAAACTTCCATTTTCAGCGGCATTTGACTGAGCGAACGCTGTATGGATATCTCTTTTGCACCGCCGATTACACTGTCATCAGGGCCGGTCATCCCCATATCGGTAATGTAGGCACAGCCCTGGGGCAGTATTTTTTCGTCAGCCGTCTGGATATGCGTATGAGTACCGATCAACGCGCTAATCTGGCCGTCGAGATAGTAGGCCAATGATTCCTTCTCTTCGGAGGATTCGGCGTGGAAATCGGTTATTATTACTTTGGTGCGCGACTGCAGCTTCCGGGCCAGCTCTTTGCCGGTTCTAAAGGGGCAGTCAATTGCCCGCATCTGCTCGCGGCCTTGCAGATTCATCACGGCTACCGGCACAGATTTCACATCGACTACAACCGATCCCTTACCAGGAGTTCCAGGGGGGTAGTTTGCCGGTCGCAAAAGGGGCTGTTCTGAATCGAGCATCTTGAGTATTTCTCGTTGATGCCAGATATGATTACCGGAAGTGATTACATCTACCCCGGCCGAGAAGAGTTGCCCCGCGATTTGTTCGGTAATTCCCAAGCCTTCGGCGGCGTTTTCGCCGTTGACGATTACAATATCGGCCTTGTGCGCTTTTCGTAATGAAGCCAGGCCGGTGAAAATGGCCCGGACCCCGGGGGTGCCAAAGACATCCCCGAGGAGTAGAGCCGTAATTTTATCTGGCATATTCGATAACCCGAGTCTCCCGTATGATGGTTACTTTTATTCTTCCGGGATACCGCAATTCGGCTTCGATCTTCTTGGCAACCTCTTTGGCAAGCTCTTTGGCTTTCTGATCGTTTACTGAATCGTTGTTTACCATAATTCGAAGCTCACGCCCAGCCTGAATAGCAAATGCCTTCTCAACTCCTTCGAAGCTTTCAGAGATTTGTTCAAGATTTTCCAGACGTTTAATATAGTTGTTGAGGGTTTCACGGCGGGCTCCGGGTCGTGATGCAGAAATTGCATCCGCAGTCTGCACGAGTATGGATTCCACACATGTAGGTTCAACATCGTTGTGATGGGAAAGGATCGAGTTCACCACCCGGTCATCTTCACCCATTTGCCGGGCAAGCTCAGCACCCAACTCCGCGTGGTTGTTGTCGCCTTCGGTCTCAATACCCTTACCAATATCGTGCAACAGGCCGCCGCGCTTGGCAATTTCCCGACTCGCGCCAACTTCAGCTGCCAACATACCTGAAAGGATTGCGACCTCTTTCGCATGGGCCAGTACATTCTGCCCGTAGCTCGTTCGATAATGCAGACGCCCTAAGGCCCGTATTCCGTCCTGACTGACGTTGTGAATACCAAGGTCAAAAATGATCTTCTCACCCTCTTCATAGATGATCTGATTGATCTCTTTACCGACCTTCTGCACTACCTCTTCGATTCTGGCCGGATGAATTCGTCCGTCCTGAATCAGTCGTTCGAGTGCTACCTTCGCAATTTCTTTTCTCACAGGATCAAAACAGGACAGTACTACCGCCTCGGGGGTATCATCGATAATGATGTCTACTCCGGTTAACGTCTCCAAGGTTCGGATATTACGGCCTTCGCGCCCGATTATCCGTCCCTTCATTTCATCATTCGGCAAGCTCACCGAGCTGATCGACACATCGCCGCTCACTTCGGTCGCCAGTCGCTGAATTGAGGTTACAATAATGTCCCGGGCTTTTTTCTCGCCGGCCGCCTGTGCTTCTTGCTCGATTTTGTTTATTACTACCTGAGCGTCATGTTCAGCCTCTTGTTTCATTGAGGTTATAATGAGTTCTTTAGCCTCATCCTTGGTAAGACCGGCTATTTTTTCTAACTCTTCTTTCCAACGCTCCTCTTGCTGTAATAAATATGATTCTTTTTCTTCTATTTTCCCCTCTCGGTCTGATAAAGCATGTTTCTGGTTATCCACATCTCCCTGTTTTTTCTCCAGGTTCTCTTCTTTCTGCAATAACCTTCGTTCAAAACGTTGCAGTTCATTTCGTCTTTCTCGAAACTCGCGTTCCTGTTGATTTCGTTCTTTCAACAGCTCGTCTTTGGTTTCAATGAGAAGCTCCCGCTTTTTAGCTTCTGCTTCCTTTATTGCCTCCTGCTTTACACGCTCTGCTTTCTGTTCTGAAGAAGAAAGCTGAAATCTGGCATATAGCCATCTTATTGTCCATCCCAGAATCAAACCTAAGAGAGGAAGCGCTATTATCAAGATCAGTGACATCGCCTTCCTCCGCGTTTAGATTAAAGTTCATCATATAGTTTGGTTATATATATGTCAAGGTTTATATCAAAGAGATACTAATTTTAACTTTTTAGATTTATTCGTAACAACAGAACTATCTACATTTGTGACAAAGCTTTAATTATACCGTTTACATCGGGAGCCACACTCTTCAGCCCCAGGTAAAGAAAGGCATCAACACCTTGAAAGATTGCGGGAATAAACAAAACAGCCCTTATATACTCTTTGTCCCGTTCACTTACCAGATTATGCAAATGTCCCTGCGCCTGATCCAGATCGAACATGATCGGCTGCCGCTGGGCAAGAAAGCGCTTATAAAAATCCTCGCTCTGTCGTAATACGATATTATTCGTGCGCTCTTTATCAAAGCCAACCGAGTCATACAGTACCCAGTTATCATCTTGCTTCGCCAAAATTGCCGCGTATAATGCGCCGGTTCGCTGAGATATTTTCATCAATGACTTCAACATTCCTATTTTTCCACTTCTGTACTGCTTGAGAAATACATCGTATTGGAATCCGGCCTCGTTCAACAGCACATAATCAGCCTTTGTACCCTGACGCTCTAAATTTTCATCGCCGCGACTTTCATTTTCATCAATTGTAAATGAGAGATCTACATCTCCAAAGCCGATTATACTCTCAAGGCTTGTATCTTCTCCTTCTTCGCCCTCAGAAACAGACTCTCTTTCAATAACCGAGTCAATCAAATCCTTCAATTCGGCATTTGGTGGTGAGGGCGGAGCTTCGAGGGTTGAAGAATCAATCTGAAAGGTACCATTTTGATATATGATCGCTTCGGAATTCTGTTCCTCTGCAGACTTACTCCCACTACCGATTACTTCTTTTATATTGTATCGGTAGACCCCGCTTTCTACCTCTTGGCCAGACGTTTCCTCTGCTTCCCCCTGCTCTTCCTCGACATCTTCAAGCCTTTCAACTTCTTCAAGCTCTTCAACTTCTTCAAGCTCTTCAACTTCTTC
>CAZWDV010000002.1:76565-118012 GCA_964632675.1 uncultured Sediminispirochaeta sp.
GCTTCCTCAGCTTCCTCAGCTTCCTCAGCTTCCTCTAAGAACTCCAGCTCTTCTGCTTCTTCGAGCTTCTCAAACTCTTCTAAGACCTCCGGTTCATCTGCCGCGCCATCTGAGTCTTCTGTAGCAGGGCTTTCGGAAACCGCGCTACCCGTTTTCGCGGCTGTTGTTTCACTTCTGCTGCTGGATACTGCGCCGACAGTACCTCCAGCCAGGCCGGCGGAAGGCTGAGCCTCAATTGTTTTCTGCAGTGAAAGTATTTTCTGTACTACTTCCTCTATGTTTTCGATACTCACCTGGGATGAGGTTTGGGATTCACTGCGGCGGTCGAGCACATTAAAAATATCCTGCCAACTCTCATCGATCAGCTGATCTATTTTTTCCTCTTTTTCACCCTTAATTTTTCCCAGACCCTTTTTCATTTCGCCTTTTAGCGACTGTCTGCGACGACCGATTTCGTTTCTGAGTTGTCGCCAATCCAGCCGGTTCTGGTTTTCAATGTACTCCTTAATAAATTCCAGCTGGAATCGCTTGAGGCGATTGCGAATGATCACTTCCCGGTCCTGCCGTAAACTGAAAATTAAAAGCAGTAATAAAAACACGGTGATTCCGGAGGCGGTCAACAATACCACCTTTAATGCAGCGCCCATTTCGAACACCTGCTGGTTTACCAGTATACCGAGATTCCCAAATCCGTCGGTAGTTGTACTCATGAGTACAAAATGCTGCCCTGACTGTTCGTCACGATAAACCAGACGCTCTTGTACCAGATTGTTTCTCCAGCGTCTTGAGGCAGTTGCCTTAATTTCTTCCTCCGCCAGGCCCTCACCGTAAAACAGATAGCCCTTGGAGGTCAGATTGACCTCCCGTCCCACCTGTAATATTCCCTTTGAAACCAAAAAGAGTTCAAGGCTGGTTTTGTCTACATAAAATAGCGCCGTTCCACGGAATTGGTCCAAATCATCGTAAAGTGCAAACTTATAAACAAAGCGATTTTGTTCCGGATCTATTAAAACCTCGGTTTCATCGACCGGATCAATTTTTAGTTTCTCCAAGGAGATCGATGTAGTACTCTCATCCAGTACTTTGTAAATAATCCGATAATCTCCCCGGCGTTCAATATCCGTATCGCGAGTGCTAAAATGAATCTTATTGTCGTCATCAATAAAGCGAACAAACAGCAGTCCCTGGTATTCACTGTGCAATGTGTCGAAGAGATTGTTATGTTTAAAAATATACTCGCGGTCCCAGTTCGGACTGAATATTTTCTGTACATCTACCTGCGAGAGTACTGCGGAAAACCGTTTTTGATACTGGCGATGAAATGCTTCAATTTCGGACTTCTTAGTCTTCAGCTCTTGGTTGTATAGCTCACTGACTCTCTGATTGTAGAAATTCGTTTCGATGTATTCAAACAGACCTGAATATGCCAGGAATGCAAAAGCAGTTACGAGGATAATGGATATGAGTAGGCTGATAGACACTCTTTGAATATTGCTCATACCGAACTTCTGTGTGTAGTGTACTCCTTTTGTCTGTTTTTCTCTACATCTCCACTTTTATTTATCGGCAATTCTAATTTTCCTCATTAATTAAAATGGGCACCCTGTTTGGGTGCCCGTATGATATCAAATAAATTGAAAAATTACTGCTGCTGTTACTCGCTCTTTCTTTCTTCTTTTGAATCCGCTTCCGCAGGGGCCTCTTCGGCCTTCTCTGCTTCAACAGATTCTGCAGACTCTACTGCGGCCGCCGCCGCTGCAGTTGTCTCTTCCGCAGATGTTTCCTCTTCCACCGATTCCTCTGCGGGCGCTTCTTCCTTTATATCTTCTTTTGCAGCTGTTTCCGCCGGTTTCTTAGCTGCTTTGGTCTTCTTGGCCGGCTTCTTTTTGCCCTTTTTCTGCTCAGTTACCCCTTCTTCTACCAGTTCGAGCAGCACCATTTCTGCGGCATCTCCCTGACGATAACCAAGCTTGAGAATGCGGGTATACCCCCCCGGCCGTTCTTTGTAGCGGGGACCGAGTTCAGTGAAGAGTTTTGCCAGGATCTCTTTGTCCTTAATGTCTTTACCGATTTCACGCCGGTTATGCACACTGTCCTCTTTCGCCCGCGTTATCATTTTCTCGGCTGTGCGGCGAATTTCCAGAGCCTTTGCCTTTGTGGTTTTAATTCTTTCATACCGGAAGAGCGAAGTCGTCATATTCCGGTGCAGGGACTTTCTGTGACTGGCCTTCCTGCCAAGTCTGTTAAATCCAATCTTATGCTTCATCGTTCTCGTCCTTGTTCCGTTGTAGTTTTGTCGATGTCTTTAAAACACTATAATCGGTCATGCCGAGACTCAGGTTCCACTCTTTGAGCTTCTCTTTAATCTCATTTAACGACTTCTTACCGAAATTTCGAGTTTTTGCTATCTCTTCTTCGGTTTTCTTTGTAAGATCACCAATCGTGCGGATATTCGCATTTTTAAGACAATTACTCGACCTTACCGACAGCTCTAACTCCTCCACCGGAGTATTTAGTATAGACCGCACTCGTTCCTCTTCTTCATCAACCTCATCATCGCCGTCGATTGACTCTTCGTCAAAGTTGATAAAGATTGTAAAATGGTCTTTTGCTATTTTTCCCGCTTCAGCCAGCGCGTCTTCAGGAGAGACTGCACCGGTGGTAATAATCTCGAGGATCAGCTTATCATAGTCGCTGCGCTGTCCTACACGTGTATTCTCCGTGTGGTATTTTACCCGTTTTATTGGTGAAAAAGCTGCATCTACGGCAATGATTCCAACCTCTTCGATATATTTCTCATTCAGTTCGGCAGGAATATATCCGCGACCAAGATCGATCTGAATTTCTATATCGATATGAGCTTTGTCGGTCATGGTGAGGATCTTCTGATCCTTATTCATCACTTCGATATCATTTTCTTTTTCGACGTCGGCACCGGTCATATCGCCAGGGCCCTTCACTTCTACATGAATAACTTTCTGTTCCTGATCTTCCGGGAGCTTGATGTTCAAGGCACGCAAGTTGCTTATGACTTCCGGTGTGTCTTCAACTACCTCAGGAATTGACTCAAACTCGCTTGACACTACGTGCGCGGTTCCTTCTTCGTCATATGAAGTTATTTTGAGAGCAGTAATGGCATATCCTTGGATGGATGACAGCAACACTCTTCGAAGAGTGTTGCCTATAGTTGTTCCATACCCTCTCTCGAAGGGATACGCGATAAATTTTCCGTAGCTGGCGTCGGTCTCACCGTGCTCAAAGGTTATTCCCTTTGGCCTTTTGAATCCCTTTAATAGGTTTTTTCGCGCCATGTAAACTCCTACCTCGAATATAGCTCGACGATTAACTGCTCATTTACTTCCGCGAGCTCATTTATATCAGCCTTGCGCGGAAAAGCCTTTACCGTTCCTTTCATTGTATCAGGGTCAATCTGGAGCCAAGGATACACTCCAGAGCGTGAGTATTCTTTCAGACTCTCTTTGATAGCGTGCATCTTCTTGCTCTTTTCCTGAATCACAACTTCATCATTTTCCTTTACAACAAACGACGGAATAGTTACACGCTTGCCGTTCACAAATACGTGCCCGTGCGATACGATCTGCCGAGCCTGTTTTCGTGATGATGCAAAGTGCATTCTATACACAGTATTGTCAAGCCGACGTTCGAGCATCGTAATTAGGTTCTCACCTGTTTTTCCAGGAAGCCGTTCAGCTTCATCAAAAAACAGTTTAAATTGTTTTTCCAACAATCCGTACATTCTTTTCAGCTTCTGCTTTTCACGCAACTGAAGACCGTAGTCAGACATTTTCCTCTGCCGATACCGGGGATCTTTCCCCGGAGGGGAGGCCTTCTTCGCGATGGGGCACTTGTTGGTAAAACAGCGCTCACCTTTCAAAAACAGTTTAGTGCCCTCTGCACGGCATTGTCTGCATGATGGTCCAATATATCTAGCCATACCTTGCCCTCTCTATACTCTTCTACTCTTTCTGGGTCGGCATCCATTGTGCGGGATGGGGGTGACATCCTTGATGCTCCTCACAGTTAAACCAAGATTGCCAAGCGACCGAATAGCGGACTCGCGTCCTACTCCCGGTCCCTTCACAAATACATGAACAGCCTGCAGCCCGTAATCCATAGCTTTTTTAGCTGCGGTCTCGGCGGTTGTCTGTGCCGCGTAGGGGGTTGATTTCTTCGCCCCCCTAAAGCCGAGTCCGCCTGCGCTTGCCCAGGAAACAGTGTTTCCCTGCAGGTCGGTAATCGTAATTATCGTATTATTGAACGTAGCTTGTACGTAGACGTTTCCTTCATATACCGTCTTCTTAGTTCTTCGCTTTGTGCTTTTTGCTGCTTTAGCCACTTTCTACAACCTCCACTCTATTTCTTCTTACCTGCTACAGTCTTTTTCTTACCTTTTCGAGTACGGGAGTTCGTTTTTGTCCGCTGTCCTCGAACCGGTAAACCCTTTCTGTGCCGTAGCCCACGATAACATCCGATATCCATTAGACGTTTGATGTTCAGTGCAGTCTGTGTTCGCAGCCGTCCTTCAACAGTATAATCATTATCGATTGCCCCGCGAATTTGGTTGACCTCTTCACTGGTAAGATCGTTCATCCGCTTCTCGGGATCAATTTCGAGTTTCTTACAGATCTCCATAGCAGAAGTTCTGCCTATACCATATATATAGGTCAATGCGATTTTTGTAGCTTTATTTGGTAAATCTATACCGGCTATACGTGCCATTCAGAGCTCCTCCTCTACCTTTGCCTCTGCTTGTGCTTCGGGTTACTGCACACAATTCTCACTACACCGCGGCGGCGAATGACTTTGCAATCAGCGCACATCGGCTTAATACTTGCTCTCACCTTCATAATATTCCCCTTATAAGTTCCTTGACTTGAGTTTTCCTTTTTTAGTGAAACCATCGTGATGGTGCATTCTCAGATGTCCTTCGATTTGTGACATCGTATCCAAGTCTACACCAACCATGATTAACAGTGAAGTACCTCCCATCAACATCGCAACCGATATTGGGAAATCGAAAAGGCTCTGAATTATGGTCGGAATAACTGCAATGAACGCCAAAAACAGCGCACCCGGCAGTACGATTCTGTTCAGAATCCTCGTAAGGTACTCTTCCATCTTTTCGGTTCTGATTCCGGGAATCGAACCACCGTTTTCTCTTATCTGTTTTGCTATCTCTATCGGATTTAGCGAAACTTGAGTATAGAAATAGGCGAAAAATACGATCAACAGGGTGTATATTATCACATACGGCAGTCCCTGCGGCTGCAGCCACGATGAAAATGCCGCCAGCCAGCCAATCTCGTTCCCCAGGTTACCTGCAATCTGCAAAGGAAATGTCAGCACTGAAGAGGCAAAGATTACCGGAATAACACCTGACGGATTCACCTTAAAGGGAATATAAGTGCTCTGTGCGCCGTACATCTTTCTGCCGACTACCCGTTTGGCGTAATGAACCGGAATCTTTCTCTGTCCCTGCTGTTCATAAATGACCAGTGCAACCACTCCAACGAACATACCCAAAACAATTATTACGAATACAGGGTTCAGCTCGCCGACCTGTACTTTGTTGAATAGGGTAATGAATGCATTGGGCATTCGAGCTACGATACCGGCAAAAATCAACAGAGAGATACCGTTTCCAACTCCCCGTTGAGTAATCTGCTCACCAATCCAAATCAGAAAGACCGTTCCGGTGGTTACCGTTAGCATTGCCAGTAAGGTATACGATAATTTTCCCATAGTAATTGCATTCGGAATCGAGTCGGCATATACGGTCACCACGTAGGACTGAATCAAACAGACCAGCAGCACTCCGTAGCGGGTATAGCGCTGGATTTTCTTCCGTCCCCCCTCTTCTTCGGAGATACGCTTCAATGTCGGAAAAACAACGATCAGCAGCTGCATAATGATCTGCATCGATATATAGGGCATAATACCAAGCATAAAGACGGAGAAGTTTTTAAAAGCCCCTCCAGCGAAAAAGTTGATATACTCGGTAATACCTATGTTTCCTGACCCTTCCTGGGCCATAAAGTAGAGCTTGAGCGCATTTACGTTGATGCCCGGAATCGGCAGGGTAGCCCCCAGTCGAAACACCATTAGCATCAGTACAGTAAAAGTAATGCGTTGTCTTAGATCTTTTACCCGGAAAATGTCGAGAAACGCGTTATTAGCCATTGTTACCTTCTTCTATTCCTTGTATTGTCCCGCCGGCCGCTTCAATTTTCTTTTGAGCGGAAGCCGACACTTTATGTACAGCGAAAGTAAGTTTTTTGGTAATCTCGCCGTCGCCCAGAATCTTAACAATTGCGTTTTTCTTCTTCAATAACCCCTTTGCGCGTAGGGATTCAACATTCACTGTATCTCCGTCCTCAAACCGTGTGTCTACAATTTTAAGGTTGATTACAGCGTACTCTTTTTTGAAGGGATAGTTTGAAAATCCGCGCGTAGCTATGCGGCGAAAGAGGGGCATCTGCCCACCCTCAAAACCTAAGCGTACCCCGCCGCCCGATCGAGAGTTCTGTCCGTCGTGGCCACGTCCGGATGATCTTCCGTGTCCACTACCGACGCCTCTTCCCACCGGCCGTTTTTTCTTATGTGCTCCCTTGGGTGCCTTGAGCTGTTCCATAGTTACTCAATCTCCTCAACGTCAACAAGATGACTTATCTTACCTACCATTCCAAGTATGGATGGAGTTGCTTTATGTTCCACTAGACTGCCGATTTTACGCAGGCCGAGCGCATCCAACGTCTTTTCTTGTTTAGGTTTTCTTCCATACCTGCTCTTCTTTAGAGTGATACGAATCATCTTTTCTGCCATGATTAACTCCACATTTCCTGCAGTGTTTTACCTCTGCCGTTAGCGATCTCTTTCGCATCCATAATTTCATCAAACCCTGCAAAAACTGCCTTCACGATATTCAAAGTGTTCTGAGAACCGAGTGATTTGCTCATGATATCGTGAATACCACATGCATCCATAATAGAACGAACGGGTCCACCGGCAATAACTCCGGTACCTGGTGCAGCCGGTTTCAACAATACTTCCGCGCTCTTAAACTTTCCGGTAACCACATGGGGGATGGTAGTTCGCTGCATCGGAACCTTTACCATGTTCTTTTTGCCCTTCTCAATACTCTTGCGGATTGCCTCGGCTACATCGTTGGCTTTGCCGAAGCCGTACCCTACATTTCCCTGTTGATCACCTACTACAACCAGGGCTGAAAATGAGAAACGACGTCCACCCTTCACAACTTTGGCTACACGATTCAGCTTAATGAGTTTTTCTACGTACTCCTTTTCCTTATCCACAGTTTCCCCCTAAAATTTCAGTCCTGCTTCGCGCGCACCATCGGCCAGACTTCGAATTACGCCCCAATAGGTAAAACCGTTCCTATCAAAGACGACCGTTTCGATATTCTTAGCCTTCAGACGCTCGCCGATTGCGGTACCAACTTTTTTGGCATTTTCCACATTCACCCGAAGTCCTGTAAACTCTGACTCCATGGTGCTGGCAGCCGCAATCGTACTATTGGCAGTGTCATCAATCGCCTGAACGTACATGTGTTTGTTACTTCTATATACACTCAATCTTGGACGTTCAGCTGTTCCACTAATATTCTTACGAACATGAAGTTTTCGTCTTCTACGTTTCGCTTGCTTTTCTTGCACTCTCTTCATATCGTTTACCCTACTTTACACCGGATTTACCGATTTTACGGACAATTCTCTCATTTTCATATTTCACACCCTTACCCTTGTAAGGCTCCGGCGGACGCAATGAGCGAATCTCGGAGCTTATCTGCCCGACAAGCTGCTTCTGTGTACCGGTTATGATTACTTTATTAGCACCTTCAGTGGTAACGGTAATTCCTTCCGGAATAACAAACTCAATCGGATTTGAAAATCCAAGATTAAGATGTAAAGTATCACCTTTTACCTCGGCGCGGTATCCAACTCCGTTTATCAACAATGATTTGGTGAAACCCTGAGATACACCTATCACCATATTCTGGCACAGCTGTCTGTAAAGTCCATGATACGAACGGGCAGCTTTACTCTCATTCGTCCGGTCAACGACCAGCTGATTGTCTTCAACTCTGATTTCAACATGTGAGTTGAAATCTTGTGAAAGTTTACCTTTAGGTCCCTCAACAGTAACTGTATTTCCCTTTACCTCTACCTGCACTTTTTCAGGTAGTTGTATCGGTAGTTTTCCAACTCGTGACATTAGATTCCCCCGTTTACCAGACAGAACAGATAAGCTCTCCGCCTACCTTGCGCTCTGTTGCTTTTTTCCCAGTGATTACACCCGTTGATGTCGATACAATGAGGATTCCATGACCGTTAAATATGCGCGGCATTTTCCGGTAACCGGAATAAATTCTTCTTCCCGGACTGGAAATTTTTTTTATGCCGTGAATTATTGGCTTTTGACCATCATCGTATTTCAAGAAAATCCGAATGACACTTTTGCCATCTTGCGTGGACTTCTTGAAATTCTTCACATATCCCTCATTCTTTAAGATTTTTACAACCTCAAGTTTTATCTTGGAGGGATAGATATCGACTTTTTCGTGACCCGCGCTGACCGCGTTTCTTATTTTTGTGAGCATATCTGCTACAGGATCGCTTACTGCCATACTCTCTACTCCCTCTTACCAGCTTGACTTAGTCACGCCAGGTATCATGCCCTCGTTAGCCAGCTTTCGAAAACAAACCCTACACATACCGAATTTCCGCATATATCCTCGAGGACGACCACACACCTTGCATCGGTTCACCTTGCGTGTACTGTATTTAGGCGTGCGCTGTGATTTTACTATAAGTGCTTTTCGTGCCATGCTTACCTCCCTACTTCCTGAAAGGCATGCCGATTTTTTGCAGCAGTACCCTTGCTTCCTGATCAGTTTCCGCAGTAGTAACGATAGCGATATTTAATCCGCTAATCCGTTCGATATTATCGTAATCGATCTCAGGAAAAATAATCTGCTCTTGCACACCAAGTGAATAATTTCCATGACCGTCGAATGCGTTCGGATTTACTCCGCGGAAGTCTTTTACACGGGGCAACGCGATATTCACCAGACGGTCAAGAAACTCCCACATCCGGTCACCCCGCAGGGTAACCTTAGCTCCAATCTCCATACCTTCACGCAATTTGAAGTTAGCGATTGATTTGCGCGCTTTTGTTTTTACCGGCTGCTGGCCGGTAATCGCAGATAGTTCCTTTACTGCAGATTCCAACAGGTTCTTGTTCTGGATTGCCTCACCGACACCCGCACTTACCGAAATTTTTTCGATGCGGGGGATCTGCATATGAGTACCATATCCGAACTCCTCTTTGAGTTCCGCAGCAACCTTTTCGTTATACAATTGTCTAAGCCTTGGTACATACTGTTCCATTACAGCTCTTCCCCAGTCTTCTTTGCTATTCTTATTTTTCTACCCTTCTCGACTTTATATCCGATTCGGGTTACCTCACCGTTCTTTGTAACGACAGCCACATTCGAAAGTGCCACTGGTGCCTCCACTTCTATAATACCGCCCTTCTCCTGCTGGCTTTTCGGCCGAACGGCCTTTTTTACCATGTTCAATCCTTGAATGTACACACGGCCCTGGCTTCTGTCGATTCGCAGAATCTTACCAGTTTTACCTTTATCCTTACCGGTGAGGATCTTTACGGTGTCATCCCGTTTAAGTTTTGTTTTCACCTGATTCTTAGCCATCTTGATCCTCCTAGAGTACCTCGGGAGCCAGAGAAATGATCTTCATATATCCAGCTTCTCTGAGCTCTCTTGCAACTGGTCCGAAGATTCGCTTACCCTTCGGATTCTGGTTCGTATCTATAATCACACAGGCGTTGTCATCGAAACGAATATACGTTCCGTCATTTCGCCGGTGCTCTTTTTTGGTTCGAACAATGACTGCCCTTTGCACTTCGCCTTTTTTGACCTGTGCATTTGGCAGCGCATTCTTCACCGCCACAACTACGACATCTCCGATACCAGCTGTTTTTCTCTTACTCCCGCCAAGGACTTTGACGCACTGCACCTTTTTGGCGCCACTGTTGTCCGCTACATTCAGGTATGTCTGCATCTGTATCATACGACAACTCCTTCTACTACGTTTCCGTTCCTATTTCGCCCTTTCAACGATTTTTACCAGTCTCCAGTGCTTGTCCTTGCTGAGAGGTCTGCTCTCGATTACCCGCACTAAGTCTCCAATATGTGCTTCGTTCTTTTCATCATGGGCTTTGACCTTTTTGGTCTGTTTCACATACTTCTTATAGAGCCGATGCAACATTCTTGTTTCTACTGCAACGACAATTGTCTTGTCCATTTTGTCGCTTACTACACGTCCCTGATAACTCTTCTTGTTTACTATCATCTCTGCAGGCCTCTTCCTTACTTATCTCCCGGATTTCGCAGTCCCAGGGCATACTCGTGAATAATCGTGTTGAGTCGCGCAATGTTTCTGCGAAGGGTGCGCTTTTCAATCGGGTTCTCGGCATGTCCCATTACACTGTTTATACGAAAATCCATATAATCTTTTCGAAGCTGCTCGCGTTTTTCAACAAGCTCCTGAAACGTAAGATCGCTAAATGAGTTCTTCATATCGCTACTCCACATCCCGTCTTGATACGAATTTGGTCCGTATAGGCAGCTTTGAACTGGCAAGCTTCATAGCTTCCTGTGCCAACTCTCGCTTTACACCGGACATCTCAAACATCACGGTGCCGGTCTTTACTACCGCAACCCATCCTTCCGGGTTTCCCTTACCTTTTCCCTGCCGTGTTTCGGCCGGTTTCTGGGTATAGGGCTTATCCGGGAAAATTCGAATCCAGACCTTACCACCACGCTTGATGTGGCGAGTCATTGCAATACGGGCCGCTTCGATCTGCCGTGCAGTAATCCAGCGCGGTTCAAGTGCAACCAGCCCGTAATCACCAAAGGAAATCTTATTGCCTCTGTTTGCAACACCGTCCATTTTGCCGCGATGCTGCTTTCTAAACTTGGTACGTTTTGGACTCAGCATTGCCTACTCACTCCTTGACTGGGATTTATCATCCCGTTTCTTCTTCACCAGCAGTCCGGCATCTTCTTTGCGGTCCTTTTGCAGAACTTCACCGTTGAAGACCCATACCTTCACTCCAATCGTTCCGAAAGTGGTTTTGGCTTCGAAGAAGCCGTAATCAATATCCGAACGGAGAGTATGTAGTGGTACTCGCCCGGCCTGTTGCCACTCTATTCTTGACATTTCGGCACCGCCGAGACGACCGGAAATCCGGATCTTCACGCCTTCAACACCCGCCTGCATCGCTTTGCTCACCGACATTTTCAAGGCACGCCGAAATGAACCGCGGGCCCGCAATTGACGAGCAACATTCTGAGCGATCAACTGAGCATCACCCTCAGGACGTTTTACCTCTTTGATCTTAATCTGGATCTTCTTTTTAGCAAGCTTCTGCAGCCGGTTCCCAATCTTTTCAATATTAGAACCCTTGGCGCCAATAATAATTCCAGGCCGAGAGGTTTTGACGACAATAGTTATTCTCTGAGGATGACGAATAATCTCGATATCCGAAAGCTCCGCGCCACGGGCCTCAGGACAGTTTTCCAGCTCTTTTCTTAGTTTCAGATCTTCATGCAGAGTTTCAACGTAATCGCGCGGATCAACGTACCACTTCGATTTCCAGGTTTTATTTATACCTAATCGTAGTCCTACCGGATTAACCTTCTGACCCATTTATTCCCCCATGTTTCCTATTTCGTCTACAACTACCGAGATATGGCTCATGCGCTTCAAAAGAATATCTCTTCTTCCACGGGCTCGCGGCCATACACGCTTCAAACGCGGTCCCTCGTCAATCAAGAGTTGTTTTATGTACAAACCATCTTCATCGAGCTTGTTATTCTGATAAAGCGCGTTTGCGGCGGCTGATTGTACTACCTTCTTTATGAGCCCGGCTCCTTTTTTCGGAGTGCTCTCGAGAATAGCCATCGCCTCGGTATAAGGTTTCAACCTAATAGTATCGGCAATAGGGCGGATTTTACGCGGTGAAACAAGCAGATATTTTGCCGTTGCTTTATACCCTTTCTTCACTTCCATAACAACACCTATTTCTTTCCGACTTTTTTATCGGACTTTGCATGTCCGCGGAAGAACCGGGTCGGTGCAAACTCACCCAGTTTATGACCAACCAGGTTTTCGCTCACATACACCGGAACCCACGTCTTTCCGTTATACACAGAAATGGTAAAACCTACCATCTCCGGAATAATAGTCGAGCAGCGGGAATAGGTTTTAATCATTTTCTTATCCCCGGACTTACCCGCCTCTACAATTCTTTTGTAAAGCTTTTTCTCTATAAAAGGACCTTTCTTAATCGATCTAGACACGACCTACTCCTATTTCCTTCGCTTTACTATATTCTTGTTCGAATATTTCTTTTTCTTTCGAGTTTTGTAACCCTTAGTAGGCTGTCCCCAAGGAGTCACCGGATGACGACCACCGGAGGTTTTACCTTCACCACCACCATGCGGGTGGTCTACCGGGTTCATAACAACACCACGAACCTTCGGTCTTCTACCGAGCCAACGTGATCTTCCGGCTTTTCCCAGCGAAACATTCATGTGCTCTTCGTTGCCGAGCGTACCTACAGTTGCCATGCACTTTGCAAAAACCATTCGCATTTCACCTGAAGGCAATTTCACCGTTGCGTAATCACCTTCTTTAGCTACAAGAACAGCTCTCCCGCCAGCCGAACGAACCATTTGGCCGCCGCGGCCTTTCTGAAGCTCAATATTATGCACTTCAATACCAAGCGGAATGCTCTCCAGCGGAAGCGTATTGCCCGGAGTAATCGGTGCACCCGGACCGCTCTGAATCTTGGCGCCGACTTTAAGTCCTTTCGGCGCTAAAATATAGCGTTTTTCACCATCGTCATACCACACCAGTGCAATAAATGCAGACCGGTTCGGATCGTATTCGATAGTCTTAATAGTTCCTACTACTCCGACCTTATCCCGCTTAAAGTCAATTACACGGTATTTTCTCTTATGACGTCCGCCCTTGCGTCGCACACTGATGCGTCCGCCGGCGCCGCGCCCAGCATGAAAGCCAATACCCTTGGTAAGTGACTTTTCACTCTCTTCGCGGGTAATCTCCTCGAAAGTGAGCCCCGTTTTATACCGTTGACTTGGGGTGTTCGGTTTATATTTTTTCAGTGCCACGTCTGAATCCCCCTATTACTCCGTAACTTCGTTTATACACCTTCGATTGACTCGATCCGTTCACCCGATTTCAGAGTTACGACTGCACGTTTCCAGGCAGTGGTTTTTCCGAAACGGTATCCGGACCGCGTTCGCGAAGCTTTGGGCTTACTTTTCACCCAGGCTACATTACAGGCCAATGGAGAAACTTGAAAAAGTTCCTCTACAGCTTGTTTAATCTGTGTTTTGTTGGCCCGCGCATCAACTTTAAAAGTGTACTTGCGCTGTTCCGCTTCGCGCATCACATTTGACTTCTCAGTCAAGACCGGTTCAATAATTATCTGATCAGCTCTCACGACCGACCCCTCTCAATACTCTTTGCATAAAAATCGTTCAACTTTGCAGCCGCCGATTCAGTCATGACAATATTTTTTCCATAGAAAAGCTCATGAGCACTCAGCCGGTTATACGACTGAACTTTCAGCCATGGGACATTCCGTCCGGCTCTTCTCAGCATATTGTCTTCATCATGCAGCACTACAACCGTTCGTTCCGCTTTCACCAGGTTACTGAGAATCGATACAAGGTCCCTGGTTTTTCCTGATTCTACAGAAAAATCTTCAACGATCTTTATTGTGTCCGTCTGCGCTTTTTTCGAAAGAATCGAGCGCATTGCCGCTCGTTTCATCTTGCGAGGCAGTCGAACGTGGTAATCACGCGGCTGAGGTCCGAAAGTCGTTCCTCCGCCTACCCACAAGGGCGATTTTTTATCACCGGCACGGGCATTACCCGTACCTTTTTGGCGCCATGGTTTGGCATTACTGCCCCTCACAAGCTTTCTGTTCTTTACACTGGCAGTACCAATACGACGATTGGCAAGTTCGCTATTAATCGCATAGTACACCGCGCTGTCGCTTACCTCGCAGTTGAAAACGTCGTCGTTCAATGTGATATTTTTTATCTCTTCGCCCTGTACCGAAAAGACCTTTGTTTTCATTTTCCGCCTCTACTTCTTATTCGCTTTTTTGACGATCACGATACCTTTGCGCGGCCCTGGAACTGCTCCCTTTACTAAAAGGAACTGTCGTTCTTCGTCGACCTTCACTACACGAAGGTTCTGAACTGTCTTCCTATCGGCCCCCATACGCCCGGGCATTTTTGTACCCTTATGTATTTTTGATGGAGTAGCCGCCATACCAGTAGCTCCAAGACCCCGGTGAAACTTCGATCCGTGGGTTTTGCGTCCGCCGGAAAAATTATGACGCCGCATTGCACCTTGAAAACCTTTTCCCTTCGAAGTACCGGTAATATCTACAAAAGTCACATCCTTAAAGACTTCCGCGCCCATTGAGGCACCTACTTCGTACTCGCCTTCAAAGTCTCGCATTTCAACCAGGACACTCTTGGGTGAACCATTCTTGAACTGTCCGGCGTAAGGCTTGGTCACCTTACTAACCTTCTTATCAACAGCACCCATTACTACGGCCTTATAGCCGTTTTTTTCTTCATTGCGTTCGTCTATAACCTGGTTATCTTCTATCTTTATGACGGTAACCGGAGTAAGAACCCCGCGTTCGTCAAATACCTGTGTCATTCCAAGTTTTCTACCGATCAGCCCTAACATCTTTAACCTCGATTAAGTAAAATCTCTGTTTTACTGCTTAATCTCTACATCCACACCAGCAGGAAGCTCAAGCTTCATTAGGGCATCCATCACCTTCGATGTAGGATCAAGAATGTCGATCAATCTCTTGTGTGTTCGCATCTCAAACTGTTCACGAGATTTCTTATTTACGTGCGGCGACCTCAGTACAGTAAATTTATTGATCCTTGTTGGCAAAGGGACCGGCCCAGCTACTCTTGCTCCAGCCTTTTCCACCGTCTGTACAATTGCACGTGAGCTCTGGTCTATGAGTTCTATATCAAAACCTCTTAGCCGCACTCGAATTCTATCTTTGGCCATTATATCCCCCGAAAAATAAGTCCCGCACGCATTCTCGGTGCGGGACCTACTTAAAGTACTATTCGATTATTTCAGTAACCTGACCACTAGCTACAGTTCGGCCACCTTCACGAATTGCGAAGCGAAGTCCTTTTTCCATAGCAATCGGGTGAATGAGTTCTACATTTACCTCGACATGGTCGCCAGGCATTACCATCTGCTTATCTTCAGGAAGAGTTACGCTGCCGGTAATGTCGGTGGTCCGGAAGTAAAACTGCGGGCGATAACCGTTAAAGAAAGGCGAGTGACGACCACCCTCTTCCTTTGTAAGTGCATAGATCTGCCCTTTGAACTTTGCATGCGGGGTAATGCTACCCGGTTTTGCAAGCACCTGACCACGAACAACATCGTTTTTGTCTACACCACGCAGCAGCGCTCCGATATTATCACCGGCCTGTCCTTCATCGAGAATCTTATTGAACATCTCAACACCGGTACAGGTGGTCTTAGAAGTCTCTCGAACACCGACAATCTCGATCGTATCTCCGACATGGATTTTTCCACGTTCCACACGACCGGTAACAACCGTACCACGGCCCTGAATGGAGAAAATATCTTCGATCGGCATCAAGAAATCCTGATCGATCGCACGTTCAGGTTGCGGAAAGTAATTATCCATTGCATCGAGCAGTTCCTGGATACATTTGGTTTTCTCAGGATCTCCGGGGTTCTCCATAGCCTCGAATGCAGAGCCTTTGATTACCGGAATATCGTCACCGGGAAACTCGTATTCCTTCATTAAGTCGCGCATTTCTTCTTCAACCAGCTCGATCAAATCCGGATCGTCTACCTGATCGGTCTTGTTAATAAATACGATCAAAGCCGGCACACCTACCTGACGTGCAAGCAGGATATGCTCCTTGGTCTGCGCCATTGCACCGTCGGTAGCAGCAACAACGATAATTGAACCATCCATCTGGGCAGCACCAGTGATCATATTCTTGATGTAGTCTGCGTGTCCCGGACAGTCAACGTGAGCATAGTGTCGAGCGTCGGTTTCGTACTCGACGTGACGGGTATTGATAGTTATACCACGGGCCTTTTCTTCAGGTGCGTTGTCAATTTGTTCGTACGACATCACCTTACCGTCATCGCCCTTTGAGCAGTACATAGTGATTGCCGCAGTAAGGGTTGTCTTACCGTGGTCAACGTGCCCAATGGTACCAACGTTGATATGTGGCTTTGTTCTTTCAAACTTGGCTTTAGCCATCACTTCCTCCTTGTGAATATCCCCAATAAAAAATTATACGACCACATCCATACGACCCTCTTTGAGTCGACAGACCCCGATCGTGTTATACCTATAAAGCTGGTGAACGAGTAGAGTGAAAAGGAAGGATCCAGAGGTCATAACATGCCGGCAGAACGCCCATGCCTGACTTGGCTGATTACAGCGCCTGGAACCACCTCATCATCCTAAAATCACAGCCGTGACATAACGGACGATCGGTTTGGCTACCACAAGCCTGGTGCCTAAGCACCAATTGGTTGTGCAATACTACGCAATATGCGCAGAAAGGTCAAGGGGGCAAACCCCCTTATACTACCATCTATAATGCGAGAACGCTTTGTTTGCCTCAGCCATTCTATGGGTATCTTCCTTCTTACGAAAAGCGGAACCCGTCGAATTGGATGCATCGAACAATTCGTTGAACAGCTTTTCGCCCATAGACTTCCCGCTACGCGCGCGGGCGGCCTGAATGATCCAACGCATAGCCAGCGCATCGCGCCGTTTCTCACGCACCTCTACAGGCACCTGATAGGTTGAACCACCCACTCGTCTTGATTTTACCTCAACAGAGGGTTTTACATTCTCAAGAGCTTTTTCAAACACTTCCAGACCATCCTTGCCGGACTTTTCCGCCAGTTTTTCGAGGGCTTCATATATAACCCTTTGACTGGTGGCTTTTTTTCCGTCAAGCATCATTCTGGTGATAAACTTTGTAACAACAGTGCTGCCGTAACGCGAATCAGGCAACACGACTCTTTCACGAATAAATTTCTTTCGTCCCATCGGTTACTCCTTACGCCTTCGGCTTCTTGGTTCCGTATTTCGACCGGCCTTTTTTGCGGTCCTCTACACCGAGGGTATCTTTCGCACCACGTACGATATGATACCGAACACCCGGAAGGTCCTTTACACGACCTCCGCGAATCAACACAACGGAGTGCTCCTGCAGATTATGCCCGATACCGGGAATGTACGCAGTTACTTCTATACCGTTAGTCAAACGCACTCTGGCTACTTTACGCAGCGCCGAGTTCGGCTTCTTAGGTGTAACCGTCATAACGCGGGTACAAACACCGCGCTTTTGTGGACAATTTTCAAGTGCTCGGGCTTTCCCCTTTGCAACTATAGCCTTGCGGCCTTTTCGAACTAGCTGGTTAATTGTAGGCATGTACCAGTGTACTCCCTTTCATATTGTTTTTCGCGGCCAAACGGGCCAGCATGCGAGGGAGCGAACCTCAGCATTTGGCTCACTCTTCATCACCATCCGTAGAGATCTGCTCGACCTCCGCGGCGAAACCCTGGCTTTCCTCTTCCCCTTCAGCCTGTTCACGTTTCCGCGCTTCAATTATATTTTGCACCGAGGTATCAAGATCCTCGGAGTTTTCATCGTACAGTTTCACCTTGCGGTAGTTCCGCATACCGGTACCGGCCGGAATAAGGTGTCCGATAATAACGTTCTCTTTGAGTCCCCGTAGAGCATCATTACTACCAGCTATCGCTGCATTTGTCAATACCCGGGTAGTTTCCTGGAAGGAAGCGGCCGAGATGAACGAATCGATGTTGAGCGATGCTCTGGTAATGCCCAGCAGCAGCGGTTTAGCTACCGCCGACTGTCCACCTTCGCGGATGACCTTACGGTTCTCCGCATGGAATTTGTATTTATCGACCTGCTGGCCGTAAATAAAGTTGGTGTCGCCAACCTGGACTATCTCTACCTTGCGCATCATCTGGCGGATAATAACACCAATGTGCTTATCATTGATATTTACCCCCTGCAGCCGGTACACTTCCTGCACTTCATTTACCAGGAAGGATTGCAGGGCATTCTCACCCAGAATCTCCAATACATCGTGGGGGTCGTAGTTGCCTTCACAGAGTTTTTCACCGGCTTCCACCAGGTCGCCGTCGCGAATGAGCAAATGGCGCCCCATCGGGACCATATGCTTGTATTCATTGCCGAAATCATCCACTACATTGATAACCCGCTTGCCCTTTACAATGCTCTTGAACTGTACTGTACCGGATATTCGCGCCAGTACAGCTGCATTTTTTGGACGGCGCGCTTCGAATAGTTCGCCGACCCGGGGCAGACCACCGGTGATATCAGCGGTTTTCACGCTCTCCTTCAGCAATTTGGCTAAAGTGCGACCCATTTTTACTACTTCACCATCCTCGACATTCAGGTATGAATTACCCGGAAGGAAGTAACTGGCCGTTTCATCACCGTGTTCGTCTTCAAGAATAATTCGCGGCTGCAAACTCTCCAGTGAAAACTCGGTAATTTTCTTTTCGATATTACCGGTATCTTCATTGATCTCTTCTTTCAGAGTGGTCCCCAGCACGATATCTTCAAAGCGAACCTTCCCGTTCTTTTCGGCAATAATCGGCTCGGAAAAGGGGTCGAAGGTAGCCAGCGACTCACCGGATTCGACGATCTCGTCTATACCGACTCGCAGCTCGGCGCCGTTACGCACATCTATCTTCTGATCTTGTGCAACTAGCAACAACTGTTCTTCTCGAATGTGGGCAAAGGCGTTCTCATGGGAGAGAATTTCTTCGCCCCCCTGGGTAACCAGCGGGATCACACCGCTAATCTTGTCGCCCTCGCTGACGTGCAGCTTGGCATTTTTTTCTAATTTTATTCTTCGTACAACTTTAGCAACAATAATATAACCTTTTCGAGTGAAAAGGATATCGCCGCTGTCAAGCTGTACCGTATTTCCGTGCACCTCTTTTACCAGAACCGGGAAGGCGAAGGAAATTCGATTTTCCTCGCTCACCTTGGTTGCCGCACCACCGATATGAAAAGTACGCATGGTAAGCTGGGTTCCCGGCTGGCCAATAGACTGAGCTGCGATAATTCCAACCGACTCACCAACCTCTACTGTTTCGCTGGTGGCCAAATTTCTCCCATAACACTTGCGGCATACTCCGTGTCGAGCTTCACAAGTAAATACTGTTCTGATACGAACCTTCTCTACTCCAACCTCTTCTAATTGCGTGGCCAGCTCTTCAGTTATCTCTTCATTCACATCAACGATGATATCGCCGGTAATCGGATGCTTGACCCTCTCAAGGGTAAATCGACCGACAATACGGTCTTGGAGAGACTCGATAATCTCCTCTCCGTCTTTCAAAGCACTGATTTCGATACCGTTGATGGTACCGCAGTCCTCCTCGTTGACCACTACATCCTGGGCAATGTCGACCAGGCGGCGGGTCAGGTAACCGGCATCGGCGGTCTTCAGAGCTGTATCGGCCAGACCTTTACGGGCACCGTTGGTGGAGATAAAGAACTCGATGATCGACAACCCCTCTTTGAAGTTGGACCTAATCGGCAGCTCGATAATATCACCGGAAGGCTTGGCCATTAGGCCGCGCATACCACCCAACTGCCGGATCTGTGTCCGGCTACCACGCGCACCAGAGTCGGCCATCAGGTAAACCGGATTGAACCCGCCGCGATCGTTCTTGAGTATATCCATCAGCTCACTGGTAAGATCTTCGTTGGTTTTACTCCACACCTCGATTACACGGTTATACCGCTCTTCCTGGGTGATATGTCCCTGAAGGTACTGATTCTGAATCTCGAGCACCCGCTTATTGGCATCCTCTATCATCTCCCGCTTCTTTTCCGGAATAACAACGTCGTCTACACCAATAGTCGCTCCGAACAGGGTCGCATAACGAAAACCGACATCTTTGATCGAATCGAGCATCCTGACTACAACCGACGGGCCGTGGTCCTTGTATGCTTTTCCGACCAGGGCGCGCAGTTCTTTGTCTCCAAACTGCTTATTGACAAACTCTACCTCGTCGGGCATCTCCTCATTGAAGATAATACGTCCTACGGTAGTTTCAGCCCATTCTCCATTTAGTTTTATGTAAATCTTTGAATTATAACTAATTGCCTTCGCTTCGAGCGCCAGCAACGCTTCATCGAAATTGACAAAGTGCTTGCCTTCGCCCGGCTGCCCCGGTCTGATACGGGTAAGGTAGTTTATACCGAGCACCATATCCTGCGAAGGAAACACAACCGGACTTCCGTTGGCCGGATCAAGCAGGTTATTCGACGACAGCATCAGCGTCCAACACTCAATTTGAGCTGCCTGAGTCAGTGGCACATGGACGGCCATTTGGTCGCCATCGAAGTCGGCGTTATAAGCGTGACATACCAGCGGGTGCAGTTTGATTGCTTTACCCTCCACCAGTACCGGCTCAAAGGCCTGAATACCGAGGCGGTGCAGCGTTGGCGCACGATTCAGCAGGACGGGGTGCTCTTTCACCACCTCGTCCAGTACTGCATAGACCTCCTGGGTCTCCTGCTCCACCAGAGTTTTCGCTTTTTTGATGTTATATACAACGTCGCGTTCGACGAGCTTTTTCATAATGAAGGGCTTGAACAGCTCCAAGGCCATTTTCGTCGGCAGACCGCACTGGTGCAGCCGTAGTTCCGGACCAACCACGATAACGGAACGGCCGGAGTAATCTACACGTTTACCCAGCAGGTTCTGCCGGAACCGTCCCTGCTTGCCCTTAAGCATATCCGAAAGCGACTTCAACGGCCGGTTTGAGGCCCCCTTGACCACCCGTTTTTTCTTCGAGTTGTCGAACAGGGCATCCACTGCTTCCTGCAGCATTCTTTTTTCATTGCGAATAATAATATCGGGAGCGTTCAGCGACATAAGCCGCTTCAGGCGATTATTCCTGTTTATCACCCGGCGGTACAAATCGTTCAGGTCGGAAGTCGCAAAACGGCCTCCATCCAGCTGCACCATCGGCCGCAACTCCGGGGGTATCACAGGTATTACGTCCAGAATCATCCACTCGGGGCGGTTCCCGGAATCGCGAAAATTTTCGACTATTTCAATACGCTTCAGCAGACGCTTGTCGGCCTTGGCGCCCTTTTCAATCATTTTTCCACGCAGTTCGGCGGACAGTACATCCAAATCGATCTGCTCGAGCAGCGTACGGACCGATTCAGCGCCGATTCCGGCGGTAAAACTCATTCCATAACGTTCCCGGGATTCCATAAACTCTTCTTCCGAAAGAAGATCCATCTTTTTTAGATCCGTATCACCCGGCTCGATAACGATGTATTTTTCGTAGTAGAGCACAGAACGTAGAGCGGCTATCGACAAATCGAGCAATAAGCCCATTCGAGAAGGCACCGATCGGTAATACCAAATATGCGAGACCGGCGAAGCCAGTTCGATATGCCCCATGCGTTCACGACGAACCTTAAAGTGAGTTACTTCAACACCACAGCGGTCACAAATCACACCCTTATAGCGGATCGATTTGAACTTACCGCAGTAGCATTCGTACTCTTTGGTGGTACCGAAGATACGCTCACAGAAGAGTCCGTCCTTTTCCGGCCGCAGTGTACGATAGTTGATTGTTTCCGGTTTCTTAACTTCTCCATACGACCATGCTCTGATCTGCTCCGGAGAAGCAAGTCTTATCATTATATTATCGAAATCTTGTATATCTCTCATATGACAACTCCTGCCTAGAACTGGCTCCCTTTTCGATTGATCAGTTCCTCGTCACGTTCGGTCAGAGGTATCTGTTTACCCTTTGAGTCGTAAATAGTTACGTCGAGGGCCAGACCCCGCAGTTCCTGTACCAATACGTTAAACGATTCCGGAACTCCTGCGGCGGTAGCCGGCTCTCCCTTTACAATGCTCTCGTAAATCTTCGAGCGGCCATTCATATCGTCAGACTTGATGGTGAGCAGCTCCTGCAGCGTATTGGCAGCACCATAGGCTTCCAGAGCCCATACTTCCATCTCTCCGAGTCGCTGTCCACCGAATTGAGCTTTACCGCCGAGGGGCTGTTGAGTAACCAGCGAGTAAGGTCCGGTAGAGCGAGCATGCATCTTATCGTCGACCAGGTGATGCAGTTTCAGCATATACATCAGTCCTACAAACACCGGATTTTCAAAAAGTTCGCCGGTTCTACCGTCCCGTATCCAGGCTTTAGAATTGGCCGGAAGCCCCGCTTCTTTCAACTTCTCGGTAATCATTTCGGGAGTTGCCGACTGAAAGATCGGGGTATCGTACCACTCATCTAGAGCCAGTGCGGCCCAGCCGAGTTCGTTCTCGAGCAACTGCCCGAGGTTCATTCGGGAGGGAACTCCCAAGGGGTTGAGACATACATCGAGGGGGGTACCGTCTTCCATGTACGGCATATCCTCTTCGGGCAACACCCGTGCAATTACACCCTTATTACCGTGACGACCGGCCATTTTGTCACCTTCGCGCAGCTTGCGCTTGGTGGCAATCAACACTTTCACAACCTCGTCAACACCCGGCGACAGATCGTCGCCTTCAGAGCGCTTGAGGCGCTGCACATCTATTACCGTTCCCTCGGTTCCATGCGGAATCCGCAGAGAACTGTCCTTCACCTCTTTGGCCTTTTCTCCGAAGATAGAGTTCAGCAGTTTGAACTCAGGGGTGGTTTCGGTTTCGGATTTCGGGGTAACTTTACCCACAAGAATCGTCCCGGATCCCACTTTGGCTCCAATACTGATTATCCCCTCTTCATCGAGGTACTCCAGGGCCTTTTCACTCACATTGGGAATATCCCGGGTGAGTTTCTCCGGCCCGAGTTTAGTCTCGCGTATATCGATCGAAAACTCTTTTATATGAATTGAGGTGTAAATATCCTCTTTTACCACCTTTTCGGAAATCAAGATGGCATCCTCATAGTTATAACCGTTCCAGGGGACAAAACCCACAATCACATTTCTTCCAAGCGCCAACTCGCCCTGGTCGGTAGCCGGACCATCTGAAATAGCCTGTCCGGCCTCTATTTTCTGACCGTAGTACACCAGCGGTTTATGATTGAAACAGGTATCCTGGTTTGTGCGTTGAAACTTGATCAGGTTGTAAATGTCTCTCTCATCAGGGTCTTTGGCATTGTCGGGCTTAATAACTATTCGTTGGTTGTTTACATACTCGACCGTTCCAGCCCGCCGGGCTTTCAGCAGCACTCCGGAGTCATACGCAGTTTTACCTTCCATACCGGTTCCCACTCGGGGAGCCTCAGGAAATACCAACGGCACCGACTGCCGCTGCATGTTCGAGCCCATCAACGCACGGTTGGCATCGTCATGCTCGAGAAAGGGAATCAGCGAAGTGGCCACCGAAACTACCTGCTTCGGCGACACATCCATATAAGCAATATCCTCGGCGGGTTTTGTATTATAATCGCCGGCTTTACGTACAGAGATCAGATCGTCGGCGAATCTATTCTTCTTGTCAAGATTCGCGTTGGCCTGCGCAATAAAGTGCTTCTCTTCATCCATGGCGGAAAGGTATTCGATTTCATCGCTTACCTTCCCATCCTTCACTTTACGGTAAGGGGATTCAAGAAAGCCGTACTCATTCACTTTAGTATAATTCGCCAGCGACATAATGAGTCCGATATTCGGCCCTTCCGGGGTTTCAATTGGACACATTCGCCCGTAGTGGGTGTAGTGTACGTCGCGAACCTCGAATCCGGCTCGGTCTCTCGAAAGACCGCCGGGCCCCAATGCATTGAGACGACGCTTGTGAGTCAACTCAGCCAGCGGATTGACCTGGTCCATGAACTGCGATAACTGACTGGAGCCGAAAAACTCTTTCACCGCAGCCACGATCGGCTTGATGGAAATAAGGTCCTGCGGCTTAACAGTATCGTTCTCCTTCAGGCTCATGCGCTCCTTGGCGATACGCTCCATTCGCGAGAATGCGGTTTTAAGCTGATTCGCCATCAATTCGCCAACCGAACGAACACGCCGGTTCCCGAGATGGTCGATATCATCCACATTGGCCTCGCCAATGTACACCTTGATGAGAAAGTTCATGGTGTTGTAGATATCTGCCTTGCTCAATACCTGGCTTTTGTTTTCCAAGTCGTAATCGAACTTCTTGTTCAGTTTGTAACGACCCACCCGCCCGAGATCATAGCGTCGAGTACTGAAGAACATCGACTGGAGGTCTTTTTCGGCGCTTTCCAGGGTAATCGGTTCGCCCGGCATAAGCACCGAATAGACTGTAATAAGTGCATCTTCCTTGGTAGGCTCATCGATATTTACATCATCGCGGGTAAACTTTACCTCTTCCCGCTCGAAACAGTTCAGAATAATCGGTGAATGGAGTGATTCGGGGTTCTCAAAATCGATAAGCACTACTTCGGTTACACCGGAGTGCAGCAGCTCGTCAACATCGTGGGGGTGGAGCTTTTCTCCGGCGCGGTACAGTTTTTTTTGTTCCCCTTCCCGCTCTATCCACACAGCCTTGGCAAGTACTCTTCCAACCAGCGCATCGCGCCCTTCCCGGCTCTCCTCTACCTGAGCAGCTTCGCTCTTGTAAAAAACATCGATAATCTCTTCGCGGGACGCAAACCCAAGGGCCCGCAGGAACATCGTTCCGAGAATTCTCTTTTTGCGGTCGATTTTGGCGTAGATAAGTTCTTTTTTCTGGTCGATTTCGAATTCGAGCCATGAACCGCGATACGGAATGATCCGTGAAGAGTACACACCCTTCTCATGCGAAAAGATAACACCCGGAGAACGGTGAATTTGACTTACCACAACCCGTTCGGCACCATTTATAATAAAGGTACCGCGCTCGGTCATGAGCGGTATATCCCCTATGTAGATATCTTTTTGCCGAATTTCTCCGGTTTCCTGGAAAATGAGGTTTATCTGCGCTTTTATAGGAACGGCATAGGTAAGCCCCTTGAGCTTACACTGTTCCTGGTCGAATTTAATGTTTTCCTCATCGAGCGAGTAATGGCTGTATTCCAGCAGCATATCTCCGTTCGGACTCTCGATTGGAAATACACTCTGAAATACCTCTTCAATCCCTTGCGGCACAAGCGGTTTGCCCTCAAGGAGCCGGTTTCTCTGTAGAAACCGCTCGTACGACGAGAGTTGAATGTCGATGAGACTAGGGAGTTCCATTACTTCACGGAACTCTTCCCCGATATAGGTTCTCTTTCTTATGGCTTTGCTGCCTGAAAGCATCACCACCCCCTGATAAAAACACCCCGTTCAGTGAACGTCGGGGTTAGATGGATTTTTATTCTAAGACACAACAGGCCACCAGACACAATGCGGTCTGGTGGCGCTTATGGGTACAACTTAACTGTGCACGCGTATACGGGAAGCTGTTATTTAACTTCAACAACTCCGCCGGCCGCCTCAAGTTTTTCTTTCATTTCCTTTGCTTCATCCTTCGAAACGCCCTCTTTCAGAGCCTTATCGCCGGCTTCCACCATCTCTTTGGCCTCTTTCAGCCCTAGTCCCGTGATAGCACGAACCTCTTTGATAACCGGAATCTTCTTTCCGTCGGCAACACCCTTGAGAATTACGTCGAACTCGGTCTGCTCTTCTTCCTCAGCAGCGCCAGCTGCGGGCGCAGCACCAGCTCCGGCTGCCGCAACAGGAGCAGCGGCGGTTACGCCAAACTTCTCTTCCATTGCACTAATCAATTCGGATACTTCCAACACGGTCATGTTGGAAATTGCTTCTAAAATGTCGTCCTTTGTCAATTCTGCCATATTAACTTCTCCTTTATAAATCGACGATAGCATGGCACTAAGCGAAGACTAACGCCGTAATATATGTGGTTTTCCTGCAAACTGCAGTAAATTAACCTTCTTCTTTTTTCTTGTCCGCTACTGCCTGCAGTACACGAACAAGGGTCTGCGGAACCGCATTCAATGTGTATACAAAGTTCTGCAGAGGTGCGTTCATGGTACCCATCAGCTTGGCGATCAGTTCGTCCCGGGTCGGCAACTTACTAAAAGCTTCCATCTGGGCTAGATCGAACACATTTCCATTAATGATCCCGCCCTTGATCTCGACGGGGTTATCCTTTCCGAACTCCACCAGTATCTTGGCCGCCGGTCCGGACTCCTTCTTGGGCAGGACAACCGCAGTCGGTCCCATGAGCAGGTCATCGACCTCCGGCTGTTCGAGCTCTTTAAGGGCGATTTTGGCGTAGCGGTTTTTCACCACCCGCATTGCCGTATCTTCCTCACGCAGTTTGTTGCGCAGCTCGGTAATTTGAGCAACACTCAAACCACGGTAATTAGTGAATATATAGTCTACGGATTCCTGGAACATCTCTTTGAGCCGGTTCACCGCATCTGTTTTCTCTTGGTTCACTCTGGTTACATATTCTGCCATAGTTTAATCTCCTTCAACGGCACCTTACGCCAGTTCCCGGTAGGCAAGTTTCACCCCCGGGCCCATCGTAGACGAGACGTATACCGTGCGCATAAACTCACCCTTTGCATCGGCAGGACGCTTCTTGGCGATTTCACCCAATACCGCATGCACGTTTTCCACAACCTGCCCGGCCTCCATTGATGCCTTGCCGATTGAAAAGTGCACAACCCCGGTTTTGTCGGAACGGTACTCTACTCGTCCTTTCTTCAGCTCATCGAGAGCAGCCTTGATCTCAAATGTTACCGTTTGAGTTTTCGGGTTCGGCATCAAACCGCGCCGCCCGAGGATCGGGCCCAAACGCCCTACATCTTTCATCATATCAGGAGTAGCTACCGCAACATCGAAATCGAGCCAGCCGCCCTGAATCTTCTCGACAAGATCGGTATCGCCCACATAGGCGGCCCCGGCCTCGCGAGCCTCTTCAGCCTTCTCACCCTTGGCAAATACGAGTATTTTCTTCTCGCCTTTGAATTGATTCGGAAGAACCAGGGTATCACGAACGGTTTGACTTTTCTTGAGGTTGAGCTTCACCGAAAGTTCGATAGTCTCATCGAAATTCGCGAAGGAGAGCTCTTTTACCAGCTCAACGCCTTCCTGTACCGGATACTCTTTCTCTCGGTCTACCTTCTGCAACGCATCTTTGAATTTCTTTCCATGTCTCATTTGCCGGCCTCCACTTCGATGCCCATACTGCGGGCGGTACCGGCCACAATTTTCATGGCAGCTTCGATATCGTTTGCATTCAAGTCCGGCATCTTCATTTCAGCAATTTCCTTGACCTTGCTGGCCGGAATCTTGGCAACTTTCACCTTGTGCGGCTCGGCAGAACCGCTTTCAATGTTGCACGCCTTCTTGATCAAGACAGCGGCGGGAGGAGTTTTAGTGATAAACGAAAAACTCCGGTCTGCAAAAACGGTAATTTCTACCGGAATTGTCAAACCTGCCTCAATGTCTTTGGTGCGGTCGTTAAACTGCTGCACGAATTGCGGCGCACTGACTCCGTGAGGGCCTAACGCCGGACCAACGGGTGGTGCCGGAGTTGCCTTTTGCGCCGGTACCTGCAACTTGATAACCGCAGTTACCTTTTTCTTCGCCATTGTATAATCTCCATATCGTGGTAATATCGTCCGTATGTTTCAACGAACTCCCATCATCTCCTTCAACGAAGGAGCCTTATGCACTTCACACCTTTTCCACTTGCAGAAAATCGACTTCTACCGGAGTAGATCGGCCGAAAATACCCACAGACACCCGCAGCTTCCCTTTTTCAAGGTTGACCTCTTCAATAGTACCGGTAAAGGTGTCGAAGGGTCCTTCAATAATCCGTACAGCTTCACCCACAGAGAAAGACTGCTTCGGTTTGGCGACCTTATCGGAACGGATTTCTCCGGTTTTCTGCAGAATGGATCTGGCCTCGTCGGCCGAAATCGGCTGCGGCTTCGAACCGCCCATTGAACCGACAAAACCGGTTACACCCTGTATCTTTCGAATCTCAGAACAAATGCGTTTCCAGCCATGCTCAGGCAGGTCCATTTCTAACAGGATATATCCGGGTAGAAATTTTTTGTTCGTTACTTTTCGTTTGCCGTCTTTTACTTCTACTACTTCTTCAGAAGGCACCTTAACATCGGCAATAACTTCATCGAAAGGCGGCTCTTCCTTAAGCTTTCGAATAAACTTCTCTACCTTGTTTTCATGCCCAGAGTAGGTATGAAGGACGTACCATCCTTTAGCCATTTCCTTATCCTCTTTCCCTTCTCCAAAAAATTACACTAATTACCAGATGTGCTTTCTGTTCAGGGGATAAACGCGAACTAAAAAATTAAGTCCATACCTTTCAGGAGAAGGAAATCAACTATGCCGAGCACTAAAGCGAAGGCTATCACCGAAATGATTACTACCTTGGTCGATGAGGCCACGTCTTCTCGGCTTGGCCACACCACGCGTTTCAATTCAGCGTAACTGTCTTTAAAAAACTGTATGATCTTCTTCATTTCGTTTTTCCCCTCATGTTATACAAAAAAAGCAGGCCAGGTAGGATTCGAACCTACAACATCCGGTTTTGGAGACCGGCGCTCTAGCCGTTGGAGCTACTGGCCTGTGTGAGGTCTACTTAATTTTGGACTCTTTATGCAGCGTGTGTTTTTGATCGAAGCGACAATACTTGCTAAACTCAAGTTTACCTTGAATATTGCGTCGATTCTTGGTGGTTGTATAGTTTCTGCGACCACACTCGCTACATTTCAGTGCAATCTTCTCTATATTACCTTTTTTCTTACTCGCCATTGTAGATTACTCCTGTATATGATCGCTACTGCATACAATAGAGAAAAGCTAATTTCCCCGCGTTATCCTAGAAGGACAAGCTTATCCAACTAAACATAAAATGTCAAGCCGAGTACGGGAACACGCTTTGAGCCCTCGATCGGACTTGAACCGATGACCCCCTCCTTACCATGGAGGTGCTCTACCGACTGAGCTACAAGGGCTTGAAAGTGCCTGCCAAAAGTACCAAAGCAGCGTGCTTTTGTCAATACTTAATGGCTATAAAGATATGAGACAAAAATTCACCTCACATGAGTGAAGCGTTCCTTCATGCTGTTTTGCTTCAAATCTTATATGATTTGATCCAGTTCTATTGTCATTTTAAGGCACACTAGCTACTATCCTCTAGTAGATATGCCGCAGAGTGGAATGCATTACAGACGTAAACTCAAAGAACTCACCCTGTTGTTCGAAATCAGTCAGACCCTCGACCGGAGTCTCGATCTCGACCAGGTCATACTGCCGGTCCTGCGGCAGCTGAAAGAACATATGGGACTGTCCCACGGAACGGTAACCCTTCTCAATCGGCAAACCGGCCTTATTACAGTTGAAGCTGCCTACGAAATCGAACGGGATTCGCACAAGCAGGTTGTCTACCGCCCCGGTGAAGGGGTTACGGGAAAGGTTGTACAGTCCGGACAGCCAATGGTCATCCCCAATATTAATGAGGAAGCGGAGTTTCTCGACAAAACCGGAGTCCACCGGGAGAGCAGTGACCGGGATGTGGCCTTTATCTGTGTGCCCGTAATGACCAACAAGGACATTTTGGGAGCTCTGAGCGCCGACCGCACCGACGGAAGCCCCCAAAGCCTGGATGACGATGTCAGGCTGCTGTCAATCGTAGCCTCGATGATCGCCCAGGCGGTAAAACTGCGCCGCAGTGTGCAGGAAGAGCGCGAACGGCTGATGGAGGAGAACCGGCGGTTGAAGGACCAGCTGGAAGAGAAGTTCCGTCCCAAAAACATCATCGGCAACAGCACCGCCATGAAAGAGGTGTTCAACTTAATGGCCCAGGTCTCCGGCAGCGAAGCCTCGGTACTGATCCGCGGAGAAAGCGGCACCGGAAAAGAGCTGATTGCCCAGGCCATTCACTACAACAGCCCGCGTTCGGAAGGACCGTTTGTCAAAGTGAACTGTTCGGCACTACCCGAAACGGTAATCGAGAGTGAGCTCTTCGGGCATGAAAAGGGAGCCTTCACCGGTGCAGTACAAACCCGCAAGGGACGCTTCGAACTGGCTGACGGGGGAACCATCTTCTTAGACGAAATCGGCGACCTGCCGCTTTCGATTCAGGTAAAACTCCTGCGGGTCCTGCAGGAGCGTGAGTTCGAACGGGTCGGCGGCAACCGCACTCAGAGGGTGAACGTGCGGGTAATAACCGCAACTCACCGCAATCTCGAAGAGATGATTCAGCAGAACGCGTTCCGCGAAGACCTGTATTACCGGCTGAATGTCTTCCCTATCCATATTCCGCCGCTGCGCGAACGTAAAAGCGATATTACCTTGCTGGCGGACCATTTCGCCGAAAAATACAGCACAAAAAATAATAAAGTGATCCGACGTATTTCCACCCCGGCAATCGAACTACTCTCATCCTATCACTGGCCGGGCAACGTGCGCGAATTGGAGAATTGCATCGAGCGGGCGGTTCTACTTAGCACCGATGGGGTAATTCACGGGCATCTAATGCCGCCCACCCTGCAGTCGGCCGAGTCCACCAACACCCTGCTGCAGGGAACGCTGGAAGAGGAGATAGAGCGTTTCGAGAAGGAGATAATCCTGGATGCCCTCAAATCGAGCAAAGGAAATGCCGCCCGGGCGGCCCGCATACTGGGCCTGACGGAACGAAAAATAGGCCTTCGAATTTCTAAATACGGCATTGATTCCCACCGCTTCCGCTCTTAGAGTTTTAATATATGGCCGCGACAGCCCGAGTGCGCGAATTCTGTGTAGCTAACGAGATACCATTTGGACCAGAGGAAGGATCGTATAAGGAGAATCCATGAGTAATAAAAACAAGGAACACTCGGCGCACGCCGCGCCGGCCCCGTCCCCTGAAGGGACGCAGGGTATTCACGGCAGCCGCTACGGGAAAGACGGCCCTTCGGTAAGCTGGGGATTTGCTGAACACCTCAAATACACCCTGGGGGCGGATCGCTATAACGCCACATCCCGGGACCAGTTTATGGCACTGGCCTATGCCGTCCGCGACCGGATCATGCACCAGTGGCTGAAAACCAAGCAGACTCATTATGAGCAGGATGTGAAGCGGGTCTACTATATGTCTATGGAGTTTTTGATGGGCCGTGCCATGGGCAACAACATCATAAATATGGAATTGAAAGGGCAAGTTCGCAGCGCACTGGAAGAACTCGGCTATTCCTACGAAAAACTATCCGAACAGGAAGTGGATGCCGGGCTGGGCAACGGCGGTCTCGGCCGGCTGGCCGCCTGTTTTCTCGATTCCATGGCCACTATGGATCTGCCGGCCTACGGCTACGGATTGCGCTATGACTACGGCATTTTCAGGCAGCAAATCGACAACGGCTTCCAGGTAGAGCAGCCCGATGACTGGCTGCGCTGGGAAAATCCCTGGGAAATCGAGCGCCCCGAACACTCTGTAGAGGTATATTTCGGCGGACGGGTTGAACCGATGCTCGAGCACGGCACGCGGGTCTTCCGCTGGGTCGATGCACAGTCGGTAATCGGAATTCCCTATGACATGCCGATAGTCGGATACGGCGGCGGCACCGTCAATACACTACGGCTCTGGTCGGCCCGGGCCGCTGAAGAGTTCGACTTCGAGGATTTCAACGCCGGTGACTACGTTGAGGCGGTCAGTGCCAAGGTGATAGCCGAAAACCTGACTAAAGTACTGTATCCTAACGATAAACTCTATCTCGGCAAAGAGCTGCGGCTGAAACAGCAGTACTTTTTCGTCTCCTGCTCGCTGCAGGATATTCTGCGCCGCTTCAAGCGCGTCATCCACAGATGGGAGGAGTTTCCGCAGTACGCGGCTATTCAGCTCAACGACACCCACCCCTCACTGGCCGTCCCCGAACTGATGCGGCTGCTGATCGATGAGGAGGGACTAAGGTGGAACGATGCCTGGGACATTACTGTAAAAACCCTCGGATATACCAACCATACCCTTATGCCGGAAGCTCTGGAGAAATGGCCGGTTCCCATGCTCGACCATCTGCTCCCGCGGCATTTGCAGATAATATATGAAATCAACCACCGCTTCCTGCAGAAAGCAATTACCGTATTCCCGCAGAAGATGGAGAAAATCCGGCAGGTAAGTCTGGTTGAAGAGTCGACCCCCAAACAGATCCGGATGGCCTATATGTCGATTGTCGGCTCCCACTCCACCAACGGGGTGGCGGAGCTGCACACCAAACTCCTGAAAGAGCGTCTTGTGCCCGAACTGGCCGATATCTTCCCTGAACGGTTTAACAGCAAAACCAACGGAATAACACAACGACGATTTCTCCTGCATGCCAACCCACCATTGGCCGAACTAATCAGCAGCGCTATCGGCGACAGCTGGATCACTGACTTCTCCAAAATTGCCGAATTGAAAGAGCATATAGACGACCCGGGTTTCCGGGAAGCCTTCGGAAAGGTGAAGCGCCAGGCCAAGGCCAAGCTCTCCGACTATATACATAAGGAACACGGCTGGGTAATCGATCCGGACAGCTTCTTCGATGTGCAGGTAAAGCGAATCCATGAATACAAGCGGCAGCTCCTGAACGCCCTGCACATTGTTATTCTGTATAACCGTATGCGCCGGGGAAAACCGGACGACTTCGCCCCGCGCACCTGTATGTTCGCCGGCAAAGCGGCGCCGGGATATACAATGGCCAAACTCATTATCAAGTTTATCAACAACCTCGCCGCGGTAATCAACCACGATGCACACCTGAAGGGACGGCTCAAGGTGCATTTCCTGCCGAACTACAGTGTGTCCCTGGCCGAACGAATTATTCCGGCCACCGATCTCTCCGAACAGATTTCTACCGCCGGAACCGAGGCTTCGGGAACCGGTAATATGAAGTTCATGTGCAACGGAGCCCTGACTATAGGTACTATGGACGGGGCCAACATCGAAATTGTAGAAGAGGCCGGCCGCGAGAATGCCTTTATCTTCGGCCTCTCCTCCGACGAAGTTGCCGAGCTGGCCCCGAACTACAATCCCCTCACCTACTATGCCGACAACCGGGAAATCATGGATGCAGTCGATATGATTTTCTCGGGACAGTTCAACTTCTCGGAGCCGGGGATATTCGAACCGCTTCGACAGGCCCTGTTTGAACAGGGTGATCAATACATGCATCTGGCGGATCTGCAGTCGTACTGTGAAGCACAGGCGGCCGCCACTTCGCTGTACCGCGATCAACGGGACGAGTGGTACCGAAAAGCCCTCATTAATATTGCATCTTCCGGAAAGTTCTCTTCCGACAGGACAATTGCACAATATGCCAAGGAGATATGGGATCTGCAGCCCTGCCATGTGGATAAGGATGTAGACCCCTGCGACACTTTAGAAAATGCAAAAAACTTCGAAAACGGGCGGAGGTGAGTAGTTAAACAGGAGTTGAGCCTTGGATGAGTTTCAAATCAAGCGGGCCGGCACAACATAGGAACTCGCGCAGGCTCGGGCGATTTAAAATGAAAGCTGCTGCAAAAAGGGCACTACATAGGGATCGAGGGTGGTAAATACCAGCACTACTAACAGGGCCGGCAGGAAATTTCCGGTTTTTATCTCACGCAAATTCAGCAGGTTCATACCGATCATCAATATCAGGATTCCGCCGGTTCCGGATATCTCAGCTAAACCGAGGTCACCGATAAGCGGTCCGATTACACCGGCCAGCAGGGTTAATCCGCCCTGATAAATGAGGATAGTGATAACCGAAAACATCACCCCGATCCCCATGGCCGCTGAAAACATAATCGCCATAAAGCCGTCGAGCACCGATTTCATTAAGATCAAATCGTAATTGCCTTCGGCCCCGGCTTTTATAGCACCTACAATAGTGAGGGCACCGACACAAAACAGAACTGAAGCATCCAGAAACCCCTGGGCGAAGGAGGCGCCGCTTTCAGCGTTTTTTGCAAAATTACGCTGCAGCCAGCCACCGAAGTTCATAATACCGCCTTCGATATTCCAGGCAGTACCGAGCATACCCCCCAAAATTACCGCCAGCGCCATATATACAATCCGCTGCGACTCAAAGGTCATCTGCATACCGATGGCCAGTGAAATGAGTCCGGCGCCGGTGTAGACAACTTCTTTAATTTTAGGGCTCATGTTCTTATGCAATAAAAGCCCGATCGAGGATCCGATAATAACTGCGATACAATTAACTAGTGTGGCTATCATGGCGGCTATTGTATCTAAACAAATAAATAGTGTGAATAGATATATAGGCTGCGCTGTACGAAGAGCTGAAAAATCGCTACACTCAGCAGACATGCAGCAGCCCACACACTTAGGACCACTACCGTATGACTGTGTTATTCCCTGCGCCGGTCTCTCGAGCCGCATGGTCGGGTGGAAACCGATGCTGGAGTACCAAGGACGCCCGCTGATTCTCAATTCCCTTGCGAATGCCCTTTCAGCCTGCACCCGGGTAGTGATCGTGACCGGCTTCCGGGCCGAGGAACTCGAACAACTCTTGGCAAGCGAATACCCGCATGCACCGCAGCTGCAGGTGGTTCGAAACGCGGACTACGAACGGGGTATGTTCAGTTCGATCCAGACCGGAGCCGCCCGGGTCGGCAGCAGCTGGTTTTTCGTGGCCCTCGGCGATATGCCGGAGATTCCGCCGCGCCTATATTTTCAACTGGCCGATCGGATAGAGGCGGCGCCCCGAACATCTGCCCCGTATGATATAATTCGTCCCCTGTATAGGGGAAAGCCCGCCCACCCGGTATTGATGAACCGGAGAGTGATAGAGACTCTTTGCAAAATGCCCGCCGATGCACATATGCAAAAAATGTTTGAGCAGCATTCGGCGAAAACCGGTGGAAGAGTGCTCGAAATTGAAGTTGATGAGCCGGGCAGCCTGTACGATATTGATACCGCCGAAGATCTGCAGAAGATAACCGAGGAGGAGTGATATGACCCTGGAACCCTTCAAGCTGGAACGCTTTTTTGCGAAATACGAGTTCAATGTGGATCACCAGATGAGCCCTTCGGATTGTGAACCCCTGAGTGTCGGGCAGTTGCTGGATCTGGAAGCTGAAAGCCGCGCAGCCGGCCCCGCCGATCGGCACCACACCCCGGGTTCTTCTGCCATAGAAGACTTCAAGGCCCTGCATCTGGGCTATACGGAGTCGGCCGGCAGGCCGGAGCTGAGGGAAGCGATCAGCCGGCTTTACAGGCATGTCTCACCGGAAGGCGTTCTGATAGCAGCGCCGGAAGAGCTGATTTTTCTCTTTTTAAATGCCCGTCTTTGCAAAGACGATCATGTCATTGCAACATCGCCCGCCTATCAATCCCTGATAGAAATTCCCCGCTCCCTGGGATGTAAGGTGAGCAACTGGGCGGTCGAGCTGAAAGAGGGCCGCTGGCAGCTCGACTTCGAGTATTTGAAGCGGGAAATCACCGAGCAGACCAAACTGGTAATCATAAACGTGCCCCACAACCCCACCGGCATGGCCTTCACCCGGGCTGAAAAAGAGCAACTCGTCAACCTGCTGCGTCGCAATGGTACCGCCCTTCTGGCCGATGAAATGTACTGGCAGCTCGAATACAGCCGGGATGCCGATCCGACCCCCATGTGTGATCTCTATGAAAATGCTGTCAGCCTTTCAGGGCTCTCGAAATCATACGGCCTGCCGGGCCTGCGAATCGGATGGCTGGCAAGCCAAACGCCCGAACTCCTGCAGAAGGCGGCCGAACTGAAGGACTACACCACTATCTGCAACTCAGCACCCTCCGAGTTTCTGGGGCTTATCGCTGTACAGAACTCATCCCGGCTGGTGGACCGCTGCCGGAACATCATTGCCGCAAATATAAAACTGGTCGAGCAGCTCACACAGCGTTATTCGGAGCACCTCGAATACCTCCCCGGCGGCGGCGGCTCCATCCTGTTCCCGCGTTTTATTGACGGCCGCTCAGCGGAGGAAGTCTCCCTGCAGCTGATAGAGCGCCACAATCTGCTAATGCTGCCGGGCCCCCTCTTCGACATGCCGGATCAATACTTCCGGATGGGATTGGGCCGTGAATCCCTGCCGATTGCATTATCAAAATTCGAGGAAATTTTATGAGTATGAACAGTCAGAGATACTATCAAAAATCCGAATTACCCCGGGCACTTCGACAGCTCGACGCTCGTCCGGTGGTAGTCTTCGATCTGGAAACCAACGGTCTCTCCAACCGCAACAGTGTGCTGTCCTGCAGCGCCTTTAAGTTCAGTGTCGACGAGCGGCAGGAGAGCACCGATTACGCCGCAAGCCCGCTCAGCGGCCGCACCGCAGCTGAAGTACGGCCCGCCTCCCTCTTTCCCAGCCGAGGGCCTCTCAGGCTGATGGACCGCTTCGAACGGTATTATTTTTCAGAAGAACCCGAGAACTTCGATGCTATCAGGATCAACGGCCTGAGCGAAAATGTCATCCGCCGCAAGCGGGAACAGCAGGACTGGCCGAACTACTTTTCCGAAGATGAAGAGTTTACAGACTTTCTAAAAGATGCCGGTCTCTTCATTGCCCATAATATCGATTTCGATGCGCAGTTCGTGCCCTTTTTATACGATAAACCGCTGTTCTGTACCATGAAGAGCAATAACACCGGCAAATACCCTAAACTGTCCGAATTAGCCCGGCGCTACAAAATAGAGGTTGATGCACAGCAGCTGCACGGCAGCAGCTATGACACCTATGTGACCGCGCTGATTTTCAACGAAATGGTCGCAGGGGCACTGCCCGACTCGAAACAGAACGAGATGTTCTTCTGAGACTGCTTTTGCCAAGGTGCTGATGCTTCCCACAGGGCATCCCAGTCCAGCCGCGGGCCGGCCATTGAACCCTTCACATTATTCAGAAATTTTGTAACTAAATTAAGCTATTGGTTGTTTGCTTTATAAAGGTTACACATAGCACAGAATGAAAGAGTTGAATAACAAACTATGCTAACAGAACCGGGTTTCACCTCCTTTTCCCGGTTCTGTTTTTTTTATATATGATTATAAGGATAATCAAAGGAACTGATACACCTCGTTTTTCCCCGACTTCCGCATTTTCCCGCTCTCCTCTATACTTACCATATGCAGACACTCAATATTCTCTTTATCGAACCTTTTTACGGAGGCTCGCACAAGGCCTTTGCCGACGAACTTGCCCGGTACTCGCGCCACAATGTTACCCTGTTCACCCTGCCGGCCCGCTTCTGGAAGTGGCGCATGCGCGGCGCGGCCCTGGAGGTGGTCCGCCGGATCCCCCGTCCCGACAGCTTCGACCTGGTAATTGCCGCCAGCATGCTGTCGCTGGCCGACCTGAAGGCCCTGTGGGGAGCCGCCTGTCCCCCGCTAATCAGCTACTTTCACGAAAACCAGCTCAACTACCCCCTCAGCCCCGGCGAAACCCGCGATTTTCACTACGGCTTTACCGATATTACCACCGGCCTGGCGGCCGACCGCATCGTTTTTAACTCGCATTTCCATAAATCCGCTTTTTTTGAAGAATTACCGCGCTTCATTAGCCATATGCCGGACACCAAACCCACCTGGGTGGTGGAAGAATTATTTAAAAAAAGCGTTGTTTTCTATCCGGGTATTGCGCCTGCGGCTATAGAAGCAAGTGGGCCGCCGGGAGACCCTCCCCAGATCCTCTGGAACCACCGCTGGGAGCACGACAAGAATCCGGAGGAGTTCTTCCGGGTGCTGTTTTCGCTGCAGGAGCGCGGGCTATCCTTCAGATTGGCGGTAGCGGGCGAACAGTTCAGCCGTTATCCGCGGATATTCGACGAGGCCCGCGAGAAACTTGCCGAGAAAATTGTGCAGTTCGGTTATGTGGAGGACCGCGCGGACTACTACCGCCGGCTGGGGCAGGCGGACATCGTGATCAGCACCGCCTATCAGGAAAACTTCGGCCTCTCGATCGCCGAAGCCGTGGCCGCCGGTGCATATCCCCTGCTGCCGCAGCGGCTCTCCTACCCCGAGTTGATCCCGCCGCAGTACCACGCCGCCTGCCTGTATAAAGACGAGGCGCAGCTGGAGGCCCGGCTGGGCGAAATACTGTGCGCACAGCAGCCGGCGCCGGGCGGTTTGGCGGAGGCGATGGGGCGGTACAGCTGGACAACCCTGAGCGAGCAGTATGATAGGCTTTTCAGCGCGGTAGCTCATTGAGACCTTAATAATAAATTTATTCCATACCGTTAAACCGGGTAAGCAGGCTCAGGCGGCGCTGCTCTCCAGCTTCGAAAACTCCAACTCTTCGGCGCCCATCGTTACCTTTACGGAGTCCCCCTCTTTCACGTTTCCCTCCAGCATGAGCTTGGCAATCGGGCTTTGCACCAGGCTTTGGACAGTCCGTTTGATGGGTCGCGCCCCAAAGGCAGGGTCGTAGCCAACCTTTGCAATATGCTGCACCGCATCTTCCATCACCTGTAGTTCGATCTTACGTGAGGTCATCCGTTTTTTCAGCCGTTCCAGCTCAAGCAGTACAATATCGTGAATTTGAGCGGTCCCAAGACGGCGGAAGGTAATAATTTCATCAACCCGGTTCAAGAACTCCGGCTTGAAGGTCTGTTTCATCATCATCTCCACCTGTTCTTTTACATCCTCAAGCTGTGTAGCCTGCAGAATCAGTTCACTGCCGATATTGCTGGTCATGATGACGATGGTGTTACGAAAGTCGACCAGCCGGCCCTGCCCGTCGGTCAGACGGCCGTCGTCGAGTAGCTGCAGCATTACATTAAATACATCGGGATGCGCCTTTTCTATCTCGTCGAAGAGCACCACCGAATAGGGACGCCGGCGTACCGCTTCGGTCAGCTGACCACCCTCTTCATAGCCGACATAGCCGGGAGGGGCCCCAATCAGCCGCGAGACCGAATGTTTTTCCATATATTCGCTCATATCAATCCGCTTCAGGGCATGCTCGTCGTCAAACAGAAAGTCCGCCAGGGTCTTTGCCAGCTCGGTTTTCCCCACACCGGTAGGTCCTATAAAGATAAACGAACCGAGGGGCTTGTTTTCGTCGCTGAGGCCGGTCTTGTTGCGGCGGATTGCATCGGAGACGGCAATGATAGCCTCATTCTGCCCAACCACCCTCTTTTCAAGGGTGTCTTCCAGCTTGAGGTATTTAGCCATCTCGCTGGCCAGCATCTTGGAAACGGGTATCCCGGTCCAGGTGGCAACCACCTGGGCGATGTCCTCTTCCGACACCTCTTCCCGCAGCAGTTGAGAACCGGCTTGAAGTTTTTCCAGCTCCTTTCCCTTAGCTTCTATCTCCGCATTGGTTTGGGGTATCTTCCCATGTTTTATTTCGGCTGCCCGATTGAGGTCGCCTTCCCGCTCATAACGGGCTTCATCCCGTTTGTACTGGTCCAGATCGGCCTTTAGAGAACGGATCTCATCGATTATATGTTTTTCATTCTGCCATTGCAGATGCATGGTGTCGCGCTTTGATTTCAGTTCGCCCAGCGCTTTTTCCAGCTTCTTTAACCGTTCCTGAGAAGCTTCATCCTCTTCCCGCGAAAGTGCCTGACGTTCTATATCAGCCTGGAGTATTCTACGCTGGATTTTGTCCAGTTCAATCGGCTGGCTCTCGATCTCCATTTTCAGTCGGCTGGCCGCCTCGTCCACCAGGTCGATGGCCTTGTCCGGCAGAAAACGGCTGGTAATATAGCGATCCGATAGGGTAGCGGCGGCTATGAGAGCCTCGTCACGGATCCGCACACCATGGTGCACCTCATAGCGGTCTTTGATACCGCGTAAAATGGCAATACTGCTCTCCACCGAGGGTTCACTGGTAAATACCGGTTGGAAGCGCCGTTCCAGGGCCGGGTCTTTTTCAATGTGCTTGCGGTATTCATCCAGGGTAGTTGCACCGATGGCCCGCAGATCGCCCCGTGCCAGGGCCGGTTTAAGCAAATTTGAGGCATCCATAGCCCCCTCGGCAGCTCCGGCTCCGACCAGGGTATGCAGCTCATCTATAAACAGAAGAATCTGGCCGTCGGATTCGGACACCTCCTGAATTACCGCTTTGAGGCGTTCTTCGAACTCGCCGCGGAACTTGGCCCCGGCCACCAACGAGCCCAGATCAAGGGCCAGCAGCCGTTTCTCTTTCAAGCTGTCGGGCACGTCCCCGGAAATAATTCGAATAGCCATACCTTCGGCAATTGCAGTTTTTCCGACCCCCGGCTCACCAATCAGCACCGGGTTGTTCTTTGTCCGCCGGCTCAGCACCTGCATTACCCGCCGAATTTCCTCGTCCCTGCCGATAACCGGGTCAAGTTTCTCCCGCCGGGCCAGGCTGGTGAGGTCGCGGCAGTATTTCTCCAGGGCCTGATAGCGGCCCTCTGGATTCTGGTCGGTGACCCGCTGATTGCCCCGGATGCTCTTCAGTGCCGACAAAACCGCATCGCGGGTCACGCCGTGCCGGTTGAGCATTTCACTGCTGCGGCTGGCCTGGTGCAGAATAGCCAACAGAATGTGCTCGGCACTGATGTAGTCGTCTTTAAGAGAATCGGCCTCACTCTCTGCCTGGCGCAGCACGTTGGCCAGATCAGGAGAAATAGTCACCTGTGCCGAAGAACCGTACATCCTCGGCTTCTCTTTCAATATGTTGTCCAACTCCTGGGCCAGGGCATCCCGGTTTACCCCTATGCGCTCTAAAAGAGGCGGAATAACTCCATCCTGCTGTGTCAGCAGCACCATAAGATAGTGGTCGACATCGATAGTACTGTGGTTGTATTTCCCTACAAGGCTGTCGGATTCCTGGAGCGCCTCTTGGGCCTTTAGAGTCATTTTATCGTATCTCATGTATGTCACCTCGAAAAAAAATGTATTTTAATATTCGTATTTATTCATTACAATAAACTTACAGTTTTAAAATACTGCGAAGCTTTTAAACGGTCAAACAAAATATACTTACCCCTTAGGAGCGTCTATGAGTGATGAAACACAAGAAAGCATAAATAAGGATGAGACCCCGGACGAGAGAGTCGTACTTATCCACGGTTTTTCACGGGATGAAACCATAGCCATTATGCGGGCCGCAAAGTCAACGGCTGCGGACCCGCAGGGAATTGCATTCACTACCTCTACCCCTGCAAATCTGGATTGGAAACTGCGCGATTTGATAGTCGAAGTACGCGAAGAGCATGAATACATGCAGCAGAATCCACCGCAACCGAACCAGGGCGGCCCGAACAGCGGAGCCGAATAAGAGATGGAACTGCTCCTGCTCAATATTG
>CAZWDV010000003.1:0-110129 GCA_964632675.1 uncultured Sediminispirochaeta sp.
CGAAACTCGAAAGGCGAACGTCAGTGAGCCTGAGAGAGGCTTTTTTTTGTTTAAATTGTATAATTGAAAATAAAAATGTATTCTCCGATTGCTTTTTTAGGGCAATATAGCCTAAAGTCGGTCTAATGAAGAAATACCTTTTTCTACTGGTGATAGGTGCTGGAGTGCTACTGATTTTTCTTTGTTCACCGGAGTCTGAGAATTACAGTGCTGAAGTGTATGCGGAGAAAGAGGGGGAACTCCTGCTTCCCCAGCATAATGTAGCCATTGCGGTGCTGGAACTTAACACGGCGGGGTTGTCTCTACAACGTTCAGGGGATATTCCCGTTCTTCGCGATTTGCAAAAGGACTTAACTCTGCTGCCGGGAGCGGTAAAAGTTGAATCGATTCTCAACGCTTCCAGGGTTGTTGCGGAGTATGATGAGATAATTGTCAGTCGGGCTATTCCGGCTGATCAGGAACGGGTAACGGATGAATATCTTTACCGGCTGTCCGAGGAGCTTGAGAAGTTTCCGGAGCTAACCCCCTACATAAACGCGAAGCAGGACATCCTCCTGTTTTACATCTATTTTGGCAACCGCGTGCTTCCGGCGGATATCTACCGGAATATGGGCGATCTACGGGAAAAATGGGAGGGTACTCTCCCCATTGAGTTTACCGGCCGGGCGCCTATAATAGCTGAAACCGAATCCCTGTTAACCGGGGATATTTCCCTGTTTTTTCCCCTGCTAGCACTAATGGTTATCGCCGTTTTTTCTCTCTTCAGAAGTGTGCGAGTGCTGATTGTTTCCATTTTTCTCATGCTGCTGGCGATGGGAGCCTCCTACGGAGTTATCCGATTTTTGGGTATTCCAGATACCCCACTCGTCTTGCTGATTCCCGTCTTTAGTATTGGCCTCCTAAGCGATTATCTTATCCACTACTTCTACCACTGTTTTCACAGGACCGGTCTGGAAAGCCTCCGCAACAGACTTTTGTTTCCTCTTTCGCTCACCGCTATTTCAACTGTAACAGGCTTTCTCTCTTTAAGTCTGATAAATGGCTCCGGTCACCTGCAGATAGGTCTTATTATCGCTTCCGCAGTAGTGATTACCTGGTTCGGCGTTTTTTTCTGGCTCGATTACCTGGATTTCCCCGATCAAAACCGGCAGTTGATGGCGGGTTTCCGGGATGTACAGGCCCGGATTTTTGCCCGGATTGCCAGGTACCGCTACCTCTTTTTTCTCATTATTGCCGGCGGGGCGATCTGGGGGGCGGTACAATTGGGAAACCTTTCGATAGAACCCTATCCGATCGAACAGCTGCCCCCTTCCACCACTATTAAAAAGGCCGACACAGTTATCAACGAAGAGTTCTACGGCACTCTGCCCTTTTTTATCGAGGTGGATACCGGGGAGAAGATGGGGATTATGAAAAAGGAAACCCTGCTCAAGCTCGATGAAATTCACAGGATAATTGAATCCAGGAACGTGGGTTATGCCTTTTCAATGCTCAGTGTATTGAAGCGAATGAACTACTATTTTATGGGTTCGGAGGACACCCTGCTGACCGGTACGGAATATGACGATTATTATGATGCTCTTATAGAGCAGTACCTGCTTTACTATTCCTCCAGTGTTGATCCTCTGGAGTACGAATCTCTGCTGGACAATTCCTACCGCTTCTTCTCTGTTAAGGGGCTGCTGTACTACAAGAACTATGAGGATATGGAGAAATTTTTCAGTAGAATCAGTACTATTGAGAATCGTTTGCCGGAAGGCTGGTCTTTAAGTGTACACGGAATTGTCAAAGAGCTGGAGAAGGAGCACAATAACCTTAGGAATAACTGGCTGCTTTCCTTTCTGGCCGGAAGCCTTCTGATCTTTATAACGGTGTGGTTTTTCTATCATCGTTTCGTTCTGGCGCTTATCAGCCTTCTTCCGGGGGTTATTAGTATGCTTATTTCCTTCGGCTTAATCAGTATGACTGGTATCAGTATAGATGCCTTCTCGATAATATTTGTGGCAATTATTACCGGGCTGGTAATAGACTACAGCATCCATACCCTGGTAGCCCTGGACCACATAGAAAATGTAAGCAGTCTGGAGGAGAGCTTTAGACTGCTTATGGGGTACAGCGGAATTCCGATATTTCTGAGTTTTATGACCTCGCTGATTTCATTTATGGTTCTATTACTCTCGTCTTTCAGGGGCGCCCGGAGTTTAGGATTTCTTTTGATGACCTCGCTTGTACTTTCGTTTTTCCTGAGTTTATACTTAATACCGTTGATTATTCTTCCAAACCGATTAAAAAAGGAGTAAGCCTATGCGTACTTTATTCAATATTGTGTTGCTCTCATTCATCTCCGGGTTTCCTCTGGCGGCTCAGAGTGGCGAGGAGATTATTGCGAACAACGCGAAGACCCTAATGATACCCTCTATACAGGGAGCTTTTAATCTGGAACTCATTTCCCGGAAGGGAGATGTGCGTAAAATCGAAGCCCGGGCTTTCCAGAAATATGTGGGCGATGCTCAAAATAACCGCCTGTTTATCTTTGATTTTCCGCCGACCCTTCGGGGAACCGGACTGCTGTTGCACTCTTACTATGACGGACGGGAAAACAATATGTGGATCTACCTGCCTACTGTCCGCAGAATCAAAAGGATAGCCCTGGAGAGCTCCGGGGGCGGATATTTTATGGGTAGCGATTTTACATATAGTGACCTTATTGACACCGACTATAATAATATGGAAATAGAAAGGCTACCGGATGAGCGTGTAGACGGTATAGATAGTTATGCAATCAAAGCCTGGGGTAAAACGGTCGAGATTCGCCAAGAGCACGGATACGGACATATAATAACCTACTATCGCAAGGATAATTACATGGTGCATCGCCGCAATTTTTATGATTTGAATGGAGATTTACTCAAGGTGTATAAGGTGGAAGAGTTTCTCGACCTCGACCCGTACATCTACCCTACTAAAATTACAATGACTAACGAACAGACGAGCCATCGTTCGGTTCTGCAGATAAAAGATGTGAGTACCGAAGAGATACCCGACCGATACTTCACAACCCGCTATCTCCAGACGAATTAGAAAAGGAATTAGAGGGGGAGACTATGAGCTGGATTTTTCAGAGGAGACTATTGCCGGCAGTGGTGCTTATAGTGATGCTATGTGCTGCACTACCCCTCAGTGCCCAGGAGTTCCGCTTTGTTTCTTTCCTTGACTACTACGGGGGTATTGAACCGGAAGGGGGCTACGAAAACCTGCGAAGCCGGCTGTTCATGCGGCCCCGTTTTTCCGGTTTTAATGAGGCCTTAAATTTTGAATGGGTGCTTTCCGCGGCCCTATGGGTTCAGCCTCTTCAGCCCGGCGGCGAGTCTTATGCGGTTGATTCCTGGGATATACTGCACGAAGCCTATCTTCTGTTTCCCTTCAGAAAATTCGACCTGTCCCTGGGGCAGAAGATTGTGACCTACGGATTTGCAGATGTCTACGGCCCCTTGAACGCGCTTCACAGTACGAACCGTACTCCTCTCAGTCTGGATGACGGATATGACGGCCGCCGTCCGGACCCGCTGGTGCAGCTGCGTCTTTATCCCAGCTTTGAGGATACCATTGAATTGACCTATGTGCCGCTCACCCGCCCGGACCGAGAGCAGAGCCGGCCGGTGTCCCTGCCGGATACCCAGGACACTGTGGTGTGGAGCGATGATCCCTACATCACGGACAATCCCCACTCCCTGTTTCTCAACTACACCCGCTACGGCCTCAAAGCCGACTGGCAGCTTTTCTACGGCTGGTATACCGAACATACCCCCGACTTTGTAATTTCTCAAATCGATGGCGCTGTATCCACCGAAATTGAGACGGTGTATCACAAAAAACATACCTTCGGTGCCGCGTACTCCACCCGGCTGGGAAACAATACGCTGAGTCAGGATTTCGCCTTCAACCTCACCGAGGATCTGTCGGGCAGGGACATTGGTGCCCAGAATTCTGATCTAAGTGTCAATACCCAGCTTTTGACAAACCTGCCGGGGAATATTCTGGGGCAGTTCAGCTTAATATACTCCTATTTTATCAATCACGACGGCCACACACCCGGCAAAGACCCGCAGGCGACGGAGTATCTGGCGGAGGAAATACAGAATTTTCATACCCAGCCCCTGCAGCATATCGCCTTTCTGGTAGGTCATTTTGAGAAGAGCTTTCTGCGTGAAAAACTGAAAACCCAGCTAAACCTAGGGTTTTTCTTTTCTCCCGAGCTCTATCTTGCACCGCGGCTGGCCTACAGCTTAACCGATTACTGGGCCCTTGAGAGCGGTGCCGACATTACCCTTGGCGACCCTTCCGATGTTGATTTGAGAAGGAATCCCTGGAACGATAATTTCTATATACGGCTGTTGTACCGTTATTGAGGGGGTGATCTTTTGCTAAGATACTTAATCTCACTAAAAATAAGACTTGCATGTAGACTATCACCCCTTAAAATAGTAGTAGGGGGTGAAAATGATAAAAACTATTTTGACACCTATCGACGGTTCTCCGGCTTCATTTGCTGCCTTTAACTATACTCTTAAAATAGCGAAAATGCTGGGAGCGGCGGTCAACGTACTCTTTGTAGTAGATCAGCGGAAAACCCAGGTGCCTTTTATGTATGCCGGCGGAGCATATGATATAACCTATGAACGTATCTATATTCCTCCCGATCAGGAGTTGCGTGATTTCTATGATAGGATAAAACACGATCTTCAGGAGTTTGCGAACAGATGTACTGCCCGCTGCACACAGTCGGCTGAGGAGTTAGGGGTAGACATAAGTTCCGAGGTGGTGGAGGGATATCCTGCGGATGTCATTGAAAAGCATGCACTGGGTGCTGATTTAGTAGTAATTGGACAGCACGGTGAGAATGCCGGTACGAAAGAGGAGACAGTTGGTTCGACTACTGAAGAGCTGGTGAGAAAATCCCCGCGGCCTGTTATAGTGTGTCCGGAAGAGGCGGAAATTCCGGAGAAAATACTGTTTCCCTACGACGGCAGCCGGAGTGCAGAGAACTGTCTACAATTCTATACAGGCCATCTGAGTAAAAACATTCCGAATTTGGTCTTTTTATGTGCCGAATGTGAAGAAGATACCGAACCGTATCAGAATGAAATTGATTATTTGAATCAGCATGGGGTGAATGTGAAGATAATCCAGCAGGAAGGTGACCCTATCCAAGCGGTTGATAAGATGGTTCAGACAGAAAAGCCTGACCTGATTATGCTCGGTTCCCATGGGCGCAACAAACTGGTAGCTTATCTGCTCGGCTCGACTACGATTCATGTAATCCGAAAAAGCACTCTGCCGGTGCTCATTGTCTATTGAGAATAAAAGCCAGAAAATGAAGCCCAGCCGTTTGATAATCCGTGTAAAATATCAGCAATTCTAAATTTGAAAATTTTAATAAAATTTTCAAATTTAGAATGCTCACCTTTTGTTTAAGATGAGCAACTTAGCTTAAAGATTTTGATGTAATTCTAATTTTGGAAGTTATAGAGCTTCCAAAATTAGAATTACTGGTAAAATATAGTTAGTATTGCAAATTTGAGGTAACTCCATTATTCTATTCATGTTGCGAGGAGGTGACATGGCTGACGGCGAAGAAAAACAGATGCAGCTGGTTACATTCCAACTCGGAGATGAGCTGTATGGCATTGATATTATGTCTGTAGACGGTATTGTGCGAGTTGAGGATGTGCGGACTATTCCTAACGCTCCTGCCTATGTTGAGGGAATTTTTAACCTGCGGGGAGATATAATCCCCATTATTAACCTTCATAAGCGGTTTCATTTGCGGCGTGCGGCACTCAGTGCGGAAGATAAACTGCTGAGTGGTTTCATAATCATCGATATCAACGGTATGAAGATAGGAGTGGTAATTGATAAAGTTTCTCGCGTACTTACCGTGGATATAAATAAGATGCAGCCCCCTCCTCAAATGTTATCCGGAATTGGGGCTGAATATATTCAGGGTGTATTTAATCGAGATGACGGCTATCTGATCGTACTGGATATTCAGCGTCTTTTCGATCCAAAGGAGCTCCAGCAACTCGGAGATATAACAACTTAAAGCATATTGGAGCAGCTAATGATCCCAATATTTCGACCTTCAATTCGGCGGAAAGAGATGGATGCCGTATTGTCTTGTCTAGTTTCAGATTCTATCAGCAACGGTCCGGTAGCCAAACAGTTTATTCGCGAATTGTCTGCTTTTTTAGACACCGACGGCGGAGTTCTTCTGCGAGAATATGAACGAGCTATTGATCTGTCTATAGAAGCACTCGAATTGGAAGAGGGTTCCGGTATTATTATCTCTCCATTGAGCTCGGTGCTGTACAAACGGAGCATCGAAGCCCATGGCTATAGAGTTTTGCTCTGTGATGTAGACGCCGATTCGCTGACTTTTGATCTGGCTAAGGTGGAGGAACTTTCCGATGGAGCAGCCGCACTGGTAGCCGATGCTCCGTTTGGTTTTATCCCGGACCTGGATCGGCTTGCAGAGTTCGGGTTACAGATTATTGAAGATGTGAGCACTTCTGTCGGGGGGAATACCGGCAATAAGCAGTGTGGTTCCTATGGTGATATTGTTATATTACGAATGGAACCACAGGATCCGCTAAACGTTGGCGGCGGGACGGCCGTAATCGGTTCGCGGAAGAAGTACACCGCTCGTATTAAAAAGATAGCCGAGGAGTGGCCGGCGGAAAGGCTGCTGCCTGATATGAACAGTAGTTTGGGGGTGGCGCAGTTCAAGAATCAGGAGAATTTATTTTTGAAGCGCAGAGAGATATACAGTCTCTATATTAATGCGGTTCGCAAAGGACGCCATACCACCCCGATACAAAAGGGCGAGGCCGAACATGTGCCCTCTACGTTTCCGGTATTTGTAAAGGGGGGCGTCAAAGATATTCAGGCGTATGCCCGCAAAAAGGGTGTGGCTACTGAGCAGGCGTTTTCGGACAGTATCATCGCCTTTAGCGATGCAGAGACAGATTTCTGTGAAGGCGCCCGGCAGATTTACCGACGCTGTGTTCTGTTTCCTCTGTATCCGATGCTGTCGAAGTCGGAAATCGAAACTGTGAGTAAGGTTCTCTCGACTCTGCCTTAAGGGGGATAAATATAGGAAATACAATGGTTCGAATGATAAAAAAGGTACTGATAATTGCCAACCTCCATAAAACCGAAGCTGCGAAGCTCATTGAAAAGATAAAGCAGTATATGCGCGATCGGGATATAGAAACCGAAGTGTTCGGATTTAAGGGGAAACCGAAGATTCCATCGATCGAGGATATTGATTTCGTCTTTTCTCTCGGCGGTGACGGAACAGTACTTTTTAGTTCTCGAATTGTTGAGAGTCGTGGTATACCTATTCTGGCAGTCAATTTGGGTGCGTTTGGTTTTATTACCGAAATCTCTCAGCATGAGTGGCGTTCTGCGTTTGAAAAATATGTGTTCGGAGAACTCGGGATTTCTCGCCGCATCATGGTGAAAGTGATGGTAGAGCGTCAGGGTAAACGGATTGCCACCTTCCGAGGTTTGAACGATGCGGTAATAAGCGGCGTCGGCATCTCAAAAATTGTTCGTCTCAACCTGGTACTCAATAAAACCTCACTTGGACAGTACCGGGCCGACGGTATCATAGTTTCCACTCCTACCGGCTCCACCGCCTATAGCGTGGCTGCCGGCGGACCTATACTCGATCCTGAAATCGAGGCCTTTATACTCAACCCGATTTGTCCTTTCACTCTCAGCAACCGTCCGATTGTTGTTTCAGGCAATGATGTTATATTTGCCAATGTTGAGCCCGAACAGCGCGGCGAAGTGCTGCTGTCGATCGATGGGCAAGAGGAGTTTCCTCTTGAGAAGGGCGACAATATCATATTCGAAAAGTCCCACAGCAAGGCGCTGCTGGTTCGCTCGGATATGCGTAATTTTTATGAAGTGCTGCGTTCGAAATTGAGCTGGTCCGGAGGCTCGGATGCTTGAAGAGCTTACTATTCGCAACTACGCCCTGATCGAGGAGCTCGATGTACGCTTTGAATCCGGTTTGAACATTCTCTCCGGTGAAACCGGGGCCGGTAAATCGATTGTCGTGGGAGCCCTGGGGCTTTTGCTGGGAGATAAAGGCGAGGTAAGTGCCATACGCACCGGAAGCGCGGAGGCCGAGGTCAGCGGATTGCTAAGGGTGGATCGGCAACCCGATGCGCTGGAGTGGCTCAAAGAACGTGAGCTCGAGCCGGAAGACGGGACGGTACTTCTCCGTCGGGTAGTAAGAAGTTCCGGAAAAGGTTCGAGCTTTATTCAAAACTCAAAAGTAACCCGAAAAGATCTGCAGGAGTTTACCTCCTTTCTCATCGATATGCATGGTCAGCATGAGCATCAGTCGCTGCTTTCGATTGACAATCACCGCCGTCTTTTAGATCAGTACGCCGGAAATGTAGATTTGGCTGCCAGTCTGCATTCCGATTTCTATCAGTTGAGTAAGATGAGACAGGAACTGGAGCAGCTGAAGCAGTCCGAGCGTGAGCTTCTTCGGGAAAAAGACCTCCTGGAGTTCTCGATTCAGGAGATTGAGGCTGCGCAGTTGAAGCCAGGGGAAGAAGAGGAACTATCCCAGGAACGCAGCATGCTAAATCAGTACGAAAAGCTGTTTGAGCTGTTTCAGACCAGTCGTAACAGCATCGCGGAAAACAGCGGCGGTGCTTTGGCGGGTTTGCGGGAGGGTATGCGGTCACTCCGGCAAGTAGCCGAAATACTTCCGGATATGAACGATCAGGCCTCGCGAATGGAGAATACATTCTATGAGGTAGAAGATATACTTCAGACCGTAAAGGGACGGCAGGAAGATCTTACTTTTTCACCGACTAGGCTCGAGGAGTGTGAAGAACGGCTTCAGCAGATTCATAAACTCGAAAAAAAATACGGCGGGAGTATAGACGCAATACTGAGCTATCGGGAAACATCGAAAGAGCGCCTGGCCTCAATGGAGCATCAGGAAGAGCAGCAGGAGGAGCTGGCGGCCCGCATTCAGCAGTTGGAGGCGCAGGTGGTCAAACAGGCCAAACAGCTCTCCTCTCGCCGAAAAGCGGCCGCGGAAGAACTCGAAAAGCGCATAGAAGAGAAGCTGCAGTCCCTGGGTATGAAAAACTCCCATTTCCAAATCTCAACCACCTATCGTGAAAGCAAAAGCGGCGGTCATGCCTGCGGACCCCACGGGTACGACCGTATAGAGTTTCAGATTGCACCAAATCGCGGCGAAGAAATGCGGCCACTGCGGGATATTGCCTCGGGCGGTGAAATTTCACGAATTATGCTGGCTATCAAAAGCGTGTTTGCAGAAACTGATCAGATATCTGCGCTGATTTTTGATGAAATAGATGCCGGAATCGGCGGTGAAGTGGCGCGAGCGGTTGGTGAGCATCTGGCCCGGCTCGGGTCTCATAAACAAATTCTCTGCATTACACACCTTGCGTCGATTGCAGTTCGTGCCGATACTCATTTAAAAGTGGTAAAATATGAGCAGGAGGGCCGAACTCTCACAAAGGTTGAAGCAGTGGAGGCCGCGCAGAGGGTAGAGGAGATCGCCCGGATGCTGTCCGGCGATCGCAACGACGAAACATCAAGGCGGCATGCTCTGGAATTGCTGGAACGCTATCATGCGGAGGAGTGAAGGTGGCAAAGGTAAGTAACGAAGCCAAACGGCGCTATTACGACAAAATAAAAGAGTATAAAAGCATCGTAGATAAACTCGCTCAGCATGAAAGCAGCATTCAGCACATTATGGACGAGCAAGATCAGGGGCAGGCCTACAAGCGTCTTACCCTGGCGGAAGAAGGCCTTAATATGGTTTCGTATTACCTTCTGATGAACCATCTGTCGGTTTCTCTGCTCGGTATCAAGAATGAAGGGTTTCTGAACAATGCCAGAAAAGCCTGTTATAAGAGCATTATATATCTGGAAGATGTGGTAACTAGCTACATAGATGTGCCTTACTCTGAATATGAGGAGTATCTCGATGAAATCGTCGAGTTCGACTATAAACAGCGTTGGGATCTGCTTTCGAAGCTCGGATTTGCAATTGACTCGCTTATTGACAGTTACGGCAGCAATTCGAAATGGAAGTGGTCCTTTGTAGAACTCGAGGGTCGCTTCGCTACTATTTCTAAAAATATGCTCAATCTCAAGCAGCTGATCGTGAATCTCGATCCCCGCGCCGAGGGCTACAAGGTGTATAAAGCCCATATGGGGATGGTGAAGCGGCTGCTGGAAGAATCTGCAAACAGCTATCGTCAGAAATATGAACTCTCCACCCTTCGGATCGATGATTTCAAGTTGGCGATCCGCTATCTTGCTGCACTACGACGCTTGCATATTCTGCTCGGCGAAACGGAAGAGAGTGAGATCATCAAGAAAAAAATCGAAGTGTGGAAGAGTAAGATGGAAGCCGACAGTAAAAGTCAAGAAAAAATGAAAAAGCGTGGATAATTAGTATATGGGTACCGGCGGAGGATTGTTCTTCAAATTTACAGCACTAATTGCGATTGCAGTCTATGTACTTCTGGGCAGCTATACTGTACAGTCTGGTACCGCATATATACAGGACTGGTCGATCGATATTGCATCCGAAGAGGTGAAAGTCCTGGATGAAAAACCTGCCGACGGGTGGATTCCGTATCGGGTACGGGATTACTTCGGATATGTGCAGTCAGACGGTAGTCTGCTGCTGCGAACTCCGGTGCCCTGGAATGTAGCGCTTTCTGAAGACACTTACTGCAACTATACCCGTCAGGGTAATAACCTCGTAATTAGAGATCCCCTTCGGGATTATCTTTACCCTTTGAATATAGACGGCTATCCGGTTGAACGGGGTGGAGGGTATTATGTCCTGAGTACGGATATGACCGGCTTGACCGCCTTCAGTTCTACCGGCGAATTCGGCTTCAGCAAAGAGTTTTCGAGCCTTATTACTTCGCTTGATGCCAATGAAACCACGGTATCGGTAGGACTGCTCAGCGGAGGGGTTGAGCTGTTTAACCGGGACGGAAGCTATAGATCCGGCGTGCAAACGGATAACAGTCGTATCGACGTGGTGTATGGAACTGCGATTTCCCATGACTCGAATTATCTGGCATTGGTACATGGTATTGATCCCCAATTGCTTTCCCTCTATTCAACGAAGGCGGCGGATTTTCGTTTAATGGCCCAGATCGAGCTCAAAGAACCGACCCGCTCCCATACCCGGCTCGGTTTTTCGCCGAATGGAGAATATTTATTATGCGAGGATGGTGACAGAGTTCTAATTCTCCTGACCCGGGAACCGGTGCAAGAAGATGCCCTGCCCCTTGAAGGTTCTTTGATCGATTTCGAGTTTCTTCCGGAGTTTGAGTCGATTTATCTTCTTACCAGCCGCAACGATCGATCAATTCTGTCGATTTATTCGGAAGAGGGGCGACTGTACAGCCGGGAGTTCTTCGACGGGCAGGCGCAGTGGCTCTTCAACGCCGAAAGGGCTCTATATATAGGCAGCGGCATCCGATTAAACAAGATTTCAATTATGAGGTCATCCGAATGAGGTATCGAAGGCGACTAGCGTTCTCTGTGGGGTATATCATTGCGTCTCTGCTTATTTCAGTTCAATTTTTATGGGCATTTGAATGGCCGATCAATAATCCGCAGGTAGTATCCACCTTCGGCAGTTTGGAAGGGCGTAGCTACAAAAAAGGAATTCAAATTGCCGCGGCTACAGATTCCGTTACTCCCATTGAAGGCGGAGAGGTAATTTACATCGGGAGCGAATATGGATCAGGGATTCACGATATGCCGCTGCCCCTGGGAAATGTGGTGGTACTCCAGCATGAACGGGGGATCCGTTCGGTCTATGGACATTTAGTCTCTGCTGTGGATGAAGAAGTGCCGTTTTACGATGTCACTACTCCACTCGGACGAATCGGCGCGACTGGTATTATCAGCGGAGAGTTTGTATTTCTGCAAATAATCGACAGTGAGGTGAACCGTTTTGTAAATCCGCTTCTCTCACTCCCTTCAATTGCCGATAACACCGAACCTGAAATTAATGCAGTTACTCTGCAATCGGATGACACTACCTATCGGCTGGGGCGCGAATCGCAGGTGGCACAGGGGGAGTATTTGCTGTTGGTAGAAACTTTTGATGTCAATTCCGCTTTGAATTCTCTTCACCGTATGGCCCCGTACTCTCTCAAGGTGTATCTGAATGGAGAGGAACAGATATCAATTGGATTTGAATCGCTCTCAGTAAATGACTGGACGGCGGTACCTACAACTCCCCGGGCGGTGAGTGCGGCGGAGCTGTATTCGGGGCAGCGGGTGTATCGACTCGGAAAACTGCTGCTGCAGCCGGGTGAAGCGCTTATAGAGGTGTTTGTAAGCGACTTTGCCGGAAATGAGGCCGCACAAACTTATCGACTGCTGGTAACCGCCCGATGAAAACATTCTCAAAAACCCCCGGGGAAACCTCGGTAGTAGAGATTGAATGTCCTATTTGCGGGAAGTTTTCCGCTGAGACGCTCTGGAAGCTGGACGGTTTTACTTTCTCCCGCTGTACGGGCTGCGGTTTGTTGTACCAGACCCCTCAGCCTGTTCAAAGTGAACTTATACAGCGTTATGATGATGAATATTTCGACTATGAAATCGAGAATCAGGAGCCCTTTCTCGAACTCAACCTGCTGGCACTGCAGGACATAGGGTTTTTCGAGGATATACAACCGAAAGCACTGGTCGATGAATCCGCCAGCTTCTTAGATGTAGGCTGTGCAACCGGCCGTCTGATTCAGTATCTGCAATCCCAGGGCTGGCGTGAACAGGGGGTAGAAGTGTGTCGCCCGGCAGCTGAATATGGCCGTCAGGAAAGAGCTGTTTCTATCTTTACCGGTACCATAGAGGCAGCTGAACTCCCCTCGAATGGCTTTGATGTGGTGCATGCCAGTCATGTTATAGAGCATCTACAGGCGCCGGGTAGCTTTTTGGATGAAGCCTACCGTATTTTGAAGCCGGAGGGCACCCTGGTATTGATAACCCCCAACAGTGATGGGTTTCAGGCGAAACTCATGCGCAGCAGCTGGCGGTCGGCGATTGCCGACCATATGGTGTTGTTTTCCCGGCGGACCCTTGGTCTGCTGCTTGAAAAACACGGCTTCTGGGTCGAACGCAGCAAGACCTGGGGCGGTATTCCTCAGGGAATGGCGCCGCAACCTTTGAAACGGCTTGCCGATCGGTTGGCCAAAGCAATGGGGTGGGGTGACGTGATGGTTATTCGTGCTTGGAAAGTACGCGAATAATGTCGTCGACGTAGATTCCCATAACCTGAGAAAGATCCACTACAATTTTCAGCTTGTTCAGATTAATCTGGAGATATGGCTGGTCTCTTTTCACTGTATCGGTGAGCTCGATACTGGTGGTTACCGGGCTTTTCGACAACTCCTTCAGCTCTAACAGGGTAAAATAACCGTAATGTGAGTGAGTTGCATCCTGCTTATAAATGAGTCGGTGAATAAAAAAGTAAGAGGCCGCCTCGACTCCATCCTTCTGCCAACGGGCTGCTTCTCGCTCCAGTATGTCGCGGCCGGTTCCCTGGTCAGCCCGGTTGCTTTTGGCCACTTCGAGTTCGGCGGATAGCTCTTCAAATAAATCTTAATCAGTAAATGGTTTATACAGTTCTAAAGCCTTCAGGGCATAGTGGATATTTTGCACAGGTTCTATCCCGCCGATATCCTCTTCGCTGCGGAGCTCCTTCTTTAGGTGGGCGGACACTGTGCCAGATAGTTGGCGTAATTGGTGAACTTGAAGTGGTCGTCCTGCTCGATGTGCTGCTGCAGGGCGGCCAGACACATATCGCCGAAGGCTTCGTGATGTCCGTATACCTCTCCATCGGTGGCTACATGTATCAGATGGGCCAGATCCTGATTATAAAAGAATGCTGCCAATTCACCGCCCGGCCGCTCTATTCTATATGCGCGCCAAAACAGGGCCGGCTGATGTTCCAATTGCTGCCACTCTTCTGATCCCTGCGCGTAGATTGCTTCTGCCTGCCAGGGGGAAAGGATTACGAACTTCACCTTCTCCTCGAGCAGAATGTCGGCCACTGTGTCGTTGATAGCAGTTTCCGGCAGCCAAATGCCCTCTGACGAACGGCCAAAGTGGTACTCGAAATCAGCCAGGCCCCACTTTATCTGCAGTCGCGCATCTTCAGGGGTATCCAAAGGCAGGATTGTATGATTATATGCTTGAGCAATTGCGTTTCCATGACCGTTGTTTTCATGGATGCTGATACGGTCAGCTTCGATAATCGCTGCATAAATGTGCGGAGCCTGTTCCTTCAGCCACCACAGGAGTGTCGGCCCGAAGTTGAAGGAGAGCACTTTATAGTTATTGATAATGTCTTCGATTCTGCCGTCGTAGCGCAGAAAGCGAGAGGCGGCATTGGCAGCGTAGCACTCGCGGGTGATGCGGTGGTTCCAATCGTGAAACGGGGCTGCCGACGGCTGAGTACCAACAATACCGGTCCAGGGGTCTTCTCGAGGGGGTTGATAAAAGTGACCGTGAAATACGATATAATTTTTCATATCCTAATTTTAATGTTTCACTACTGAATGTAAAGATTTTGGCACAGGGAACGGAATGAAAAAACGCCGAGCGCTGGTAGCTCTGCATAGGGTTGACACAACCTGGAATATTTTTCTAGTATAACATACCTCATATTTGGAGGCTATATGACAAGAGAGAAGCTTCAGTCTCTTTCTGAAGAGCAGTTAAAAAGTATTGCTAAACGTGAGGGAATCCATAATCACGAAAATGGCGATCGTGATGTCATGATCGACCTTATCCTGGAAGCCCTGGAAGAGGATCGTAACGAACGTGAAGTCAACAACAATGCGGCCATGCGGCTTGAACACAAAAAATATGACATCCTTCGGGACGAAGAGGTCGATCTACTCACCCAAGATGAGTTTCCGCTGCCGGATTGCTATACCGATACTCGGGTGGTACTGTTGTTGCGGGATCCTCTGTGGGTATACGTATATTGGGATATCAACAAAACTCAGCTTGCTGAATTGAAAGAAGAACCGTTTTTCGAAGGTTTTTTCCTGCGGGTGTATAAATTTCAGGGAGAAGCGCCGGAAAAGAACAATATTAAAGATTTCTTTGATATTCCCGTAGAGGACGATGACCGGAGTTGGTACATCAATCTGACCCAAACCGGGAGTGACTATTGTGTCGATTTGCGCTGTAAAGTAATGCATAAAGAATATGTGATGGCCTTATCGAATGCCGTTCACAGCCCACTGGGCTATTTCTCCCGCAATCAGGAGGAGTTCTATAATGACCCCTCGACTATGATGCTGATGCTCTCGGGTTTGTGGAACTATGAAAAAGGCTCCTCTACACGGCAGGAGATTCCCCAACGCATTATATCGATTCTTGACATACACAATATCGAAATAGATTCGTATCGAGAGAAGTAAGATTTTCCCTGATAATAGAGGTTTTTGATGAACGCTTATATAGGATTTGTGCTCCATGCTCACTTGCCATTTGTTCGCCATCCCGAATATGACAAGTTTTTAGAAGAAAACTGGTTGTACGAGGCTATATCCGAAACGTATCTGCCCTTTCTACGAATGTGCAAACGACTGAAAGAGGATAAGATACCATTTCGGCTGACTGTTTCAATTAGTCCCACCCTTTCGGCAATGCTCTCCGATGAACTCCTGCAGGAACGGTACATTCGTCATCTCAAGCTATTAGTCGAACTCGGCGAGAAAGAGATTATTCGTACCCAGAACAGTCCCGAGTTCCATCCGCTGTCGAAAATGTACACCCAGTTCTTTGAACAGAACCTGAAAGAGTTTACCGAAGTGTACCACAAGAACATTTTGTGGGGGTTCAAGAACCTCGAAAAAGAAGGGTTCCTTGAGATTATTACCACTGCGGCCACACACTCCTTTCTGCCGCTGTACCAAGCCTATCCCGAGGCGCTGGAAGCACAGGTGCAGACAGCGGTGCTCGACCACAGCCGTAAACTCGGCAAAAAGCCGCAGGGCTTTTGGCTACCGGAGTTCGGATACTATCCGGGGATCGAAGAGGTGTTGCGAAAAAACAATATCGAGTATTTCTTTACTGCTGCCCACGGGATTTTATTTGCAAGTCAAAAAACCCCCTACGGCGTCTATGCCCCGCTGACCTTGCCGAACGGTTTGCACGCCTTCGGGCGTGATTATCCGGCCTCGGACGCGGTGTGGTCGGCTGACCGCGGATATCCGAGTGACGGTGACTACCGGGAGTTCTATCGTGATGTAGGCTATGATGAGTCAATCGATTATGTACGCCCCTATATTCACGAGCCGGAAGTGCGGGTCTGTACCGGCTACAAATACTATGCAATTACCGGGTCAACCGACCAAAAACGGCCGTACGACCCGGATAAAGCCGGTGCCAAAGTAAAAGAGCACGCTGAAAATTTCGTGTATAACCGCAAAAAACAGCTGAAAAAGTTCGAAGGTTTGTTGGACCGCCCCCCGTTTATGATAGCCCCCTTCGATGCAGAACTTTTCGGTCACTGGTGGTTCGAAGGCATTCAATGGCTGGAACAGGTTATCCGCCAGGTAGACCGGTGCGAAAGCCTGAGTCTGATTACACCTACTGATTACCTGAAAACACATAAAGCTGTCCAGTACGGCCAACCCTCTTTTTCGAGCTGGGGGAATGAAGGCTATGCGGATGTCTGGCTGGACGGGAAGAATGACTGGATCTACCGTCATATTCACAAAGCGATTGAGCGAATGTCTGAATTGGTGGTTCGCTATCCCGATGTGAACGGACTCAAGCATCGTACCCTCAACCAGGCCGCCCGTGAGGTTATGCTGGCAATGGCTTCCGATTGGCCGTTTATCATGAAAACCGGCACCACCGTACCCTACGCCGAGCGTCGAGTAAAGGAGCATTTGTACAACTTCAACTATATTTATGATCGTCTGTGCAGGAACACCGTCGATACCGAGTGGCTCACTTCAATCGAGAAAAAGAACAATCTCTTTCCCGATATCGACTATAAAATCTTCTCTAAGAACGGTCCGCACACCCCAGTCTCGGGTTACTACCAATAGTGATGTGTGTGCATAACGAGCCCTGTGTAACCGGAGCTGCTCCGCGGGCTGTCTAAGTTTGGGTAAGTGAAAACAGCTCTTCCCCGCGTAGCAGTTCAAGGTGGTAGTAATGGGCTGCTTCTCCCTTCATCTCTTTTCTCTGAATTTTTGACACCCGATACACTATCATTCTATGGGTCGGCAAGGGCAATGGAACCGGCTGACCATTCATATCAACAATCTGGTTAAACTGTAAGCTGTGTTCTATCTCCTGGGTCTCGCCTTCGGGATATACGAGAAAATTACTCTCGATAAACATCCATTACCTCCAAAGTACTTAACGTATGTAAAGTAAACATTATCGGCAGGTTTTACTTTTCACTTTAATATAAAAAATCTACATTGACATCATTTTCTTATGCGGTAGTATGTAGGATAAAGGTGGGGAAAAGTGGTAAATTTTAGGAGAAAGTGGTAAAGCAGTATGTTGATGGGGGAATACCACAACTCTATTGATGATAAAAGCCGGCTCTTGCTACCCTCACGGCTCAGGGCGGAGATTGCTGGCAACTCTCTGATTCTCACTCGCGGCGTCGATAAGTGTCTGTGGCTGTTTCCTCCTGAGGAGTGGCGCAAAATTTCCGAAAAGATCATGGGCTCCTCCTCGATGTTTAAATCGAAAACGCGCCTGTTGCAGCGACGAATTATCGCGCCAGCACAGGAGTGTGAAATTGATAAAAGCGGCAGAATTTCCATTCCGCCTACACTGCGTGAATCGGCAGAGATGAAACTGAAGGGCGAGGCTGTTATTCTAGGAATCGACAGTTATATGGAACTCTGGGACATCGATGCATACAGTGACTATTTACAGGAGAGCGAAGCTGATTTTCAGGAAGCGGCTGAAGAATTGGGTGAACTGCTGTCTCTACAGTAAGTGGAGGCAAGCTGGATATACGAAACGAATTGGAAAGGAGATACATCGGGTTGCTCATGGATACCGTGCATTATTCCGTGCTTCAACAGGAAGTTCTACAGTATGTGGTTCCCCCGAAGGGCGAGGGGCTGTTTATAGATTGCACCCTCGGCGAGGGAGGGCATTCTGAACTCGTACTGAAAGAGAACCCCGGCATGCAGGTTGTGGGGCTTGATGCCGACGCAAAGATCATGGAAGTAGCACGAAAGCGGCTTGCGCCGTTTGAACCGCGGATACGGTTGTACAACACTTGGTTTAACACCTTCTTCCGCGAGTATCCACTGGGAGGAGAGCGGCCCGATGCACTCCTTTTCGATTTGGGTATCTCAATCTTTCATTATGAGCGGGCCGGTCGAGGCTTCTCTTTTCAAAAAGAAGAACCTCTGGACATGCGGCTTGATACCAGTCTCGAAATTTCGGCGTACGATATCGTGAATACTTATCCGGAAAAGGAGCTGGCAAGAATCTTCTTTGAATACGGTGAGGAACGTTATTCTCGAATAATTGCAGCTGCCCTTGTTCGCCGGAGAGCTGAAAAACCGATCCACACCAGCGGCGAACTCGCTGAGCTGATCAAATCATCGGTACCGGGAAAGTACCGCCACGGTCGTATTCATCCGGCTACCCGCTCTTTTCAAGCTCTTCGTATTATAGTGAACGGCGAACTTGCCCGCCTGGAGACGGTACTGGAGGATGCACTGCGCGTTCTCAAGGTCGGTGGACGACTTGGCGTTATATCTTTTCACTCTCTGGAAGACAGAATCGTAAAGCAGTTTCTGCAAAGGAAAAGTCAATCCTGCACTTGTCCGCCCGAATGGCCGATATGTAAGTGTGGGGGGGATCAGGCGATTGTAAAATCCATCCGCAAAAAGCCTATTCAGCCGTCGGAAGAAGAAGTCAATCTGAATGCCTCTTCAAGAAGCGCCAAATTGAGGGTTGCCGAAAAACTACAGGACGAGGAGATCTGAAATGAAGCAGCTGATTATGATACTGTTGGCAATGAGTGTACCGGTAATGTTTTTTCTTTCGGTGCATCAGGTATATAGATATCAACAGCTCGAGAGTGAAATTGTACAGCTGAAAGAGGTACAGATTGAACTGTTTGAAAGCAATAAGAGGAAAATTGCACATATAGCCATCTTGAGTTCTCCGAAGAGAATTGCCGAGATTGCCCGTGAAGAATTGAAACTCGATCAACAGAAGCCTTCTTCGAAGGTGTTAAGGATCGTTTTGGGCAATAAGGAGAAACCCGATGGATAGGCTTTTTTCCGTACGGGAGGCGGCCGAAATGGCCCAGTGTACATTGGTCTATGAAGGCCGTACTATCCGCAGCGCCTCTATCGCGGGGGTTGCCACCGACTCACGAAAGGTGAGGCGGAATTTTTTATTTGTTGCTCTCAAAGGAGAACGGACTGACGGACACCGGTTTATCCACCAGGCGGTTGAAAACGGTGCCGCGGCGGTACTGGTAGCGCAAGGTTTTATTCAATCCACTGAGAACTGGAATGAGCTGCAAGATGTACAGATTCCGATTCTCACCCATGAAAATCCGCTCAAAGCCCTGCAGCTGTTAGCGACTGAGTATTTGAATGAGTTCCCGCAGCTGCTGAAGATAGGCATCACTGGCAGCAACGGAAAAACAACCACCAAAGAACTGCTGGCCTCGATTCTCATGGAAGTTGCCTCGACGGTAAAGAATGAAGGCAATCTGAACTCGGATATAGGCTTGCCTTTGTCGGTATTCAAAGTGCGGGAGCGGCACCATTTCGGGGTGTTTGAAATGGGAATTAACCATGTTGGCGAGATGCAGACAATGGTGGATGTGCTGCATCCGCACTACGCCCTTATAACCAATATCGGAACTGCACATATCGGGCTGCTGGGCAGCCGGGAAGCAATTGCTCGGGAGAAGGGAAGTCTGTTTTCATCTCTGCCGGCAGATGGTATCGGTTTTTACCCCGAGGCCTTCGAATGGAGGGAGCACTATACGCGTATGTGCCGGGCTCCCCTCGTGCCGTTCGGTGTGGAATCGACCGTCGGAGTGCATAAAACTATCAACCGCCACCTCAAGGGGTGGACGATTGCATATGAGAACACACGAATTCAGTTCAGTCTGCCGGGGACTCACAATCTGAACAATGCGTTGGCAGCGATACAGGTAGCGCGCACTTTGGGCGCCCGTCCGGAACAAATAAAGGCTGGACTGGAAAAGTATGAAACTTTGCAGGGGCGCAGTCAGGTTATTGAAGGCGTCGTAACTATTGTAGAAGACTCCTATAACGCAAATGCCGAGTCGATCATTGCGATTCTGGGTACTCTCCAGGATGCGGCTGCCGGAAGATTGATTGTTGTGCTGGGGTCGATGAAAGAGCTGGGCGAGAAGGCCGAAGCTTCCCACCGAAAGGTCGGCAGTGCCATAGCCAATATGAATGCCGCTGCGGTCTTTTTATACGGAGAGGAGATGGAGTTTGCGTACCAGGAAGCGCTGCAACAGGGGTTTCAGAGTGTGCTGAAGCACACGAATGATTTTAAGGAGTTGTCCCGGATGGTAGCGGAGTACGTACAGCCGCAGGATACGATTCTGTTAAAGGGATCCCGTTCGATGGAGCTCGAACGGCTGATGCCGGAGCTAGAACGGAAATTCAATACACAACAGGGTAATTCTTAGGAGGGCGTGTGTTTCCAGATATTTTTTTACCGTTGGTCAAGTATTTCAGCGGATTTAACATTTTTCAATACATCACATTTCGCTCAGCCTATGCCGCTATTACGGCCCTAATATTTTCGTTTGTATTCGGGCGCCCGATCATCCGCAAACTTCAGCGCTTGAAAGCCGGGCAGGAAGTTCGAGATGACGGACCGGAAACTCATTACGTAAAATCGGGTACGCCGACTATGGGCGGTTTGCTCATACTCGTCTCCGTGACCATCGCAACTCTGTTATGGCAAGATTTGAAGAATTCCTACACATGGCTGCTGCTGTTCGCAATGATCGCCTTCGGCGGAATCGGCTTTGTGGACGATTACCTCAAAATATTTCGCAGGAGTTCGGATGGAATGCACGCCCGGGTAAAGTTTATAGGACAGACCTTGGTTGCACTAATAATAGTTCTATTTCTTTATACCAATGGAAATGAACACACTACTCTGCTCTACATTCCATTTTTCAAGTATGCGATAGTGGACCTTTCCTATTTATATATTCCCTTCGGAGTAATTCTGTTGGTGGGCACTTCAAACGCAGTGAATTTAACTGACGGGCTCGACGGTCTGGCAATCGGTTTGGTTATTCTGGTAGGGATAACATTCGCCATATTGACCTACATTACCGGTCGCATGGACTACTCCGAATACCTGCAGATACCGTATCTGCCCGGCACCGGTGAACTGACGGTTATGACGCTGGCTATAGTCGGAGCGAGTATTGGTTTCCTTTGGTACAACTCCCATCCGGCGGAAGTATTTATGGGCGACACCGGTAGTCTTTCACTAGGCGGAGTGATCGGGGTGTTGGCACTGGTTCTGAAGAAGGAGATCTTGTTGGTGGTTATCGGCGGAGTTTTTGTATTGGAAGTACTGTCGGTAATAATTCAAGTGGTCTCATACAAATGGCGCAAAAAAAGGGTCTTTAAAATGGCCCCGCTTCACCACCATTTCGAAATGAAAGGCTGGGATGAAAGCAAAGTGGTAATCCGGTTCTGGATACTGGGTATGTTGTTTACCATTTTGAGTCTTTCAACCTTGAAGATACAGTGATGAGTGATAGATTTTATATCGAAAGAGTAAAAGACGAGCGCAACGACACAACGCTATTGATCCTGCTTATTCTGATAGTAGGTGTCGGACTCGGTACGCTCTTTTCAGCTTCCTATTATTACGGCGGCAAACGCTTTGATGACCCCTTTTACTTCTTTTTCCGCCAGATGTCCTTCGTCGGGATAGGCGGCGTCCTGGCCTTCATCGCTTCTAGAATTCCGTTGAATGGACTCATTAAGAAGACCCCTCTACTGCTCGGTATAACTTTTATTCTGATGCTGGCTACCTTTATACCTGGACTGCGGCACAGTATTATGGGGGCCAACCGCTGGATCTCTCTGGCCGGTTATACTTTTCAGCCTTCCGAGCTGGTGAAACTCACCCTCATTGTGTACCTGAGTGCTATCTTTTCAAAAAAGAACGACCGGCTGGACGATGTGGTCAATTCGATCATTCCGCCCCTGCTGGTGGTACTGTTCTTTACTGCGCTGATCTATTTACAGAACGACTTCTCTACAGCGTTTTTTGTAATTATGGTTTCACTGCTGCTTTTTTTTGTGGCGGGTATCAAATTTCGCTATTTTCTGTTTCTCTTTTCGATTGTACTGCCATTGGCCTCGATCCTGGTTCTTACCAAGGAGTACCGGGTGCGGAGGGTGATTGCCTTTCTTGATCCGAACAGTGATCCGATCGGAACTGGGTATCAGGTAATTGCGGCGCAGAATGCCCTAGCATCCGGCGATTTCTGGGGGCGCGGCTTTGGTATGGGTACCGAAAAATTCGGCGGCCTTCCGGAAGCGCACTCCGACTTCATATTTGCCGTATTTGCCGAGGAGATGGGTTTTATCGGCGTAGTGTTTGCTATTGTCCTGTTTCTTGCGCTGGCGGTCCGCGGGTATGCTCTAGCATTGCAGTATGAAGCACATGATCGGTTCAGTTTTATGCTGTCTCTGGGGCTGACGAGTTGTCTGGTGTTTCAAGCACTTGTAAATATGGCGGTTGTGGCCGGTATGCTGCCGGCTACTGGTCTGCCGCTGCCGTTTTTTTCACATGGCGGTTCCTCGATGGTAGTAAGTCTCATAATGGCCGGCTTACTGTTGAACCTTTCACGTAACAGAACATTAGAGATTGTGAGGGGGGATACATGAGCAGTGTAGCTTTATTCCGAAATTCTGATCGCAACTACAAACCTCGGCACAGCTCGATTCAAGATCAGCGGGTGCGCCGGCGGAACGAACGCGATCAGCGCGATCTGCGACGGCTTTTTACCGCGATTATCGCTACACTGGGCTTTTTACTGGCGGCTGAGATTACTTATCATGTTTTGATTGCACCGTATCTTGTAGTAAACAAGATTACCATTCAGGCTGAAACCGATTTTCCATATACAAATGCAGAGCTGCTTTCGATAGCGGGGGTAAACGGAGATACCTACTTTTTCGATGTAAAGCCGCAACTGATTTCGGCTCGGCTGGAACGGGTGCCGGTTATTAAGAGTGCCGAGGTGAGTACTCAGTTCCCCCACAGCCTAAACATATCTATTACCGAACGGGACCCTCTGGCTGCCCTCACAGTGCTGAACGCCGATGGAATGGTTCCGGCATACGTGGATTCGGCGGGAGTGATTTTTCGTTCTAAGGGCGTAGATTTTATGGATTTGCCGATTATTTCCGGTATTGACGTGCCGGCTTATAAAGACGGAATGCAGCTGCCGCAGGTTCTTACCAGTTTTCTAGAAGATTTGCACCAGCTGCAGCAGAAGAATCCGGCCCTCTATCGGTTGATTTCCGAGGTAAAATTCGTTAAAAAGAACACAGCCGATTACGAAGTAGTGTTATTCCCATCACAATACCAAGTAAAGGTGCGAATCGGTCCAGCCCTTACGGAAGAGTTAATGAAATATGTAGTCCTGGTGTTGGATGTGGTCGCCGGAAAGGGTTTGGAATCGACTATCGAAGAGATCGATTTCAGGACCGATGAAGTTGTCTACCGCGTGGGGGAGGAATAGGTGCCTGCAAGAGATATGATTGTCGGACTTGATATAGGAACCAAAAAGATCTGTGCCGTTATCGGAGAGTGGGATGAAAACGGCACAATTCAGATTACTGGGGTTGGTACGAGTCCCTCTGAGGGACTGCGACGTGGGGTTGTAGTGAATATTGAATCGACACTTCGTTCGGTTCATGCCGCAATCGAGGCGTCCGAAATGATGTCCGGCCGTGAGGTTCAAGAAGTGGTTACCGGTATCGGCGGCGCGCATATTGAGGGTATAAACTCCCGGGGGGTCGTCGCGGTCACTGGAAAGGGCCGCGAGATAAATCGCAATGATATCGGCCGGGTCATTGATGCCGCCAAAGCGATAGTGATTCCCATGGACCGTGAAGTAATTCACGTGATTCCACAGGAGTTTATCGTGGATGACCAGGGGGGTATAAAAGATCCGCTGGATATGATCGGAATTCGTCTCGAGGCGGAGGTGCATATCATTACCGGTGCGGTGACCAGTGCGCAGAACCTGCTGAAGTGCGTGAACCGGGCCGGTTTTCGGGTTCAGGATATTGTGCTGCAGTCGCTCGCCTCGGGAAAGGCGGTGCTGTCCAAGGAAGAGAAAGAGCTGGGTGTACTGCTGATAGATCTCGGCGGCGGGACCACCGATATCCTGGTATACTCGGAAGGCGCGCCCTATTACACCGATGTGTTGTCCGTCGGCGGGGGGCAGGTGACCAACGACGTGTCGATTATGCTGAAAACGCCGTTTGATGCGGCGGAAAAGATTAAACGGGAGGCCGGATGTGCCTTCATGCCGATGATCGACAGCGAAGAGGAAGTTATTATTCCCGGTGTGGGTGGATGGCCCTCCGCTTCGATTCCCCGTAAGGAGATCTGCAAGATTATCCAGCCCCGGATGGAGGAGATCTTTACTATGATCCGGGGCCGCTTGGAAAAAAAGGGTCTTGAGAAGCACCTCGGCGGCGGAGTAGTCATTACCGGCGGCGGGGCCCAGTTGCCCGGAACTGCAGAGTTGGCCCGCGAAGTTTTTGAAATTCCGGCCCGGATCGGCTACCCGGTGAGAGTCGGCGGCCTCTCGGATGTATATCAGAGCCCGGTGTATTCTACCGGAGTAGGACTGGTGCTGTATGCGGCCGAGATGGTGGAAGCGGAATCAGGCCATACTCTACCGGCCAAGCGCAGCGGAGACGGCATGATGGGCAAGCTGAAGAACTGGTTCAAGGAGTTTCTATGAGTTTGTAGAAACGAGGGGAAAACTAAAGTGGGCGGTACGGAGTACATAAGGGTTAGGGTAGTCCGCACCTCCGCATTATTAAATATTTTTCTAAACTATGCTCGGGAGGGGGCAATGCAAATCGAAATAGTAGATGATCACACACATGAGCAAGTAGAACCTACCGTTATCAAGGTAATTGGAGTAGGTGGAGGCGGAAGTAATGCGGTTAACCGCATGATTTCATCCGGATTGAAGAAGGTTGATTTTATCGCGCTCAATACCGACATGCAGGCACTGCAGCGGGCCAACGCCAAGTCGAAGCTGCCGATCGGGTCGCAGCTGACCGGCGGCCTCGGAGCCGGAGGTGTTCCGGATGTAGGTGAAAAAGCCGCCGAGGAGTCGCGAGAAGAGATCAAGAACTCACTTCAGGGGGCGGATATGGTCTTTATCACCGCCGGCATGGGCGGTGGTACCGGAACCGGAGCTGCGCCGATAGTGGCCCAGATTGCTCGCGAACTGGAAGCGCTGACAGTGGCGGTGGTTACCAAGCCCTTCGATTTCGAGGGCCGCCAGAAGAAGAAGCTGGCGGATAAGGGAATCGAGAAGCTGCGTAACGAGGTGGATACTCTCATAACCATACCCAACCAGTATCTGCTGAAAATCGTGGAACGCAAAACCCCTATTCGAGAAGCCTTTCTGATGGCCGATGATGTACTGCGGCAGGGTGTGCAGGGAATATCCGAACTGATCACCGAACCGGGAGAGATCAATATTGATTTTGCTGACGTGAGAACCATTATGAAGGGCCGTGGCGATGCGCTGATGGGAATCGGCGTCGGCCACGGGGACAACCGTGCCGTGGATGCTGCTACCAATGCAATCAATAATCCACTTTTAGAGGATGCCCACATCGAGGGTGCCAAGGGAATTCTGGTAAACGTAACCGGCGGTGAAGATCTGTCTTTGTCCGAGTATGAGGAAGTGGTAAAAATAATTACCGCCAACGCCGATGACGATGCACTGATTATCCCGGGCCAGTCGATTAAAAGCGATCTTGAAGATGAGGTGAAGGTTACCGTAGTGGCCACCGGATTTCACAGCGAGGCGGTCACCTTAGATGAAGAGGTTGCCCAGGAATCGCAAGATGAAATCATAAAATACAAGGAATGGCTGAACCTGCAGAAGGGTTTGAACCGCAACACCTCCGGAGGCTTTCTTGCCGGACGCAATTCCGGTGAGAACGACCTGGGCATTCCGACGGTTCTGCGCGGCCGCAAGGTTTCGGGAGAAAACGAACAGTAACGATGAATACGGACGTGCTTCTGCGAGAATACGAAGATTTTCTCAGTTCTTCGGCTCAAATTGCCCCCTTGAGCCGGGAGACCTATATGCGGGAAATCCGTTTTCTCTCCGAATGGTGCACGGAAACCGGCATTGAGGTAGACAGTTTGTCCACACTCGATCTTCTGGACTATATAACCTACCGACAACAGGGCAGCAGTACCGACAACTCCCGGCACGGGCCGGTTGACCGCCGTACCCTAGCCAAAGGGATCAGCGCTCTGCGCTCTTTTTATAAGTTTTTGATGGAGGAAGAGTATCGGGCGGATGATCCGGCCGGTCGTCTCGACTCTCCCCGCCCTTCGGCACCCCTACCGGATGTAATGACCCGCGAGGAGGTCGAGGCTTTTTTTAAGGCGATCCCTTTGGATACCAATTACGGAATCCGCGACCGGGCGCTGTTTGAAATGATCTATTCCTGCGGATTGCGCATATCGGAGGCCGCCGGGCTGAAAGTCGGCAGTATCTTTCTGTCAGAGAAAGTGGCCCGGATACATGGCAAGGGCAACCGGGAAAGAATCGTACCGATAGGTGATCACGGTGTACACTGGCTGCGTGAGTATCTGCGTCTGGCTCGGCCGCATATGTTGAAAAGCGCGCGCATCGAAGACAGCCTCTTTTTGAGCATGCGCGGGACGGCCCTATCACGGAAAGGAATCTGGAAGCGGTTTAAAGAAATTTGCGCCAGGGCGGGTATCGAGGCGAAGGTGCACACTTTGAGACACTCCTTTGCAACCCATTTGCTGCAGGGCGGGGCCGACCTTCGCTCGGTGCAGGCTCTGCTGGGTCATGCTGACATCGGTACCACCCAAATCTATACCCATGTAGAGAACGAGGAACTGCGCCAGGTACATTCTGCTTTACATCCGCGCGGATCTGAAGCCACGGACGCTGAAGATGCGTCTAGTTCAGGTAGGAGGCAAAGATCATGAAGCGGAGAAGAGTAGTTTTGGCAATTGTGAGTATGGTAATACTGCTGAGTGTGATGCTAACCGGTTGCAATGAAGCCCAAAAACGTATTTTGCAGCGCCTGATGGCCACCGAATCCGGGCAGTACCGTGGTGAAAAGGTGGATGAGCAGCGCATCGCCGAGTTAAAAAACCACATTAAACGGTTTTCGGATGAGGTACAGAGGCTGGTTGAGGATACCGGTCAGCTGGGAATCTATTACAAGATGCTGGCCCTGGAATTTATGCATCAAGAACAGTACGGCCCGGCGCGGGAGTACTTTTTGAAATCCTTAGAGATTTATCCCAACAACGAGGTAGTACAGTATTACACCGGTCTGGTGACTGCACAGTCCGCGGGAGCTCAACCGAATGAAGCCCAGCGACAGTCGTATTTAGAGGAGGCTGCGTATCACTACGAGCGGGCGGCCGAGCTGAAGCGCAACTATTTCGAGGCGCTGTATGCCCTGTCGGTGTTGTATATCTATGAGCTCGATCGTCCCTTTGAGGCCGAACAGTACGTTCAGCGGGCGCTGGAAGTACGGTCCGGCAGTGAAAAAACTAAATTTCTGCTGGCCGCTATTCGTGTGCAGCAGGGTCGCTTTGAAGAGGCGGTGGAATTCTATGATGAGATCATGGAAGAGACGGAAGATGAAAGTATGCGGGAACGGGCCCGCGCGAACCGGGAACAGCTCCTGGGGGGAGGGTACGGTGGCTGATATTCTTTCGGTGGCACTCAGTCTGCTGAAGGGCATTGCTCCCCGCCAACGCAAGGCGCTGGGACTCTACTTTTCCTCTGCCGAACAGTTTGAGCGGGTCCGAATCGGGCACATCGAGCAGTTGGTAGGCCGGTCGATCCGATATACAAATCCTCCGCCCGCGGAACTTCTGCGACAGGCGGAGAAAATAGCCGCCGATGTGCAACGCTCGGGAGCCCGTATCGTCAGTTACTGGAGTGAAGAGTATCCGCCTTTGCTGCGCCAGAATGTATATGATCCGCCGTATGTCCTGTACGTCCGGGGAACTCTACCGAAACAGGATGTTCCGGCAGTTGCACTGGTTGGCACACGCAAACCCTCCGGCAGCGGCCGTAAAGCGGCGTTTTCTCTATCAGCCGAATTCGCGTTGGCCGGCGTGCCGATTGTATCCGGCCTGGCTGTGGGAATTGATGCTGCTGCGCATTGGGGGGCGTTGAAAACCCAGCAACAGACGGTGGCCGTTATGGGAAACGGTATCGATAGCGTATATCCCAGTGAAAACCGCACGCTGGCGGCCCGTATTCTGCAGAATAACGGCGCGCTGCTAAGTGAATATCCGCCCTTTACGCCTGCACAGAAATACTGCTTTCCCAAGCGCAACCGGATAATCAGCGGAATATCGCGGGCGGTTGTGGTAGTACAGGCACCGGAGAAGTCCGGCGCTCTGATTACCGCGGATCATGCACTGGACCAAAACAAGGACGTGTATGTTCATTCAGCCGGAACTTACGGCCGGGTCGGTGCCGGCGGTTTGCGTTTGTCGAAAGAAGGGGCTCAGCTGCTGGTAAATGCAGCAACACTGCTGGATGCCTGGCAGATTCATTCTTCAAGCCGGCTTGAACAGGTTCAGCAGGACGAGTTTTCACCAAGCAGGCGTCTTCAGGAAGAGCTGGATGGCCGTTTGCTGCGGTTCGACGGCTTGTGGTATCGGAGGGTCGGATGACACTGTACGAAGTGATGACAGATTATCTGAGTTACCTCAAATCGGTCCGGGGACTTTCCGAACACAGTATTCGGGCATATCGAACCGATTTATCGCGGTTCGAGGCATTTATTGCCGAGGGCGAAGCCGATTGGGCGCAGCTGCGTCCGGCGGACGTGCGGGGCTTCATCGGCAGATTGCATCGTGATGAGCTGAGCGGTAGTTCAATTAACCGTGCACTCTCGGCCGTGAAGGGGCTGTATCGGTATGCGGTTCGTTATGAGATTACCAAGGCCGATCCCTTCGAGCACATCAAGGGGACATCCCGCGGGCGTAATTTGCCGCAGGTGCTCAGCGGTGCGGAAATCGAACAGCTTCTGAGTATGCCCGATGACTCTTTTAACGGTGCCCGTGACAAGGCACTGCTGGAACTGCTCTACTCAACCGGTTGTCGTGTAGCCGAAGTTGCATCGATGAATCGACATGACCTTGAAAAGGGAAAAAAGTCTATTCGCGTACTCGGAAAAGGTGACAAGCAGCGCTACGTTTATATAGGCCGCCCGGCCCGCACCGCGCTTTCATATTACCTCGGTATGCGCGATCAGCACTTTCGGCAGAATTCGCTTGCTGAAACCGCGGCTCTGTTTGTAAATTTAAAAGGTACCCGCTTGACTACGCGTGGTATCGCATTAATTATTGCCAAATACATGCAGCGTAGCGGCATTTCAAAGAAGGTTTCACCCCACACCTTTCGGCATAGTTTTGCCACACACCTTCTCGATCAGGGCGCAGATATTAGATTGGTACAGGAGATGCTCGGGCATTCCAGTGTTTCCACCACTCAGATTTACACCCATGTGGGGTTAGAGAAGCTGAAAAAGGTTTATAGGGAGGCTCATCCGCATGGAAAACGATAATCAATTTCATGGAACAACAATTCTTGCAGTCCGCAAGGGCGATCAAGTTGCAATGGCCGGAGATGGTCAGGTTACACTTGGAGAAACAGTAATGAAGGGCAATGCCCGCAAAGTGCGGAGCATGTATGACGGCAAAATACTGGCCGGCTTTGCCGGTGCAACTGCCGATGCATTTACGCTCTTCGAGCGCTTTGAAGGTAAAGTAAAAGAGTACAACGGCGACATTACCCGCGGGGCGGTCGAACTGGCCAAGGAGTGGCGGACCGACCGCATGCTGCGCAAGCTCGAAGCGATGCTGCTAGTAGCGGATAAGGGGAAAACCCTGCTGATATCCGGTACCGGAGATGTGGTAGAACCGGAACGGGGCGTCATTGCCATTGGATCCGGCGGGAACTATGCCTACGCCGCTGCCCTGGCGTATCTCGATACCGCCGAATTGAGTGCCCGGGATATCGCCGAACGGGCAATGACGATTGCCGCGCATATTTGCATTTACACCAATGACCAATTTACCGTGGAGGAACTGTAATGGCACAGGAACTATTTTCACTTACTCCGAAAGAGATAGTGGAAGCATTAGATAAATATATAATCGGACAGGAAAAAGCCAAAAAGTCCGTAGCAATAGCGTTGAGGAACCGAATGCGCCGGCGGAATCTGCCGGACGACTTGCGCGATGAAGTTGCGCCGAAGAATATCATCATGATCGGTTCTACCGGTGTCGGAAAAACCGAGATCGCCCGCCGGCTCTCGAAACTGAGCGGGGCTCCATTTATCAAGGTGGAGGCAACCAAGTATACCGAAGTGGGATATGTCGGCCGGGATGTCGAGTCCATGGTCCGCGATCTTATGAGCGTATCGCTGTCGCTGGTCAAAAGTGAGATGGCTGAAAACGTGCGGGAAGAGGCGGAAAAGCGTACTGAAGAGGCTCTGCTGGACCTGTTGCTGCCCGGAATGAAAAAAGGCGGAGACCGACCCGCAGGAGAACAACCCACCGGCGGGCAAGCTACTGCCGGTCAGGACAGCCAGACCGGCAGTAGCGATGTGATCTACGCCGGCGACGGCAGCGGAGCAGGGGCGGTAGCCGAGTCAGGAACCGGGGGAACCGAATCCCGCGGTACTACCCGCGAGAAATTCCGTAAAATGCTGCGGGACGGCAAGCTGGATGAAAAGATGGTAGAGGTAGAGACTTCGCAGTCGAATTCCCCGTCAATCGAAATATTCTCCGGCCAGAGTTTTGAAGAGATGAACATGAACTTTGGAAATTTGGGCAATATCTTCGGCGGTAAGAAAAAGAAACGGCGAGTTTCGGTAAAGAACGCCCGTGAAATCCTGTTAGACCAGGAGATGGACAAACTGATCGACGATGAGAGCGCGGCGGATATTGCCCGTGAGCGGGTCGAACAGATGGGAATAATATTTATCGACGAGATCGATAAAGTAGCGGTCAAAGAGGGCCGCGGCGGAGTGGATGTGTCCCGCGAGGGGGTCCAGCGTGATATATTGCCCATTGTAGAAGGAAGCAAGATCAATACCAAGTACGGTCTCATCGACACCAGCCATATCCTGTTTATCGCCGCCGGCGCTTTTCACATGAGCAAACCCTCCGATCTGATCCCCGAGCTGCAGGGACGCTTTCCGCTGCGGGTAGAGCTGCAGGACCTCTCCGATGAAGATTTTTACCGCATTCTTACCGAACCGGAGAATGCCCTTACCAAGCAGTACACCGAGCTGCTCAAGACTGAAGGGGTGGAACTCGAAATTTCCAATGACGCTCTCAGGCGTATCAGTGAAATAGCGGCCGATGTAAACCACAAAACCGAAAATATAGGCGCCCGGCGGCTACAGACAATTATGGAGCTGTTGTTAGAAGAGGTGTCTTTTACGGCGCCGGAGTTGAAGGGCCAGAAGATTCCGATAACTCCGGACTACGTAAATGAAAGATTGCAGGATATTGTGCAGGATCAGGACCTGTCACGGTATATTCTGTAAGGGGAAAAGAGAATTCTAAGCGAGCGGGGTGATTGTGTCGACACTAGAAACGAGAAAACCTTTGAAAAGGAGAGCACAGAGTGTTTCTGAATAACAGCTTTGGAAAAACACTGGACATTCTACACAGAACCATGGATGTCTCGATGCTGCGGCATCAGGTAAGTGCAAACAATATAGCCAACGCCGACACACCGAACTTTAAGCGCACTACCGTCAATTTCGAATCGGAATTGAAACGGGCGCTCGATTCGGAAAAGGTGCAAAAGCCGCAGGCGTATCTTACCCACCCCAAGCATATTCCCTTCGACCGCACCCAGAACTACCGCGAGGTTCGTCCGCGGCGGGTGCTCGACTATCTGTCGCAGACGGACAACAATGGGAATAATGTGAATTTGGAAGAGGAGAGCATGCTGCTCCTGCAAAACCAGCTGCGCTATAACCTATTGACCCGTTCCATTTCGGATCAGTTCAACCGGGTCAATATCGTACTGCGGTAGGGGAGGTAAACAGTGGGTTTATTCAGTAGTATCAACGTAGCAGCTTCCGGCTTAACCGCCCAGCGTACCCGTCTGGATGTGGTATCGAACAATATCGCCAATGCCGATACAACCCGTACCCCCGAAGGCGGACCGTTCCGCCGCAGCCGGGTTATTTTTCGCCCGCGGGTGCAGCAGCCCTATTGGCGCAGCCCGTTCTTGCCCAAAACTCTGGATAACGGAGTAGGACAGGGGGTGCGAATAGCAGAAGTAGAGAAGGATTCCGACGCTAAGCCGCGTCTGGTATATGATCCGACCCATCCCGATGCAATCAAGACCGGCCCCCAGCAGGGGTATGTCGAAATGCCGAACGTCAATATTGTGGAAGAGATGGTTGATATGATATCCGCCTCACGATCATACGAGGCCAATGTAGCGGTGGTCAATGGAGCCAAGAGTATGTTCCAGGGCGCACTGAACATCGGACGATAGAGTGAAGAAAAGAGCTAAGGGAGGGCGAGCCAAATGATATCGAGTATGTTTTCAAACCAGGTAAGCGGTCACATCGTACCGCTGGAGCGCACCAATAGCCGCCATATGGCGGGTAAGCTCAGCCAGCCGCAGCAGCAAAACGGCGGGAACCTGGATTTCGGACAGATGGTGTTCGAGAAGCTGCAGGATGCAAACGCACAAACTCAGCAGAGTGCGCAGCTGACCCAACAATTTATTACCGACCCTGATAGTGTTGATGCCCACGATGTGACGATTGCGATGAGCAAGGCAAATTTTGCCGTCTCATTGACAAAATCGGTTGTAGACGGAGCATTAAAGGCTTACAGGGAGATTTCAAACTTGCGATAGATAGAGTGATATGGGGGCTTCAAAAGATGAAGATTTTTGAACGCCCCCGTGACAGTCGTTCCTTGTGGGAGGGGAAATGAACGAGTTTTTGCAAAAAACAGTTACGCAGATCAAAAATCTGTGGGGCAAGCTTGCGCTTGTGCAGAAGATTATTCTCATCTCGGTGGTGGCCGTCGCTATACTCGGGCTTGTACTGTTGGTCAACTTCAGTTCCAGCCCCAGCATGGTGCCGCTCATTACTGCGCCGGTTACCGATCAAGAGAAACTGAATCGGATTTCCGTTCGGCTTGATGAAGAAGGGGTAGAACACAGCATCACCGAAGAGGGGCGGGTGTTTGTGAAAGACAAAATCACCGCCCAGCGTATGGTAACGGTGTTAATGCGCGAAGATCTCATTCCGCAGGAGGCCAGTCCATGGGACGTCTTCAAAATGGACCGCTGGAGTGTGACCGATTTCGAGCGGAATGTGAATCTACGTCAGGCCATTACTCGGAACCTGGAGCAGCACATTCAGTCTTTGCAGGATGTAGACTCGGTCCAGGTTACCTTGGTTCTGCCGGAGAATGCACTCTTTCAGGAAGATCAGAACCCGGTTACTGCGTCAGTTATTATCACACCCACTCCGGGAAGTGATATCGCGGAGAACCGCAACAAGATCGAAGGTATCGAAAAACTGGTGATGTTCGCCGTTGAAGGTTTGGAGAAAGACAATGTGGTAATCTCCAACCAAAACGGAGTTGTACTGAACGATTTTGCCAACCTGGCCGAGTTCGACCGGCTCGAGCTCTCTAAACGGCAGCTGGATCAGAAAGCGAAGCTGGAAAACAAGTACAAATCGCAGATTTTCCAGGAGCTTTCCCAGATTTTCGGTGCGAAACGCGTCAGCGTACTGAAGGTCGATATCAGTCTCGATTTTCGTAAAGAGACGGTTGAGACCCAAGAACACTTTCCAATCACTACCGTACCCGACAATCCGAATACTCCCTTCAGTGAACGGGAGTTTGTACTTTCCATTCCGCGTTCGAAAGAAACCGTGAATGAAGAGTTCAAGGGTACCGGATTTAACCCCGAGGGCCCTCCGGGGCAGGAAGGCCAGACCCCTCCCGCCTACAAGGACCTGGATAACCTGGTCGGGGAATATAAAAATAACTCTGAAATTGTGAACGAAGAGGTAAATACCCGCAACATTTATCAGGAAAAGAGCCCCTGGGTCATTGAGCGAATAACCGTCGGTGTGGCGGTCGATGGGGTATGGGAAAAGAAATATAATAATAACGGCACTGTCAAGATCGACGAAGAGGGCCGGATAGAGCGTGAATATACTCCGGTGGATGAAGAATCACTGGCAAAGGCTAAAACTCTGGTCGAACATGCAGTCGGATACAAACGTGAGCGGGGTGACTCGGTCACTGTTCAGCACCTGCAGTTCGATCGCTCCAGTCAATTCGAAGAAGAAGATGAAAAGTACCGTCGTCAAAAGCGTGTTCAGCAGATCTTGCTCTATTCCATCCTTGGAATTGCAATTATCATCGTTGCCTTTGTAGTATTCCGGCTTATCTCCCGCGAAATCGAACGCCGTCGACGCCTGCGTGAAGAAGAACTTGCTCGTCAGCATCAAATGGCTCGCGAAGCGGCGCTGCGCAGTGCTGAAGAGGAAGAAGAGGGCATGGAAGTCGGTATGTCGGTCGAGGAACGGGCCCGCATGGAAATGCAGGAGAACGCCATCAATATGGCCAGGGAGCATCCTGAAGATGTTGCGCAACTGATCAGAACCTGGCTGGCGGAGGAGTAAATTATGGCAAAAGCAGCTGGACAGCAGAAAGGGGCCGCCGGCTCTTCCCAGAAGCGTGGTGGTAAACGGGAGTTAAATGGTCGCCAGAAAGCTGCCATATTTTTAGTTACTCTCGGTTCGGAAATTTCATCCGAGATTTTCAAGCATCTGCGTGAGGACGAAATCGAAACTCTCACTTTTGAAATAGCCCGGCTCGACAACGTCAATTCGGAAGACCGGGACAAAGTACTGCAGGAGTTCAAAGAGCTGATGATGGCCCAGGACTTCATCACATCGGGCGGTATAGACTATGCCCGTGAGTTGTTGGAGAAATCCCTTGGAAGCCAGAAAGCCGTTGATATCATCAACCGTCTGACCAGCAGCCTGCAGGTGCGGCCCTTCGACTTTGTTCGCCGGACGGACCCTGCACATTTACTGAACTTTATCCAGCAGGAACACCCGCAGACCATTGCCCTGATTTTGGCCTATCTGGAACCGCAGAAAGCCTCGAATATTCTGAGCAATCTACCCCACGAGGTGCAGTCGGATGTGGCCAAGCGTATCGCCACCATGGACCGCACTAGCCCGGAGGTTTTACGGGAGGTTGAGCGGGTGCTCGAGAAGAAGCTATCCACCCTCTCTAGCGAAGACTTTACTGCCGCCGGTGGTGTTGAAAATATTGTCGAAATCCTCAACCTGGTCGATAGAACAACAGAAAAAACCATTATCGAGTCGCTGGAAGAGGAAGATGCCGAGCTGGCCGAAGAGATCAAGAAGCGCATGTTTGTATTCGAAGATATTGTACTGCTTGACAATCAGGCCATTCAGAAAGTGCTGCGTGAAGTCGATACAAACGATCTGGCCAAAGCCCTGCGTGGAGTAGAGGCCGAGGTACAGGATAAGATATTCCGCAACATGTCGAAGCGTGCCGCTGCACTGCTGAAGGAAGAGATGGAGTATATGGGACCGATCCGTCTGAAAGATGTGGAAGAGGTCCAGCAGAAAATTGTTGCATCTATCCGTAAGCTGGAAGAGCAGGGCGAAATTGTGGTTGCCCGCGGCGGCGAAGACGAGATGGTGATATAGCGGTGTGTGATAGATGGGAGGTCACCTATGGCTAAAAATTTGTTTCGTGCCCAGGAGGTTACTCAAACCGGAAAGTGGGTCGAACTGGAAACTCCTTTTGAGGAAGAGGCGCAAGAAGTTGCTGTTGAATCTGTTGAGGAGTATACCGGACCTACCGCCGACGATTTGAAGCGTGAAGCCGAAGCCTTTAAGCGCAACTGGGAAAACGAAAAACAGCAGATGATCGATGAGGCGAAAGCCGAGGCCGACCGCATTATCAAAGAGGCGGAACAACGGGCATTTGAAGAGGTTCAGAAAAAGACCGAAGATTCCCGGCGAGAGAAGCAGGAGGCCGAGCAGGAAGCCGAACGTATGAAACGGGAGGCCCAGCAGGAGGCCGATCAAATGCGGCAGGAGGCGGAAAACGAAGTCTCGAAGATCCGCGACGATGCCTACAAGGAAGGCTACAATGCCGGCCATGAAGAGGGATTCAACTCCGGCAAGCCGGAGGTGGAACGGCTGGTAGAACAGCTGCACCAAATCATCGACAGAACTCTCGAGAAACGCTCAGAAATTATCGAAGAATCCGAAACTCAGCTCATAAACCTGGTGTTAATGATTACAAAGAAAGTTGTGAAGGTAATTTCCGAGAATCAGAAAAATGTAGTAATCAACAACGTGATTCAAGCGCTGCGCAAACTCAAGAGCCGCGGTGAGGTGTTGATCAAGGTGAATCTCGAGGATGTTGAGCTCACCACCGATCATGTAAAGGACTTTATGCGCATGGTGGATAATGTACAGTCGGTTACGGTTGTTGAAGATTCCACTGTTGATAAGGGCGGATGCATTATCGAAACCGATTTCGGCGAGATAGATGCCCGCATATCTTCTCAACTGCAGGAAATAGAAGAAAAGATAATAGAGCTTGCACCGATTCGATCTAAAGGAGAGTAACGGGCACTAAGAGGGACGAACATACCTTGGGAGGGGAATATGTTTGAAAAGTATAGCGAGATGATTGAACAGATGGATCCCATCAAGTACACCGGGACTGTCCGCCGCGTGAAGGGGTTATTGATTGAAAGCCACGGTCCGCAGGTTGTGGTAGGTGAGAGCTGTCAAATCGTCCTTCCGGATGAAGATCGTACAGTAGGGGCCGAAGTAATCGGCTTTAATGATACCAGTGTCCAGCTAATGGCCTTTGACCAGATGGATGGCATCGAGCCCGGCTGTCAGGTCATTGCTATGGGCGAACCACTTACTGTTCCAGTATCCGACCAGCTGAAAGGCAGAGTACTCAACGCCATGGGCAAACCGATCGATGGAAAAGGTTCGATCGGATCGGCTGTTGGTGCCTCCACCAGCAACACTCCGCCGAATGTATTGTTCCGAAAAACTATTGATGACCGAATGATTACCGGGGTGCGTTCGATCGATGCAATGACGCCGGTCGGCAAGGGCCAGCGTATAGGTATTTTCTCGGGAAGCGGAGTCGGAAAGTCGACTCTTTTAGGTATGATTGCCCGCAATACCGCGGCCGATGTGAACGTTATTGCACTGATAGGCGAACGCGGACGTGAGGTACGTGAGTTTATCGAGCAGGATTTAGGCGAGGAAGGGCTCAAGCGCTCCATCCTGGTGGTCTCTACCAGCGATACCAGCCCCCTGGCCCGTGTGCGCGGTGCCTTTGTGGCTACCGCTATTGCCGAATACTTCCGTGAAGAGGGCAAAGATGTGATGCTGCTCTTCGACTCGATCACCCGCTTCGCCCGCGCGCAGCGCGAAATCGGTTTGACTCTTGGTGAACCCCCGGCTACCCGCGGGTACACTCCGTCGGTGTTTTCAATCCTGCCGAAACTGCTCGAGCGTTGCGGCAATTCTGAGAAGGGAACTATCACCGGCTTCTACACCATTCTGGTAGAAGGCGATGACATGGACGAACCGGTATCCGATACGGTTCGTGGAATTCTCGACGGTCATATTGTCCTGAGCCGTAAACTGGCGCAGGCGTATCACTATCCGGCCATCGATGTACTGGCCTCGCTGTCGCGGCTGGGCCGCAAGGTAACCGGACGAGAGGAGCAGAATGCCGCCGGGCGGATTCGGCGCCTTCTGGCTACCTATACCGACTCCGAAGACCTCATAAATGTCGGCGCGTATGCCGAAGGTAGTAATAGCGAGATCGACGAGGCTATCGAGAAAATTGATGATATCTGGGACTTTCTCGGTCAGGAAATCGAAGAGAAAGCACATTTGCGGGATACAATCCAACGAATGGCCCAGATTGCAGGAATTGAGGTGCCGACACCGGAGGAAGTAGATGCGGAAGTTTCAGTTTAACTTGGAAAAAATACTCGAACTGAGAAAGTATGATGAACAGCAGCGGGAGTTAGAGCTGGGGCAGGCTACCGGACGCTGTAACGCGCTGCACCGCGAGATCGAAACCAGAAAGGTCAGTCGCCGGCACATATTTGAACAGCGGCATCTTGAGAAGGGCGATATGCGCATGTTCATGTATGCTGAAAACTACACTCATCGAATGGATCAGGAGATTAACGAGCTGAAAGCCGAGCTGGAAAAAGCCGAAGTCGAGCGGCAGAAGCTGCAGGAGAGGTTTCTGGAAGCCTCGAAAAAGCGAAAAATACTGGACAAACTGAAAGAGCGTCAGCAGCAGACCTACTATAAACATGCACAGAAACAGGAGCAGAAGGCCCTTGATGAAATCAGTTCGGCCCGTTACGCCCGCGAGTTGGAGGATGCCGGATGAGAACTACACTACACACGCTTAGGAGGCAGTCGTGGCCGAAGGGATGAAGCTTTTTTCACGTATCCTTATGTTACTTTTACTTATACTCGTACTGCTGGTCGGAGGATTATTGTGGTTCGACTATCTGGGATTGATGAATGTGAAGCAGTTCTTTGCTCCGGCAACCCAAATGGTAGGAATTTCTGCACCTGAAAAGCTGGAAAACGAAGAAGATGCACTTTTACTGGAACGTGAGCGTCTTTTAAAGCGGGAAGAGTCGCTCAAGCTTCAGCAGGAAGCCCTGGATTCTCGTTCAGGAAAAATCGCTCAAATGGAGGCAGAAGTCCAGCAAAAGCTGGAAATGTTGGAAGAAAAAGAAAAAGCACTGGCTGAGAGAGAAAAATCTTTTAACGAAAGGGTGAAACAGTACGAAAATAAAAGAGCGAACCTCAGGCAGTCGGCTGAGTATTTTGCAGGAATGCCGCCCCAAAAGGCGGTGGATATGCTGCTTGAGATGGATGACCAGGATATTATTGATATCCTGCGTACATCTGAACGCATGGCCCAGGAAGCGGGTGAAGCATCGCTGGTATCGTACTGGCTATCGCTCATGCCCTCGGAACGGGCCGCCCAGCTCAGCAGAAAAATGCTGAAGAAACCTGAAGGATAGGTAAAACAAAGTGATTGATGCTTTGATTTCCGACATTCAAAACCCCGGAAAAGGAACCGCAGGACCACTGTCTTACCTCCGGGATGCGGAATTCACGCCCTCCAATTCTCCAGATTCATTTGCCGCGTACTTGGAGAGAATCTCAGGAAGCCGGGCTTCTTGGTCCGCAGTTGAACGGTCAGCTGCGGAAACTGATTTTCAGGCTGTAAAAAGGGACGTCCAGCGTAATATCCGCAATGGTGAGGATAAAGCAGCGCAAAATGACACTCAAAAAGCTGTTGGTGAAGATGAAAATCCCCGTCCTGCCGGTGCGGCTGAAAAGAGAACGGAGAGTTCTCCACAGTCATCCGATGAACACTCTCGTCCCGATGAAGCTGCCCAGTCACGGGATCAGGCTAAGAGCCAGGACGCCTCCCGCGATGCTTCTGACTCCGAAGAGGGTAACCAGAGCGAAGTAGACAAAGCTAAAACTGATACTGCAGAGGAAGTTCAAAAGAAGGGTGACACCGAGGCAGCTGAAAAAAATGAAAAAGCGGCTGCGGAGGAACAGGGAAAAAACAGGGCAGCTCAGAGAGCGGACACTGAGAAAACTGCGACACGGGCCTTGAAGACGGACTCCAAGGCCGATGATGAAAATGAAGAATCAGCTGCGAACATCAAGATTGGTCAGAAACAGCAGGCCGCGGCAGATCAAGAGCTTCAGGCCCAGCAGGCAGTTCAGAGACAGACAGATGTTGAAACTGCCGTTAAAAATAACCGGACTGCAGAGGCCGAGAGCTCCAAAAAGGTTTCACTGCAAAAGGGCGCCGATGAAAAACGTGATTCGGCAACTGCGCGTGACCTGCGCAATCGGCGCTCCGGAGAAAGTGAAGGACGGCCGAAGCTTACCGTAGTGGACCGGCGCGGCGTATCCGCCCGCAGCGGCAACCGCACTGGGCAGCACAGCGGTAACGGCAACGGTAACGGCAACGGAGCCGACGGACGAGCCGGATTCAATACCGCCCCCAACGCGAACAACGGCGCCGGAATGAACGCCGGCGGAGCCACCCGGGCGGGAAACGGTGAGGGCGAAGGATTGCAGATAATGCAAGTGCATCTGCAGGGCGAGGGCTCACAGCCCGGCAGCCCGGCCCAGACGGCGGGGCGCAGCGGCGATACCGGTATACGCGGACAGCTAATACAGCAGCTGCAGGACCATCTGAACAAGGATATTGTAAAGCGCAGCTCCATTCTTATCCGTGAAAACGGTGCGGGCGAAATAAAACTCGATCTGAAACCGGATAACCTTGGTCAGGTGAGAATCCGAATCACAATGGAGAATAATCATATAGCCGGCAAGATTTTTGTCGAGAATAGTAGTGTAAAGGAAGCGTTCGATCAGAACATGCAGCAGCTTTACCGAGCTTTTAAGGAGCACGGGTTTGAAGATGCCGCATTAAACGTTTCTGTGGGGGATCAGGGCCGTGAGCAGCAACAGCGCGGCAGATCGCACGGACCACAGCCGAGGGTTGCGTCGCAGCAGCTGCATACGCTCGATCAACAGAGCAGTACAGACAGTGAAAACAGCGGCGAACTGCGACTGGTCGACGTGATGGCGTAGGTAAGGAGCTATAGATGGATTTTACAGCAATGTTATCCGGTGCGGAAAAAAGTAAAGTCGAGATGCAGGTAAATGCGTCCAACCAGAGTCTACAACAGGGACAGGGGCTCAGTCAGGAACTCGGCAAGGACGACTTTCTGCAGTTATTGATTACTCAACTGCAGCATCAGGATCCGACCAAACCGATGGATGACAAACAGTTTATTGCCCAAATGGCCCAGTTTTCTTCATTGGAGCAGATGACCAATTTGGGACAGGAGTTTGCCAAAATCAGCGGTATGGTCAGCCGCGGCAATGCACTCAATCTGCTCGGCAAACAGGTAGAAATTTTAGACGGCCAGCAACGGGTATCCGGAACTGTCGAAGCGGTCTCCGGTACTGAAAACCCGCAAGTGAAAGTAAACGGACGTTTTTATGATTATTCGGTAGTTGAAACAGTGAACATTAAGGAGGCAGCCAAATGATGCGTTCTCTCTATTCCGGTGTATCCGGTCTGCAAAATCACCAAATCCGAATGGATGTGATTGGTAATAATATATCCAACGTCAACACCACCGGTTTCAAGAAGGGCCGGGTCGAGTTTCAGGATATGCTGTCTCAAACCATGTCGGGAGCCGCCCGACCTACCGAAGAAGTCGGTGGTGTGAATCCGAAACAGGTCGGTCTCGGAATGAATATTGCCTCGATTGATACTATTCATACTCAGGGTTCCCTGAAGACTACCGGTGTAATGAGCGATGTGGCCATCCAGGGCGACGGGTTCTTCGTGCTGCGGGCGGGAAACAAAGAGTTTCATACCCGAGCAGGTTCATTCGGCCTCGATGAAAACGGTAACCTCGTAAATCCGGCCAACGGTATGCGCGTACAGGGCTGGAATGCTCAGACCGATGATGCCGGTACATTCATCAACACTGCTGCCGATGTGGAAGATCTGTTTATTCCGGTCGGTAGCAAAGATCCGGCCGCAGCAACCACCGAAGTAGAACTGGCTTCTAACCTCGACAAACGTACCCCCCTGATTCCAGCCGGTGCCACCGCCGCGGAAGCCCGCCAGGGAACCTGGAGTATTGATAAAACCATTTACGACTCTTTCGGGAACACCCATACCCTCAGAGTGAACTATACCCGTGTGCCGGGCACTCAGAACCAGTGGCAGGGCGAGGTTATCGTAGACCCGGACTCTGAAACTCCAACCAATACGTTGACCAATGTGGGGGCCGAAGGCAATGCGGACAACACCTTTATCGTTACCTTCAATAACCTCGGAACCCTTGAATCGGTAACGGACCCCCAGGGTGATCTGGTGGAAGAAGGTCAGCTGCAGGTAAATGTCGGTTTTGATGTGCTGGAAGCGGCTCCGGAAGCCGGCGAGCAGGTTCAGCAGAACTTTCAGCTTACCCTCGGAGAAGTCGGCAGTGTGGTCGACACCATGACCCAGTTTGCCGAAAAGAGTTCTACCAAAGCCTTCCGGCAGGACGGGTACCCAATGGGCTATCTGGAAAACTATAAGATAGATCAGTCCGGTATTATAACCGGAGTATACTCCAACGGCACTAACCGGGTGCTGGGACAAATTGCACTTTCCAGTTTTACGAACCCCGGTGGTCTTGAAAAAGCCGGCGAAAACACCTACGTTGTAACGAATAACTCCGGCGAACCACGGATCGGAGAATCCGGTGTGGCCGGTAAAGGCAAGGTAATCGCCGGAGCACTCGAAATGAGTAATGTTGATTTGGCCGAACAGTTCACCGATATGATTGTAACCCAGAGAGGTTTCCAGGCCAACTCTAAGAGCATCACTACCTCGGATCAGATGCTCCAAGAACTACTGACATTGAAGAGGTAGTTAAGATAAAATGAAAGGAGAGCAGGTTAAGAGTTGAATGATTAAGGTAACGCAGCTGAACGGGCGCGAGTATTATGTAAACCCGCACCAAATCGAGCATATTGAATTAAATCCCGATTCCACACTCGTAATGCTCTCCGGTAAACGGCTGGTAGTTAAGGAGGACTACCAGTCGATTTTTGATCGTATAATCGAATATAGACGGCTGATCGGCGCCTTCAAAAACGAGGAGTGATGAATGGATATTTCCACCTTAGCAGGACTCGGACTCGGTTTCGCAATGATCCTGATGTCAATGATACTCGGGGGAAGTGGCCTTAGTGTATATATCAATGTGCCCTCGGTGCTCATGGTTATCGGCGGTTCCTTCGGAGCAATAATGGTCGCCAATCCCCTGGCGCGGGTATTGGGGATTATGCGATATATCAATATAATCATCCGAGTTCCGAACTATGAGCTGGAACGCACCATTACCACTCTGGTTAACTTCTCAGAACGGGCCCGCCGTGAAGGCCTGCTTGCGCTGGAAGACGATGTAGAAGAGGTGCAGGATGACTTCCTGAAAAACGGAATCCAGCTGGTGGTTGACGGCACCGATCCGGAAATTATCAAAACGGTACTGTTTAACGATCTCGACCAATTGACTGCACGACATGATACGGGAATAAGACTGTTTGGTGACTGGGGTAAATTGGCCCCGGCCTTCGGTATGATCGGTACGCTGGCGGGTTTGATTGCCATGCTGGCGAATCTCGACGACCCGGATGCCATTGGTTCGGGTATGGCATTGGCGCTGATTACCACGATGTACGGTTCGATTTTTGCGAACCTGGTACTCATTCCGATTAAGAGTAAACTGGAAGACCGCCATAACGAGGAGCAGTTGCTGCGGGAGATAATGATCGAAGGAATTCTTTCTATTCAGGCCGGTGACAATCCGAATATCCTAAAGTACAAGCTGGTTTCCTTTCTTGATCCGAATCGCAGACGCGAGATGCTCGAAGTGTTGATGGGAGAATAGATGGCTGAGCGACGCAGAAAAAAGAAATGTCCTCCTGAAGGAGCACCGGAGTGGATGCTCACATACGGGGACATGGTGACTCTGCTGCTTACATTTTTTGTTATGATGTATACTACCGCCACGGTGGACGGTGCTAAGATAAAACTGATTTTGGCAGCGTTCAACGGTCTGGGGTTACGGTCCGGCGGTACTACTCTGCAGGCTACCGGACAATTGGCGGATATGGGCAACACCATCATGGCTCTGCCATCAACCCAGGCCGGACGGGCGCTGGATGAAGCGCGCCGGAAGGCCGTCAGCATGTTTCAGCCTGAAATCAAAGCCAAGACGGTGCGGGTGAAACAGGATGAACGTGGACTTGTGATTAGTCTGGCCGCCGATGCATTTTTCGAACCGGCCAGTGCGAAGGTAAACATTGAGGAGAGTCGGAGTGTTCTAGAGCGGGTTTCGAACCTGCTCATTTCACTTGAAGGAAATAAGTTTCGTATCGAGGGGCATACCGATCCGAATCCGACGGATCCGCAGGGGCCTTGGCGGACCAACTGGGAGCTATCTACCGCACGGGCTACCAACGTACTCCACTATTTAGTAGATTTTGGTGTGTCCGAGGAGATGTTCCAGGTGGCCGGCTTTGCCGACACTGTGCCGATTGCATCCAACGAAACCGAGGAGGGACGGGCGTACAACCGGCGGGTGGACATTATAGTACTGTCGGAGGGGCATTTATAGTTTGCAATAAACTGATTCTTTTGGTAGAATTTTACTGATACTACAGGAGCTGAGTATGGGAGACGAAGAGGTCTTTTCGGAAGAAGAAGTTGCCGGGGGGGCAACAGCAGAAGAAGAAGCGGGGGGGAATCGGCGTATAATACCCGCATTTGTACTGAAGATACTCAAGTGGGTTGCCCTGGGACTGGCGGCGATTATCTTTATCGTAACGGTGGTGGTGATTACAGTGAGCCTCATGAATCAGGGTCCCCAAAGCGCAGCGTATCCGTCCGCCTCTGAAGAGTATCAGGGATCGATGGAAATTCTCTCCTGGTATGATATACCGGAGATACGGACCCGGACGGCCGATGAAAATCCGAATACGGTAATTATTGATCCGAAACTTGGCTATGAGAGTGAGAACAAGAAGATTCAGAGCGAACTGATAGCGCGGCGTGAGCAGATCATCGATATGATGCGACGGTATTTTTCCCGGCGGACTGCAAGCGAGCTTACTCCGCATTATGAGGATGAAATAAAGGCCGAACTGGAGGAGCAAATCAACCGGATGATGAGCAGCAAGGGTATTGAAGATATCGTGTTTCTGCAGTTCAACGTGGTAGAGTTTTAAATAAGAGGGTGAGGATGAGAACGGTATGAACGAGGTTCTGTCGCAGGATGAAATAGATCAACTACTCACAGCAATTTCAACTGGTGAAATCGAAAGCGAATCATCCGCGCCGGCGGCGCAGGACCAGCGGAAGATAAAGATCTATGATTTCAAGCGGCCCGACAAATTTTCTAAAGAGCAAATTCGTACCGTCTCTATCATGCACGAGACCTTTGCGCGCTTGACTACCACTGCACTGTCGGCGCAGCTGCGGAGTATGGTGCATGTGCATGTGGCATCTGTAGATCAGCTGACTTATGAAGAGTTTATCCGTTCGATACCCAATCCTACGACCCTTGGGATTATAAATATGGATCCCTTGAAAGGATCCGCGATTCTTGAAATCGATCCGGCGATTACCTTTTCGGTGATCGATCGTTTGTTTGGCGGTCAGGGAGAGGGGACCAAAGTGAATCGGGATCTGACCGATATCGAACAGTCCGTAATGGAGGGGATTATTGTACGGATCCTTGGCAACTTGCGTGAAGCCTGGAGTCAGGTGATCGATTTACGTCCCCGTTTGGGCCAGATCGAGACAAATCCGCAGTTTGCCCAGATTGTTCCTCCCACCGAAATGGTAGTCCTGGTGACACTGGAGACGAAAGTCGGCGAGGTAGAGGGTATGATGAATTTCTGCATACCCTATCTGACCATTGAGCCGATTATATCAAAACTATCGGCCCAATATATGTATTCTTCGGTTCGCAGCGGTGCAACTACTGAAAACCTGAACATATTGAAAGACCGGCTTTCGAATATAGAAGTATCGGTGGTAGCCGAGGTCGGCAGCATGCAGCTGACGGTGCGGGATGTACTCTCTCTGCGTCAGGGTGATGTAGTGCGGTTCCCGAATGTGCAGACAAAGGATGCGATGACGATGAAAATTGGAAACCGAAAAAAGTTTTTGTGTCGACCGGGTATCATGGCGAATAAAGTAGCGGTACAGATAACCGAGAAACTGGAAGATATTACGAAGGACGAGTTCGAAGAACTCGTTGCGGAAGAAGGAGAAGAGTAATGAGTGATGGTTCTCTCTCTCAAGATGAAATTGATGCATTATTACAGGGAAGCAGCATGGATCTTGGCGGCCAGGACTCTTCCTCCTCCGGAGGAGGCGGAGAGACCGGCCTATCCGATCAGGAAAAGCAGCAGTTCGCCCAGATATTAGGACAAATTGTACAGTCTCAGGGATCCAATCTCTCCAGCATGATCGGGGAAACGGTTACTCTGCAGCCTCCGGCGATTGAGGTGCTGCCTGCCGAAAATGCAGGCCAGGGGCTGCCCGCGAGCCTGGTTGAGGTAAAGATAGATTATTCAGAAGGTTTGAGTGGGTTTCACTCGTATCTGATTCCCGAAGATGCCGCCACAACCATTGCAGGAAAGATGATGGGTCAGAGCGATGTCGAGTTGAACGAGGCGGCTCTTTCGGCGCTGGACGAAGCCGGCAATACGCTGGCGGGGTCGGCGGCTACCAGTATCGGCGATGTAATCGGCACAACAGTAATGAACTCACCGGGCAGCACCAATACCGTGTCTAGCAGTGATGTACAGGCCCCCAGCGGACAAGTTGTCAAGGTCACCTACCCGCTGACGATCGACAACGAGGCGGAAACCACTCTGGTAGAGTTCTTTGAACTGCCGGTGGTGAAATCTATATTACAGGCAGCTGGAGGCGGAGCACAACCGGCCGCCCCACAGGGCCAGCCCCAACCACAAATGGGGGGCCAAATGGGCGGCGGGCAGATGCAGCCCTCCGGAATGGGCCAGCAGCAAATGGGCGGCGGCCAGATGTGGGGCGGCCAGCAAGCCCAATTCGGCGGCCAGGCCATGGCGGGAGCTTCCGGTATGGGCGGGGCGAATGTACAGGCGGTGCAGTTTCCTAACTTGAATCCGCAATCCGGCGGAAGCGAGCAGGGAAATATAGGTCTGCTAATGGATGTGTACATGGAGATGACGGTAGAACTGGGACGAACCCGTCGTCTTATCAAAGATATTCTGGGAATGGGCGAGGGTACCATCATCGAGCTGGATAAACTGGCCGGCGAACCTGTTGATATTCTTGTCAATCACAAACTTATTGCCCGAGGAGAGGTAGTAGTTATCGACGAAAACTTCGGAGTGCGTGTAACTGAGATCGTATCTCCGATGGACAGGGTTGAGGGAATGACATAGCCTTCAGCCTGAACATATAAAATACATCAACGGCGAGCGATGTAGATAATTGGGAGGGGACGTGAAACGCGTATTTATTATCATCGCCTTGGCCGGAGTCTTGTTTCTATGTGGGTTGCCCGTATGGGCGGAAACAGGTACATCGGCACAAAGCGCCGCAGTTGCTCAGAATGCTCAGTCGAGCCCTGAAGCAGAAGCTGCGGAAACGACCACTACCGGGACGGAGCAGCCGTCCGCGGTAAACGAAGAAGATCTTGCCATTCGAGACACTCAATCACCACAAGTACAGCTTGAGGAGGGCCTAAATACATTCACTGTGTGGGACTTTCTACGCATGGTGCTGGTATTGGGCGGAGTGATCGCGGCGATCTATGGAGTGTTTTTTCTTCTCAAACGCGTGGGCAATCCGCGTACACAACCGGACAGTCTCATCAACGTACTCTCCACACAGAACCTGCAGGGTAATCGATCTCTGCATTTGGTTGAGGTGGGAAACGAGATCTTTCTAATCGGTTCTGCCGATGGAGGGGTACAGCTGGTTTCCAGAATCGAAGAGAATGAGACCTTAGATGCCATTCATCTTTATCGTTCACAAATGAGCGCGGGAACCAAGACCTTCCAGAGTGCCCTAAAGGGGATTTTCTCAAAGGGAAGCGCCGGGGAACCGCAGCCGGCTACCAGCGGGGCCGCCGGAGCAACTGGTGCATCTGCCAGTACTGCCGGCAACCTGGATAGCAACATCGGCGGAAGCGCGCTTTTTCTGCAGAAGCAGAGAGAACGATTAAAGAATATGTGATGGTTTTTAAGACTGGGGGGGGAATGAAAAAACGCATACTATTCTTAATAATTATCTTAGTGATACAACTATCTGCCGCCGGTGCGCTGTTCGGTCAAGAGGCTGTGGCTGAAACCGACCAGGGAGTGAATATCCCGTTTATCGATATTACCGTGCAGGAACCTCAAAACAACCAGGAGGTCGCACTGAGTCTGCAGATTTTGCTGCTTCTGGCGGTGATCACCCTGTCGCCGTCTATCCTCATTCTTATGACGAGCTTTTTGCGGATTGCAATTGTACTGGATTTTATCCGCCGCGCCCTCTCACTGCAGCAGGTACCGCCGAATCAGGTGATGATGGGGGTAGCTCTGTTTCTGACGCTCTTTATCATGTGGCCGACCCTGGACAACGTGTATCAGGAGTCTTTTCGCCCCTTCTCCGAAGGTGAAATCGGAATAGAGGAAATGTACGACGAGGCTATCTCCCCAATGCGCATTTTCATGTATCGTCAGATGGAAGACAATCACGACTTGATTCAGCTATTCATGCGGATGCGCGGGCTTCCCAAACCGGCCAATTTTTCCGAGGTCCCCACCTATGTGCTGATTCCGGCCTACGTGCTGCATGAACTTACGGTAGCCTTTAAAATCGGCATTTTGCTCTTCATACCATTTATCGTTATCGATATGGTGGTGGCCTCCACCCTTATGTCGATGGGAATGATCATGTTACCGCCGATTATGATATCGCTGCCCTTCAAGATCATTCTGTTCGTACTGGTTGACGGGTGGGGCTTGATAACCCAGCAGCTCATACAGAGCTTCAATTAAAAGCAAGCGAGGAGGAGGATATGAGCATAGGAATGGCTGCCAATATACTACAGAGCGGGGTGTTACAGGTACTGATTATTGCCGCCCCCATGCTGATTATCGGAGTTGCAGTTGGTCTGGTAATATCGATTTTTCAGGCAACCACCAGTATCCAGGAACAGACTCTGACCTTTGTTCCTAAAATTGCGGCTATACTGGGCAGCGTGGCCTTTTTCGGGCCCTGGATGCTGCAGTCGATGCAGCAGTTTACACTGAAGATCTTCAATCTGATTTCGCAGATGGGAGGCTAAACAGAGGTGAATATCGACCTCATCGCTGAAAACACTCAACTTTTTCTCATCTTATTTACGCGGGTTTTTGCCATGCTCAGTGTCGCTCCCCTGCTCTCATCCCGGGCCATTCCGGGTATTGCGCGGGTAGCGCTGGCACTGTTTGCAGCGGTGATGGTATTTCCATGGGTTTTCGAGGCCGGATATCCGATGCCGAACAACGGCGTACAGTACATCTTTCTGCTTATCGGTGAGGCCCTGATCGGTATCAGTTTGGGCTTTGTGCTCGTCGTAATCTACGCAGCCTTTCTGGTGGGCGGCCAGTACTTCTCCTTCCAGATGGGTTTCGGTGCTTCCCAGGTCTACGACCCGATGGCCCAGGTTCAGATTCCTTTGATGGGTCAGTTTTTGAATATGGTGGCTATGTTTATCTTCATTATAGTCGGTGGTTTTCAAAAACTGTTTCTGGTAGGTGTTCTGCGGTCTTTCCAGGTGATGCGGGCGGTCGATATCATTACCAGCCGCAAAGGACTGCTGGACCTCATACTCGGAAGCCTCTCCGAGCTGTTTCAGCAGGCCCTGATTATCTCTTTTCCGATTTTGGGTACGCTCTTGTTGATATCCGTGGCGATGGGGCTGCTGGCGAAAGCTGCGCCGCAGATGAATCTGCTTATGCTCGGTTTTCCGATAAAAATTGGTATTGCCTTTGTGATGATCATGGTCACAATGCCTTTTCTCATGGAAGCCTTTGCCCGGGTCATCGATGCCAGCTTTCTTGAAATAATGCGCTATCTGGCCGATGTGGAGCGGGGAGGTTCGGTATGAGCAGTCGATTCGATTTGGACAAATATTATCTCGAGCTTTACGACCGACGGACGGCCTGCCCCGGCAACTATAATATCCACCTGCAGTGGTTCGCAGCCGAGGATGAGGGTCGGACCGAGGAACCGACCGAACACAAGATCCGCAAAGCCCGGGAAGACGGAAAGGTTGCCAAGAGTTCGGAGTTTACCTCGGCATTGGTTTTACTGTTTCCCATTATCGCCATTGGAATAATGGCTCCGAGAATGTGGGCTACCATGGAGGAGATGCTGACCTTTTTCTTGAAGATGTCCACCGAGCTCGATCCGGCCCGGGAAGCACAGATTGTACCGGCCTTTTTTAATTACTTCATTCGGCTGTTTGCCCCGCCGGCGTTAATTGCGTTAGCGGCTGCCCTATTAGCCAACTTGCTGCAGGTAGGATTTTTGTTCAGTACCAAACCCATTACACCCGATTTTAGTAAAATTGCACCGAATTTTTCCCGTTTTCTTCAGAAAGCTTTCTTTTCAGGTGAGGCTTTATTCAATTTTTCTAAGTCTATTTTCAAAGTAATTGTTATCGGCATTATTGCCTATATCAATATTCGCATTGAAATGGATATGATAATTCAGTTTGTAAATGCACCCTATCAGTACTCATTTGTAAACATTGCCGCAATCTCATTCCGTATTTTAATCGAAGCGGCATTGGCAATGCTGTTGATGTCGCTTCCCGATTATATGTTTCAGAGAAAGCAGCACCTAGATTCTTTGAAGATGACCAAACAGGAAGTGAAGGAAGAGCGCAAAACCATGGAAGGGGACCCCTTAGTCCGCAGCCGGTTGCGTGAGCGAATGCGGGACATGCTGAACCAGAACATGATGCAGAACGTCCCCGAAGCCGACGTGGTAGTTACCAACCCGACCCACTATGCAATCGGTCTGGAGTGGAAGCAGGAAAAAATGAATGCTCCCATGGTAATAGCCAAAGGGCAGGATAATATCGCGCAGCGTATCAAGGAGATCGCCCGTGAGAATGAGGTGCCGGTAATCGAAAACAAACCACTGGCGCGTGCTCTGTATGCTGAGGTTGAGATTGGTGATGAAATTCCCGAACAGTATTACGAGGTTATGGCAATCGTGCTGTCAGAGGTATATCGAATGAAGGATCAGGAGAGGGTATCGTAAGTGAAGTATTGTAAAAAGACCGCAGGAGCATATTATGGCTGATTTTTCCGGCACATTGCGGGGTTCTCTGCTAAACGGCCGTAATGATGTATTAGTAGCAGTCGGTGTAATCGCTGTAATTGCGATGATGATTATACCCTTGCCGGCGTTTATGCTGGATTTGCTGATGGCTTCGAACCTCGTTTTCAGCCTGCTGGTAATATTGATTGTACTCTACACTAAACGCGCATTGGAGTTTTCGGTGTTCCCGACCTTGCTCTTGATTTCAACGGTATTCGGTTTGGCACTAAACGTCAGTTCCACCCGCTTGATTCTCTCGCAGGGCAGTGAGTTCGACGGGAAGATAGTGCGAGCTTTTGCAACCTTCGTTGTCGGTACCTCCGGAACCGAGGGGCTGGTAATCGGTTTTATCATCTTCGTCATACTGATTTCGGTACAGTTCATCGTAATTACCAAGGGTGCTACCCGAGTTGCCGAGGTTGCGGCCCGCTTTACCCTGGATGCACTGCCCGGAAAGCAGATGGCTATTGAAGCGGCCTACAATTCGGGCTCGCTGACTGAAGAGCAAGCCACCAAGCAAAAAAATGATCTGCAGAAGGAAGTCGACTTTTACGGAGCCATGGACGGTGCCTCGAAGTTCGTTTCCGGTAATGTAAAGGTAGGTATTTTAATTACCGCTATCAATATTGTTGGAGGTTTGATAGTCGGCACGACGATTCACGGTGAATCCCTAGGTCTGGCGGCCAATACCTATGTTTCTCTGACCGTCGGTGACGGGTTGGTTACGCAGTTCCCGGCGCTGTTTATTTCAACTGCGACCGGTCTAATCGTTACTCGGGCAATTTCCGATGGCACCTTCGGATCGGATATCTCTGAACAGTTCAGTCAACATTCGAGGGTCTACTGGATTGCGGCACTCTTCCTGTTGTTCCTGGCCGTCCTGCCCGGATTCCCGACGCTGGTGCTCGTCCCGCTGGCGCTGCTGATAGGGTTTTTAGCTTTCCGGCTCTCCCGCAAACAGATAGCCGAAGAGCAGATTGCCCGACAGACCGCGGAGGCAGAAACGCAGGAAACCGAACCCCAGGATCTTTCACCGGTTGTGCCACTGGATCCGCTGTCGTTGGAATTGGGCTACGGTCTTATTCCACTGGTTGATAAGGACCAGGGCGCCGAGCTGCTGGACCGAATTACACGAATTCGGCGGGAATCGGCGCTGGAACTCGGGCTGGTGGTCCCGCGCATCAGAATTATCGACAACATGCGTTTGGAGCCGAGCGAATACAGCGTAAAGATCAAAGGTGTGGAAGTGGGCCGCGGAAAATTAAAAACCGGTTTTTATTTAGCTATTAACCCCGGAGATGTAAGTGAAGAGATCGAAGGGGAGGCCACCACCGACCCGGCCTTCGGTCTTCCGGCCCTATGGATCGATGAGACCCATCGAGATGAAGCGGAACGGTCAGGCTATACTGTGGTCGACAGTCCCTCCATAATTGCAACTCATCTCACCGAGATAATCAAGCGGCACGCCCACGAAATGCTCGGCCGTCAGGAAACGAAGTCGATTCTGGACACCCTGCGTGAGAATTATCCGGCGGTAGTAGAGGATGTGAACAAATCACTGTCACTCGGAGAAATACAGAAAGTGCTGCAAAGCTTATTGCAGGAACGGGTATCAATCCGTAATATGGTGCCCATATTGGAAACCCTGGCCGATTACGCCCCGGTTTCGAACAATGTAGCCTTTCTGGTAGAGAAAGCTCGCCAGGGGCTGGGACGACAGATTTGTCTGCAGTACGCCGATGAAAACCGGGTTTTACGGGTATTAACCATTGACCCGACCCTCGAACAGGAAATCATTGATTCGCGGGTCGAAACGGCAAAGGGGCCGGTGGCTTCACTGGAGCCTGAGAAACACCGCGCGTGGATCAATTCGGCTACCAATGCAGTGCATCAAATTCAGCAGCTGGGATATATGCCGGTGCTGCTGTGCTCCGAAGCGGCCCGACGGTTGGTTCGGCAAAGTCTGGAACGTGATATTCCCGATGTTGCGGTCTTATCGGTGCCCGAGGTGGTGGCGGATATTACTACGGAAGGTTTGGGGGAAATCGTCCTGGATACACAGGTACAGCAGTCATGAAAAGGATAGAATATGCAGTATTTTACTGAGCAAGCACCGACCCATCACGAAGTGTTGGAGAAAATCCGCCACAAGTACGGAGAGAGGGCCAAAATTTTAACCCATCGTACCGTGCGTCTGGGAGGATTCCTGGGTTTGTTCTCGAAAGAGGGGGTTGAGATGACCGGTTATATTGCCCAGGAAACACCTGCCAAGCAGAAAGCGCGGGTGCAGGAGGAGAAACAGAAAATCCTCGACAGCGTACGCGGCGACAAAACTCTGCAGAAGGTGCTTGAAGAGGTGCAGTCCCTCAAACAGCAGTTTGAAGGTTACACCCCGCAGAAAGAAAAAGAGGAGCATCCGGTCTTCTCGCAGGTTACCGATGTTCTATCGGCCAATGAATTCTCTTTTCAGTTTATCCAAGGACTACTGGAGCGGGTTCGCCATGAATTGAGTTTTGAGCAGTTGAATGATGCCGATTTCGTGCTTTCACAGGTAATGGAGTGGATTGGAGAGAGTATCCCGATAAAGGAGACTTGCCGCGAAGGAAAACCGCGGATAATTATTTTAGTGGGACCGACCGGTGTAGGGAAGACTACGACTATTGCAAAGTTAGCCGCTATTCACAGCCTTGGAAGCAAAGGCGAGCGTTCGAAGGATGTGCGTATCATTACCATTGATAACTACCGGATAGGAGCCAAACAGCAGATCAGCACGTATGCCGAAATACTGCAGGTGCCCTTTAAAAGCGTCGAATCTTTTCAGGACCTGCAGAATCAGATTGCCCTCGATCAGGATGCTGATCTTGTGTTGATTGATACAATCGGCAAGAGCCCGAAGGACTACATGAATTTGGCAAAGATGCGTGAAATACTGGACGGCTGCGGCGGAAAGGCGGAAATTCATCTGGCGGTTAGTGCCACTACTAAAGTATCCGACCTGAAGGAGATCATGCAGCAGTTCGAGCCTTTTAATTACGAGGCGATTGTGTTGACCAAGCTCGACGAAACTATGCGGATAGGGAACCTGATAAGCGTGTTGAACGAACGGGGCAAGCAGCTTTCCTATGTAACTGACGGTCAACGGGTGCCGGAAGATATTCAAAGAGCCACCCGCATTCGTATATTGAAAACGTTAGAAGGTTTTCCGGTACATGCAGGGAGACTGAAACATAAATTCGGTGAAGTGGATCACTCTGAGGAGGAACCCAAAGATGGAAATGATGCTGTTACTCCTGCGGAGCAGGAGCAGCTCTACAGTGTGGGCAAAGATAGTTCAAAAACAAAGTGGGGTGAAAAATGACAGATCAGGCTGAACAGCTGCGGGAACTCATGAAAAACCGCAAATCGGAGGATGGCAACTCCGAGAGGAAAACCAGAATTATCGCAATTTCCAGTGGGAAGGGTGGAGTGGGTAAAACCAATATTTCGATAAATTTGGCAATGGCATATGCTCAATTAGGGAAGAAAGTAATTGTAATGGATGCCGACCTCGGGTTGGCCAACGTGAATGTCGTACTGGGAATAATACCGAAGTACAATCTGTATCATCTTATACGCAAACAGAAACGGATGAGTGAAATTCTTATGAGCACAGATTACGGTATTCAGATCGTGGCCGGGGCATCCGGTTTTTCAAAAATCGCAAACTTGACCGATGCAGAGCGGGGGAATTTTATTGAGGAGCTCTCTACCCTCTCAGATGCGGATATAATCATCATCGACACGAGTGCGGGAGTTTCAAGCAACGTGTTGGGCTTTATAGCTGCGGCGGATGATGCGATTATCGTAACTACACCGGAGCCTACCGCGATCACCGATGCATATGGTATAATCAAAATAATTGCTACGGAAATCGAAAATATGGATTTAGGGTTAAAATTAATTGTAAATCGTGTGAAAAGTGTTACGGAAGGGCGTAAAATAGCAGAAAGGGTAATCAATATTGCCGGTCAGTTTCTGAACTTGAAGCTCGATTATTTGGGGTATGTATATGAAGATCAGGGAGTCGCTGCGGCGGTTATTCACCAAAAGCCGTTTATGGCCGCCGATCCGAATGGAAAAGCTGCAATCTGCGTACGGCATATTGTCAGCCGTCTCGAGAATGTGGAGTATAAAGAGGGCAGCGGAGTCGGCAGCTTTCTTAAACGTTTGTTGGGAAAGATGTAGTGGCGGGAATCTTGACGGTAGTTACATATTCTCATAATCTTTAAGTAGGGGGATTAGGGCTTATATGCCTAATATTAAAGTTGTTATCTGGAGCGCAGCAAGTGCAGCGGTAGTCGCCTTTATTGCCGGAGTGTTCGGCAGAGTCGCATTTCTCGACCTTATCTTGCGAACCCTTATCGGAGGCGCCGCTTTTGCTCTGTTCGGAGCAGGGGTGAGTATGCTGCTGATGCGTTTTGTTCCCGAACTCTTCGAAGTCCAGGAGGGCGAAGAGGAAGAGTTTGCAGTATCCTCTTCCGAAAGCGAGGAATCTGCGAACCAGCAGGGAAACAACTTGAATATAGTTATAGACAGCGATGATTACAGTTATGCCGGTAAAAACGCAGAAAAAGCACCGGCCGACAGCTACGGAGATGATGAAGAGTTTGTGGAAGAGGTTGAAGATGTCGCCGGAGAAGAAGCTGCACTGGAAGGCGGTGAATCCCGCCCACAGCCGGCTACCCAAACGGGGGAGTATACAGAGTTCGAGGACCTCTCAGATGTCGACACTCTACCCGATCTCGAAGAGTTTTCCGACTCATTCGAGAGTGTTGCTGCAGCCCAAGATTCGGAAGGCGATTCATACGGTGGGGGGGGGTACTCTTCTGACCAATCAGTAGATATAATGGGAGATCAACAAGATCCGACAACGGTCGCCAAGGCGGTTCGTACTATTATAAGTAAAGACCAGGAAGGATAAAGTATGGGTGAAAAGCTGTTAGAGGAGAAGACAGAAGAAGAACTCTGGGAACTGTATAGAAAAACCCAGGACCCGAAGATTCGCGATATGTTTGTGAAACAGTACGCACCCTTGGTGAAGTATGTTGCCGGCAAGGTGGCGGTCGGGATGCCCCACAATGTTGATTTTGACGATCTGGTTGGTTTCGGCGTGTTCGGACTGATCGATGCCATTAATAAGTACGATCCGGATAAACACGTTAAATTCAAAACATACGCAGTTACCCGCATCCGTGGAGCTATTTTCGATGAGTTGCGATCTATCGACTGGGTGCCGCGTTCAGTGCGGCAGAAATCCCGTGAAATTGAGGATACTGTTCACCGTTTGGAAGCCTCGCTGGGCCGTTCGGCAACTGACAAAGAGATAGCCGCGGAGCTGGGATTGTCGGAAAACGAATTTCAGAAAACCATGATGAAGATCAGCGGCACCTCGATTCTGTCTCTGAACGATGTATGGTACACCAGCGAAGAGAACGACCGAATTTCGATTGTAGACAGTATAGAATCTCCACAGAGTCTGAATCCGGATACCATCGTTGAAAAAGAAGAAGTTAAGCGAGTAATCGTACAGGCGATTGACGAACTTCCCGAAAAGGAAAAGAAGGTACTGGTTTTATATTATTATGAAGATCTCACCTTGAAGGAGATTGGTAAGGTCTTAGAAGTCACCGAATCGCGCATAAGTCAGTTACACACCAAGGCGATAATGCGTCTAAGGTCGAAACTCACCAATATTAAAAAGGGGATTTTCTAGTCGCCCGGGAGGGAAATAAGTGGTAGAAATTGCCAAATTACGAGAGTTTATGCGGACACAGGCGGAAGAAGATCGCAAGAGCCGCTGGGTGCAGGTCGAGGGCGAAGATCTCGATGAGGCCCTTCGTCAAGCCGCCATCGAGCTCTCCCTTCCGATCAAGCAAATTGAATATGAGATACGTGAACCGGGTAAAAAGGGCACTTTTGGAGTCGGTCGCAAAAATTGCGTAATAGTTGCGTATCCGGCCATTGATCCGGCTCAGCTCCAATTAACCGAAGATTCCTTCGAGCTGGGAGAAGGAGAACAGGCGGGAGAAACTGTCGATCAAAATGGCGATGCAATTGTACGTCTCTTTCCGGAGGGAGTCTTTCTCAAAGTTACCCCGCCGGTCGGCAATGGGAATCGGGCCGCCGAAAAACAGGTGTATGCACAACTGAAAGAGCGGGATATCGAACGCTACGATAAGCAGATGATCCAGAAAACGATCAAGTCCGCGGACAATCGCTATGTGAAAATAGGAGATTTCGATTACAATCCGGCCAACGATTCGATCATAACCGTAGATATTACCGATTTCGATATGAAGGCATTTATTATCTGTAAACCCCCTACCGGAGGCGGAGCAGATCCGAATTTTGACGGACTGGTCGGATTCTTAAAGACCAATGGTGTTGTGTTTGGCATAAAAGAAGATGCACTTCGGAATTTCATGGACTATCCCAAATATAACGAGACTGTGTTGGTGGCCGAAGGCACTTCCCCGGTGAATGGAAATGATGCGCGTATTATCTACAACTTCGAGACCGACCGTTCGAAGATCAAATTGAAAGAGAAAAACGGTCGAGTAGATTTCAAAGAGTCGAATGTTATCCAGAACGTTGTCGAGGGGCAGGCTCTGGGAAAGAAAATACCGCCTGATGAGGGACAGCCGGGCCGCACCGTAACCGGTAAACTTCTGCCGGCTAAAGACGGCGAGGACGTTAAATTCGAACTCGGCAAGAATGTCAGTCTCTCGGATGACGGTATGACCGCACTTGCATCGATAAATGGCCAGGTTATGCTGTCCAACAACAAAATTAGCGTTGAGCCGGTCTATGTAGTTCCGGGGGATGTAAATTTGAAAACCGGCGGCAACGTTATCTTTCTCGGTACAGTTATCGTAAAAGGGAATGTTGAGGACGGTTTCAAGGTAAAAGCGGCCGGTAATATCGAGATTATGGGTAACGTGGGCAAAAGCGAACTGGATGCAGAAGGTGATGTCATCGTGCATCAGGGAATTACCGGGAAAGGCGAGGGGTTGGTGCGGGCCGGACGCGGGGTCTGGTCGAAGTTTATCGAGAATGCCAAAATTGATTCCGGTGATTTGGTAGTTGCATCGGACGGTATCATCAACTCCTATGTAAATGCGAACCAGCGTATTATCTGTCAGGGTAAACGTGCTACCATAGTCGGCGGTCATCTCCGAGCTGCTGAGGAAATTCATGCAAAAACCTTGGGGTCGGTAGCCGGGTCAGAGACGATCCTTGACGTCGGGTTTGATCCCAAGAGCAAGGAACGGCTCTACGAGCTGAACACCCGTGTCGAAGAAATTAACGAAGGGCTCGATAAAATTATGCAGGATATGGCTACTATCAAAAAACTGAAAGAGAAGAGCAGTAAAGAACTGCCCAAAGAAAAGCTGGCGTATCTCAAGGAAATAACAGAAAAGAAAAATAGTCTGGAAGAGGAAAAACAGGAGAAGCAGGAAGAGGTAGAAGAATTACAGCACTATCTCTCCTCTCTAAAGGTGAAAGGTCGTATATCCGCCTCCGAAAGGGTATTCAGCGGAGTGAAACTCAGCATCAAAGAGGCTTCATTGGAAGTGCGAAATGAGTATAAATCAGTTACTTTTGTGAACGAAAAAGACGATATAAAAGTAACTAAATATATTAAACCCGAGGAGGACTATTCGAGGCCGAACAATGCCGCTTCAACCGATTGATTTACAAACACTATTTGCTCATATGAATCAAGTGGGGAGAGAGCAGGCTGCTCTCAAAGGTGCCTCGGTTGCTCAACAGGAACTTCGCGGCCAGGAAATGGCCAAGCAGACATTGCAGAAAGACGAAACGGTGCAGCACACCGATGAACTGCAGGAAGAGGCCACGAAGGTGAGAGAAAAGCAGCAGGAAGGCGGCGGTGGCGCCCAGCATGAAGAGGAGCGCAAGCGGCAAGCCGAACAGACGGAGGAGAAGAGTAGAAGGCATTATTTCGAGGATCCTGCCTTAGGAAAAAATATCGATATATCGGGATAACATATGTATATTACATCTATCATGGTGAGCATCGGTTCCAGTATCATCTTAGCGGGCGTAGTGTATATCCTGCTTGTAAAAAAAATGCATAAAGAGCGTTCGAGTGCGGTAATAACCGAACAGGTTCGCGCAGAGATTGATCGAATGATTGTCGATCTGAATCAAACTGCCGACCGGAATATCGGACTCATAGAACAACGTATGCAATCCCTCGGGGATATGATAAAAGCGGCGGATCATCGTATTTCACTGCTGCAAAAACACGCTGACGATTTAGCCAGAAGCACAGATACCTATAGCCGAATTCGACCGCACAATATCACTGCCCCCCGGGATGAAGCTGATTCGAAGCCCGCCAAGAGCTTTGCCAACGGCATTACGAGTGCTTCTGAGGTACAGCAGAATAAGGCGGAACAACCGAAGCGCACCGAAGAGCCCGGTACCACGGGCGGGCAAAGCAAACGCGAACGGGTAATTTCTCTCCATCGTCAGGGAATTTCTACGGATATAATCGCCTCGCGGGTGAACTCCACTGTGGCAGAAGTGGAACTCATTATTACTATGACTGAGGGACAGCAATGAGTCGGATAGTAGGTATTGACCTGGGAACAACCAACACCGCCGCCGCGTTTATGGACGGCGATACTCCCCGTATCATTCCTAATGATCGCGGTAAGAATCTCACCCCTTCTATGGTAGCACTCACTGAATCCGGAGAACTGCTGGTAGGAGAAGCGGCAAAAAACCAGGCGATAGTAAATGCTGAAGGTACAGTCAGTTCAATCAAGCGGCTTATCGGCAGCGATACAGTGATAAAATTGCGAAATCGCTCATTTTCTCCGCAGGAAATAAGTGCCGAGATTCTCAAGAAAGTGCGCCGGGACAGTGAAGCATACATGGGAGAAGAACTCCGGGATGTGGTTATATCGGTCCCGGCTTACTTCAATGAACTGCAGCGGAAGGCCACTCAGGAGGCGGGCCGTTTGGCCGGAATGAGAGTCCACCGAATAATCAATGAACCGACGGCGGCCTCGCTGGCCTATGCATCACAGATTACATGCCGCAAAAATATTTTAGTATACGATATCGGCGGCGGTACTTTTGATGTAACTGTCTTGACCAGTGACGGTTCTGATTTTCAGGTGCTGGCTACCAATGGTGACAATCAGTTAGGAGGAATTGACTTCGACCATCTGCTGTTTGAGCAGGTAGCTCGAGAGTTCAGCCGGCAGGCTGGATTCGATGTCGCCGAAGATACTTTTCTGCGGCAGCAGCTGTTTGAACAGGTAGAACGAGCTAAAGTCGAACTTTCCGAGCGGGATACTGTCGCAATCGCTCTGCCGTTTATAGATGTGAACAGAAAACCGATTCACCTCCATTATTCGGTGCAGCGCCGGGATTTCAACGAGCTTATCCGGTCGTTATTGGAGAAGACCATTAATTTGAGTCGCGCGGCGGTACGTGATTCGGGAGTGAGGATAGATTCGCTTATCTTCAGCGGTGGTTCAAGCCGAATCCCCATGGTTGCAAGTTTGATGAACAAGCTCCTCCAGGTGCAGCCGCAGGCCAAAATAAATCCCGATGAGGTAGTCGCTCTGGGCACGGCCGTACAGGCGTCCCTGCTGGCGCACTCCGCCTCAAATCAGCATTCCCGGCGACACTCGCTTAAAGATGTAATTCCCCTGCCCCTCGGAGTGGAAATAGAAGGCGGCAAGTTTCAACCGATTGTCGAGAAGAATACCCCTCTGCCGGCTGAACGGAAGCAGCTCTTCACAACTGTTGCTGACGGACAACAGAGTGTAGCTGTACATGTACTGCAGGGAATAAGCTATAATGCGCAGGAAAATGTTTCTCTGGGGCGTTTTCTGCTTTCGGGGATAGAAAAGATGGAACGCGGAGCTGCCAAGATAGAGGTCCTGTTCAAGATTGATCTCGACGGTCTGCTGAAGGTTGTTGCCCGGGATATACACACCGGTAGAGAGAAAAATGTAACCATCGACAAAGAGAGCAAAGCCCCCGTGAGCATGTCAGCGAATGAGCACCTGGAAAAGCTTGAAAACCTCATCAGGCGGACCGAAACTCTCGTTGAGATGCTGCCGGAGGATACCTCACGGAAGTTCATGGAGGAGGTCGAGACTATACTGGTATCGGCTCGTGGTGCCCTGGAGAGTGGCCGTAATGATACGGCACTACAGTATGAGGTTGCACTGGAAGCGGTGTTGACTGAGATCCATGACCTGTTGAAAGAGCAGGAGGTACAAGTTGGAAGAGCTTAGGCACTATCGGGCCCTGGGACTGCCGGCCAGCGCGGATATAAAGCAGATCAAATCGGCCTACCGATTTCTTGCAAAAAAATACCATCCTGATATGAGTAAAGATCCTTCCACCGGCGAACAGTTTCGACGGGTGGTAGCGGCATATAAAACCCTGGTTGCCAGAGAAGAGAAGGGCGGATATATACGTTCAAAGGTACGCCGCACCTATCGCTCCGCAGCGAGCTCGGGATCCCCAAAATCCGATGTGAATAGTACCAAAAGTTCGCTCTATTCAATCGGGCAGCTCCTGTTAAACGGAAAAACTGCCAGCATGCGCGCATTTGCGGCCAAACGGCTGGGTTTTTCCGGACAAAAGGGTGCCTATGTATATCTAAAACGGGCTTTGGAAGATCCTTCGGAGTCGGTTGTACTGGCGGCCGTGGAGGCGATCGGACGCCTGCGAATAACAATATCAGCGAGAGAGCTCGAATCGACCTTCGAAGGTGGGTCACAGGCTGTTAAAATGGCAGTACTCCAGGCTATTGAAATTTCAGCTAGAAAAGCCGTATTCATGAGTATCCTGCTTAAAGGAATGCAATCGCTTGACCGGCATGTGCGTGGCAAATCACTCTCTCTGTTTGCACAAACGGGAAAGGAGCATAACTGATGCAAGCACACCAGCATAATTCACTGTTTCATTCCTTTCTGCGCGATAGTGAGGGATTTATAAAGGAACTGAACCGCAGTCTACTGGCACTTGAGCAGCAGCCGGGAGATCGCAGCGTAATAGATGCACTTTTTCGCAATGCCCATTCGCTTAAATCGGAGGCTGATTATCTCAACCAGTCGGAAATAGCTGCAGAAGCCCACCGTATAGAAAATGCCATTCAACAGATTCGGGATAACTCTCAGGTACCGACCCGGGTACAGTTTGACTCCTTTTTTTCCAGTGTAGATAAAGTGCAGGAGATGCTGGGTCAGCTTCGCCAACAAGATGTTCTGCAGTCCTCTCATACTGCCGGCCGACAAGGCTCGACTGAACCGGGGTCGAGCCCCGACCGTGGTGCAGAGAATCATACTGCGACGGAAAGCGGACTTTTGTCCCGCAGTGCCGGCAAGCGGACGCATACAGCTTCTGCCGACCGAGAGACTGCTTACCGGCCTATGATGCCCGAACTGAACGATTTTGAGCGGTCGCTCCTGCGGGAGTCGCGGAAACGCGATGAGCGCTTCTTCAGAATCTACATAGAACTCTCAGAAGCTACAGAGCTGCCGTATGCCAAAGCATATTTGATATTGAGCAATCTTGAACAGTTACTACAGGTTGTGAATACCGATCCGAAGTTCGGCGGCTCCGCTGAAGTGGAGAATCTGAACGATTACACCCGTCTGGCATTTCTCTGTACTGGGACTACTCCGGAAAGCGAAATATACCGGGCAGTAAATATCGACCAAGTAAAGAAAATCAATATTTCTCCACTTGATTATAAAAGTGTACTCGGAGAGGGTCTCCCCCGCCCAGGTGAAACTACCGGGTTTACCAGCGAGCTGCAGGTACACATAAGTGGGCGGGACCTGGACGAGCTGAACGGATATGTTGATGAGTTAAAAATCAGAGCACATCGCTTGAAAAGGGAATTTTCCAATAAAACTGGTGTAATGAATGACCACGTTTCTCTGTTGACCAGTATAGTCGATGATCTGGAATCTTTTACCCATAGAATCAGTTTGGTAAAGCTGGATGATGCCTTACAGCCTCACTATCGTCTAGTGCGCGACCTGGCACGCTCGCTAGACAAAGAGGTCGAGTTGCAGCTGGAACATTGTGATATTACTCTCGACCGGCGAGCCGCCGAGCTCATATCCGAAATTCTGGTGCACCTTGTGCGGAATGCGGTTAGCCACGGTATCGAGCCCGCCGAAGAACGGACTCGCAAAGGGAAACACTCAACCGGAAAAATACGCATAACGGCGGAGAAGCAGGGAGAACAGATCAGCATCACCCTCTCCGACGACGGCGGCGGAATTGACGAAGCTGCCCTCAAGCAGCAGGCAGCCAATGCGGGACTTGAACCTGCTCAGATTTTAGGCTCGGTGGTCAGTGATGAACTGCTGGCTTATTTGATATATCCCGGTTTATCCACCCTGCCGGAGGCGAATGCCCGCGCCGGTCGCGGTTACGGTCTCGATCTGGTGTATCAAAAGCTTCAGGAGTTCGAGGGTGGTAAGCTGGAGGTTTTTACACAGCCGGATGAAGGCACGGGTTTTACCATGACTCTGCCGGCCGGATTTTCGATACTTTCTCTTTTAGTAGTTCGCTATGAGAATAATTTGGTAGCGGTCCCGGCCAAATATGTAGACTCACAGGAAGACCTGCAATCGGGCAGTTTCTCCTCCGGAGAGAGTGGTGAATTGCTGTGGAATGGACTGCCGGTATTCAATCCGGAGGGGCAGCTGTTCTATACAGGATCGATTCCTTTGCAGAAGGAAGGCATCGTAATCTCCTATCTGAAGCGCAGAATACTGCTGTTGGTCGATGAAGTGCTCTTCAAAAAAGAGGTAGCCGAAGAGAGCATCACCCTCTACATTGCCGGAAGTCCGCACCTTCACAAGATGAGCCTCTATAATGCTGAATCCGAACTCTTCTATCTGAGCCCTTCAATTGCAGTGATCTAACCATTTTTACAAAAAAAAAACGGTATGCTTCTGGACGTTTAACAAAGCATACCGTTAAATAAATTCAAGGCTATTAATGCCTCTATTTATTGTTTCGGTCACTGGCGGGGAGACTTTAACACTTTTTCCTACAAAGATTAATTCAGTTTTAAGAGCTCGATATGAAAGGCCGCGGAATCGTAAAGATGACGGTAAATAGTTCGGGAGGACTGCAGGCTTTTATGGAGACTCTGCTGATTGTAGAGTTCGTCCTGAACCTCCTCCAATATCGGGTTAATAAGAAATCCGGCCACATACCGGCTGGAAGAGTGCAGCAGCCGATGGTCGATCTCATCAAGCCGACGGAACTTCGACGTCAGGTTTCCGGAAACTCCTTCCCCGTCTATTGTCTTTTCGAAGGCACCGATCATTTGTTCCGCTATTTCTAAACCCTTAGCAGCTGTAGACTGCAGTTCCTGCAGTTCTTCTACAAGCCCTGTCAGCCGACTGCGAATTCGCCAATACCGTTGTTCGTCACCGGAATCAAGCTCATTACGGTACTGTTGAATTAAGCCGGATAACCGAGTGTCGATAAAGGAGCGAAGGAGCGGCAGTTTATGCAAGTCCGGCATGTCAGCAGTCAGAATTCCGTTGATTTTGATGCCTTTAGTGGAAAGAGTGTAAGTGCTGCCGGATGAGGACGCCAGCTGTTCCTCAAACCACTGTCGGTAAATAATCAGGCGTTTATCGGTGAGCGTTTGTCCGCCGGCGTAGTTTTCATGGTAAAAAGGTTTGCCGTTATGCAGGTAGTCGAAAATAAGCTCCTCATATGGCTTCAGGCGCGCTGACAGAGAAAAGAGGCGTTCTTCGAAAAAGCTGCCCCGGTAGTGAGTACGTTTTTCAGGGAACCCCAGATCCAGGCCGGAAAGGTATATCCGGTCTGCGCCGATAAAACGGGCGAAATCCCAGGCAGTGGTGGTTACGGAGCCCCCCGCTCCCAGTTTGTGGGGAGGGGTATCCTGCGGTTCAAGATAGCTGCCGAGCGGGAAAATAGATCCGCTGAAAAAGAGTGCGCGGTATGTATGTCTGAACACATTCGGATGACTGGCCGATTCTGAAATGAGAATCGTGTTGTTCATCGTGAGGCCGTCCAAATGACGCGAGTTCCAGTACTGCGGATCCACTACAACTGCAAAGTCAGGGGCAATTCCGAATCGGGCTAAGGCTCGCAAAGAGGTATCGGTTGCAATCAGAACCATACGTTCTTGCAATTCCTTAAAGTAGGCAATGTCCGCGTCCAGCGTAGGGCCGGCGGCAATAACCAAAGCCGGTACACCGGCACAGCAATTCTCGAGTCGGTTAAGGCTGCGGGCAGCAGCCATTGTCTCTATGTTCCGGGCAAGGTTCCTTACCCATCGCCGTCCGAAGCGTTTTACCGTGGTACTGTTGACCTGTTTGCGCGAACGTTCGTTTTGTATTACGCCCTTCGCAAATGAGTAGTACTCAGGAGCACTTTGTGTAATCGAGACCAGTGGAAGAATAGTCTGTTTTCTTTCAATGAGTGGAGCCAGAGCGACCGGCAGTTCCTCCTCAGCCAGGCCGATTAACAGCGAAATCTTTCTTGTGAAAAGGCTGCGAAAATCCCGTGAAGTAAGAGCTTTGAGAAACAACTCCGGTCGCTGTTCAATAATAACTGCTTCTCCCTGGGGATAGCGGCGAAAAAACTCCTCGATCTGGTAACCAAGCCCGAAACCGAGAAAAACCGCTTTATCGGAGGATTGGTCTCTGAAGGAGGACTCAATAAAACGCTCTGCTTCGCGGTAGGGATTGTGTTTTGAATGTATCCAACGGTCATCAAGCTGGGCGCTGGCTGTACCGTTGCGGTTGTATTCGATCGACAGCTCATCCGCCGGTTGAAACTTATCGAACACCTCGGTTTTGAGCCGGGGGAAAATCCTTTCCAAATGCTGACGGTTCTCCTCGAACAGATTCATTCAAACTCCAAGATGAGCTGCATGTTCTTGGTAACCGGAGTACCCGGGGCGGGCTGCTGTGATTTTACCCAGCCCTCTCCGCGAAAAATAACATTGATATCCTCATGCGAAAGCAGCGGCAGCAGTCGGCGTTTGGAAATACCGCGCAGATCGGGCAGCTGGTCGCCGATTTGAATCTGCGGCTGCTGTTTCAGCCGCACCACTCCGGAATGACGAGTCACCTCATCGGTTGTGGTGGAAATCCCCATGTAGGGTATTAGCTTGTTCCCGAGTTCTTTTATCATCGGAGCGGCAATTCTACCGCCGTAAAACTCATCACCCCGGGGTGTATCGATGACTATATAGGTAATGAGCTGTGGATCTTCGGTGGGATAAATAGCCATGCATGAGGCTACGAATGCGTTTTCAGAGTACCGGCCGGTGCGCGGGTCAACTTTCTGGGCGGTTCCGGTTTTGGCGGACATTCTGATGCCCTCGATCTTTGCTCGCCGTGCGGTGCCATTCTCAGCGGTTACCGTCTCCATCATCAGCAGGGTCGCCTCGGCTACCTCCGGTCGAATTGCCTGTCGAATTGGTTCCCGGCTGTTTTCCTGAATAATTTTCCCGTCAGGTGAAACAATTTTTTTTACGATATGTGGCTGTAGCAGTATACCCTGGTTTGTCAGTGCGGTTGCCGCAGTGACCATCTGAATCGCCGAAACTGATATCTCCTGTCCTATAGCCACAGTCGGTTTGGTTCTTCCCGACCAGCGTTCGGGTTTTTTGAATAATCCGCTGGTTTCACCGGGGAACGGCAAATGGGACTGACTCCCGAATCCGAACTCGGTAATCTGGCGGTAGAATTCGTCTTTGTTTACCAAGTCGGAGGCGTAGGCAGCCCCGGCGTTACAGGAGTACTGCAAAATCTTCTGGGCATTGACAGTACCGTGGTTTCCCAGACAGTTGATATGTACCGTTTCGTCATTGCTGAACTCACGTTCGTAGTAACCGTTGCAGTAAAACTCGGTATCCGGGGTCAGGGCTCCCAGTTCCAGGAGAGATGCCATAGAGAAGACTTTGAAGACCGAACCCGGTTCATATGCATAGGTGATCGGACGGTTGTTCTTGGCGAAGCTATCGGCTTGTAAAAAAGTATTTGGATCAAAATCGGGGGAGGTTGCCCATCCCAGAATATCGCCGTTTTTTGCATCCATTACCAAGACCATTACTGACGTAGCATCATGTTGACTGTAGGTTTTCTCAGCCACCTCTTCGGCCATATACTGAATATTCAGATCTAGGGTGAGGAAGAGTTGGTTTCCGTATCTGTCCTGGGCAGAGTTTTTCGTTTCGGTGGGCGGAGAAAGAGTTTCATCGTAGGTAAGCTCGATTCCGTCGAGTCCCACGTTGTCGGTGCCCACATACCCGAGCACATGTGCAGCCAGATCTTGTTCCGGATAGTTGCGGCCGTATTCAGGTTCTAGTGATATACCCGGAAGCTGACGGGTTTCGATGAGACTGCGTATATTTTTACTTGTACTCGGAGTCACTTTGCGCTTGATGTACAAAAATCCCCGGCTCTGGGTAATACGCTGCTCGAGTTTTCCGGGGTCGAGATTGAGCAGTGGCGCCAGAGTATCGGCGGTATAGGTCGGATCTTCGATATTGGGAACCCAGGCGGTCACTGAGTAGAGACGGGTCTGAATTGCCAGTATTCGCCCGTTTTTATCCAGTATGGGGCCCCGCTCAACCGATGTGCGAATTGGCTGTCCAGCCACCTCTTCTTCCGGTTCCAATATCATTATTTTGAAGTACTGGGCTACTAAGAGGAGTACAAATACTGTAAAAAATAAGATAATTATTCCAAAACGTTTGGTAGATTTCGACATACTCGTTTTACGTGTCCTAATTATATCCCAATACCCGTCCGCTGATGCACCCAACATCTACTAAGCCGTAGTTCCGAGAATCGAGAGAAACCCGACGGTTATCTCCGAGGACAAATACCTTTCCCGGCGGTATCGTTTTCAAATTCAGTAGCTCAGATGCCTGTATTTCACCGATGGGGATAGAAGTATTCCCGATCAGAAGCCGGTCCCCCATATGTTGGACTGATGTTCCAGCCACTCCTATGCAGCGTTTTACCACTGGAAGAGAGTAAACCGGATCTCTTAAGAATACAAGCTCGTGAGGTTTAATTCTACCCCAGTGAATAAAATATCTATCAATCAAGGGAATCTGTGCACCGTAGGCCCAACGAAACACGAATATAGTCTGATCCGAGCGCAGCGTTGGAAACATCGAAGAGCCTTCGATGTACTTCACATCATATAGTGAAAGGGCGATCAAACAGACGCCCAGAGCTACCAGCAGGATATGCGCAAAGGGTGACCTCATAACTACAAAAATATTAATATGTACGTTCGGTTTTGTCGATATGGATATTAAGAGATATGAGCATTACATTATTTACTAACCGGCGCTACAAAAATAGACGTACTTATAGTCGAGTCGCTCCGCTTGAGAAGGATTCCCTTCTCAAGCGCCAATCGGTGCGAAAATGGAAACTCAAATCGATGCTGCCGCACTTTACGAGTATGCGGAATATTCTGCGAGTGCCGAACATGCCCGCAATGCGCTTTCCGCGGTTTTTCAAGATGAGTATGCTCGAGGGAAAATGGCTCTTTTATATCTCATCAGTGCTGCTGATAGTGATGCTGGCGGTTTGGTTTGCCCAGCTGGGGTATGGCCAAGGGAGAATAGAAAAATTTGAACCGGTTCTGCCGGAAATCGACGCTACCATAACCGGTGAGATGCTGGCCTATGCTTCGCCGGAGTCAGAAGCCCGTGGTTCCGGGGACATTAACTTTCCCGAACGGCCGATTGTAACCTCGGTAACTACCCACAGTTATACTGTCAAACGCGGTGATACTCTCTCGGAGATTGCCGCCAAAAACAATTTGGATGTGGGCACTCTCATAAGCTTTAACAAAATCGATGATGTGCGTCGATTGATGGCCGGAATCGAAATAACCATTCCGGATATCGATGGAGTGCCCTATACAGTTCAGCGCGGTGATTCTCTTGACAAAATTGCCGAACGTTATAATGTGACGCTGGAAAATATCCTTGATGCGAATGATCTGCAGACCGCTCTCATTCAGCCCGGTCAAAAACTCTTTGTTCCCGGCGCCGAGATAAGCGAATACGAGTATAAAAAGGCGATGGGAACTTTGTTTATTTATCCCACCGCCGGTCGAATTACCTCCGGGTTCGGCTACCGTGCCGATCCCTTTACCGGTGTACGCCGTATGCACTATGGACTTGATCTGGCCAACCGCACCGGAACTCTGATTAAGGCTACTATGGCCGGACGGGTAGTTGCTGTTGGTGATCAACCCCGCGGTTACGGTAAATACATTGTGATCAAGCATAACCACGGTTTCCAGTCGCTCTACGGCCATCTTAGTACCATCGAGGTTAACCGCAACCAGTATGTTGCCCAGGGTCAGAGGATCGGCCTCATGGGCAACAGCGGCCGCAGTACCGGATCGCATCTGCATTTTTCTCTGTATAAAAACAACATACCAGTAAATCCGCTCGGAGGATACCTTTACAAGTAGCCTCCCGGGTACCCTACTGTCGATATAGCCGGGTACAGCCGGTTCAGCGTCCGTGGCAGTGTTTATATTTCTTGCCGCTGCCGCAGGGACAGGGATCGTTACGTCCGACCTTCGGCACGGTACGTTTTACCTGGGCTCCCTGCGGTTGTGCTGCACCGCCGCCTCCGCCGGCTGCAGGCGCCCCGCCTGCAAACTGTCCGAGCTGCGTATGGCTGGCAGTGCGGGCTGCCGCTACCGGCTGACGGCGACGGGCTTGCTCGGGCTGTTTGATTTCCACATTGACCACCATGCGGGCTATCTGAGTACGGATGTTGTAGATTAGGGTGTCGAAGATATCAAAGCCTTCCAGCTTGTACTCGAGCAGCGGGTTTTTCTGGCCGTAAGTTCGCAGATATACCGCCTCGCGAAGCGCTTCCAGCTCGTCCAAATGGTCCTGCCAGCGCTGGTCGATCTGCCGTAGATAATTGTAACGGATAAAATCGTTGAATTGCTGCACACCGACGGCATCGATCTTTTCCTGGATTTCACGGTCGATACGGTTCACGATTTGCTGTGCCAGTTCTTCTTCAGACTCCTTTTGCAGATCGAGACCGCTCAAATCGGGCTGATAGTACAGTTTGGCCTGGAACTCCTGTTCCAGATCTGTCGAAGCGGTTTCGAAGGTTCCGCGGTTCTGGGTAAAGTTGCGCAATACCTCTTCAGTGAGCGCACGTATAGTGCTCACTACGCGTTCCTTCAGATTCTGATCGCTGAGAATCTGATCCCGCTGCGCATAGATGAATTTTCTCTGCTCGTTGAGCACGTCGTCGAAATCGAGCAGGTGCTTTCTGATTTCGAAGTTACGCTCTTCCACGCGGTTTTGTGCCCGTTCAATTGCCTTGTTGATAAGGGAATGATAAATCGGTTCTCCGCTTTCCATACCGATTCGCCCCATCAGGTTCTTGAGGTTGTCTTTGGCAAACAGGCGCATCAGGTCATCATCCAGAGAAAGGAAGAAGCGTGATTCACCCGGGTCGCCCTGGCGACCCGAGCGGCCGCGCAGCTGGTTGTCTATTCGTCGAGATTCGTGGCGTTCGGTGCCAAGTATGTACAGTCCGCCAAGCTCTTTTACCTCGTTGTAGTCGTTAATCCAGGACTGGTACTCTTTCTCGAAGGCACTGCGAAACTCTTCCGGGGTGGCTTCAGTGCCGACTTTACGGCGGGCCCGATAATCAGGGTTACCGCCCAGCTTGATGTCTGTTCCGCGTCCGGCCATGTTGGTGGCGATGGTAACCGAACCCTTTGCTCCGGCCTCAGCGATAATCAACGCCTCACGGGCATGGTTCTTAGCGTTCAGCACCTCGTGCTGTACACCTCGTTTTTTGAGAATGCTAGACAGATGCTCCGATTTTTCAATTGAAACAGTACCCACCAGAACCGGTTGCCCCTTTTTCTTGAGCCGGGCAATCTCATCGCCAATGGCCTGGTACTTGAACTCTTCATTCAGATATATGACATCATCCTGATCCAACCGCACCATCGGACGGTTGGTCGGGATGACCACCACTTCCAAGTTGTAAATTTTACCGAACTCCCGTGCTTCGGTATCGGCGGTACCGGTCATGCCGGAAATCTTGTCGTACATCCTGAAAAAGTTCTGGAAGGTTATAGTAGCCAGTGTTTTGTTGCGCTTGGCGACCTTGATGTTCTCCTTGGCTTCGATGGCCTGATGTAGACCCTCCGAGTAACGGCGGCCTGTGAGAATACGGCCGGTAAACTCATCGACGATCTCCACCTTGCCTTCCTGAACCACGTAATCTACATCGAGCTGGAACATCCGGTGGGCCTTTACGGCCTGAGTAAAATAGTGGATATACTCAAAGTTGTTGTCAGTGAAAAGGGATTCCTGAATAATCTTGTGTTTGAGCAGGAGCTGCTCGATGTGGTTCATGCCCTCTTCGGTAAAGGTTACGCGTTTTCCCTTTTCATCGACCTTGTAATCGCCCTCGGGTTCTTCTGGATAGTCACCGGTCGCAGGATCACGCGCACACTCCTTGAGAAGCGGTACCAGACGGTTTACATCGGTAAATTTCCGGGTGTCGTCTTCGGCCTGACCGGATATAATGAGAGGAGTTCGGGCTTCATCGATCAAAATCGAGTCGATCTCGTCAATGATGCAGTAGTGATGGTTTCGTTGCACCTTGCCTTCGGGGGTCCAGCGCATGTTGTCGCGCAGGTAATCAAATCCGAACTCGTTGTTGGTACCGTAGGTAATGTCTTTTTTATAGGCATCTATGCGGTTCTGGTTGTCCATCTGCGGCAGGACCACTCCTACGCTCAGTCCTAGATAGTTGAACACCGGGGCCATCCATTCGGCATCGCGCTCGGCCAGATAATCGTTTACTGTTACCACATGCACCCCTTCGCCGGGAATTGCATTCAGATAGGCGGCAGTTACGCTGGAGAGAGTTTTCCCCTCACCGGTTTTCATTTCCATAATCTTGCCGAAATGCAGAACTATTCCACCGAGCAACTGTACGTCGTAGTGCCGCTCACCGAGCACCCGTCGGGCAGCCTCGCGCACCATTGCGAAAGCTTCGGGCAGCATCTTATCCAAAGGTTCTCCGTCCTTGAAGCGGGCTCTGAATTCGGATGTCTTTTTCGGAAAGTCGTTCGGTGAAAGACCCATAGCCCAATTTTCGAGCTGGTTGATCTCGTGGAGCAGGGGAAGCAGCGCTTTCAGGTCGCGCTCGTGTTGCGATCCCATGATCTTGTGTGCGATCTTCTGTATCATAAAGAGTTATACCTCACATATTACGAGTAGTTTCCGTACAGCGTACCATTTTACACGATTCGCATGCAATTATCTACCATGAATTGACATTCCTGAATTGTGAAGAGTACTATAAGAGTCAATGAAACGTATAACTCTACTACTGATTGCACTGCCGCTGCTGTTCATTTTCGCATGCAATGAAAACGAACAGGAGACGCTCGAACGGGAGAAGCTCTTCGAGCTCGAAATAGGAAAAATGGAAGACCAGCTGAATATTCACCAGCAAAAAGGGGTTCCCTTCAGACAGAAAACCCGTATCCTGATGCGCAACGGTTTATTTTACATTTCAAACGGAGCTTCTCAGAAGGTCATGGAGTTTACCGGATACGGTGATATTTTGTCCTTATATTACAATCCGGAGGAGAACCCCGAACCTTTTCTTTTAAATGAAAATGCACTCGATAACGAAGTGTCAAACCGCCGGGCTTTTCAGTATCCCTTTCAGGAGGTAGGCGAGATTGCCATAACCTCCGATAAAACCCTGCTGGTAGAAGATCGTGTTTCGGAGATGCAGCAGGAATATGATGAAGAGATCCAGGCAATGTTGAACCGCGTGGTGCTGCGATTTAATCAAAGCGGGGAGTTTGTTGATTATCTAGGCCGCGAAGGCAGCGGCGGTACACCGTTTCCGTACATTGAGTCGATTCAGGTTACCACTTCTAATGAAATAGTGGTCATTTCACGTTCGATTCAATATTGGTTAGTCTACTGGTTCAGTCCGCAGGGGTCGCTCTTGTATCAGGCTACTATTTCGCGGAGTAACCTGCCGATTCCGGAAGGCAGTGAGCTGAAGCCTTCGCTAGGGTCAGTATCCGCTGATATCGACGAACACCTGCTCTATCTGAAAATCGACTACTACGGCAGTGACGAAGAGCAATCGGGTGGAAAACAGAATGTCTATTTTGACCAATCACGGATCTGGTGGTATGATCTGGACAAAGAGCGGTACAGTAGCTCTGTGGCGGTACCTCTACGGTTTGAAGAGTTTCGTCTATCCGAATTCGATGAATCAAAGAAAATACGCAGTCTGTACGAACTGATGGGCAATAGTCGCGGGAACGTCTTTTTTTTGATGACCCATGATAAGGGGGCTTTGTTCGAACTGTTGTTGCTGCGACGGGACGGATCTGTAATTCAGCGCAACTATATCGAAATACCGGAAGAATCGATCATCTACCGGGATTTTCATCTGAACCATTCCGGAGTTCTTTCCGCGCTCCTGGTGCATGAGTACAGTGCGGATGTAGCCTGGTGGCGAACCGACCGCTTTTTGGAGGAGAAAGATGAGGATAGTTCAACCGCAGATAATGGCGGAAATTGATCGTCTTGCCCAGGAAGAGTATGGCATTCCAGGACTTCTTCTCATGGAGAATGCCGGCATAAAGGCTTTCCAACATTTCCTGACAAAATGGAACTGCGAATGTGCTAAAAATACTGCCGACCGTCGACCACAGGCCGCCAATGGACTGAAGCCCCGGCCGTTCTTGCTGTTTTTAGCCGGCGGCGGTAATAACGGCGGTGATGCGCTGGTAATGGCCCGCCAGGCTTTCATTACCGGCGGGTTCGAAGTGGCGGTGCTGTTGCGCGGCAAGAAAATGAACGAACAGATGCAGGTGCACCATGCTATTGTGAAAAAACTCGGAATTCCCATTGTAGTGTGGGAGGATAATCCGGCCGCAGCCCGCGCCGAGATCAGCCGGGCGGACGTGCTGTTCGACGGCATCAGCGGAACCGGAATCAAGGGCGCCCTGCGGGGCAGCGCGGCTGAGATGGTGAGTGCGGTGAACGAGGACGGGCGCGGATATGTGGTGGCAGTCGATGTGCCCAGTGGTGTGAGCGATACTTTTCTACGAGACTATCCTGCAGTAAAAGCTGATATTACATTAACCATGGGGCTGGCGAAAGTCCCCCTGTACACGCCGGCCGGCCGACCATATGCCGGAGAAATACAAATCGTACAGCTTGGGTTCCCGCCGCAGTTGTTGAGGCAGCCGCCGCACGTAGAAGGCGCCTGCCGGGGCCGCTTGATAGAAGGGGCTGTAAGAACGGTTTTTCAGCCCCAGGATTATAAAAATGTACGCGGGCATGTAGCGCTGTGGGCCGGCAGCGTAGGTACAACCGGAGCGGCCGCCTTGGCGGCTGAGGGCGCTGCGCGGGCCGGGGCCGGTTTAGTCAGTCTCTATACCGATGAGGGAATATATCCGATCCTGGCCGGTAAGTTATCCGAGGTGATGGTGCGCCCCCAGGAGGTTCTGCAGGGGCAGAAAATCCAATCGCGTTATACAGCCCTGCTGGCCGGTCCGGGCTGGGGGCTGGACGGACGCGCGGCACTACTCGATACCTTGCTGCAGAGCGGAGTGCCGGGAGTAATAGATGCGGATGGCATCCATATATTTCGGGCCCTGTGGAATGAGCAGGGGAGCCAGAGGCTGAAGTCTAAGACCGCGGGGCGCTGGATTTTGACTCCGCACCCGGGGGAGTTTCTTGCTCTGGTAAAGGACAGCCCCTTCGAAACCGACAAAGATCGGTTGTTGGGAAACCCGTTGGAAACAGTGGCTCCACTGGCACTTGAACTGCAGGTTACCGTGGTGTTGAAGAGCCATGTCGTATGGATAATTTCTCCGGAAGGCGAGTTTGCGGTTGTCGACGGCATGAATCCTGCCATGGGTACCGGTGGTTCCGGCGATGTGCTGGCCGGTGTAATAAGCGGAATTCTTGCAGCGGGGGTATCAAGTTTCGAAGCGGCCGGGCGCGGTGCAGCCCTGCATCAGGCGGCCGGTCGAGTGGCTTTCGAGAGGAACGGCTGGTTCCTGGCCGGTGAACTGGCCAAGGCAATTAGCTTGGTCTTCGATGAATCGACCGGCGGTTCATAAGTATGATCGAACAAATGCCCGGGAGGTCAGCATGAGTTCCTCCGAAAAACACAGTGATATAGATGATCAGGGGGAATTCCAAAAACGAATTGCTTCCGGAGAAATAAAATATCACAGCCGGGATGCAGCTCCCGCAGCGGACCGGGCCGCTCCCCGGCATAAAGTGCGTTTCGGCGGAGCCTTCAAAAACAATCCAACCCTGCTCATAATTCTGGTAGATATCATTCTGGTTTTACTGATTCTGTTAATCGTGTTTCCGCTCATCCGTCCGGACAGCGAGTTAGACGATTTCGAAGGGTACGCCTTTTCACTGCACGGGTATCTGCATGAGAGGGCGGTGCATGTCAGTCTGGTGGTACAGCCGAATCCGCCGAAAAGTGCGGAAACCGGTGAACCTTTGGAGATAGAGTTCAGAGTACTCGAAAGCGATACCCGGGTACAATTTTCCTTTGATACGGCGGGTGGTGAAAACCGGCGCGACACCCGTATCGTACGTGAGCGGATAGAGCTGCCCCCAGAATATGAAACTAATGCAGCCGTGAGTGTGCGGGCAACTATTATTGCCGGTGAAGAAAGAGTCACATTGGAAAAAAAGATGCGACAATAAAGCTTGACGATGCTATATTGATTATATAATTTGGTAATATCATACATGTGGGGGGGTCTTATGGTACAATTTTATTTACTCGCAGTCATTTTGAATATTCTGGGCGGTCTCATCCTATCAGCACCGCTGTTTCAAGAAAAGTTTCCAGTGTTGGAAAATCTTCATGAAGCCCTTAGGATCAATATCGCCTCCCGGATGATCTTCATAATTTTGTCTATTGCAGTTGGCGTGTTCAAAATTTTGAGTGTGACCCGGGGTGATGTAGCCGTTGTGGGCGATCTCTTGCCGGCACTCAGCTTGATCCTCATGGCCGGTGTATTCTTCCTCGATTATTATAAAGAGCAGGCAGAAGTCGGATCTTCGTTCATTGATAAATTACAACGGATTTTCGTGGACAACAAGAGCAGCGTAGGGATTGTGCTGGTTATAGTCGGCTTACTGCATTTTCTCTTCCCGCGGGTATTGTTTCTGTAGTAATATTTTCAGGATAGGTGGAGCACGCACAGGTGAAGCAGCAATCCAATCAAACTTTGAAAATTTCTACTGCGGGCATTGCCCGCAGAAATAGTAAATTTTTAGTGGCCCTCAGGAAGCCTGGTACCAGTATCGGCGAGTCCTGGGAGTTTCCCGGCGGAAAGAAAGAGTCCTCTGAATCCTCGCAGCAAGCCCTCAAACGAGAGTTCCGCGAAGAGTTTTCTATCGACATCACGGTGGGGGAGTTAATCTGTACCGACAGTTTCGTAAATCGAAACCAGCAGTACGAATTGCAAGTGTATAAAGTTCGTCTCATGAACGAGGCCTTTGTACTTCAGGAGCACCAGGAAGTGAAGTGGGTTTCTCTGTACGATTTAAAGCATCTGCCGATGGCCGGTTCCGACAAAAAGATCGTATACTGTCTGGAAAAACTAGACCTTGCCGGCGAGCTCGAATAGTCCGGCCGCTGTTTGTCTAAGTGCTTTATGCATCAGAGTGCTTTGCATATCAGATAGATGTGCCCGGTGGTATTACCCCATTTTTCGGTATAACAATAATTCCATCAACAATCCAGTAGTTGCCGTAATCGCCGTCCTGCCGGTCGATATGGTCTATCCCGATGCGACAGCCGTCGCCGATGCGGGCGTTCTTGTCAATAATCGCCCGCTTAACGATGGTCCCGCGTCCAATGCCTATATTGGGAATTCCCTTGGCCTCATTTTCTTTTTTGCGCTCGTAGGTTTCATAATAATTGGCGCCCATGCAGTACACTCCATCCAGACTGGCACCAGACTCTATCAGCGTACGTACACCGACCACTGAGTTTACAATTGAAGCGTTGGTAATAATACTGCCTTCTCCGGTGAGGGACTGGCTCATTGTGCAGAAGTTTATCTTGGTAGCCGGTAGGTGCCGCCTATGGGTGTAGATCGGCATATGCTCATCGTAAAAATTGAAGTCCGGTGTCAGTGAGGCCAGGTTGAGGTTGGTATCATAGAACGCTTTAATAGTTCCGATATCTTCCCAGAAACCGTTGAACACAAAGGTGTTCACATGCTGTTCGCTTATGGCAATTGGGATAATCTCATGTCCGAAGTCGGTATAGTTGTTGTCCAGTACCTTTTCCATGGTGTCGGCGTTAAAAATATAGATACCCATAGAAGCCAGATACTCTTTGGAACTGTCCGCCTGTTGCCCCTGTGCATAGAGAATGTTACCGGGAACCTTCATTTCATCGATATTCGCTTCCGGTTTCGGTTTTTCTACAAACGAGATTGCCCGCCCGTCTTTATCGGCTTTGATAATGCCTAGACCGGTGGCCTGCCGGCGTGAAACCGGAGTTGCAGCTACCGTTATCTCCGCACCGCTTTCAATATGCTGATTCAGCATGTCGGAAAAATCCATACGGTACAGCTGATCTCCGGCTAAAATGAGGTAGTGTGTCGGCTCCTGATCGCGGAAGTGGGTGAAGTTTTTTCGAACTGCATCCGCGGTACCTTCATACCAACTTGTACTATCAAAAGTTTGCTCGGCCGCCAGTACCTCGACAAAGCCTTTCGTAAATACATCAAAAATATAGGTATTCGAAACATGATTGTGCAGAGAAGCACTGTTGAATTGGGTTAAAATATAAATCTGTTTAAAATTTGCGTTAATACAGTTAGATATTGGTATATCGACCAAACGGTATTTCCCTCCGAAGGGAACCGCCGGTTTTGCTCTGTCTTTTGTTAAGGGATAAAGACGGGTGCCTTTACCGCCGCCTAATACTATCGATAATACCTTTTCCAATGTTGCCACCCTCGCTTTCTCGTTTAAGGGTAGTAGATCATCTTAGGAAGGTCAAGCAAATAATCGAGCTGAAATAGAAGCGAAATGTTGCACAAAAGAATGACTAAAGGTAAGATCGGAGTATGGCTTTGAAGCGAATTTTTCCACCCGATCTTAAAACAGCCGAATTCTATTTTGTAGGAATCAAGGGTACCGGAATGTCTGCGCTGGCCGAACTCATGCAGAGTCATGGTGCGCGGGTGAGCGGTTCGGATACTGCGGAGCGGTTTTATACCGATGCAATTCTCACCTCCTTGGGAATTCCCTATTACGAGGGGTTTCGGGCTGAAAATGTGCCCTCCGCGGTTGACCTGGTAATTTACTCGGCGGCCTACGATTCGCAGACCCATCCGGAATTATCCGAGGCCCGTCGTCGGGGAATCCCTATAGCCGAATACACCGTCGCATTGGGAGAACTTTCACGGGACCTCCATGCCACCGGTATTGCCGGAGTGCATGGGAAGACCACAACTGCCGCTATGGCCGGTACAATTGTAAAGGAACTCAATCTACCGGCCAGCGTGCTGGTAGGTTCGGCGGTAAGAGGGTTTAATGACCGGGCCACCTACTTCGGGGGAGAGCGCTATTTTATTGCCGAAACATGTGAGTACCGCCGGCACTTTCTGTCGTTTCATCCGAATCAACTGGTGGTGACCACTGTTGATGTCGATCATCTCGATTATTACCGGGATTTTGAGGATGTCGAGTCGGCCTTCCTCGAGTATGCAGAAAGGCTACCCGCCGGTGGTTCACTCATCTACTGCGGCGACGATGCCGGCGCACGCGGGATGGTGGAAAAACTGACCGGCCTCCGTTCCGATATTCTGTTAGTACCGTATGGTTTCGGTGTCGAGGGGAATTTTCAGTTAGTCGAATACCGCCGCGAACCGGGACTGCATACATTTCATTTTGCCGGTTGGCAGACGGAGTTCAAGCTGCGAATTCCGGGCACCCATTCTGTGCTGGACGGCGCCGCCGCCGTAGCCGCTGTGTGCGGTATACTTACGGATGCCGGCGGAACTGTAGATGAAGCCGATATGGCTGGTATTGCGGAAGCCTTGGAGGGCTTTCGCGGCAGCAAGCGACGCTCCGAAATTTTAGGAGAACGAGGCGGAGTCGTTTTTGCCGATGACTACGGGCATCATCCGAAGGAGATACGAACCACCCTGCAGGGGTTTCGCACGTTTTACCCCGACCGGAGAATAGTGGTCGACTTCATGTCGCATACCTATACCCGTACACAGGCGCTTCTGAAAGAGTTTGCCGGTGCTTTCGCCGATGCCGATATTGTAATACTGCATAAAATCTACGCTTCTGCCAGGGAGAAGGTCGGAAGTGTGGATGGAAGAACTCTGTTTGAAAAAGTGCAGCAACAGCATCCGCATGTACTCTATTATCATGAAGTTGAGGATGCCGAAGAGGATCTGCGCCGCATGCTGCAGCCCGGAGATCTCTTTATTACTATCGGGGCCGGGGATAATTGGCGAATCGGATCGGCTTTATACCATAGCTATGAAACGGAGAAACACATATGATTAGTATGACCGGATATTCCTATCGTGAATATCAAGACGAACGGGTAAATCTGGCGCTCGAATTGAAGTCGTATAATAACCGTTATCTCGATATTATCGTCAATGCCCCGCCATTCCTTTCACCTCTCGAGCCGACCATTCGCACCTATCTTAAGTCTAAAGTTACACGAGGTCGGGTGGAGCTCTCGCTGCGGGTAAAGGAGCTGGAGGAGGACCTGCAGGTATACGTCGACCAAACTGCCGCGCGGGAATATGCGGCCGCACTACGAAAACTTTCAGAGACTGCCGAATTGGGTGAAGAGCCCCGCTTGAGCCATTTTCTGCGGCTCGAAGGGGTAATTAAACCGGTTAAGAACCGCGACATCGAATGGTTCGAGAAAATCGTCATGCAGGAGCTGACCGCTGCTTTCGACGACTATCGGCATGCCCGTGAAAGCGAAGGCGCTGCCACGGAAAAGGATATCCATTCCTTGCTGGAACTATTAGAAGGAAATTTGGCAACCATTGAGGCGCATTCCTCCAAGCTGGAGGAGTATATTCGGAACGAGCTGACAGAGCGCTTCAAAGAGATGGTGGGAGAGAACTACGATGAAAACCGAATCCTTTCCGAAACGGCCGTCATGTTGATGAAGTACTCGGTGGGAGAAGAAACGGTGCGAATGCGGAGCCATCTTGAACAGTTCGAGAGCTATATGCAGCAGCCAGGCGGAATAGGGAAGAAGCTCGATTTCATCTGCCAGGAAATGCATCGGGAAATAAATACAATCGGTTCAAAAAGTAACATTATTGCGGTAAACCAAGCCGTAGTAGAAGCAAAAGACGCGTTAGAAAAAATAAGGGAGCAACTGAGGAATGTCGAATAAGAAAACCGGCTTGAAAATAGCAATTTCTGGAAAGAGCGGCTGCGGAAACTCGACTGTGAGCAGATTAGTGGCGGAAAAGCTGAATCTCCGTCAGATAAACTACACATTTCACGATATGGCCGATGAAAAGGGCATGGAGTTCGAAGAATTTTGTAAGCTGGCCGAGCAGGATTATTCATACGACCGCGAACTCGATAGAAAACAGGTTGAGATGGCCGCAGAAGGCGACTGTGTTTTAGGTTCCCGCTTGGCTATTTGGGTGCTGAAAGATGCTGATTTGAAGGTGTATCTGAAAGCTTCTCCGGAGACCCGCGCAGCCAGAATAGTGCAGCGTGAGGGTGGCAGTGTAGAGGAGAAAATGGAGGAAACCCACCGCCGTGATAGCCGGGACAATGCGCGCTATAAAAAAATCTACGGAATTGAGAATGAAAAGTACGATTTTGCCGATTTAATCGTAGATGCGGACAGCAACGATCAGTATGAAATTGCCGACATCATAGTAAGTAAGGTCGAATCTTTACAGAGCAAGGATTAATTTGCTATAGTACTTACGGAATACAATGAGGAGATAATAGAATGATCATACCCCTGGATAAGCTCATAAGCTGGAAAGGAAACATTTACGAAATAACCACCGCTTCTATCAAAAGGTCAAACCAGCTCACCATCACCGGCGATGAAGAGGTGGAAAAAAATAACGGAAAGGTGGTCCCTACCGCCATCAAACAGCTGCTTGATAAAAAAATTGAGTACCGTTTCGAAGAATAGAGTTCCCGTCGTTTTGCTGTTCGGACCCACTGCGGTCGGCAAGACCGCACTGGTGGAGCAGCTTTTTTCCCGTGATTTTGAAATCATCAATGCCGACTCTATGCAGGTGTACCGTTATATGGACATCGGCACAGCCAAACCGTCCCGGGAACTGCAGAAACGCATACCCCACCATCTCATCGATATCCGCACCCCTGACCGGCAGTACGATGTAGGGCAGTTTGTACGCGATGCCGACCTTGCCGCCGGAGAGATTTATTCTCGTGGCCGCATCCCCCTCATCACCGGGGGCACTGCGTTTTATTTTTACCACTTCCTATATGGTCTGCCGTCGGCTCCCCCGTCGGACCGAAAAATCCGGGATGAACTCTATCGGCAACTCGCACAGGAAGGACGGGAGAAACTCTATGCTCAGCTACAGGTCCATGATTCGGTTACGGCTGCAAAATTGCATCCGAACGACACACAGCGGCTAATACGCGCTCTGGAAGTGTTCTACAGTTCGGGAACACCCCTCAGTGCTTTTGTTCGGGAGCCGGAATTAAGGCCCGGATACGAGTATCTGGTTATGGGTTTATGGCGGGAACGCCAGGAGTTGTACCAGCGAATAAACCGGCGGGTTGATCGAATGTGGGCGGACGGCCTGGTGGATGAGGTGCATGCACTTATTGGCCGCGGCTATACAGCCGACGACCCTGGAATGCGGGGAATTGGCTACCGTGAGTTTTTTGAAATGAGGAGTGCCGGGGAATTACTGTATGCTGATATCAAAACCGAGATAAAAAAGAACAGCCGCCGCTATGCTAAACGGCAGATTACCTTTTTTAAACGAATTGCAGAAACCGAGTGGTTTGCCCCTTCAGAGGTGGCTGATATTTCCGCGCGACTTCAGCTGTTTGTAAATCATTGATTTAGTTTGATATACAGTCTGTTTTGAGGTACACTTTGGTCAGTAACGAATAAAGGAGCCCGATAATGAAAGTGCTCAAGAGTAGAGTACTGCAGCGCGTTTTGATGACTATTCTGGTTTTATGCAGCGCTGTTTTTTCACTCGCCGCCCAGAGTAATGATGAATCGGCGCAGCGTGCAGGCAGTCTAATCTATTCCTCCGGCAGGGGATTCGAAATAGTCAGAAATGGAATAACTGAGGAGTATGACCTTGCTACCGATATCGTGGAAGGTTTAGAGTTCTATACCAATGACTACATCAACACGTTTGAGGGCACTTTTCTTGAAATTCAGGTGAGCGAAACCACTCATGTCTTGAAGATTTCTGAGAATACCAGTTTCAAATTCAACCGGTCAGCAGGAGCTGAGTCTTCACAATACGAAGTCACTTACGGTCGGGTTCGTGCCCGGGTGCGCAAGCTGGCCGGTATGGGAGGGTTTGCAATTTTCGGTCCGAGTATGGTGGCCGGGATACGGGGTACCGATTTTGGGTACGATGTGCTCTACAATGTTGAAGATGGTAAAACAGTCTCCTCAGTGTACTGTTTTGAAGGTAAAGTGGAGATAGAGGCCACTGTACCTCTTATTGAAGCAGGATCAGAGGGGGCGCTCGACCCCGATGCGGCGCCGGTAAAATCGCGAATGATCGAACTAGGCCCTAATGAAATGGTGCAGGTGCACGCACTTCAGCCCGCGGTGGGACAGGCGACCGAAGAAGTGCGGTATATGCTGCGCAGAAATGCCATGGCCGAAGAAATCCGGAATTTTTGGGAGATAAATGATTTTAAAGGGGTTCCGGTAGAACTTGAAACCGAAGCGAAAATTCCGGAAGAACAGGATGAAAAACACCCTGACGAGGTGCCGCCTCCCGGATTACAGTTTAGATACACCCCGACCCAACTGCGGCGCAGCTCACTCCTGACGGCCGGAATCGGTACTGTGTTCGGAGCTGCGGCACTGACCTTTGCCTACGCCGATCCCCTGGTCGGCGACATGGATCCGGATGTGCGTGATAATCTTACTCTTTCAATGGGGGTTTCCGCCGGCCTATTTTTCAGTACTTCGCTATTTACTCTGTTCGCATCTTTCTTTTGAGTGTGCGCTGCTAAGGTTCGTTCAGGACTGCGTGCGGAACCGGTATGGCTGCTCCTGCTGCACCTCGATTCGATCTATTTTCCACCCTTTGGAACTTTGTATCATGTGCAGATGCTCGTTTATTCGAAAAGCCTGCACCTGCCCAGTAGAGCTGATCTTGGCCTGCTCGTTTTCTGAACTAAGTTTCTCTGCTTCGGGAGGCAGGGTCGACCATTTAATATAACTGACTTCGAATTGATTAGCCTCTTCGGTTTTACGGATATTCAGATCGGTAATGCCGAATACAAAACTGCTGTCCTGCAACTCCGGTTTCCCGGATTCAATCCAGTCGGGAGCAGGGGTAAAGACATCCTTCATTTCCACTCCCTGGCGTACGCGCGCAATCACGAACAGCGTTGTTACCTGATTGATATGAGAATTACCGATTGATCTGGTAGTGCACTCGGCCATAGCTTCGTGATTCAGGCTGTTCTGGCTCGTATAAAACAGCTCGATAACCTCGCTAGGGCTGAGCCCTTCAGTGATATCCGGTTCAAACGCACGCTGGACAAAAGGTGCGGCAAAAAAGCCGATTACCACTAAGGCTGTAATCGTTAGAATGGCAGTGGAACCATGCCTTTTTCTTAACGCACGTAGTTTTTCACGTTTTCTAAGCGATTTCTCTAGCGAAACAGCTTGCGAGCGCCGCTCTTCGGCGGTGTCTATGTGGATGTTCTCGACTATATCGGTTTTTCTCCAGGCGGCGAGCTCTTCGGATGCCGCGCGAAGATCTTCACGGGCCGAGCCAACCGTTGATTGGCGGTTTATTGTGTGAAACAGAAAAGCGGCAATACGCGGATGGAGCTCTGGAAACACGGTATGAAGATGCGACTTTACCTGCGTCTCGTTGAGCTGCGCCTGTTTCTCCTGGGTTTGTATATTGAGAATATTCAACTGCAGCAGATATGCACTCACTGGAACCAGCTCTCGCCTGCCTACCGGTCCGGTCGCATCCTTATCCGGGACCGGGCAGAGCTGCTCGAAGTTCTGTTGAGTAAACTGGGCAATTTGCGGATGCAGGATGTAGAGGTTTCCCTCTTCGTCAAAAAAGCTCGCACACAAATAGAGGGCATCGGGGTCAAAATTTTCCTGCTCGGACAGTTGCTGTAGTGTACTGAAAAAATGTTCGAGCAGCCGCAGTGTATCCTTCAAATCCATTCTGAAAATATCGGAACAGGGATAAAGATTTTCCGTAATCTCTGGAAAGGTCAAGTAGAGCCAGTTTTTGTGCTCTACAGTTCCGTTCCAGCGCCATGGCTCGACCCCGGCGGCGGTTACCCGCCAGCCGCTGAGCGTGTGCGGATTGCGGATTGATTTGTGCAGGCCCGAGTGCGAAGGGGCAATACGGACACTGGTGTAGGTGCGATCTCCACTGTTGAGATATGTGACGACCGGCGGACGCGCTGCGGTTGAAGGAAGGGTGGGGTACATGCGGTTTTACTCCTTTTCTCCGAACACTATTGCGGTAAACAGGTATAATTCGGTCTGCGGGTTTGTCCAGCAATCGCCGGGTAAACCGGCTTTAAAACACAGGTTGGTGAGATACTGGCGCCGGTTCCAGCCCTGTTCCACCGGCACCTGGGGCAGCAGTACCCCCGAGCGCCCGCCGGATTTGAGGTACAGACCGTGAACGCCGACTTCGATCTGTTCCACCGATTCGGCTTTTACCAGGGGGGTAAGCACGGATATCTCGATATCGACTTCATCGAATTCCGACAGCTGCAGTGGCGGAAAGCGCGGATCGTCAAAAGAACTCGAACGGGCCAGCTCTTTTATTCCTTCGGATAGGGGTCTGACGGCAAAAATATGACCAATACAGCCCCGCAACCGCTCTGCCTTATGCAGAGTAACAAATGCCCCGCAGTGCTGTTGTAAGTTTTCGGTCGGTTCAGGATAGCGCGGAGCTTCGCCGGTAAGGGCTGAGCGAATACTCTCGCGGGCAGTGTGCAACAGAATATCTTGTTCCTGCGCCGAAAGGCTAAAACTCATAATTTCTCCCCATTGGTTCGAACTTCGGCGGGAACGTAACCGGCAAAGCTGCCGTACCACACCTCCCGCTGTTCGGGTTGAATGACTCCCGAACGTCCTACTTCTAATTTAATAAAGCGTATGTTCTCAGAAAAGAGCCGCCGAATCAAATACAGCCCGCCCCGCCCGCAGGCTTTAATGCCGCGGGAACTGAGTAAACGGCCGGAGGGGTTGGCGAGTTGATCCAGGAACTGTTTGGCTTCTTTTTGCGCGTTTACCGAGTCTGTGAAACTGCTGAGGTTTGAGCTGAGAACCCACAGCGTATTCGGATCATCGGCAAAGCCTGTAGCGGTGAGTAGTGCGGCTGCTTTATCGAGCAGGTTTTTAGAGTTGTTTCCGATTAAGAGGGGTACGATGTTTGCTTCCGGACAGCTGTCTGCTAGCATCGGCAAGAGGACCTCCTGCGCATGCTCCTCAGTGTGCGGGAGATTGTCGACTTTGAAGGGTTCTCCTGCCACAGCAAGCTGATGTACTGCTTCTTTGTCGACCGCTACAGTTTTTAGCGGGCAGTCGAAGGCGGTGAACTCCGGCAGCCATACCGCATCTTCGAAATCACGATGGACCGTGGACAGCAGAACTACGCGCTTAATATGTTGCGGCCGGCGGATACCGGCGAAGGCGCGGGCAAGGTAGGTGCCGATGTGCCTGTATGAGGCGTGTGGTACCAGCAAAGCCCGTAGCGTATGACCCTGCGGGGCGGCCAGCGCCGATTCGTCCATCGTGGCCTGGTGTTTGAGCTCCTGCACAAGACTCTGTAATTTACTTTTGTCTTCCGGATAAAAAATGCCGCTTACAATTGGAGAGCGGACTTCCGGCTCGCTTTTCATAGCTCCATTATCTCGCACTTAGCCCTCTCTTTCAATCGGTTTTCAGTAATCGCTGTACCCGCGCTTCATCGAGTTCAATTGACAAATTCTTCTCTTGTGTTGGGATAACTAAGCCCTGTTTTCCCTCTTTGGCTCTGCGCAGGTACTTGACCTGGGTATAATACAATTCCCCTTTGCCCGCCGAACGCCCTTTGGAATAGTGTAGGGCGAGGTTGGCCGCATCGAGAAGAGTTTCCAAGGGCACAGATTTTCCGGCAATGTATTTTATGAACACGTATCCCCCCGGGTAGTCTCGGGTATGCAGCCAGTAGTCATTGCCCCGGACATACCGGCGCAGCAGTTCATCGTTCTCTTTGGCTGTACGGCCGACTTGCAGGGTAAACGGCCCGGATTGAAAACGCAGTCCCGGAACTGCTGCAGTCGGTTTTTCACCCTTTTTAGGTGTGTATTGATCTATGAACTCACCCAGTGCCCGCCTTTTTTCCTCAGGCTCCTGGATCTTGAACATCTGTTCGGCTTGGTTCTGCAGCCGGCGCCGGCTTTGCTCCAGGTTTTCGAGTTCCTCCTCCAGATGGGCCCGCTGGCGTTTCGCTTTGCGGTATTTCTCGTAATATCCCTCGCCGTTCTGTTGCGGGCTGATCTTCGGATTCAGTTCAATTTCTACCGGCGCGTTGTCATGGTAGAAGTCGTTCAGCTTTATCCATTGCGAGCCGGGTTCTATCTGGTGAAGATTGGCCATTATCAGGTCGCCGGTCTGTTTCAGCCCCTCCAGTTCTTCGCTGCCGAAACGCTTCTCCTTCAACTCGGAGAGTTTTGTTTCGATATTCGAAAGCTGTTTTGACAGTAGGGATTCAGCCCGCGCGGTCAATGCGGCCAGTTCCTGGTCGAGTTCACGGTTAAAATAGTCCTGTTCAATGAACTCGTTGAAGCTCATCGATTCGGGATGCTCACGAACAGAGAACTTTGCGTGCTTTTCATTCTGTGTCTGGCCCTGCGCCTGAGCGCTTTTGGTCGCTTCGATCAGTTCGTAGGGATTGAAGTATTCGCCGGATACCTCTTTCCGCTTCGGGCGCCGGTAAAAGGCGTCTAAAATGGTATGCGCGCTATCGGCGGCTATAATATTAGCGGCCCCGCCCCACAGCCGCAGATAGAGATAGGTAATTTCGCCTCCCCGTTGCACTGTAAAACAGACAATGCGTTCGCCGGCTATCTGTTCGGCCGCCATAATCTTGCCGCCTTTTACCCGTGAGCGGAGAAACTGGGCAAAACGCTGCAGGGGCACCTGGTTTTTGAAAGTTGCGGAAAGGCGATGCAGCCTGGTTTTTCCCTGAGCTAATGAGATAAACAGGCTCTGGCGGTTCCCCGGGGCATACAGGTCGAGGATTAAGGTTCTGAAATTCGGTTGACGGATTTTCTGAATCGAGCTGTTCTCTATCTCAAGTTCGTCCAGGATGAGATCGATTTCTTTCCAGTTGAGTGACACGCCTTACTCCAGGTTGTTCGTGTGGAGTGTCTCCAGGAATTCCTGTTCGTCATCGCTGCTGAAGAAAATGAGGTACACTTCCCGCGGCAGGCTATGATGATCGAGAAACTCCCTGATGGCATTATATACAATAGTGGCCGCCCTGACTTTCGGAAAGCCGTACACCCCGGTGCTGATGGCCGGAAAGGCAATTGTCTTCAAACCCGTTTCCGCGGCTATCGACAGTGAATTGGTATAGGCTGCAGCTAATTGCTGATCTTCATCCTGGTTGCCGCCGTGCCACACCGGACCGACTGTGTGAATGACATGCGCGGCGGGAAGTTTTCCGGCCCCGGTAATAACCGCTTTACCGGTCGGCAGGCCTTCCGGATACTGGTGCTGGCGGATATCTTTACATTTGCGGAGGATATCCGAACCGCCACGCCGGTGAATTGCACCGTCTACACCTCCGCCGCCCATCAAGCTGGAGTTGGCGGCATTTACAATTGCATCTACCTCAACCGAGGTAATATCTCCGGTTTGAACAATCATACGGTTCTGTAACAGTTTTTTCATAAAACCCCCTATTTTGAATAAAGCGTGTCGAGAGTGGAGAATAAAGAATCCATCTGCTCTTCGGTCCCGATAGTTATGCGGACAAACCCATTTATACCGGCATGGTTAAAATAGCGAACTAATATTCCCCGTTCCTTCAAATCGGTGTACACAGTATGCCCGTCTATTCCGGGGGGCGCCGCAAAAATGAAGTTGGCTGCCGATGGAAGTACCCGCCAGCCGCGTTGCTCGAGTTGCTCCACAGTGTAATTACGCGTGTTGATTACCCGCGCGCGAACATCCTGGAAGTAGTGCTCATCCTGCAGCGCCCGAATTGCAAGCTCCTGACTCAAACGGTTCAGGGGATATGAATTGAAAGAGTCCTTCACAGTAAACAGAGTTTGAATCAGTTCGGGGTTGCCGAGGGCAAAGCCGAGCCGTAGCCCCGCCAGGGAACGGCTTTTGGAGAAGGTGTGCACCACCACCACATTCGAAAACTCGCGCACCAGACTGCTGCAGCTTTCCGCTCCGAAGTCAACATAGGCCTCGTCGATTACATAGACCCGGTCTTTTCTGGCTGACCGCAGAAAAGTGGCAATCTGTTGGCGGGAAAGGGCCATACCGGTCGGGGCATTGGGGTTCGGAAAGATTACACCGGAATACTCGGTCTGTTCACGAAACAGATCGAGACGGACGGAAAAATCTTCTCCCATCGGTATTTTATGGGCATCGAGTCCGTAATAGGTGCAGTACACCGGATAAAAACTGTAGGTGTGGGCCGGAAAAAGCACCGGCCCGTTATGTGCATCAAAGAAGGCGTAGAAGATGAACGACAGGACTTCATCGGAGCCGTTGCCGGTAAACACCTCTTCCGGGCTGAGTTGAAACCGTGCGGAAATCTCTCTGCGTAAGCGGGACGATTGAGGGTCGGGGTAGAGCCGGAGCTCTTCAGCACGATACTCTTTGAGCAGGTTCTGTACCGCCGGAGCTGGGGGATAGGGGTTTTCGTTGGTGTTGAGTTTGATGTACTGCCTGTCCTGGGGCTGTTCGCCGGGAGTGTAAGGCGTCAGAGTTTTAGCTCGTGCTGAAACAAGTGCTGGGTTCATACTTCCTCCGTGTCTTTCAGCAGCGGACGAATCTCCGCCACCATATAGAATGAGCCGGTTACTAGAATCGGCCGAAAGGCTCCGGTTCGGCCGGTCTGGGAAGAGCCTCCGCCTGAAATTTCCAGGGCCCTGCGCAGGGCCGCTTTCGGATCGATCTGCAATTCCGCCTGTGGAGCTGTTTCGCGGAATATTCGAATCACCTCTTCCGGGCGGTTCGGTTTAAAAGTGCCCGGGCGTGAAATGAGTATATCCGAAAAAGCAGCAGATACCGCTGCAGCCATTCCGGCAGTGTCTTTGCCCTCCACCGACCCGAAAATACAGATGCCACCCGTGCCGTATATCCGCTGAAACGTCGCGACAGTCCGCTGCACCGATGCAGGGGTGTGGGCTCCGTCCAGGACAATCGGCGGCTCGCTGCTGCACAGTTCCATTCTTCCCGGGAGGATAGCCGCTGAGAGGGCGTGCAGCATATTCTCGGAATCCGAAGAGGAGAGGTGTTCCGGCAACAGCTCACGCAGCACAGTCAGCGCCAGGGCGGCGTTTTCCGCTTGCACCTCGCCCTGCATTGCTAAATCAAGTTTGATGAGCGGCTCGGCCGGCCCGCGCCACTGCAGAAACAGATGCGTGCCCGCCTCATCAACTGTCGCTGAAAATGCAGCCGGATAGTCGGGAAAGTAGTACAAACGGTTCTCGGTCTGTGCTGCGCGCCGGCGAAAGACCTCAAGCACGTTCTCCGGCTGCCGCGATACAAACACCGGCGCGCCGCGCTTTATAATACCGGCTTTCTCGGCGGCAATCTCCTCAAGGCTATTTCCGAGAATATCGGTATGTTCGAGTTCGATCGAGGTGAGTACGGAGGCCTGGGGACTGACTACATTGGTGGCATCGAGGCGTCCCCCTATGCCGGTCTCGATTACCGCATAACTGCACTCGGCCTCGACGAACAGCAGGAAGGCGTACAGGGTGAACAGCTCAAAGGCCGTGGGTTCGGCTTCCCCGGCGAGAACGGTTTGGGTAAACTCCGGCAGGGCTGCTTTGATGCGGGTACCGACTTTCAGATACAGCTGGTCTTCAAAAAAACGTCCTGCCTGGCTTATTCGTTCACGGTAGTCGGCTATGTGGGGAGAGCTGTAGAGACCGGTTTTGAAGCCGACCGCCTCGAGTCCGCGGGCAAGATAGATAGCGGTGGAACCCTTGCCTTTAGAACCGGCGATATGGATGATCTTCAGTCGGTGGTGGGGGTTTCCGAAAAACTCGAGCAGCTGCTGCATCCGGTCGAGACGGTACTCCCGAATGGTCTGCTTTTGTTTCTGTTCAAAATTGACGAAAGATCCGAAGTAGGTGAACAGCTCATCTACCGCCTCGACTGCTGTACTCACTCTTCCCTCCGCCGGGTGAGGGCATTTCCGTGGGTAATGAAGCCTTCGTAATCGGCTATCCGCACCACGTGTTCCTTGAGCCGCTGATACGCACTCTTCTCCGAGTAGACTACCGAGGAAAATTTCATAAAGTCGCGGACCGACACCGGAGAGTAGCTTTTCGCCCAGCCGCCGGTCGGCAATACTGCGTTTGCTCCGGTTGTATAGTTGGCGGCCGAGAAGGGAAGATGGCGGCCGAGAAGGATCTCGCCGGCATTGCGTATCTTGTGCATGGCGGCAAAGGGTTCACGGGTGTTGAGCAGCAGGTGTTCAGGGGCAAAGCGGTTTACGATTTCAGCGGCTTCGTCGATCGACTCTGTCAGAATGATTCCCCCGTAGCGGTCGAAGACATCCTGGACGAATCTTGCGCGCGGTTCCGGCACATCCCGGCCGATTTCAGCCACATGGGCCTGAACCTGTTCTGCCAATTGCTCCGAATCGGTCAGCAGAATCGCGCAGGAGTCCGATCCGTGCTCCGCCTCTACCATTAGATCCAGGGCAACATTCCACGCATCGGCCTGCTCATCCGCCACCACCATAGACTCCGAAGGACCGGCCGGCAAACCGGCATCGATTCTTGAAGATAGCAGACGCTTGGCGGCGGTAACATAACTGCTGCCCGGGCCGACCACTTTCAGCACTGGGTCGATACTTGCGGTGCCGTAGGCCAGGGCGGCAATTGCGTGCGCCCCTCCCACCCGGAATACCTTCTCGACCCCGATGTACCCGGCAGCGTACAGACAGGCTGCGTCCACGCTTCCATCCGGATTCGGCGGAGTCGTGATTTGCAGCTGCGGTACTCCGGCTATTCGTGCCGGAACCGCCAGCATATACAACATCGAAGGAAAACTTCCCCGTCCGCGGGGAACGTACAAGCCGGCTGAATCGATCGGCAGAGACCGCTCTCCGGCTATGAGCCCGGGATGCAGCTCTTTCATACTGATACTCTCGGGTTTTTGTGCCAGGTGGAAGTTCCAGGTGGTATTTATGGCAAACTCAATCGAGCGCTTCAATTCGGCGGACAGGGATGCTTCCGCCCGGGCAAACTCCTCCGGTTGTACCTGCAGGGGGGTAGCGCTAAGATCGGCTTTATCAAACCGCCGGGAAAACTCGATCAACGCCTCATCGCCGCGCCGGCGGACCTGCTCGATAATGTCAGCCACCGAGGCTGAAACCTCCGAAATGTCGGTTTCCGATCGCTGAAACATGTTGTGTTTATCTTCGTCGCTGTATTCGGACCATTTACGTATAGTTATCTTCATCACTCTTTTCCTCATGTTGCGTGTAAAAATACTGTAGTATACCTCTACAACTGAGTCAATCATTGCAGAGAGAAGCGGTCGCTTGAAAAAAGTTTTAATTTCGCCGAGTATTTTTATATGAACATCCAGGGAATACCGATGGGGCGCTTTAATACGCCATGTCCCTATGTAGAGGGGCGCACTTTTGAGAGCGAGACAATTGTAATCCGTGAGATAGATGCCGAAGGACTCAATTTTATGCTTTCGATCGGTTTTCGTCATTTTGGAGAGCACTTTTTTCGTCCCCTATGCCAAAAGTGTCATCAGTGCATTCCGATTCGGGTGCCGGTAGAAGCGTTTTCCTTTAACCGCAATTTTCGAAGAGTGTTGCGAAAAAACCGGCATCTGGAGGTGGAGATAGGCAAACTGGAACCGACTGAAGAGAAGTACGAATTGTATAAATCCCATTCGGTGCGATTTGAACAGAACGGTGCTCCCCGGTATGAAGATTTTAAACACTCCTTTTTCGAGAACGCCCCCTACGGTAAAGAGCTGCGTATATATGCAGATAAGCGACTGCTATCGGTCAGTCACATGGATGTAACCCCCGAATCGCTGTCGGCGATTTACTGCTACTGGAACCCGGCCTACTCCCACCTGGGACTCGGCACCTATGCGGTGTTGCGGCAGATCGCTCTGGCAAAACAGCGGCACTGCCCCTACGTGTATTTAGGCTACTATGTGCATGAAAACAGCCATATGAACTACAAAGCCAAGTACAGCCCCATTGAAGCCCTGCTTACCGAACAGCACTGGCTGCCTTTGATCGATACATCCACCGGCCGGGTCCGTTCCGATGTAGTGGAGCATGGCTTTATCGCCCAGACCAGGGTCGCAAGTGAAGGGACTGAAGAGGTGTAAACTACTGCAGCATATGCGTGGCTGCGATCCCCATTCACAATCCCTGAAACTTACGCTTGTGTTCCGGGAATCCTTCCGCTATAGTGTGATTTAACACAAGAGAAAGTGTTCAGAAGAACAAAAAGGAGGGGCTATGCGCGGTGACGCCACACCATGGAAGTTTTTAGATGAATACAGGGGTAGCCATTTTCAGGGCGAATGGCCTACGCTTCCGGAACTATTCAGTATTACTACCGAAAGGTATTCTGAGCGACGTTGCTTCAGCATCTACGATCCGGACAATCTCTTTCTGAATTACGGAGAGGCTCTGGCCGCTATAAAGGGAGTTTCGAACCACCTGGTGCGAATCGGAGTGAAAAAAGGCGATCGGGTTGCGGTAACGGGAAAGAACTCCCCCGAGTGGGCAATAGCCTATTTGGCGGTACTCTTTGCCGGCGGAGTAGTGGTTCCTATTGATTATCAGCTCCACACCAAAGATGTGGCCGGTTTGATCAAGTTCTCCGATGCGAAAATAGCCTTTATAGATGAAGAAAAATTCGAAGAGATCGATCAAGAAAAAAACATAAAGCTGCAGGAGAAGATATCTCTAACCCCGAAAAAAGAGAACTATATTCTCGACATACGGGAACAGGATGCGCCGCCCCGTGAAATGCCGCAAGAGAGTGATCTGGCAGCCATTCTGTATACCTCCGGAACAACCGGCAACCAGAAGGGCGTTATGCTGACCCACAAGAATTTGGTCAGCGACTGTTTTCTTGCCCAGGGCAATATGAAAATTCTGCATACCGATGTATTCTACGCTTTGCTGCCGATTCACCACTCCTACACTATGCTGGCAGTATTCATCGAGGCTATCTCGGTTGGGGCGGAAATTGTCTTTGCGAAGAAGCTGGTGGTAAAACAGATTCTCAAGGATTTGCATGAAGGTCAGGTTACCATGTTCCTCGGTATCCCGATGCTCTTTAATAAGCTTCTGAAAGGACTGCTGCGGGGAATTCGCGAGAAAGGTATAGTCGTGTACGGCATCATCCGGACAATGATGTTTATCAGCGGCTTTATCAAAAAGACTTTCGGGGTGAATCCCGGCAAAAAGATGTTCCACGGTATTTTGAAAAAGATTTCCCTGGACACTAACCGCATTTGTATTTGCGGCGGCGGCCCGTTGCCATCATCGACCTTCAAAATGTTCAACCAGCTCGGCATCGATTTCGTGCAGGGCTACGGCCTGACAGAAACCTCGCCGATTCTCACCCTCAATCCGGTCGACCATTATAAAGAAGCCTCCGTCGGGAAGTTGATACCGCAGGCGGAGATGAAGGTGCTCGATCCGGATGAAGAGGGCAACGGCGAGTTGATTGCCCGCGGGCCGATGGTGATGCAGGGGTATTACAACAACAAATCCGCTACCAAAGAGATGTTTACCGAGGACGGATGGCTCAAAACCGGGGATGTCGGTTACCTCGATAGTGAAAATTACCTGTATCTGACCGGCCGCAAAAAAAACCTGATAGTAACCGAGGGCGGCAAGAATGTCTTTCCGGAAGAGATTGAAGACTATTTTCAACTCTACGATGAAATTGAACAGATTATGGTCAAAGGCTACGTGCTGGATGAGAAAATGAAGACCGAGGGCATCGAAGCCTTCGTGTATCCCAATTTCGAGGCTTTCGGTAAGGACGGTACCCCGGCTGAGGAGAACCCCGAAATCGAGTCCAGGATTGATGCGATTATCAAAGAGGTGAATCAGGGACTGATGCCCTACAAGCGGATCGGTCGGTTCAAAGTGCTGAACGAACCGATGGAGATGACCACTACCAAGAAGATCAAGCGCTTTAAGGTAGGCGGGGAGCCCAGTGCGTAGCGTATTTCCGAGTACTCCGGCCCTTGCTGTACGGGTAAGGGCCGTATTCCTGTTCAACCTTATACTGCTGTGTGCTGCGCCGGCTGAAAGCCACGCTGAGTATCAGCAGTTCGGCGACGGTTTGTTCGTGAATTTGCCGGTCAGCTGGCAGATTGAGGGAATAGAGCAAAACAAGTTCTCCGCGGTCAATCAGGGACAGGAAGCCTACTTTCTGCTCAAATACTACGAGGGCGGTCGATTCCAGGATATCGATCAGATGCATGCCGGTAGTGCGGATGAACTCGGAGCTCGGGTGTATGCCGGCAGCGGGTATATGTATTCCGGCAAAACCGCGCATCTGGCGCAGATCGAATTTCAGCAACAGACCCGAGAATTTCAGGGGTACCTCCTGTGCATTGAAACCCACCGCGTAGATGTGGTAGTGGTCGGTTTTGCCCTCAAAGGCAAGCTTTCCACCTATCAGGATACTCTGCTATCGGCGATGGATTCGGTCGGCATCGGCGACCGCGGCCTGATTGAACCGGGTCCGATCAGCCAGTCGGTTTCACCGTATCCCGCCCGGGAAGTGGAGCGCTTTGAAATTGTGTTCGAAGACAGAACTATTCCTCTGGCCTTCAGCGGTGCGGCAATCGATGCCACCCAGGATGTAATCGAGCGGGAGGCCCGCGTATTGTCGGTGTACGGCGGGTCCGAATACGCCGAAACCGCCTGGAAGCGTTACTACCGTTTGGTCTACCGCGATCTGTTTGTCCGCAGCCGCCCCCTATATACAGCGCTACAGACCTACTTATCGCCCCAGGATAACAGTCCCGAGGAGATTGCCGCCGCGCTGCTGAAATGGGTGCAGGGATTCGAGTACGAACGGCTGGATACACTTTCGGATTGTCTCACCCCCTTGAGAGCAGCAGTGGAAAATCGGGGAGACTGCGATTCCAGAGGGCTTCTGTATACCATTCTACTGCACCATTACCGGATAGATGCTATCCTCATGGTCTCTTCGGTCTACAAACACAGTATGGTGGGGGTGGAAATCGAAGGGAAGGGCGCGCGGTTTCCCTACAGCGGTGAGCGTTTCCTGGTTGCAGAAACCACAGACGATGTCGAGATAGGATTAATCGATCAAAATATGTCGAACACCGACGGATGGATCGGAATAGATTTTATCAATCCGCGAGTAGCTGAATAGTTAGAAAGGAAGGGAGTGATTCTGATGGGATTATTGAGCAGAATCCTCGAAGATGAAAAGCTATCTTTTGAAAATCCGCCGCTGCCGCAGCTTGCAGTTGGCGAAGGGCAGGTGTTTCATCTGGCCGACTACCTGGAGCAGCAGGGATATTCACGGATAGCCTTGATTACCGGCGGAGATTCATACGCCGCTGCAGAGTACCGTGACCGCATTGAAGAGTCCCTTAAAAGCGTCGGTATCGAAGCACCCCGCTTTCCTGTATCCGGGGAGCCTTCACCGTTAAAAGTGGATCAAATAACTGCGGCCACGGCTGAAATGCAGGTTGATGCGGTAGTGGCAGTCGGAGGGGGCAGCGTAATCGATACTGCGAAAGCCGTTGCAGTTATGCTGCATCACGAGGGCAGTGTTCGTGAGTATCTCGAAGGGGTCGGTAGCCGAACGCCAAAACCGCTGCGGCATCCTCTTATTGCCGTTCCGGCCACCTCGGGAACCGGTTCCGAAGCTACCAAGAATGCGGTTATCAGCGAAGTCGGACCACAGGGGTTTAAGAAGTCCCTGCGTAATAACGCCTTTGTGCCTGATTTGGCGGTGTTAGATCCTCTGGTGACCAAAGGGTGTCCCTATGATGTGACCGCTGCCTCCGGAATGGATGCAGTTACCCAGCTACTGGAGGCGTATGTATCGCAGCAGGCTACGCCCTTTACCGATGCCTTGGCCCTGAACGGCCTGCAACGGACCCGCTGGGCACTGCCGGTTGCGCTGCGTAACGGTGACAATCTGAATGCCCGCGGACAAATGGCCTATGCAGCCTATCTGTCGGGAGGCGCATTGGCTGCGGCGGGGCTTGGAGTTGTGCACGGATTGGCCTCTCCATTAGGATCGGCCCGCAATATTCCCCATGGAGTTGTCTGCGGTACGCTGCTGCCGGCAGCTACCGAAGTAGTTGTGGGAAAACTGCTACAGAGCAGCCAGGAGAATCGCGGGCTGGCAAAATACTCCCGCGCCGCAGTAGTGTTTACTGGGAACGATCACGGCAGCGCCGCGAATAACTGCCGCGCGCTGATAGATGAACTATACCGCTGGGTAGAAGATTTTGCACTGCCGCACCTTTCAGACTACGGATTTACCACAGAGGAGCTGCAGCGTATAGCCGCCGCAGCTTCGGCCAAAGCCACTCCCGTAGACCTAAGCGCAGAGGATATTTTCTCGATTCTAGAGCGGCGCGTGTAAGCGCGGGGCAGTGGACTTCTAAAAATCAGTGAACCTCAAAAAAAAGAGCCCCGTCAGTGCGCGGCTCTTTTTCTATTGATATTCTTTTATTGATGTTCGAGTGTAAGCGAAAGGGTAGGCTGATTGCAGACTTCATCCGGACCGTAGTACTGAATTGCTCCGGGATATGTGTAGGAAGTTTTTATGCCCCACTCCGCGCGCTTGGCCGCAAAGGTTTTGAAGGGTTTGTCCTGCAGCTGTACCAGGGCTTTTTTGATAACCGCTTTCATTTTACCGTGCCGCATTTCGAGGTTCATCATCCTGGTAATTGGAATTCCTCCGGCAATCCACTCTTCCGCCGGAGCGGCAAGGTTCTGAATAGAAGAAATGTACCCGGTCAGGCCGAAGGAGATAAGCAGGTAAGCGTTATATCCCAAGCTGTAGGTGTAATTAGCGTCGAAGTTGGACGGGAAGGCCGCCCGGCCTTCATAGCCGAAGAAGTGGTGCTGGCTGCTGAACTTACCGTGATACTTGCCTTCGGCCTTCAGTTCGTTCAAGTTATCTTCCACCATTTCGATCAGCAGTTTTTCCGTCTCGATGCGGGAAACCTGCACATTACCGTGGGGATCACGGTCCCACAACAGCTGGCGTTGGATGTTGTTGGGCAAAGTAGAAAACACATAGGAAGCATCCCGCGAGAGGTTCTTATTGATCCACTCCGACTGATCCTCGAATGTGTGCAGCGAAGAAAAGTAGGCACCATGTTCGGCCAGCAGGGTGTTTAGCTCAGAGATGAGCGTTTTCATTTCGGGGATGAATTCGATCAGTCCCTCCGGCACCAGCACCACACCGAAATTTACGTTCTGTTCACTGCGTGCAACCACCTTTTTAACGATATCGTCGACGATTTCATTGAGAGTGGTATGATTGTGCTCGACCTCCTCGGAAATTATGGCGACGTTCGGCTGGGTCTGGAGGGCACACTCTAAACAGATATGCGAAGCGCTGCGGCCCATCAATTTGATAAAGTGCCAGTATTTCTTGGCCGAGTTTGCATCCCGTTCGATATTGCCGATTAACTCGGAGTAGGTTTTTGTAGCTGTATCGAAACCGAAGGAGATTTCGACCTGTTCGTTTTTCAAATCGCCGTCGATAGTCTTTGGAACTCCGATTACAGTGATATCAATATTCTGTTTTCGGTAGTATTCAGCCAGTACAGCGGCATTCGTATTCGAATCGTCTCCTCCGACAATGACTATGGCCGAGATATTGTTCTCTTTACACACCTCGTAAGTAGTGGCAAACTGTTCTTCGCTTTCCAGCTTTGTACGTCCGGAACCGATCATATCGAAACCGCCGGTGTTGCGGTATTGATCTACATATTGACCGGTAATTTCGATCAGTCGGTTTTCCAGGATTCCGGCCGGTCCGTTTAAGAAACCGAATAGTTTGGAATCGTTGTTGGCCGCTTTCATTGCATCGTAAATACCTGCTATCACATTATGGCCCCCGGGGGCCTGTCCCCCGGAGAGCACGACTCCGATATTGATGGGCTCAGCGCGGTGCTTGGATTCGCCGGCAGCGAATTTGATGCTTGGTTGGCCATAGGTGTTCGAAAACAGCTCTTTCATTTTGGTCTGGTTGTCGACCGATTCGGTCGGCTGCCCATAGTCAACCTGTATCTTCTCGATTTCGTTTTGCAAAATAGAAGGCAGTGTGGGCTTAAACTCATACCTTGCTGCTTGCAGTAGGCTCATATTCATATTTCTCCCTCTCCTCATTTTATTGTTGTTTTTATACGATAGATCAGTTTCCCGAGTCAAGGAATTCGGAATTCAGATGGATTACTCCTTCGCGGCGAATTCTCAGCTGGGTTACACTGCCCGGGCCGTACTGAGATTCAAGAGTCGCTTTAAGATCGGGGAACCGCTCTACCGGTACATAACCCTGTATAGTTCCGGCAAAGCCGCCGCCGTGAACCCGAAAAACTCCCTCCGGGCAAAGCGCGGACAGCAGCCCCAGGGAGTAGGCAACCGCCTGTTCTTGGATGGCCCCGGTGGGCACGCAGTTCTGCAGCAGGGTCCAGGATGAGAGTCCGGATTCCTTAACCGTCCGCAGGTAGGAATTAATATCCTCGAAACGCAGGGCTTCCTGCAGCAGCTCAACCCTTCGGTTTTCCTGAAAGAAGTGCAGGGCCCGCAGGAATGGACGGTCACCGCAGCCTTTTCTTATTTGGGCGGCCGCAGCAGTGAGTTGCTGCGGTTCGGATTCACGTAGTACGGTACATCCGAGTTCCCGGGCGACGCACTGCATCTCCTGAGGAATCGCAGCGTACTCCGAGGTCAGGTCGGCATGGTCTCCGCCGGTGTCGAGTATCATGAGCTGATAGCCGTGACTCGAAAAATCGAACTCGATCTGCTCGAGACCAGGGTTATCGTTGTCGGAAAAGTCAATTGCGGCAATTCCCCCCTGTGCACAGGCGATCTGGTCCATCAAGCCGCAGGGTTTTTGAAAAAACTTGTTTTCCGCAGATACGCCGGCCTTGGCCAGTTCTACTGCCGACAGCGTACCATCGTGGTACAGGGTGTTGAAGATTTGCGCAATCAGTACCTCGATAGAGGCGGAGGAGCTCAAACCCGAGCCCATGGCAACCCGGCTGTGCACATATGCCGAAAAACCGCCGTATCCGTAGCCGTGTTCGGCAAAATAGGCCGCAATACCGCGGACCAGTGCCGAGGCGCTGCCGGCCTCCTCATCCTGCGGCTGCAGGTCGTGCAGGTCCGCAACTATATCTTTGGGAAAGCCGTCCGTAACTACTACCACCTGCATATCATCACGGGGACTCACCGCGGCAATTTTGTCAAGCTGGATACTGCCGGCCAGCACTTTCCCGTGGTTGTGGTCGGTATGATTGCCGCCTAGTTCGGTTCGCCCGGGGCTGCTGAAAAGATATGCCCGGTCGGAAGAAAACCGCAGGTGGAATTCATCGAGCAGGGCGGTGTAACGGTCGATCTGTTCAGCAGGGCCGGCACTGCCATACAGCCGTTCAATAGCTCGATCAAGTTTACCATCTGCAATATCCGATTTTTTCACTGCTCGCATATTTTACTCCTGCTTATTCAGGAAGTGAGTTTCAGATAAACTGCGCAGCCGTTCAGCCGCCGATTCGGCCGTAATGTCGCGCTGTACAGTTGCCAGGAGTTCGTATCCGACCATGAACTTTTTCACCGTTGCCGATCTGAGCAGAGGCGGCAGATAATGAATATGAAAGTGCCATTCGTTATGTGTTTCAGAGTCAGTCGGTCGCTGATGCAGACCCATCGAATAGGGAAAATGAGTTTTGAAGAGGTTGTCGTAACGAGTGCCGATTCGTTTCATAATGGCGGCCAGGTCGTTGCGCTCCGTATCATTTAGGTCGCTCAGTGACGCTGCGTGTCGGCGAGGCAGAACCATGGTCTCAAATGGCCAGACCGCCCAGAAAGGAACCAAGGCTACAAAGGAGTCATTTTCTGTTACGATTCGCTCACCCCTGTCCAGTTCTTTCTGCAGATAATCGCAGAGAAGACAGCTCTGATGAGTGTCCAAATAGTGACGCTGCATATTGGTTTCCTGCTGGGGAATCTGCGGAACCGTTTCATTCGACCAAATCTGTCCGTGGGGATGCGGGTTCGAGCAGCCCATGGTGGCACCGCGGTTTTCAAAAATCTGAACATAGTTTATAAACTCGTTTTTTCCGAGTTCACGGTATTCCTGTTCCCATACGTCCACTACGCGGCGGATCTCTTCAACCTCCATCAAGGGAATCGTTAAATCGTGCCGGGGCGAGAAACAGATGACTTTGCAGATACCGCGCTCGCTATGGGCAATAAACAGGTCGTCTTCGTCCATACGGTCCGAAGGAGTCTCTTTCAGTAGGGCAGAAAAATCGTTTACAAAGACATAGGTACTGCTGTAATCGGGGTTTTTGACTCCTCCGGCGCGGGAGTTTCCGGGACAAAGATAACAGTCGGGATCATAACTCGGCTTTTCCTCAACCAGCGCATCCTCTTCATGCCCCTGCCAGGGCCGCTTGGTGCGATGGGGTGACACGAGCACCCAATCACCGGTGAGAGGATTGTATCGACGATGGGGAAAATCTTTTAAATTCATTATCGACTCCTTGATATATTCTATGTCTACCAGTATGAAGGTAATAGCACCTCAGTTTCAAGGCTGAATACTAGACATATTCCCATTTTGAAAAATGCTGTCCCGGCGCATTGACCAGGGGCGATGCACTTCTATACACTTTTACTATGAAAAACAGGTATCACTATCCGATAAAACTCGAAAATGTAATACAAAATTATCCATGGGGTTCGAGTACTCTTATTCCCGAACTGGTCGGTATTTCCAATACTCCCGGGACTCCCTTTGCAGAACTGTGGATGGGCAGTCACCTGCGGGGGCCTTCCAAGCTCCTGCTGGAGGCGGGCTCCGGCGGGCCAGCCGAACAGATCGATCTGCACTCGGCAATTCAGGCCGCACCGGTCGATTTTCTCGGTCCGGCGGCCGAGCGTTTTCCGGAAGGGCTGCCGTTCTTGTTCAAGGTGTTGGCGGCGGCCCAGCCGCTTTCAATTCAAGCCCATCCGAACCGCAGTCAGGCCCGGAATGGTTTTTCCCGCGAGGAGGCCGAGGGTGTTCCGATAGATGCCTTTGAGCGTAATTACCGCGATCAGAACCACAAACCGGAGATAATCTGTGCCTTAACCGATTTTACGGCGATGTGCGGTTTTAGAGCGCCCGCTGAAATCCAACAGTGGTATAACCGGATTGTGCCGGAGCTCTACCGTGAAACAATTGCCCCCGCAACTGATACCAGCCGGGAATCCGAGTGGTTGCAGTCATTCTTCGAAAACATAATGAATCTTGCACAGGAAACTCAGACCGAACTCATCGAAGCTCTGCACACATGGGCCGGGGAAGCAGAGGATGAATACCGGGAAGCCCAACTTATTCGTACCTTTTACGCTTACCACGGAGTGAATGTCGGGGTTCAAGCACCGCTGTTCCTCAACCTGGTGGAATTAGCACCCGGGGAGGCTCTGTATCAACCGGCCGGGGTATTGCATGCCTATGTAAAGGGTATGGGCGTAGAGCTCATGGCCAACTCGGATAATGTACTGCGGGGCGGGTTGACCACAAAACACGTGGATGTTCCGGAACTGCTGCAGGTGTTGTCGTTTGAACCGCGGCCGGCGGATATTCTGCACGGCCGGAAAGCTGAAAACGGACTGCTGCGGTATCCGGTGCCCATTGATGAGTTTGAATTGCAGCACTGCAGTGTGGATACGAACACCCCCGTGCAGCGCCGCCGGCGCACCTCAATCGAAATTGGTATATGTACCTCCGGAGAGCTGATAATCTCTGCGGAAAATGGTGCAGCAGAGCTGGATATAGTTCGCGGCGAGAGTTTTGTGCTTCCCTATGCCGCCGGTTCGTATAAAATTACCGGTCGCGGAGAGCTGTATTTGGCGACGATTCCAAGTGGAAACCGGTCGGCGGAGTAGGGCGGACGGAGCGCATATGCAGATATTTGTCGATGCCGATTCATGTCCCCGGCGACTGCGCAGTATTATCAGGAAGGCCGCTCAGAGGACCCGTACCCACACGATATTTGTCTCCGACCGGAAACTTCCCGATGCCAAGGGCACTCGTATTGAGAACGTGCTGGTAGAGCACGGTTCGGGGGATGTCGACGATTATATAGCCGAACATGTCGGGTCCGGCGATCTGGTGTTTACTCATGATGTGCCCCTCGCTGCGCGGGTGGTTGAAGGTGGGGCCGTGGCTATAGACGACCGGGGCAATGTATATAATAAAGAGAATATTCGTGAGAGACTTTCGCTGCGGGATGCAATGATGGAACTGCGAGAAGCCGGGGTTACCCCGCCGGGTGGGAACAGCCTGGGTGAGCGTGAAGTTCGACTCTTTGCCGGGGCGTTGGACCGGGAGCTGACCAAGCTGCAGCGTTAGGCGGCCCCGGCTGAAAGCGGGGGCCGCTGATTTAGAATTCGGCGTTTTTCACTGTCCGCGGAAAAGGAATGACGTCGCGGATGTTGTGCATTCCGGTTACATACTGTACAAGCCGTTCGAAACCCAAACCGAAGCCTGAATGGGGAACGCTTCCAAAGCGGCGCAGATCGAGATACCACCAGTAGTCGTCGGGATCCAGATTCATCGCTTTGATTCGCTCAAGCAGTACATCGTAGCGGTCCTCACGTTCACTGCCGCCGATAATTTCTCCGAGCCGCGGAACCAGTACGTCCATCGCCCGCACCGTCTGGTTGTCTTTATTGAGCTTCATGTAAAAGGCTTTGATCGTTTTCGGATAATCGGTGACGATGACCGGCCCCTTGAACACCTCTTCAGTTAAGTAGCGTTCGTGTTCGGACTGCAGATCTTCGCCCCAGCCGACCGGATATTCGAACTTGCGGTCCGCTTTTTCCAGCAGTTCAATTGCCTTTGAATAGGTCACATGTTGAAACTTGGAGTCCACCACCTTCTGAATGCTCTCTTTTACACCTTTTTGAATCCACTTGTTAAAGAAATCCATATCGTCTGCGCAGGTATCGAGCACGTATTCCAGAATGTATTTGATAAAATCTTCGGCCAGCTCCATGTCGCCTTCAAGAGTGCAGAAGGCCATTTCGGGTTCGATCATCCAGAATTCAGCCAGATGGCGGCTGGTATTGGAGTTTTCCGCCCGAAATGTCGGGCCGAAGGTGTACACATCGCGCATAGCCAGCGCATAAATCTCCGCTTCCAACTGGCCACTCACCGTCAGGCTGGCCTGCTTGCCGAAGAAATCCTGACCGTAATCCACGGCACCGTTTTCTGTCGGTATTTCGCCCAGCGGCAGGGTGGTAACCTGAAACATTTCGCCGGCGCCCTCGCAGTCGCTCGCGGAGATAATGGGGGTGTGTATGTACATAAAGCCCCGTTCTTGAAAAAATTTGTGAATGGCGAAACTCAGGGCATTTCTCACCCGGGTTACTGCCCCGAAAGTATTGGTTCTGGGGCGCAGGTGGGCTATCTCCCGTAAAAACTCGAAGGAGTGGCGCTTTTTCTGCAAAGGATAGGAGTCGGCCGGTGCCTGTCCGAGCACCTCAACCTTAGAAGCCTGGACCTCCACTGTCTGGTTTTTTCCGGGAGAGGCTACTAATTTGCCTTTGATTTTGACACTCGAACCGGTGGTCGCCGTTTCGACATGCTCGAAAGTACCTTTTTCGTCATGGTCTACAATCACCTGAATACCTTTGAAAGACGAACCGTCGGTGATCTCCATAAAGGTTAAATTTTTTGAATCCCGTTTGGTTTTTACCCAGCCTTCGATGATTACTTCATGTTCGGTCGGCTCCATGGCCAATATATTGCGAATCCGTGATGACATAGCTAACTCCTATTCTAGTAATGCTCTAAAGAATTATCATAGTTGTATATTTTTTGCAATAAGCCCTGCTGCAGCCGTATATTGAACTAAATAACCCAGTGTACTACAGTAGGGATATCATATCGCATCCTTTATACTTAAAAACTGAGAGGTAGGACTGTGCGTTTAAAATCACTCACATTAGAGAATCTTCTTGTCGAAAGCACGCAGAAATACGGACACTACGATGTAGTTTCCTTTGTAGACGGAGAACCTTACTCCTATCGGGAGTTTTACAATCGGGTAGCCTCGCTGCGCCGATATTTTCAGCAGCAAGGAATCAAAGCGGGGGACCGGGTAGTACTGTTGAGTGAGAACCAGCCCGACTGGGCGGTATGCTATTTTGCGGTTACCACCATGGGAGCTGTCATTGTACCAATTTTGACTGATTTTCATCCCGATGAAATTGGCAATATTATTGAACATGCTGAGCCGTCGGCTTTCTGCGTCAGTGCAAAATTAATCGATAAGATCCGTCTGCCTATCCAGGATGCGGAAAAGACAGCGGTATGTGTAGATAATCTGAGTGAAATCCCGCGGCCCCTGCCGACTTCCAAGCTGAAAACCGCAATCGCACAGTGGAATAAAATAAATGCCGATGAACATCCGCTTGAGCTGCAGGGGCTGGTGGCAGAAGAGGATACTGCCTCCATTATTTATACCTCCGGTACTACCGGAAAGTCGAAAGGCGTTATGCTCAGTCATAAAAATATTGTGTACGATGCCGAAGCCTCGGCGGATATTCCGAAACTGAAACCGGGAGACCGGCTTCTATCGATTCTCCCTTTGGCGCATACATATGAATGCACCGTCGGACTGATCACGCCGTTTTTGATGGGAGCGCATATGTGTTATCTGACCAAGCCGCCGGCCCCGGTGGTGCTCCTGCCGGCTCTGAAGCAGGTTCGCCCGCATACGGTTCTCTCAGTACCCTTGCTGATAGAAAAAATTTACCGTTCGGTAGTTTTGCCGAAAGTCAACAAAACCTGGTTTATGCGGCACGCCTACAAGCTCCCGCCGGTGCGCAAAATAGTCAACCGCTTGATCGGTCGTGGACTGATCAAGATTTTCGGCGGAAACATCCAATTCTTCGGCATCGGCGGGGCCGCTTTGGCCGAAGATGTTGAGTTCTTTCTGCGGGAAGCCCGTTTTCCATATGCTATCGGTTACGGCTTAACCGAAACGGCCCCTCTGATAGCCGGCTGTAATCCCGAATTCACCCGTTTCAGATCAACCGGGCCGACCCTGCCGGGTGTAACGGTGAAAATAGATAATCCGGACCCCTCTACTGGCGAAGGTGAAATCCTAGTGAGCGGTCCGAATGTGATGCAGGGATACTTTAAAGAACCGGATAAAACTGCCGAGGTGATGACCCCAGACGGCTGGTTTCGTACCGGCGATCTCGGTCTGCTCGACAAGGACGGCTACCTGTATATCCGCGGAAGGTTGAAGAACATGATACTGGGCCCCAGTGGAGAAAATATCTACCCCGAAGAGATCGAGGCCCTGATCAATGAGTATGATTTTGTAAATGAATCGCTGGTGGTGGAGCAGGAGGGGCGACTCGTTGCGCTGGTGCATATCGACTATGAGTCGTTGAAGGAACACGTGAGAGATGTTGCCGATTCGGCGGCAGATATATCAAAGCAGGCCAATGAGTATCTTGCCCAGCTCAAACGTACGGTGAACAAGCGCCTGAACGTGTTCTCCCGGGTAAGCGATTTTCTAGAAAGGAATGAGCCCTTTGAAAAAACTCCGACCAAGAAAATTAAACGCTACCGCTACACACATTTGGGCAATAAGAATAAAATAGAACAGAAGAAATCAGACAAGACAGAGGAATCCAATGATGCGCAAGGTAAATGATCTTCATATACGCGATATCCAGCCACTTATCCCGCCGGGCGAACTAAAGCAGCGGTATCCCCTGCCCGACGATTCGGCCGAACTCGTGTATGAAAGCCGCGAAACAGTCAAAAAAATCGTAAACCGCGAGGATTCCCGAATTCTCGGAATAATCGGCCCCTGTTCGATTCACGATACTAAAGCGGCCCTTGAATATGCCCAAAAACTGGCGAAGCTGCGGGAAAAAGTGAAAGACAAAATCTATATTATAATGCGTGTGTATTTCGAGAAGCCCCGAACTACCATCGGCTGGCGGGGATTGATTGTAGATCCTCAAATGGACGGCTCCTATGAAATTGCGGCCGGACTGGAGATGGCCCGCAAAACCCTGATTGATATAACCCGGCTCGGTGTGCCGGCCGGGTCGGAGATGCTCGATCCCTATGTACCGCAGTACATTGACGACTTGGTCTCCTGGGCGGCCATCGGGGCCCGCACCACCGAAAGCCAGACCCACCGCAACCTGGCCAGCGGGCTTTCCATGCCGGTCGGTTTTAAAAACGGCACCAGTGGAAACCTCGAGCTGGCGGTAAATGCCATGCAATCGGCGGTACATCCGGCCAGTTTTATCGGTATCGACCAACAGGGCAATACCTGTGTGCTCAGCACGACCGGCAACGACGCCTGTCATCTGATTCTGCGGGGCGGACGCAGCGGCCCGAACTATCACGAAGAGGATGTCGAGAACGCCGAACAGATGATGCGAAATGCCCAGTTGACTCCGTCGGTGGTGGTTGACTGCAGTCACTCCAACTCCGGCAAGAAGTCTTCCCGTCAGCGGCGGGTGCTGCGGTCGATCATCGACCAGGTGCTGCGCGGACAGGAAGTGCTGTCAGGTTTTATGCTGGAGAGCAATCTGTTCGAGGGGCGCCAGGAGATTCCCGAGAATCTGGCGCAGTTGAAATACGGCGTTTCGGTTACAGATGAGTGTATCGGCTGGGATGAAACCGAGAAGCTGGTAATGCAGGCTTATCACAATCTTTCTAAAGTAGGGGTTGCCGGTAAAGCCTAATTCTGACCATCTTTAGTATAAGGAGGTAATATGAAACGCATTGCAGTTCTATTTGCTGAGGGGTTTGAAGAGGTGGAAGGCCTCACCCAGGTTGATTTTTTGAGAAGAGCCGGCGTTGAGATTATCGTGGTTGGAGTTACCGGCACAACGGTGACCGGCGGTCATGATGTCACCATCGAAACTGATACCACCATCGACAAAGTCGATTCTGAATCCCTGGACGGTGTAGTCATTCCGGGAGGAATGCCCGGGGCTGAAAATGTAGCCGCATCCACCCATGCCCAGGATCTGGTTAAAAAACTGTTCAAAGCCGGTAAATTGGTCGCAGCCATCTGCGCCGCTCCGGCGGTTGTGCTGGAACCCCTGGGAGTGCTGGAAGGGAAAACCGCTACCTGCTATCCGGGCTTCGAAGGGCGCTTCCAGCAGGCAGGCTTTTCCGAAGAGCGGGTGGTCAAGGACGGCACGGTTATCACCAGTCGCGGCCCCGGAACGGCTGCGGAGTTTGCGGTTGCATTGATTGAATATCTTGTGGATAGAAAAACTGCCGACAAAATTAGAAGCGCAACCCTGCAGCCGGAACAGTTGTCATAGTATAATCGAATTGAAGGGGCCAGAAAAACGGCGGCCCGCGCTCACAGGGCCGCCGCTGTAATTAATATTAGAAAAAACTCAATGAAATAGCTATTCCGGCTTGGCTACAATCTCTTTCAGTTTCGGGTTTTTCTCTACCTGTGCGGCAAAGCGGGCCGCCCGGGCTTTGTTTGTGTAATCCCGGTTCTGGAAGGAGTAGGTGAAGTTGGTATGGGCGTCGTAGGTGCCGTTCATCAGTGCGTAGGTGTCCTCGGTCATAACCAGTTCTTCATCGGTCGGAATAACATACACCTTGGTTTTTGAATCCGCTGCGGTGATATCGGTTTCGGCATTGGGGGTTGAAGATAGGTCGTTTTTCTCCATGTCGGTTTTGATGCCGAGGATGTCCAGATCTTCGACAACCCGGCGGCGGATAGCAGGGGCCTGTTCGCCTACGCCGGCGGTAAAGACCAGTGCATCTACGCGGCCGAGGGCGGTTGCGTATGCGCCGATGTATTTTTTCAGGCGGTATACCTCCATCTGAATCGCCAGCTCGGAGCGTTCATCACCCTCTTTGGCAGCCACCTGGATGTCGCGGCGGTCGATGTACTTGCCGGTTATTCCGAGAATACCGCTCTTCTTGTTTAGCTGTTTTTCAATTTCGTCGGCCTGCATGCCGCCGTTTTTCATCATGTGAAAGACTACCGCCGGGTCGAAATCGCCGCTGCGGGTCCCCATAACCAGCCCTTCCAGCGGAGTAAGCCCCATCGAGGTATCAACCGATACCCCATCCTTCACCGCACAGATACTGGCGCCATTGCCGATATGGCAGATAATTGCATTGAGTTTGAGAGGGTCTTTTCCCATCAAGGCGGCGGTACGTTTAGCTACATACAGAAACGAGGTGCCATGAAAACCGTACTTGCGTACCCCCTGCTGTTCATACCATTCGTAGGGAAGGGCATATAAGAAGGCATGTTTTGGCATGGTCTGGTGCCAGGCCGTGTCCATAACCGCACAATGGGGCACCTCCGGGAGCATTTTCTGGGCGGCCTCGATACCTTGAATATTGGCCGGATTGTGCAGAGGGGCCAAGCTTGACACTTTTTTGAAAGTGTTGAGTGCATTGTCGTCGATAATTACCGACTTGTTGAACTTATCGCCGCCCTGCACGACCCGGTGTCCTACCGCCTTAATGCTGCTCATATCGTCGATAGCGCCGTAGGTTTTATCGGTGAGAGCCTCGATGATCAACTGGATTGCTTCCGTGTGGCTGGGGCATTTCTGCTCCTTTTTGAAAGTCTCCTTTCCTTTGGCATGCTGTTCGATCGAAGACATCTCCTGACCGATCCTTTCTACTACTCCGTTGGCCAAAACCTCTTTATTGTCCCAGTCATAAACCTGAAATTTCACTGACGAGCTACCACAATTGAGTAAGTATATCC
>CAZWDV010000004.1:0-101989 GCA_964632675.1 uncultured Sediminispirochaeta sp.
AGGGTTGCAGAGGCTGTTTTGCTTCAAATCCCGCAGGATTTTCGCCATTAAATAAGGCTTTACATCTTTGTGCCGATACATATAACATACACGCTAGGAGGAGCACCCATGAGCCCTGAAGCTGGGCTGAAACGAATACCGAACAGGCTGATAACGTACTGTGTGAAAGCGCTTGCTCAGTCGATGACCACCAATATTATGGTGGCCCTCGCTCGCCAGATTATTCCACACTACGACCTGCACCAAAAAACCGGAATTCCCCGCAGTGTAGCTATCCCCAATATTACCGCTGCCCAACAAATAGTTAAAGATGTTATTGCCCATCAGGCGTTTCTCGATTTTGTACTGCTGCTGGTCAAAACCAGCGATCAAGGCTATATGGGGCGCCGCTATGCTATTCCTTATCTGCGCCAGCTTATTAATGGGGTTATTGACCAGGGGTATATCTACGACTCGGCCAACGATATATTTGTCGAAAACCCGCAACTGCGGCGAACCCGCAACTGGGGTACCCTAAAGAATGGGCATTCGTACAATTTTGCGCTTTTACGGCTCGACATTGCCGGAAACTCCCAGTTGGTCAAAGACTGTGATGAGGTGACAATACAAACGTCTTATGAGGACCTGCGGGAAATCATTCAGCTGGCAGTAAAAAAACGCAATGGCCGTATGTGGGGCTGGGATGGTGACGGGGGTTTGGCGGCCTTCTTTTATGGCAACAAGCATCAGAGTGCCGTACTGACCGGTATGGAGGTGCTGCATGAGCTGTTCCTCTACAATTATACCCGCAGTCCTTTGAGCAGGCCGCTGCAGATTCGAACTGCAGTCCACAGCGGTCCAATGGAGTATTCGGAAAATGAAGAGGATATTCGTTCGGCTGAAATAGTAAAGCAGGTGGAGGAACTCGAGCACTCCTACACCAAACCTGGGAATCTTTCTCTTAGCGAAGTGGTAATGACCATGCTCGATCATCTTTTATTGAGCCAGCTCGAAGAGAAAAAAGTTCGCGGTCACCGCAAATACTACGTATACAGGTCTACCATATGACGAAAGTAGTATTGATTTCGGATGACACACAGCTCAAGTTCGCTTTCCGGCCGATTTCAAAAACGAAAAAGTTTCGTTTTGAGCATATCAGCTGGGCTCAGTGGCACGACAGAAATACAGAGTCGAACAACCAACTGTTCTATTTCGATATTGCTGGATTTACTGAAGGCGAACTTAAACGTCAGCTGGCAAAGGCAGGACAATTGCACTCGCCTTGGGGGATCGTTGACAACAGCGGCAGAATCGAAGATGTCGCCCATCTGTTTCATCAGGGAGGCTGTGACTACATCGATACCAACAGGCACGGAACGGTGAAGGTACGGCGCATTCAACAGGTGCTGGATTACCATCAGCAGCGTACTCTGGCCGAAACCCCTGAAACGGAGCAGGCCCGTAGACCGAAAGAGCGCAGTGCACCGCCGGCAAAAGACTGGAAGAGTGTGGTTCCCGGACAGGAATACACCTTCTCTATTATGTATATTGAGCTGCTCCCTTCGAAAGAGTGGAGTAAGAAATCGGGTGCCAATCATCAGGAGCAGATGCAGACCGCCTTTCATGACTTGATAGAAAGCCGCATTGGTCCGCACCAGGGGCGAATATGGATGTGGAACGAATGGGGCGGGCTGGTCCTGTTTCCCCACGACGGAAAAAAGACCAATGCGGTCGTGCTGGCAACCCGTCTTCTGCTGAATCGGGTCATCATGAGCATAGAAGGCGGACCGTTTAAGACGCTTATCGACTTCAAGATAGCTCTGCATCTCGGAGTAACGCCTTACCAGGAACGCGGAAACACCGGCACGATTGTATCTGACGATGTAAACTTCATTTTTCATTTGGGTACAAAATACGCCGAACCCAACCGTTTATACCTGACTGCTCAGGTGCGGGATGCAATCGACACTGATCTAAAGCAGCTCCTCGAAGCTGATGGTGATTTTGAAGATAAATCGCTTTACATTCTTGATTCCCCTTTTTCTTACTAAAGGCATAGAAATACGATTTATTTGACTCGGCGAACCCTTCCTTTGTATGTTTAGTACAGGATGAAGGAGGATTCGATATGATAAATCGTGACCAGATTGAGTCGTTGATGAGCTATCGAAACGATGAGCATCCAGTGGTTAGTATGTATGTAACCTCTGAGTTACCCAAAAAGTTTAGAGCCAAGCTTAATTCTATGGTGAGAGGGAAGATAAAAGAGCTGAGCGAATCTTCCCGTTTTTCTTCAGATGAAAAAAAAGGACTTGAAAAACTACTCATAAAGATGGAAAACACCTTAAAAGAACGGAGAAACCGCTACGAAGGTACCAAAATGATCGCACTGTTTGCCGATACAACCGGTTTCTGGGAAGAGTTCGAGCTTCCGGTAGAGTATCCGAACAGGGTTGTTATTGATCCCGAACCGTATACCCGGCCGCTTACTGCAGTTCGGGATCAGTTTGCACGGTTTTGTGTGGTTGTCAGCAATTCTGATAAAGCGGTTGTATATGCGCTGACTGCAAATCAGCTAGCTGAAGAGAAAGAGATAATTACCGAAGACGAAATGGAAGCGGATACGGACGAGGCGTTTCAGGGCTTGGGAGAGCTGCGGATGCAGAGAAACGAGCGGGACCACCTACAGAAGCACATAAAGAAAGTTGTCGAAACGGTTTTTCAGGTGTTTAGAAAAGGAAGGTACGAATATCTGATAATCGGGGCTCCCCATGATAAAGAGCTGCCCTTGCTGAAAGACCACCTTCACAGCTATCTACAGCGCTATCTGATCGGTGAGTTCAACGGCCGGCCGGATGAACCGAAGCAGGAGATTCTCAAGAAGGCCAGGGCTACCGCCGCCGAATGGGAACGCAAGCAGGAGGAAGATCTGCTGCAGTCGATCGATTCCGAGCTGTACGATGGCGGTAAGGCCACTGCGGATGTCGGTCCGACTCTCAAAGCATTGATGAATGGCCAAATTCACACCCTGGTAGTTCAGGAGGGATATTCTCGCCCCGGTTACCAATGTCCGGATGATTACTATCTTGATTTATCTCGCAAACAATGCCCCCTCTGTGGCCAGGAACTCCAGCCGGTGGAGGATATTGTAGATGAGATAGTGGAGGAAACCCTGCGGCAGAACGGCGAGGTGCGCTACTTACAGTTTTATCCGGAGAAGCTGAACGAGAAAGGAATGGCCGCCCAGCTTCGGTTTACACTCTAAAACACCTGTAATTGGCTCGCCCGTTATCGGGGGCGGAGTTATAACCAGGTTTTTAGCCAGTCCGCCGATTCGATCATCATCGCTTCGGTGGTTTGGTGCCCGGTAGTATGAAATGTTCTCAATCGCAGCATCTCAGTCTGTGTATAACGACGTTTCATCTCGTCATGAAAAGAGCGAATTTGCCGAATGGGCATAATAGGATCATCCTCTGCGTTGAGCATGAGCAAAGGAAAGTCTTGTAGTTTTGCAACTTGCGGGAGGGGCTGTGAGGCCTTTACGCGGTCGATTTTTGTCTGTGAATAGGCGTTATAAAAATCCGGGTTTTCTTCGAGACTGTTATCGATAATACTGCCAAAATCGGGAGTTGAGATGATACTTACCCCGGCTTTAATCCGGTCAGTATCGTTTTTAGCTAAATATTCATACAGTATCATTCCCCCCATCGATGTGCCGGCCACACCACAGCGGGTGCTGTCGACGATCGAGCTCTGAGAATAATGCTGCTGAAGCGATTCGAGTTCGGCGGCGGTTTCGCTCACGATATCAAACAGAAACTCCGCTTTTTCGCTGTAGGTGAGGGAGGCAAAGGTGCTGTCTTCACGCTCTCCGTGGCGAACCGCATCGGGCATTACCACAAAAAAACCGCGCTGCGCCATAATATAGGCATGCTGTAGCTTACGCTCTTTCCGGCTGTCGAAGCCGTGGAAGATAAATACCAGCGGCATCGTCTGGGGCGGCCGACTGAGAGAACTGCCGCCGTTGTGTGTCTGTTGCGTCCGGCCTGGCTGAACAGCAGGGTACAGCTCTAAAACCGGGATAGAATTGATAATGCTGTGTTGTAGTGTCATTGTGTTCATACTGCTAAATATAATTCAAGCGCAGCCGGTTTACAAGCCGGTTTATAAACTGTGGCCCTTGCACAAACGGCCCTTATTCTTCAGTCTAGAAAGTATGCCGGTATTCAAAGAACATACCCCGGAACAGCTCTATGAACCGATAGTGGAAGTCCTGGAAAGAGCCCCCGGCGGGCTGAGCGAGCACGAACTGCTGCATGCACTTACCGAGAGGGGTTTTTTAGGGTTTAATCCGGCTCTGCTATGTGAAGAACTCAGTCTGTTTCAAACCCATTTTTTCCTTTTTCACGTACTGTATCGATTACAGGAGGTGCTGCGGGAACAGCAGCGCTATGAGCTGGCAATATTCTGCCTGGAAATTCGGTTGTGGCCGTACCGAGCACTGAATGCGAAGATCGATGAGCTGGTTGAGGCCGATCCCCTGCGGGAGTATTACCTGAATCTTGATAACCTAAACGGGACTGACGCGGCGGAAGTGCGGCGGATGCTGGAGGGCTTTTATCTGCGTCTGGAAGCGTACGAACAGCGGTCTAAGGCCTACCACATCCTCGGGTTGGATGAAAGTTCCGGTCTGGCGGCAGTGCGCCGGCGTTACAGAAGCCTGGTGAAAAAGTACCACCCCGACCACGGCGGCGACCGTGAAAAGTTTCAGGAAGTGGAACAGGCAATGCAGCTTCTCAGCCGGTTGTACTGACGGAGAAACTTTTAGAGCGGTAGTGAGCATAAGTTTAGGTATGAAAATGAGGCTACTGCCTCTATCAATTGAATATGAATTAGTGTAGTTTAAGCCTATGAGCGAAGAATCTATTTCAGCGAGCTGGCTCGAACGGCACATTACCCTGCATACCCACGATTCCAACCGGGAAGAGATAGCCTCCGGCTTGGTGCATGCATTGGGAGTGCTGCTCTCATTGGTTGCATTGGTATTGCTGGTACAGAAAGGCCTAAGGTTAGATAATCCTGCCCTTCTAATTGGATTCATTGTATACGGAGTGGCCATGACACTCCTTTATCTCTCATCCACTCTTTATCATTTTGTACCAGTTTCGAATGCAAAACGAATACTGCGTATTTGTGATCATATGTCAATCTATATCCTCATTGCCGGTACCTATACTCCGGTAATGTTGAGTCTGGGCGGGTATTATCCGATGCTGACCCTGGTGTTGGTGTGGTTAATAGCTGCCGGTGGCATGGCCTTCAAAATAGCCTTCTGGGGCCGGCTGCGGCTGGTACAGATGCTCATTTACATCCTCATGGGCTGGCTGATCGTCCTTGTGTGGAAGCCGGTGGTGAACCAGGTTTCAATGGAGTTCTTTAAGATGATTCTGGCCGGCGGTATTACCTATACCTCCGGAACCCTGGTGTACGCCATGAAAAAGCTGCCCTATTACCATGCGCTGTGGCACCTGTTTGTTCTGGCCGGAAGCATCTGCTTCTTTTTGGCAATCTACATGTATCTGTAAATCGGGACTTTCTTTCTGCCCTATTCATGCTTTTTATTGACAAAGCTGTTTGAGCGGTTCATGCTTTTTGTATGTGTGATACGTTTGTAAGAAATGCCGGAATTCAGGCGGCAAGTGCGGGGCGCGAAAGCTCAGCAGCCCTGTTTGGAAAGAACTCCGATCGACACCCCGCTGAGCCGCAGATGCTCTGCGTTGGGAAGGCTGATCTGAACAAGTGGGAAGGGGAGAGTGACCAGGCTCTTGATAAGTATACCGATGGTCCCCTACAGGCCCTTCGGAAAGTCTATGATCAATATGAACATCCTTATAGTGCACTCATCTCTAAACCCGTTTGGATGTGGGGCGGTGAAATGGGCCTCAACGAGCGCGGGGTGGCAATCGGCAACGAGGCGGTCTTCTCACGCTGGCGGAGCAGGCGCCGACGGGATCTGAACGAGGGCTTGCTGGGGATGGATTTGCTGCGGTTGGCCCTGCACAATGCAGCCAGTGCCAGGGAAGCAGTGGATTTTCTTGCCCGTGTTATTGAGCATGAGGGACAGGGTGGCGACGGTGCGTATAAAGGACAGCTTTACTACGATAACTCTTTTCTGATATGTGATGCCCGCCAGGCATTCATACTGGAGACTGCCGATCATCGCTGGGCCGCAAAACAGGTAACCAGCGATGCCATTTCGAATTGCTATACACTTCAGGACGATTTTGAATCCTGTGACCAGATAACATCTCAGGCAGCATTCCGTCCGTCTGGGGGAGGAGCACCGCAGAGCAGTCGGTTTTCATTTGCTGCACATAATGAAAGTACTTTGTATCGAGTAATAAGCCAGGGACGGCGCCGCCGTCGGCGGGCCCGCCGGCTTATCGATGATGAAAAGTTTACCCGTACGAGTGCGTTCCGTTTACTGCGGGACCACAATGGTCATACACGTCCACGAAGTGGTATGAGAAGTCTATGTATGCACTCCGGCAGTTTGATTAAATCTCAGACCACCGCTTCGATGGTTGTGGAGTTTCAGGCCGATGGTCCGATAGCCTGGATTACCGCTTCCCCCCACCCATGCGTGTCCCTGTTTCAGCCGTGGAGTTTTGAAGCGTGTACTGCTGAAGAGGAGAGTTCTAAGACCTACAATGAACACCTTTTGGCGGCTGGACCTGTATTTCAGGATTATCAACTGGGAGAAGAATATGCCCGTAGAATGCAGGAAATGAGCCGGGTTCTTTCCGGCAGCTATGCGAGGTTCGAAAAGGAGCTGCAGCCTGAAAGAGACCAGGTCGAAGATAAATTACAGCAGACTGTGAGTGAGGGAATTGCCTCAAGAGAACTAGGTTCGGCATTGCATGTGTGCCGTCATACAGCCTACGAATACTTGAAGAAGGCCGAAAAGGTCGCCATGCATGGATAACCCAGAAAGTTTCTTTAAGCGGCTGGACCGCCGTTTCTCGTCACTCACCAAAACACAGAAACAAATTGGATCCTACATCAGACGTGCATACCGCAGTGCTGTGTTTTTGCCGCTGGCGCGTATCTCCCGGGAAACCGGAGCCAGTGAAGCGTCTATAGTGCGGTTTTCGCGGGCCTTGGGCTACAGCGGCTATTCCGAAATGCAGTCACACATGCAGGAGTATGTATCCGAATCGATGCTTACCACAGTCGAGCGGTTTCGACTGTTTGACCGGCCCCGGCCGGAAGGCGAAGTGCTGCACACGGTTATCGGCAACAGTGTGGAGGCGGTTCGAAACCTGGAAAATCTGCTGGAACCATCAAAGCTGAGAGAATGCGTGCTTAGCTGGCACTCACTGAAAAAAATATTTCTGGTAGGATTCGAGAGTACCTCCGGGCTGGCAGAATATTTTTCCTACTATCTGAGCCGCAGCGGCTTTCCAGCGCAGGCTATTACTGAAAGAACCGGAGACCTTTTCTCCTCGTGCCAGGAGGCCGGCCCTGAAGTGCAGGCGGTCACCCTGCTACTGCCGCGTTATTCAAAGCGGCAAATCGATTTCTGTACCCACTGCCGTTCGAAGGGGGCCGGGCTCACGGTAATTGCCGATGCGCCCGATCATCCCCTGCAGGGGCAAAGCGAATTCGAGTTCTATGTATCGCAGCGCCGAGTTCAGGGAATGAACCTCGAAAGTCAGGTGGGTATGTTAGTAACAATCCAGATGCTGATTCAGGAAGCCGGCCTGAGCAACCGGGAGCGAACCCGACACTCTTTAGAAGAGCTCGAAAAATACAATACACACTTCGACCTCTTTCAGACCCCGGAAGAGAACTAAGGAGAGAACAGCTGCGGCTTCGGCGCCTCCAGGCCCGCAGAAGCTATGCGCAAGGCCTTTCGGGCCGGAATTACTACCAGTATCATCCCGACCCTGCCCATACTGATGGCGCTGATTGCCATAGCACCGGTATTGGGCTTGCCGGTCTCCTGGATGCGTCTGTCGGTTATAGGTTCGGATCCCTACGAACTCATGGCCGCCGGAATCGGGGCCAAGACAATGGGGGTGCACAGCCTGGGCGGTGAAGCATTTACTTCGGCGGTGTTTGCCAATGCAATCTGGGAGATGAGTATCGGGAGCTTCTGGGCCATAATGATTGTAGCGGTGTTTTACAAGGGGCTGAAGAAGCGGTATGCCCTCAAGGCCTCCGGTGACAGCCGTTGGCAGGAGGTGCTCACTTTTACGGCAATGCTGGGCTCGGGCGCTATGTACATGTCCTATTTGACCGGCAACATCACCAATTTGAAAATTCCAAGCGCTGCCATGGCCCTGGAGGTGTGTAAGGTATCTCCGGCCGGCGAGGAGGGAGAGATTCTATCTACTATCGCAATTGCCGGCCCTCTTCGGTGCTATAGGGGCTTTTTATGTGCTGAAAGAGTGGAAAGTGGCGGTTGCACCGCTGCTGGCAGCTGTGATCCTCAACCTGGCCGGTGAGCTTCCGACAGCGCTCACTATACCTCTGTGTGTGGCTGTCTCCGTTGGTGCAGCCCGCTGGCTGTACGTGCGCGGGTATTTACAGAAGGAGGAGGTTCCTGCCGATGAATATGCGGGATAGGCACTGGGGAATTGCTCCGGAGGCAGCCGAGAAAGTGGAGGGCCGCACGGGGCGTGTCCGTTATTCGCTGGGTGATTATCTCGAACAACTTGGCTATCAGGCCGGCCTTACCTCTCCCGCAGCTTCTGTTTAGTAGTCCGGATCCTGGCGGTGCTGCTTTTTTTCTCCGCGTTTTTTCTTGTGGTCCAGCCGGCGTTCATTGGCGGCTTTCGGCGGACGGGTGCGTTTACGGGGTTTCGGCCGCGCGAGGGCCGACTTTATCAGAGAAAAAGCCCTCTGTTCGGCACGTTCGCGGTTATGCGATTGACTGCGGGTTTCCGAGGAGTGTATCACCAGTTCATTCGCGGAGTTCAGACGGTTGGCGAGCTTGTGCAGTACCCGTTCCTTCTGACCCTCCGGCAGAGGCAGTGAGTCGAGGGGTAATCGGAGGGTGGCTTTGGTGGCGGTCTTATTCACATGCTGTCCGCCGGGGCCTCCGGACTTTGAAAATTCAAACTGTGCATTGCTGCGTATCCAGTCTTCAATCACATCGCTGTCCATTCTGATTTTCTCCTGCTTTGAATATACACGCATGCTTTCCGCAGTGTAAACAACCGTGTATAATACGAAACCATGAAAGCTATTGTAACAGTTGTCGGAGAAGACAAAATCGGAATTATTGCCGGTGTTAGCAAGGTGCTCGCGGAATGCAGGGCGAATATTATGGATATTTCACAAACCATTCTGCAAGATTATTTTACTATGATGATGCTGGTGGATTTGTCCAGTGTAGAGATGAGCCTCGAAGAGTTGAAAGTGCAGCTTCAGCAGACGGGAACCGAGCTCGGGGTTTCGATTCAGTTTCAGCATGAAGATATTTTCCGTTCCATGCACCGGATCTAAACAGGATAAAAACAATGCTAAAATCACACGAAATAATGGAAACAATCCGTATGATCTCGGCTGAAAAACTGGATATTCGGACCATCACCATGGGAATATCTCTGTTGGATTGTGTCGACCCGGATGAACACAAGGCCCACCAAAAAATTTACGACAAAATAACCAGATGTGCCGGCTCGCTGGTGAAAGTGGGGGCGCAGTTAGAGACCGAATTCGGAATACCCATTATAAACAAGCGGATTGCAGTTACTCCCATTTCAATGGTGGCTGCGGCTGCGGCTTCAGATAACTATGTCGGTTTTGCCGAAACTCTGGATAAAGCGGCAAAAGCGGTCGGAGTAGATTTTCTGGGTGGATTCTCGGCCCTGGTACATAAGGGCTTCAGCCGCTCGGACCGGGTTTTAATTCAATCGATTCCGGAAGCCCTGACGGCAACTGACAGGGTCTGCTCATCGGTAAATGTCGCCACCACAAAAAGCGGAATCAATATGGATGCGGTGCGCGAGATGGGACAGGTGATAAAACGCGGCGCCGAGCTGACCGCCGAACGTGACGGCATTGCCTGCACCAAGCTGGTAGTTTTTTCCAATGTTCCCGAGGATAATCCCTTTATGGCCGGAGCCATGCACGGACCGGGAGAGCCGGAATGTACCATCAATGTCGGAATCAGCGGACCGGGAACGGTAAAAGCGGCCCTCGAAAAGGTCGCCGGTGAGCCGTTTGATGTGGTGGCCGAAACTATTAAAAAAACCGCCTTCAAAATAACCAGAGCCGGACAGCTGGTGGCCAGAGAGGCTTCCCGCCGACTGAATGTACCCTTCGGAATAGTTGACCTTTCATTGGCTCCGACCCCGGCAGTCGGGGATAGTGTCGCCGCAATTTTGGAGGAAATGGGACTCGAGCGGGCCGGAGCACCGGGAACGACCGCAGCCTTGGCCCTGTTGAACGATGCGGTGAAGAAGGGCGGCATCATGGCAGCTTCCCATGTCGGAGGCCTCAGCGGTGCTTTCATTCCGGTCAGTGAAGATGCCGGGATGATAGAAGCGGTCAAGGTCGGTGCACTCAGTCTTGAAAAACTGGAAGCCATGACCTGCGTCTGTTCAGTGGGGCTGGATATGATTGCTGTTCCGGGCGATACCAGCGCTGAAACTATTTCCGCGGTAATAGCCGATGAAATGGCAATCGGAGTGGTGAATAATAAAACAACTGCGGTACGGATTATCCCTGCCCCCGGGAAAAAAGTCGGCGACTCGGTTGAATACGGGGGGCTGCTCGGTTACGCTCCGGTTATGCCGATCAACAGTTTCTCCGGCGATGTCTTCGTGAATCGTGGCGGCCGGATACCGGCTCCAATGCACAGTGTGAAAAACTAGGCCCGCAAGCTGTTGAACGGCTATCAATCGGCGGGAGTACCGTCGATTTCGGCATGCATGGTACGGAATATTTCTTTTAATACCTTGGTGAGCCAGGTAATTGCCAGGCTGAAGGTTGCTATTTCGGCGATCGGGAAGGCGAACCACAGAGCTTTTAACCCGAATAATTCACCGAGAATAAACATTGTCGGCAGCAGCACAATAATGGTACGCAGTATTCCGACTAGTAAACTCGGGGTGCCGCGCCCGATTGCCTGAAAGATGTTTGCCGACATGATGGAAGGGCCTATAAATAGAAAACCTATACTTATCCGCCGCATTGCCGTTACCCCGATTTCTACCAGCTCCGGGTTTGAATTGAACATAGTAATGAGCTGCCGCGGAAAGCTCTGAAAAATCAGGAACCCGGTAAAAGTAAAGCAAAAGGCGGTGATAATACCGATACGGGCGGTCTGCTTCATCCTATCCGGGGTGCGGTTTCCATAATTGTATCCTATCAGGGGCATCACTCCCTGCCCCAGGCCGAAGACCGGCATAAAGATAAATGACTGCAGTCGAAAGAAGATGCCGAATACGGCAATTGCTGTAATGCTGTGGCGTCCGATAATCAAATTGCCGCCGGCCAGCATCACGCTGGCCAGCAGCTGCATTGCCATAGCCGGCAGACCGACTCGATATATTTCTTTGATAATTTTGAAGCTGAACCGAAACGTCCTCGGGTTCATTTTTATTTCATTTTTATCACTGAAGAGAATCAGAATTACAAAGGTGCCGGATATGATTCTGGAGAGCACTGTGGCCAGAGCTGCGCCTTTCACCCCCATTTCGGGAAAAATCCAAAAACCGAAGATGAGAAAGGGATCGATTGTAATGTTCAGTACCGCACCTATCATCATGGTGAGCATCGGGATGAAGGTGTTACCTTCCCCCCGCAGTATGCCGTTGAACAGCATCGGAACAAACAAAGCAATCGAGCCCACCATGATAATACGGATGTAGTCGCCGCCCATGGTGATAAGCATGGGGTCGGAGGTAAAAATTCCGATTAACTGATGCGAAAAGAGTGAACCAGCCAATGCCACTGTGCCTCCGAGGAGCAGGGCAATCAGGACAACATGATCGGCAATAATGCCGGCTTTTTTGTGGTCTCCGCTTCCGAGGGTGCGGGAGATAAGTGAGGTAGCCCCCACGCTGGTGCCGACCGCCAGAGCAATCAGCACCATCTGTATGGGAAATGCGAGTGAAAGCGCTGAAAGGGCCTCTTTACTCACATGGCCTATATAGATGCTGTCGACCACATTATAGAGAGCCTGAGTTGCCATCCCGATAACACCGGGAATCGAGAGCTTCACTAGTAAGGGAAAAACCGGTTCGGTTCCTAGCCGGTTTGAGCTACGGTGTGCCTGCATGCAAGCGCTCCTTGGGTTATACAGATGTGCCTGTGAAAGCCGGTCGGAAGTGCCAAAAAAGAGTATCTGCTTATTTAATTGCTGTCAACATCTGTAAACAACCGGCTCGTGTTCACCGCAATTCTCATTTTGGATAAAACGGGTAATCCAAAATGAGAATTGCTGGGTGTTCAAAAAATTTTGCAGAAATTAAAAAAATTTGGTAAGATATAGCGGATTGATTGAAAAAAAGGAGATGCTATGTTTACTGAACAGATGTTAGCCCAACGGACCCAACATATGGGGTCTAGTGCGATCCGTGAGATTCTCAAGGTGCTCTCGAAGCCCGGGATTGTTTCTTTGGCCGGGGGGCTGCCGGCTCCGGAAGCTTTCCCAATGGAAAAGATGAACGCTTTGTGCGAGTTGGTATTACAGAAACACGGAACAGCGGCTCTGCAGTACGGCACTACTGAAGGGTTTTTCCCGCTCAAAGAGGCCCTCACCGAGTATTTGCGTGAAAATAAAATCGAAACAAAGCCCGGGCACATCAACATTACCACCGGGTCTCAAGGTGTGCTGGACGCATTGGGCAAAATTCTCATTACCCCGGGTGACGCGGTTGCAGTGGAAGCACCTACCTATTTGGGAGCTCTGCAAGCATTTAATCCCTACGGTCCCCGCTATGTACAGATGGAAACGGATGAAGATGGTTTAATCCCCGAGTCGATGGAGGAGGTGGTGAAAGCCCAGCGGCCCAAGCTGGTGTATCTGGTTCCCACTTTTCAGAATCCGACTGGAAGAACCATCCCTTTGAAGCGAAGACAAAGAATTGCCGAAATAGCTAAAAGTACCGATACGCTGGTGATAGAGGACGATCCTTACGGGCAGCTGCGCTACCGCGGCGAGTTTGTTACCCCGATTGCCGCGATGGCTCCCGATCATGTGGTCTACTGCGGCTCATTTTCAAAGGTTTTTGCTCCGGGTTTGCGGGTAGGTTTTTATATTGCCCCCGAATTAGTTGAAGAGTGGCTGGTGCGGGCTAAACAAGGAGTAGACCTGCATACCAGTTCCTTCTCTCAGGCTCTGGCGGCGGAGTTTGTCTCCGGGGGATATTTGAAAGCGCATTTGCCGAAAATAATCGAGCTCTACCGGCCGAAACAGGAAGCGATGTTGGCCGCGATGGACGAGTTTTTCCCGGATGGCTTCACTTGGTCTAAACCCGAGGGGGGAATGTTCATATGGGCGGAAGGACCGTGTGGTATGGATGCACTGAAACTGTATGACGAAGCTATCAAAAATAAGGTAGCATTTGTGCCGGGACGTTATTTCTACACCGAAGAGGGGGCCGGCCGCAACACCCTGCGTCTCAATTTTACGATGGCGGATGAAAAGACCATACGGGCGGCTATTGGACGTCTGGCAGATTCTATGAAGAAATTCGTATAACCTACACCTTTCTTAAATTGCCCTGTTCTAATAGGCTGGGGCCTGAGAACAGGGCTTTTTTACCTACTTTAAAATAATCAGGCCTGTTTCAACTGGCTTTTGTAACCTTATAAAACCTAGTATAATAGAATAAAAAATAAATAATGCATTGCTCACAATTTTTGGAATAATTCTGGAGGAAGGCACGCCGGAAAAGATGTTCTCCTCCCCAGAACACGCCCGTACCAAGGAGTTTCTCAGTCAGATTTTACCCCAGGAGCTGTAGGCCGCCGGGCTTAAAACTAGTTGAACGCGGTCTTTAGCAGCTCACGGGTATATTCGTGCTGCGGATTGTTAAAAATGCGGCGGCTCGTTTCGGTTTCTACAATATAACCGTCTTGCATTACCGCCACCCGGTCGGCAATCCGTTTGACTATCGAAAGGTCGTGGGTGATAAACAGTACTGCCATCTGCAGCTCCCGCTGCAGCTGTGCAATCAGCTCGAGGATTTGGGCTTGAATCGTAACATCCAGGCTGGTAGTCGGTTCATCGGCGATCAACAGACGCGGCTCGTTTATCAGGGCCATTGCTATCATCACCCGCTGGCGTTCCCCGCCGGAGAGCTGATGTGGATAGGCCTTGAGCCGCTCTTCGGGAGAACGGATTCCGACTTTCTGAAGCCACTGCAGAGCCATCGGGCGGGATTTCTCCAGCCCCATTCCACGATGGATGAACAGCGTTTCGGCAATCTGTTTTTCAATGGTATGCAGCGGATTGAGCGAGCTCATCGGTTCCTGGAAGACCATTCCGATATCCTTCCCGCGAATGTTGAGCAGTTCCGGTTCGGGGGCTGCGAGCAGATCGATCGGGGTGCTGCCGGATTGGCCGGCCTCGGTGTCAGCATAAAACAGGATACCGCCGCTCGGGTAGTGTACATTCACGGTCGGCAGCAGCCGCAGGATCGAGGCGGCGGTGACGGTTTTGCCTGAACCGCTTTCACCCACCAGTGCCAGTGTCTCGTGCCGGCCGATGTCCAGATCGATGCCGTGGACCACTTCGTTCAGCGAGTCTCTATGGTGAAAAGCGATACGTAGGTCTTTGATTGAAACCAGCGGATCGGAAGCTTGTCTTTTGTCAGTACTCATGCTTTAGTGGTCCTCATATCAGCGGCCTTATCCCGCCCGCCGCGGGTCGAATGCATCACGAACTCCTTCGCCGATAAAAACCAGCAAAGCCAGCATGAGCGCCAGCACCATAAAGGCGGATATTCCCAGCCAGGGTGCCTGCAGGTTGGCTTTTCCCTGCGCCAGGAGTTCACCCAGAGACGGAGACCCGACCGGCAGCCCGAAGCCGAGAAAATCGAGTGAGGTAAGCGTAGTAATCGAACCGCCCAGAATAAAGGGCATGAAGGTCAGGGTTGCTACCATTGCGTTTGGCAGGATATGTCGGAACATGATCATGCTGTCGCGATGGCCCAGGGCTTTTGCCGCCAGTACATACTCGAAATTGCGTCCCCGCAGAAATTCCGCCCGTACTACTCCCACCAGGCTCATCCAGCTGAACAGCAGGGTTATACCCAACAGCCACCAGAAATTCGGTTGTACTACACTTGCGAGAATTATCAAAAGAAACAGTGTCGGCATTCCGGACCACACCTCTATAAAGCGCTGGCCGAGAATGTCGACCCGGCCGCCGTAGTAGCCCATCAGGGCGCCGGCGAAGACTCCGATAATGGATGAAACTATGGTCAGAGTGAGGCCGAACAGCACTGATATGCGAAACCCGTAGAGAATCCGGGCCAGCACATCCCGCCCCTTATCGTCGGTTCCGAGGGGGTTTTCCGCGGTGGGCGGCGAGGGGGCGGGACTCGGCAAATCGTAATTGATAGTGTCATAACTGAAGCGGATCGGGGGCCAGAGAATCCAGCCCTTCTCTTCGATGAGTTCGGTTACGTAGGGATCGCGGTAATCGGCGGCCATTTGGAATTCGCCGCCGAACTCGGTTTCGGCATATTCACGGACAATCGGGAAGAAGAGTTTGCCTTCGAACCCGATCAGCAGCGGCTGGTCGTTGGCTATGAGTTCTGAGAACAGGCTTACAAGAAACAGAGTGCTGAATATTAAAAATGAGTAATATCCGCGCTTGTTACGGCGGAAGCGATGCAGCCGTTCCTTCAGCAGTTGATTCATAGGCTCACAGTCTCCGGGTCTCGAAATCGATGCGCGGGTCTACAATCGTATAGGTGAGATCGCTGACCAGGTTCAGCAGCAATCCCAGCAGAGTAAACATATACAGTGTGCCGAACATCACCGGATAGTCGCGCTGCATGGTCGCCTCAAAGCCCAGCAGGCCCAGTCCCTCCAACGAGAAAATTACTTCTATGAGCAGGGACCCGGTAAAGAACATGCTGATGAAGGCGGAGGGAAACCCGGCGATTATCAGCAGCATAGCATTCCGGAACACATGGCCCTGCAGAATCCGCTTTTCTGTGCAGCCTTTGGCGCGGGCGGTCATCACATACTGCTTGTTGATTTCATCGAGGAAAGAGTTTTTTGTCAGCATCGTCAGAGTGGCGAAACCGCCGATAACCATTGCCAGTATTGGCAGGGCCAGGTGATGGAAATAGTCGGCTGCCTTGCCAAGCAGAGAGAGTTCCTGAAAGTTGTCCGATACCAGCCCGCGCAGCGGAAACCAGTCGAAGTAACTGCCGCCGGCAAAGAAGATGATCAGCATGATGGCAAACAGAAAGGTCGGAATTGCGTTTCCGATGATAACCACGCTGCTCGACCAGATGTCGAAGCGGCTGCCGTGACGTACCGCCTTACGAATGCCCATCGGAATAGAAACCAAATAGATAATCAGAGTGCTCCAGAGCCCCAGGGAAATTGATACGGGCAGCCGGTCGATGATCAGGCCGATGACAGTCCGGCCACGGAAGAGGCTTTGGCCGAAATCGAAGGCCGCATACTGCCGCAGCATCGCGAAGTAGCGCACATGCAGCGGTTTGTCAAACCCGAAGCGCTGCTCTATTTCGGTAATGACCTCCGGGTCAAGTCCGCGGGCCCCGCGATACACCCCTCCGCCGCCTCCCGAACCGCCATTCTCACCGGAAGTGCCGCCGGTACCGCTGCTGTCCATTGAGCCGGAAGGTCCGGCTTCCATTTGACCGGCTCCGGATATGCGCTCCATCACCATATTCGAGCTTACCCCGCTCATGTTCGCGATCATTTGATCGACCGGCCCACCGGGGGCAATCTGTACAATAAAGAAATTAATAGTGATGATGGCGATTAGAGTGGGAACGATGAGAAGTATGCGCCGGAGGATGTAGGCGGCCATGGTTAGCGGACCTTAGCAGGCAATTTCCGCAGCTTCCGGGAATCTATCCACCAGGTGTCGAGCCCCAGGGCGTACTTGGGCCGGGTTTTCGGACGGGAGAACTTATCCCAGGAGGCAACCCTGAATTTGGAAATGTGCCATTGGGGTATGACGTAATGGTTCCATGTGAGCACTCGGTCGAGTGTGCGCCCCCAGTGCAGCAGCGCATCCTCGTCGTTCTGACGGGCGACAATTCCTTCAATCAGGTAATCGACGGCCGGGTCCTGCACACCCGCGGTATTGTAGGTGTAGTCCAGGTAATCGCTGTGCCACACAATCTGCAGGCCGCTGTCGGGGTAGTAATTGGGGCTATAGCGGTGGGAGATCATGTCGAAATCCCGCTCGCGGAGGCGGTTGGTGAACTGGGTGGTATCTACCACGCGAATGTTCATAGTTATTCCCATGCGCTCCAGGTTCTTCTGGAAAGGAATAGCCACGCGCTCCATGGAGGGGCTGTATAACAGGAGTTCGAATTCCATCGGCTCGCCGGTTCGCGTGTTCACCAGACGGCGGTCCTCTATTTGCCAGCCCGCCTGTCGCAGCAGCCGCAGGGCAGTGCGCATCTGCGGACGGATATTACCCGAGCCGTCGGTGATCGGCGGATTGTACTCCTCGAGAAACACTGCCGCGGGTATCTGATCGCGGATCGGTGCGAGGATTCGGCGCTCTTCCCGGCTTGGAAGCCCATTGGCCGCGTATTCGGTATTCTGAAAATAGCTGCGGGTGCGGGTGTACTGGTTATAAAAGAGGTTGGCGTTCATCCACTGGAAGTCCAGGGCGTAGTTGAGCGCCGCCCGAACCCTGTGGTCGCTGAAGAAAGAGCGTTGTGTGTTGAATATAAAGGCCTGCATCGGCTGGGGAATCTCATGGGAAATTTCTTTCTTGATGATGTACCCTTCATCGAAATTGGGGCCGGAATAGAGGGTGGCCCAGTTTTTGGAGATATTTTCTCGGTGGATATCATATTCCCCGGCTTTGAAGGCCTCAAAGGCAACATTCTGGTCGCGGTAGTAGTCGTAGCGGATAAAATCGAAATTGAGCTTGCCGCGGTTAACCGGTAGATTGCGGGCCCAGTAATCGTCAAGGCGTTTATACACAACATACTGGCCGATCTTATAATCGCTAATAGTATATGCGCCGGAGCCCAGGGGTACCTCGGTCAGGGGTTCGGAAAAGTCACGCTCTTTCCAGTAATGTTTTGGCAGCACAGTGTTATCGGCCAAAGACATAATCATTTCCTTGCTGCCCCGGGAAAGCGTGAACTTCACCCGCTGCCGGTCCAGAGCTTCCGCCTTCTCGACATCCTTGAAATACTGTCGAAAATGTGGAACCCCCTTCTCCATAAAGGTGTTAAAGGAAAACACCACATCCGCGGAGGTAATGGGAACACCGTCCTGATGGTGCGCATCCGGGTTTAGATGAAAAATGACCCAGCCGAAGTCTTCCGGATACTATAGTTTCTCGGCTATGAGCGGATAGAGCACATTGGTTTCATCCTCTGAACGGGTCATCAGGGTGTCATAAAGTGAAGTGCTGGCAATTGCCGACACTCCGCGCTGTGCATAGCGGTTGAAGTTGTCATAAGTACCGATTGAATGCATATGCAAAGTTCCGCCCTGGGGCGCATCCGGGTTCACATAGTCGAAATGCTCGAAGTCGGCAGAATACTTGGGTTCTCCGTGCATTGAAATGGCGTGGGTAACGCGAACCTCCGCCCAGCCCGCTGCCGCTGCGGCCGCTAACAGTACTGGAATGATTAACCTCTTCATAAGCTGTCCCCTCCTCAATTAATAACTTACCATAGGAATTTGTCGGGCGGAAGTCAATAAAAAGTGCATTATGATTTAAATCGGGTAGAGGATGTACTATATTTAAATAAAGCAATGACGATTCTATTTGTAGATCCCGACAGGTCTGTCCTCGCCGAAATGTCTTCATACCTGAAGAGTATGGACTTGAACATCGTCACAGCCAGGAGTCTGGACGAGGCAGCTGAGATTATCCAAACCCAGCTCTTCGATGCGATTGTTGCCGATGTGGGCATGCAAAATGGATCCGTTCTTCGTTTGCTCGAATACCAGCAAACCTTTAATCGAAATGCCCCCATTATTGTAACTGCCGATTTCGGCCATGTGCAGCAAGCGGTAACGGCGGTCAAGAACGGAGCACACAACTTTATCCAAAAGCCGTATGATGCGGAAGATCTGTATCAGAGAATTCTAAAAGCCCTGGAATTCCGTCAACTCGAATTAGAGGCTATGAGTCTGCGGGGTGAACGGGAGTTAATCTATAAACCCGAAAACTTCATTAGCGACAGTCCCGAAATGGAAAAAGTCCTGCAGATGGTAAGTAAGGTTGCCAAAACCGATGCTACGATACTGCTCACCGGAGAAACCGGTACCGGAAAAGAGCTCGTATCGGGGGCAATTCATTATAACAGCCATCGGGCGCGCAAGGCCTTTGTGAAGGTAAACTGTGCGGCACTGCCGATACAGCTGCTGGAAAGCGAACTGTTCGGACACGAAAAAGGCGCCTTTACCGGGGCTGACAAGGTGCGGATCGGGCGTTTCGAGCAGGCTAATGAGGGGAGCATCCTGTTGGACGAAGTTGCCGAGATGGAGATGGGAACCCAAGTAAAACTGCTGCGGGTGCTGCAGGAGCGGGTTTTCGAGAGGCTCGGCAGTAACCGGCAGATAAAACTCGATGTGCGGGTAATGACCGCCACCAACCGCAATCTGTATGCAGAAGTGCAGGAAAACCGTTTTCGGCAGGATCTGTATTACCGCCTGAATGTGGTGAATATAGAAATCCCTCCTCTGCGGGAACGAAAAAGCGATATCATTCCGCTGGCGCAGTTTTTTTTGACAAAATTCAACGGCGAGTTCGGCAAGAGTGTGGAAAAGTTTAATTCCAATGCAATGCAGATGCTGCTGCAGCACACCTGGCCGGGGAATGTTCGTGAACTGCGGAATACAGTCGAACGGGCGGTACTTATGACCGATCACAACATCATCGGGGAGCAGGATCTCAATATTATTGTCCCAACTTCTGCTCAGCCGGCTGCCGGTCAATCCGATGGAGGTGGTGAAGCCGGAAGGGGTATCCGGTCAAGCGGCATCGAACGGGTCCGAGAAGGGCAGCAGCCGGTACAATCCGGCGATACTTTTCAATATGTGCGCATACCCCAGGAGGGTCTGAGCCTGAAAGAAATCGAAGAAGATATGATTCGCCAGGCCTTGCAGGCTACTCACTTTGTACAGAAGGATGCCGCCAAAATTCTGGGAATTTCTCCCCGGGCGCTCAATTATAAAATTGCAAAATATGGAATCAAGAACCCCCACTGGCATAAAAACACCTGATCGACAATATTGAAATTCTATTTCAAGCTTACGAAAACGAAATAATTTATCGTTATGTAATTACAAAATTGTAATTTAAACTGATCATCCGATTTTTCCAAGCTACGATGCGTTTGAATTAATTACTTATAGTGAAATAAATTAGAAATTTACTAGTGTTTTCTCTTTTTTTGGCACGCAACTTGCTGTATTGTTCCGGTTTAAATTTTAAGCAACTGGGAGGGGAACTATGTTGCGAAACAACAAAAAGATGCTGTCCACGACGGCAGCACTTATGGTACTACTGCTGATTTTATTTACAGGCTGTGTGCCGCAAGAAGAAAATGGAAGTATAAAAGTAAGTTTTGAGGATGCCGAAGCGCGTACGCTTACACCGGCAATAAGTCTTGATCCCGCTGCTTATACAGTAAGTGGGAATGGTCCTTACGACAGTTCGTTTACCGAGACCACGACCGATTCACCTCTACAGGTGAGCTATTTGGATGCCGGCGAATGGATTATTACCGTAGATGCCTTTAACGCCAGCGGTACCCGAATAGCAACCGGAACCAACTCTGTTTCAGTAACTGCCGGAGATACTGCGGCGTTACACATTCTGCTACTGCCGCCGGCCGGTACCGGTTCTCTGAAAGTTGATGTGTTTTGGGACGATACCGTGGTGGCCAATCCGGTTATCGATTCACAGTTGATTGCCAGTTCCGGTTCTACCTTGTCCTTAACGGCAGATCAGGTGGAAGCCGGACACTCGGAGATTAATGAGTCAACGCTGTCAACCGGGTACTACACCTTTAGCCTGCAGCTCGTAGACTCAGGTGAGGTAGTGGCCGGAGCGGTTGAAGCGGTGCGGATCCTCGACGGCGAGCTGACCAGCGGCCAGTACACCTTCGACGAGTTCAACATGCCGGATGGAGAGGTGGATATTATCATCGATCCCGACCTGCAGGAACCGTTGAACATCACCCTATCAGGTACGGTAGACAGCTACGCCTATGGCGGGACTATGAGCGTTACCGCGGATGCCGGCGGTGTTACCGATGTGAATTACACCTGGTATCTGAACGGCGTATCGCAGGGCACTGGGGCATCCTACACTACCGCGAGCACTTTGACTCCCGGGCAGTACCGCATGGACGTAGTCGGCTTTACTTCCGACGGCTCACAGGCCGGTTCGACTACACACACATTCACCGTAACAGAAAGTTAAACAGTAAGAGATTCGAGAGAGGTAAATTCGGTATGAAAAATATAAATAGAAATGTGCCGTCCAGGGTACAGATAGGCGTCGGAGTTATTCTGACTATAGTAATTTTGTTATCAGCATGTTCAAATCCAATCGGCAACAGCGCCGAACAGGGCCAGGTAACACTGCATCTGGATGTCGGTTCTCGTACACTGGTGTCTGATATTTCAACCGAAATAAGCCTCTATCGGGTTACATTTTCAGACGGCAGTGGAAGTGAAGTGGTTGTTGACTCACAGAACACTACTATACAAACTTCACTCCCTGCGCTGAAAACCTATGATATTTTAGTTGAAGGCTTTAATTCCAGCAGCCAGCTGGTTGCTACCGGAGTGGGCAGCATAACCGTTGAATCCGGTCAAACCCAGTCTGTAGCTATTGTAGTAACGGCTGCCGACGGCTCGGGAACCGCCCATATTGAAATTCAGTGGAATTCGGTACAAACCAAAAGTGCTTCCGTAGAGGGGTATTTGAAAGATGACACTAACCAGTCAATTCCTATGACCTTTTCCATCACCTCTGCAGGACAGGCGGTGAGTGAAGTGCAGGTCGATGACGGTTTCTATACGCTGGAAGCCCAGCTGCTGGACGAGGGGGCTGTGGTGGCAGGTTTTGCAGAGGCTGTGCAGATATCGACCGGGGGCACCACCGAGCATGTGTTCAGTTTTGATACGGTAAACAAACCGGGCGAAGCAATAGCCGTCACCAGCGACAGTTTCACCGTTGTGTGGAATCCGCCCGAAGATCCGGATACCGGCAATCCACTGAGTGTGGACGGATATCGGTTTTACTATCGGGAACACGGGACCTACCAATGGACCCACCTGGCAGATACCGACGCCACGGTAACCGAATATACAGTTACCATTGCGGATATTCCGTACGGCGAATATGATTTCGCAGTTTCTTCGGTGAGCTCCGGTGAGGAGACGGAACTGCACACCAGTTATGACGATACTGCGGTACCGTCCTACGGCTGGTACATCGATTGGAACTAAAAGATCGGCGTGTTCAAATTTCGCATAGTTTTGAACGCGCCACATAATAGTGTGGCCTCTCCGCTGCAGGGCACCGCGTTGAACTGTTTTACTCCTTCAATCGCGGCTGTCCTGCAGCGTTATTATCAAGAAATCCTTCATAAATTATCTTCTCGCCGCCGTCCAGCGTTACTAATTGATAGTTCTCGAACTGGTTCATTGCTTCGGGAACATCGGCAATAAACACAATGTTCGGGTTTATCTGAAAAATCTCTTCAGGTGGAATTGCGGTGTCCTCTTCGAGGATCAGACCGCGAACATCGGCGAGAGCGTCGGTGAAGTCCCGCGAAAGAAACCGGGTAAGGAGAATCTCTGTGCCGTCGCGTTTGAGTTGTTTTTGGGCCTGCTGCGCGGTGCCGGCTTTTACTACCGGCCCGGCGCAGACTCCTCCGAAGCCGCGGTGACCGCGGTTGAGAATGCTGCCCAAAAAGTGAACCTTGATAGTGTTCATCGGAATCGGGGAGTTGAGCGGTATCCCGGCCGCCGTGACTACCCGGTCGGGCTTTTTAATAAAACCGTGCTGCATGGCCAGCCGGAGGGCGTTCTGCAGCATCATCTCCGAGTCGTGCACGAGTTCCGTGCAGATGGGAAATATACCCCAGTTGAGCATCAGCTGCCGGTAGGCCACCTGGGAGGTGGTAACTGCGATGATATTCTGCAGCGGACGGTAGTTGCTCAGAATACGGGGGCTGTTGCCCCGCAGGGTCGGGGTAACGATCGCGCTGGCTTCGATTTCCTGGGCAACAATGTAGGCGGCTTTGGCAATGGCGTGGCCGATATCGGCGGAGGTGCTTTCAGGCTGAAAGAAGCGCCGGTTCCTTTCTTTGTATTCGGGAGATTCTTCTACGGCCAAGGCGATGCGGTTCATTGTTTCCACTGAACGCAGCGGGTGCTTTCCGTTGGCAGTTTCTCCCGACAGCATAACTGCATCGGTTCCGTCGAAGATAGCGTTGGCCACATCGGTAAGCTCTGCGCGGGTCGGATTGGGATTGTAGATCATTGAATCGAGCATCTGGGTGGCGGTGATAACCGGTTTGTTCTGTTGAATACACTTTTCTATAATTCGCTTTTGCGCCAGGGGTATTTGTTCAGTAGAAAGTTGCACTCCGAGGTCACCGCGGGCGATCATAACACCATTTGAAACCCTAATGATATCATCGATATTGTCGAGACCCTGTTGATCTTCAATCTTGGCAATAATGTGAATAGGCGACTCATGCTCCTTGAGTATCTCTCTGATCTCCTCCACTTCCTGGGGGGTCCGAATAAATGAAGCGGCAATGAAATCCATTTCATGCCGGATAGCGAACAGGATGTCCTGTTTGTCTTTTTCCGTAATAGTGGGTAAGGAAACCTTGACACCCGGGATATTCACATTTTTTTTGCTGCCGAAGCAGCCGCCGTTGCGGACCAGGCAATGGACTTCAGTTCCTTCGACTTTGCTTACCTCCAGGTCGATTACCCCGTCGGCGATAAAAATATGGGTACCGGTTTTCACATCCTGGGGCAGCTGGGCGTAGTTGATCGACAAGCGCTGCGCGTCGCCTTCTATCTCTTCGGTAGTAAGGATTATTTCGCCTCCCGCATGCAAATCTATTTCACCGTCGCCCTTCACCTTGCCCGTACGTATCTCAGGGCCCTTGGTATCCAGCATAATTGCAACCGAAATCCCGGTTTCGGCCGATGCCTGACGGATACGCTTTAAGCGGCCGGCCTGTTCCTCATGGTCGCCATGTGAAAAATTGAATCTGGCCACATTGATACCGGCCTTCAGAAGCTCCTGCATTGCGGGAACATTGTCGCATGCCGGCCCCAGGGTAGCTACGATTCGGGTTTTTCTTAACTGCGCCATTGAACTCTCCTTATTTTATTCTAATTAACAGCATATTAAGCCGCCGGCCCTTTCGCAAGTAATCCGATGAATGGCTTTCTCAAATTGTCTTCATCCTTTATATTACAAATATGGACAGAATTGATGAAAGAGATACAATCTTTTCACGAATGACCCTCATGCCCGGTACCGAGCGGTACGAAAGGTATTATAAACGCCACCCAGAGAAAAAAGAGATAGATGATACACTGAGGGATGCCCCTCCGGGGAAGTTTTCACATGCAGTGCCGGAGGCCCCGATGGTGGAGACTACCTTCGCATTCATCACCACGCTGCGTGATTTTGTACGCGGATTCGAAGGCGAATACCAGGCTCCGGAATGCCTCCGGGAGGAGATTTCCTCCTCCGAACTTACTGCGTATCTTAAAAAGACGCTTGGATCATACGGCGCTGTAGTCAGCGGGGCAACCCTGACGGATAAAAAGTGCGCCTATTCTATACGCGGCCGGGGGGAACGCTACGGACGGAAAACCAATGACCTGCTGCCGTTTACTGTGGTGTATGCAATGGAGATGTCGGTAGAGGAGATGCGCACTGCCCCGGGGATTCGAGAGGCCGCTGAGGTGGCCAGTACCTATCTGCGGGTGGCGGTTCCGGGATTGGTAATAGCCTCCTACCTGCGCGGCTTGGGATACAATGCAGTTTGCCACATGGACGGTGAAAGCGAGCTGGTGCTGCCGCCGATTGCCGAACAGGCCGGTATAGGGCAGATCGGCCGACACGGGCTTATTGTGAATAAAAAGTACGGCAGCCGAATCCGGCTCGGGGCTGTGACCACGGATGCACCACTGCAGCTGGATAAACCGGTAGACTTCAAACTGCCGAAAGTCTGCGAAGTATGCCGGAAATGCTCCGAACTGTGTCCGGTAGGTGCAATACCACAGGGGTCAATCATCGATGATTATGCGGCTATGGTGCGTTCAATTGATCATGAAACTTGCTTTTCCGCCTGGAAGCAGTTCGGTACCGACTGCGGGGTTTGTGTGTCGGCTTGTCCGTATTCAAAAGTCGGCGGCTCGGGGGCTGGCGGCAATGCAGCCGAAGGCTCCTCCGATCACGCCCAGCGGACGTCCAGGCCGGGTGATCCGGATTTTCTCAAAGCGTACATGTTCGGCAGTTCGTCTGATCCGCGCACACGCAATGAAAGTGATTCCGGGGAGTAAAAACTAATAGTCTTTCACCCGTTTCTCGAGCAGTATCCGCAGGGCGACCATCTGGCCGATGTGATAGGCGTGGTGGCCGGCAACTACGCCGGCCAGGTATTCACGAAAATTTGTTTCATCCGCGCTGTACATTCTACTGTCCCTGCTCACGGGATAACTGTTCCAGAACACGTCCGAGCCGGTCTAGCTCCTGCGCAGCTTCGCCGAACCTCTTTTCTCCGAGCAGCTCGAAGTAGGTATCGAAGGCGGTGTTGGCGCTCTGGATGAGCTGTTCCATGCCCTCCGGCAGTTCAGCGGCTCCGGGGGCGGACTGAGCGGGCTGAGCAGCCTGATCTGCTATGCCGGCCTGCTCACCGGCACCGGCTTGCCCCTGTTGCGAGCTGAACTGTGAAACTACATCCTCGTTGAGCTTCTGCGGGCCGGCATCCGGTGAATAGAGTCCTTTTAGGGCTTCCTCGAAGGTTTCGGCATACGAGAGGTTGTCGTTGTGCATTACAGCGACCAGCCGCAGTTCCGGATACGCGGCGGTTTCCGCCTGCAGATAAATCGGCTCTACATAAAGAATGGTATCATCAACCGGTATTGTAATTACATTGCCGCGAATTACATTCGAGCCGCGCTGGCTCCAAAGCGATAACTGGCTGGACAGATAACTGTTCTGGTCGATCTTGGTTTCCACCTGCTGAGTACCGAGTACGCGCTTGTCCTTGGGAAATTTGTAGGAGATAAACTCGCCATAGTGTTCGGGATCGCTTGCCCCGGCAATCCAGCCGATGAGCACCTGGCGGTTTTTCGGGGTAAAGGGCATCATCACTACAAACTCCGGCTCACTTGATCCGGGGCGCTCCCACATTACGTAGTACGGCTTCACATCCTGTACATCGTTGTAGTACTTTTCGGTTGCTCTGACCCACAGGTCCTCCTGGTTGTAGAATACCGCCGGATCGGTCATATGGTATTTGGCATACACATCGCCCTGCAGCATGAGGTAGTTGGCCGGATAGCGGACGTGCTGCTTCAGTGCGGTCGGCATTTCCGACTTGTTCTTGAACAACCCGGGAAATATCCGGTTCCATACCTTGATGATGGCATCGCTTTCATCGTAGATGTACATGTCGATGTCGCCGTTATACGGGTTTACGACTGCTTTTACGGAGTTGCGGATGTAGTTGATCTGCCCGGTCATTTGCTGGTCGGTACCGCGCCGGCGCTCTGCAATTCGGGAGGCACCGACTGCCTCGGCTGTGTAGTAGTCACTGTACGGAAAATTGGTCGAAGTGGTGTAGCCCTCGACTATCCAGTGCAGCTCTCCGTCTATAAGCACGATGTACGGGTCACGGTCGAAGGTCAGGAAGGGGGCTGCCCGGTTGACCCGTTCCAGAATGTCGCGATAGAACATGACCCGGCTGTCTTCGTCGGTATAGCCTGAAAAGAGGAACTTGGTTCCCCCGAGCTTGTAACCGAAAATGAGTTTGCGGAAGAAGTTGCTCACTTGAACTCCGCCGTCGCCGGCATATTCTACATACTGGTTTGCATCTCCGCTCGGATAATCGAACTCTTTTTCCTTGCTGTTGGCAATCACGTATTCATCCGTTAGTTCGCCGTAGTAGATCTCCGGCCGGTCTACTTTCAATGATTCGTATTCATTCTGAGGAGGAATATCCTTGATAAGCAGTTGGGGCAACCCCGTATCGGTAAAATCATTGACAGTGTTCATGGTAATGCCGTAGCCGTGGGTATATTTGAAGCGTTTGTTTACAAAGGTCTGGCTTTCCGGCGGCAGGTTGTCCGTTTCCATTTCGCGGGCGGAAATCATAACTGACCGGTAGTCACCGTTGATGTGATAGCGGTCGATATCGATGTCACGGAACTCATAGTAGAGCCTGATTTCCTGAAACTGTTTGTATACCGAATCTAGGGCGCGCCAGTCCCACAGACGGATATTCGATATGGTACCCTGGTTGTCCTCTACCAGCTGCTCATTGAACTCCTGACTTACCGGAAACTCCTCTTCGCTGATATTCTGAAGGTTAAAGCCGTGACGGGTAAGTTCGATATTGTTATTGATATACTGTCGTTCCATCGTAATTTCATTGGGGCTGACCTTCAGAGACTGAAACAGAGCCGGCACGATGTTCAGCACCAAAAACCACAGTACTATTACGACTATCAGTATTGATCCGGCGCCGGTTACCTGTGGATGGAGCATATGCGAGAACAGTTTGCCGAAGGGCTTTCCGATTTTACGACGCAAGGCCGGGATCCACAGCAGAACTGCTCCGGCTAGGGCGGTTAAGGCTGCAATAAAGAGCATCGGCATGCGGATGTTCGCATCCGTCCAGCCGGGACCGACGGTGATGCCGCCGGGATCGAGCAGCAGGCGATATCGGTTGAGCAGTTTGCCGACCGCCAGCAGTACGAAAAAGAGGCTTGCCGCGGCTAAAAACAGACCGCCGCCCTTCTGTGACTTTTCTGTTTGGGCCTGTTCTTCCTCTTCCGGAGTAACATCTCTGGCCCCGTTCCCACCGCCAAAATACTTACTGAGGCCCTGCTGGGTGTGTGCATAAAGGGGCAGAAAGGTCAGTATCACTGCAATTATAGAAAGAATGAATAAGAGTGAGTAAACGACTTCGAGAAAGGGCAGGGTAAACATATAAAAACCGGCATCTAAGCCGAGTATAGGCTCTTTGATGTCAGTGCTGTGCTGATATAGGAACTTGAAGATGGTGTCCCAAGCTCCGACCCCCTTGGAAATACCGATTAAACCGCCTAACAACAGGGGTACCATGCGCAAAGTCTTACGCGGTAAACCGCTGTCTTGCGGTATTTGAACTGTAAGTGCAAATGGCAGTAGAACGGCTACACCGATTGCCAAGCCGATCAGTCCTGCAACAACTTTGATTATTATCTCTTCCCAGAATCGGTTGACATAGCCGAGAGAATCGAACCAGAGTTTCTCGGCCCAAAAACCCATAAACCAGAAAAACAATAGAGTTGCCACCGCCAGTACGGCCCCTAAAATGATATTCCGTTTCTTACCGGAATGAATTCCGCGAAACAAAATCAATCCGCTGATAGCTATTAATGCTAAAAATACTACTGTATACATGCTTACTCCTTTCTCTGCCAAACCATGCCTCTTACAGCATGTACATTCAAGATAGGAAATTTAGCAGCAGAATTCAAATTTACTGTGTGGTGCCGTGGTTTTGCCCAGAGGTAAACAATTTCTGCAAATACACCGATATAAATATTAATGAAAGCACGGATAAACAGCAGCAGTGGAATCCTGCCGCAGGTCACCGAGAATGCGGAGACGCAGCGCATTCTCTTTTTGATTGAAGCGCTACGTACGCTCTTCTACAACCATTTCGACAAGGGGTGGTTTCTAAATTTGCTGGAGAAAATGTCCTTTTCCTCCTCGGTGTTACGGCAGATTCGGCAGATGATACAGCTGCACGATTTATATGAACGAGATACACACATCCTGGAGGCGGGAGTGGAATCTCTCGAGGAGTTTGTACACTTTGCACGGGTTTCAATACAGCCGGTGCTGCGCGATGAGTTAGGTGCTTCACGATTCTCCTGCGAGCAAAGCAATTTTGCCGACTCCGGTTCAGCGGTCATCCGCGGTTTTTTCGTTTACGCATTTCCCCACAATCTGGATCGGCTCGAAGATCTCACCTTACAACTGAAACCGCTGGTTCGAAAATTGAGTTCCGAGATACCGCCACTGTATTCCTCTATACCGCGTGCTTATCACGCTGCCGATAGTGGGTATGCAGCAAATGGTGCGACTTTTCGCCGCCGGCACTCTTGAGGTATTTTTCGTAAATTGCCACAATTTCCGGATTCTCATGTGATTTGCGTATTGGTAAGCCCGCATCCTCTGCATAAAGGCCTTGGGCCCGTTGGTAGCGTTGGGCCATGGAGTTCTCGATCGGTTGTCCGCCGCCGCCGACACAGCCCCCTCTACAGGCCATTACCTCAATAAAATGATACGGCGGGTCTTTTTCCTGCTTGGGTTGCCCGCGGGCCGAGGTCAACAGATCCCCCGCGTTTGAAAACCCACGCCCCCCCCCCCCCCCTATTTCCCTTCCCTGTACGGCCATTAACCCCAAAAAAAGAATCCGGGGTTTTTTTCCCCGGCGGGAGTTGCCGGCGCACTTGCCCCAAGATCCCCCGTGCATCCAAAAGCCCATGCACCACCGCCACTCTTATCTCGGTTCCGTTTACCGGCACCGCAGCGGTTTTGGTTTCAGCGAGCCCGCGGACTGGGGTAAAATCAATCTGTTCTAAGGGCTGGCCGGTTTTTAGTTCGTAGGCAGTCCGCAGGGCCGCCTCCATTACCCCGCCGGTGGCGCCGAAGATGGTACCGGCACCCGAGTACTGGGAAAGCATTGAATCGGGCTTAATGCCTGCGAGTTTTTGAAAGTTGATACCTGCCTGGCGTATCATCCGGGCCAGTTCGCGGGTGGTAAGTACCCGGTCTACATCCTGAAAGCCGCTGGCATTCATCTCGGGCCGGCCGGCTTCGAACTTTTTAGCCGTGCAGGGCATAATCGACAGGCTGAAAATTTTCTTCGGTTCTATGCTGCGGGTTTCGGCAAAGTAGGATTTAATCAATGCCCCCATCATCTGCTGCGGTGATTTACAGGAAGAAATGTTGTCAATGAGTTCGGGGAAATAGGTTTCACCGAACTTTATCCAGCCCGGCGAACAGGAGGTAATCAGCGGAAAGGGACCGCCCGCTTCAAGCCGGTTGAGAAACTCAGTTCCCTCTTCCATAATGGTTAAATCGGCGGAGAAGTTGGTATCGAAGACAGTATCGATGCCGAGCAGTTTCAATGCTTCGTAAATTTTATCTATCACCAGCTCACCGGGTTCTAAGCCGAACTCTTCTCCCAGGGCTACTCTTACTGCGGGGGCAATCTGGGCCGCCATGTGAATGTCCGGGTCCTCGATTGCCGCCCAGACATCGTCTATCTGCTCCCGCTCGTAGAGTGCCCCTACCGGGCAGTACACTACACACTGGCCGCAGTTCACACAGACACCCGCGCCCATATCGGTGTCGGCCCCGGGAGATACTATGGTGTCGGAACCGCGGCCAAAGAACGAAATTGCTTTTACGGTCTGTAAATTCTGGCAGACTTCCACGCAGCGTCCACATCCGATGCACTTGTTCATATTGCGCACAATACCCTTAGCCGTGGAGTCGATCGGCAGGTCGCGGGTGTACTGATCGTACTCCAGCTCGCGGATCTCGAACTTCTCCGCCAGTTTCTGCAGTTCGCACTCGCCGTGGCGGATGCACTGCAGACAGTCGTCCGGGTGGGCCGCCAGCACCAGCTCCAGCAGCTTGCGCTTGATTCGCCGCAGTTCGCGGGTATGCGTTCTGATCTGCATACCCTCCTGTGCTTCGGTAATACATGCACGGGTATATCCGGATGCTCCGTCCACCGCGACCATGCACATTCCGCAGGTTCCCAGGGGGGCAATATCCTCATGTTTGCACAGAGTCGGTATGTCGATTCCGGCCTGATCAGCCGCTTCCAATATAGTGGTACCCGGTTGAACCTGTACCGATTTATTGTCAATTGTAAGACTCAGCATGTTACACAACCTCCCGTATATATTTCTGCTGGCGCATAAAACTCTCTACCTCATCCCCGAAGTTGTCCAGAAGTGAGTTCAGGGGGGTGCTGACCGACTGGCCGAAGGGGCAGAAAGAGGTGGCCAGCATCACTTCGCCGGTAGCACGCATAAGCGGCAGGTAGCGCTGTTCTCCGTTACCGGCGGCAATCCGGTTGGCCATATAACTCAGTTGACGGGTACCGTAGCGGCAGGGAAAGCACTGTCCGCAGGACTCTTCGGCAAAAAAGCGCATGCTTACATCCAGAACCCCGGCCATATTGGTCTTTGAGTTCATTACCACAACCGCACCGGAGCCCAGTGTACCGCCGGAGGACTGCATCGACTCATAATCGAGCTGCATAGAGAGGGTTGAATCGTCGTAGATGGGCCCGGCGGTTCCGCCTATCTGAACCGCCTTCAGCTGTCCCTGGACTCCTCCGGCGGCTTTGAGCAGTTCTTTTACACTTACTCCCATAGGAAATTCGTAGACCCCCGGCGAGTTCACGTGTCCGCTCACGCTGTACAGCTTCGGTCCCGGAGAACCTTCCGGACCAATCGCGGCGAAAGCGGCGGCGCCATTGGCCAGAATGAGGGGTACATAGGCCAGGGTTTCAACGTTATTCACTACAGTCGGTTTGTCCCACAATCCCTTCTCGGTAGGATAGGGCGGCTTCATCCACGGAAATCCGCGTTTGCCCATCAGAGAACTCAGCAGGGCGGTCTCGTCGCCGACTACGTATGATCCGCCGCCCCGCCTGATTTCGATATCGAATGAAAAATCGCTGCCGTGTATATGGGACCCTAGTAGATTCTGTTCGCGGGCGGCATCTATGGCCGCAGCGAGGGTCTTGGCTACCGAGGGGTATTCGCCGCGTATATACACATACCCTTTATGCGCCCCTACCGCATAGGCTGCAATGGTCATTCCCTCGATCATCAGGAAGGGGGTGTTTTCCATAATGTAGCGGTCCTTGAATGTACCGGGTTCACCCTCATCGGCATTGCAGACGACATATTTTTCTTCACTTTGGGTTACTCCGGACCATTTTTTACCGGTTGGAAAGCCGGCTCCGCCGCGACCGCGGAGGTTTGAAACCTGAACCTCCCGGATTACCGCCGCCGGTCTCATATCCAGCGTTTTTTTCAGACCCTGATAACCTCCCACGCCGATATACGCTTCGATATCCGGAGATTTCATGGCATAATGAGTAATAGAAACTCTATTCCGCTTCATTTTCAGCCTCCCTTCGCAACGACTGGATGTAGGAATCGACCTTATCGACGGTAAGGTTGGGAATCAGCTGGTCGTTTATCATCATGTTCGGGGCGGTATTGCAGCTTCCCAGGCAGTTTACCAGCTCGAGACTAAACAGACCGTCGGCACTTACTCTATTACGCTGTAATTCCAGTTCCTCAGTAAGGTAAGTGTAGATATCAAGGGAACCTACAATGCGGCAAGAGAGAGAGTCGCATAAGCGGATGACATACTTGCCCCTTGGACGATGTGAGAACATGTGGTAAAAAGAGAGGACTCCGTACACCTCCGCCATGGAAAGCTCGAGGTGTTCGGCAATTTGACGAATTGCGGCGGAAGAGACGAAGCTATGTTCAGAGTCCCGGTCCTGGAACTCATGAAAAAGCTGTAAGATGTGTTCCTGTGTTCGGGGAATGTGGTCCAAATTAGTAGACTGCATAAGTACCCTCCTGTGTAAAATTGAGGGTCACTGGTGAAATTTCGGCTGCATTCACGTTTTTAGTAATTTTGTAACAATTTTTCGTGCTGATGTGTCATTTCATCAGCTCCCTGTTCTATTAATACTATAAATCGGTTTCGGACCGAAATAAAGAGGTAATTATTGGGAATGTTGAAAATCGGCGATTTTAATACACTAAAAATAAAAAAGATGTCCCGCGGAGGCTGCTACCTCGACGGCGGTGATCGTGAGATCTACCTGCCGAAGGCGGAAACACCGAAGCGGGCCGCTCCCGGTACCGAATTGCAGGTGTTCGTTTACAACGAATCAAAAAACACCCTGGGCGCCACCACCAGCCGCCCATTGGCGAAAGTCGGTGATTTTACCCCTTTGAGAGTGGTTTCCACCACTGAGTTCGGGGCTTTTATGGACTGGGGTATCAATAAAGATCTGTTTGTTCCCAAAAAAAACTGGCTGCACTCCCTGCATGCCGGCGATATAGCGGTAATCTATCTAATGCTGGATTATGAAAAGACGGGGGTAATCGGCACCTGCCGCCTTGAGGGTCATTTCGACCGGGATACTTCTGCGCTGGAGTTTAACCAGGAGCTCGACTTGATTGTATGGGAGAAAACCAAGCTTGGAGTAATGGTGGTAATCGACAACCGGTATGAAGGATTGCTGTACCATGGAGAAATCTTCGAACCCATCAAAATCGGGGACAGAAAGACCGGATACGTTAAAAAAGTAAGAGAGGATGGCTTAGTCGACGTTATTCTGCAGCCCCAGGGCTTTTTACCCGCCTCCGAACAGGCGGCCCACACCATTCTCACCGTTCTCAAGCGTTCCGGTGGATTTCTTCCCCTGCACGACAAAAGCGAGCCGCAGGAAATCTATGCACAGCTGCGGATGAGTAAAAAACTGTTCAAGAACACTATCGGCTCCCTGTATAAGGAGCAGCGGATTACTATTCGCGATGATGGTATCGAACTCAACCGGAACGGCGGATAAAACGCATAACTTCTAAGGATGCTGCGGCGTTTGAGACCGGTTGATAATCCGGTTCACGGCAGCACCTGACCGCATCGGCGAGCATGCCGGCGAAATACCCGGTGGTCGGCACCTGCGGAGTGTCGGCCGGCAGAAGCGAGCGGTAGTCCTGATAAAAAGGACTGGGACTGCTCTCTTCGAAGGCCAGTACCCCGTTTCCGACGCGGATGTGCCCCTGTTCGAAGCTCAGCTCGAGCTCAAACACCAGATGATCGCGCTCGCTGCCGAGCTCTATGCACAGGGGTATCTTACCCGCTTTACCGAATAGCAGAGCCGAAGATGTGGAGGCGCGCATCGACCCATAGCGCCGCTTGACTGAACAGACCGAATCCGTGAGGTAGTTAATAATATCGATCATATGGGTTCCGTCGTGCAGCAGTGCATCTCTGTGGGCTGCAGTGCGCCCGAAATAGAGTGTGCCCCGCAGGGACAGCAACCGGCCGTAACGCTGCGACTGCACATGCGCTTTTACCAGCTGGTAATCACGGGAGTAGCGCCGTTCGTGGTTAACCACTATCTTCATTCGGCCGGAAGTATGCAACCGGGCAATCGCCCGTGCATCCCGCATAGAGTGGGCCAGCGGTTTTTCACAGATTACTACCGGTATTCCTGCGCGGGCGGCTTTGTTGACCAGTCTGCGGTGGGTATGCGGCGGTGTGGCGATGGAGAGAATGTCCGGGCGGACTTCATTCAACAGCGAATCTATATGTTCGAATAGTGTAAACGAGGTTTTATCTGCCCACTGGTCATTGAAGGCCGCGCGGGCTTCGGTGTTTATATCGCAGGCGGCCGCCAGCCGGCAGTCGGGGTTTTCGAACAGTGCACCGGCGTGGGTACAGGGCTTCTCCCGCAGCGGGTCGCTTTCGAGGCGGCTGCCGATTCTTCCGAGCCCGATTAAAGCGCAGGTGAGTTCAGACATTGCAGTACATGCTCCCGGCGGATTCCATGATTTCATCGAAAACACAATAAGCCTCAGAGCTCTCCCAGGCGCTATCGGGAAAGGGGGATTTGTGGCTGTAATCCCAGGAGGGGGCATGCTCTGAAACGCGGATGGGAATATCTCCCTTATCTCCGGTCAAGGTAGTACGGACCGCTTCCGGACTGAATACCCGGTCCTTCCTCATGACGGCTGCGGCAATACGGTGGGCTATCTGCCGCAGCCGGCCTTCACGCAGCGCTTTTAGACGGTCTATAAACAGCAGGCTCTTGAACCACTCCATTTCCCGCATACACTTTCCCGCCAGGTTGAGCAGATGGTCGCCAAGGGAGCCTATATCACTGAACAGCGGGTGCCGGCCGCTGCGGTCTGTCAGTTGGAGATGGTTGAAAATGAATTTGTCGGAAAAAGAGTTTTCATCTAAATAGTAGCGCAGCAGCTGTTCACGTTCAGGGCCGTCGGTTTTTCCGCTTTTTTTAGCCGACGGTATGCCGACTTTACGGAGAATTTTACGGACCTCTTCGATACTGTAGCCCATCTGAGTAAACTGTTTAATGTGCTTAATCCGTTCAACTGTCTTTCCGCTGAAAAAGGCGGCGTGTTCTTCGGAGTGTCCGACCGGTTCTATCAGTCCGGCTTTCTGCCACTCGAGAAACTCTTGCTCCCCAGTTTCAGTAAAATCTAGAATCTCTTGAAATGTAAAAATGTTGCTTTCCATAATGAACCTATACGTATATGTTATTAAATTTTCATAGATGCTGAAAGTCAAGCTAATGTGGTAATTGTCATCAGCAATTCTAAATTTGAAAATTTTATTAAAATTTTCAAATTTAGAATGCTCACATTTTGTTTAAGATTAGCAACTTAGCATAAAGATTTTGATGTAATTCTAATTTTGGAAGTTATAGAGCTTCCAAAATGAGAATTACTGAATTGTCATATTTATTCTTGCTGTTGTCGTTTTTGAACGCTATACTGTTGTCTCTAAATAGGGGAAAACAAAGCAGGAGAGCGGAGGCGTACTATGGACATGCGGGAAACCAGTTTTCTAAAGGTATTGGCGGATTACTCTTTTCCGGAGAAACAAGTAGTGATAAATCCGAACGACGGTTTTGACCTCGGCATCATGATGACCGAAGCAACTGTCATGCTGTATGTAGGCAACTCAATAGATACCCTCTTGAGTGATGATTCTACACCTATTTACGCACGGCTTTACCAGAAAAACGAGTGTCGCCTCGGTTTCGTCGAGATGAGTCTTAAAAGCGTAGAGAAATTGGGTGAACCCAAGCATGTGCGACTCCACCTCATTCCGCAGGAGCCGTATCCGAAACTGCTGATTGCCCCGGAATAAAAAAAGTACTGATTTTATTTGCTTCCTCGAAGGAAGATTACTATTATTGTAATAAATAGCCGAAAAGTGCCGGCCTACTGCCGCCTTACTCGGCCTATCCGTAAGGAGGGAAAGATGTCAAAAAAAGCGTATCGATGTCCGGGATGCGGAGAAGAAGTTATTGTTGCCGATAGTAATGAGGTGCCCGATTGCTGCGGTGAACCGATGAAACAGATTCCTTTAGAAGATTGTACGAAAGCCGCGAATGCAGAGAGCGCCCGCTTTTTTGATGAAGATGGAGCCTGCGACGACGGGGTGAAGTAGCTGGAAAAGCAGCAGCAGCACTCGAAACCGTTCCGGTTTCGAGTGCTACTTGAAGCCGGAGCGATTCTTGTTTTATAACTAAACTCATCATGACCAATGTTCAGCAGAGGAAGCCTCTGCCGCTCAGCACACAGGATATGTACTCGCGTGGATGGGATCAGTGCGATTTCGTGCTCATCTCCGGGGATGCCTATGTTGATCATCCTTCTTTCGGAGCTGCAGTAATCGGCAGGGTTTTAGAAGCAGAGGGGTTCAAGGTCGGCATCATCCCGCAGCCGGATTGGAAGGACAGCGCGTCTTTGCAGGTGCTGGGACGCCCCCGGCTTGCATTTTTAATAACCTCCGGAAACATGGATTCGATGGTCAACCATTATACGGCTGCCGGCAAACTGCGTCATAATGATGCCTATACTCCGGGCGGGGACTACGGCCGGCGTCCGGACAGGGCGGTGATTGTCTATTCCGGTCTGGCCCGGGCTGCCTACAAGGGTGTCCCGGTTATAATCGGCGGGATCGAGGCCTCTTTGCGCCGGCTTTCCCACTATGATTACTGGAGCGACAAACTGCGGCGTTCGGTCCTGCTCGATGCAAAGGCCGATCTACTGCTGTATGGAATGGCCGAGCGGGCAGTGCGAGTAGTTGCACGCCGTCTGTCTGAAGGTCAGAACATTCATTCGATCCGTGACGTGCGCGGAACAGTGTATCGCCTGGCGGGGAATGCGGCCTCTGCGGCCAAAAACCACGTCAGCGGTCGCTCCGACCTGCTGTTTCTGCCCGCCTTTGAAGAGCTGCGGCGCGATAAAGCGGCCTTTGCCCGCAGTTTTGCCGTACAGATGCAGCACGCCGATCCGTTTTCCGCCCGCACACTGGCCGAAGAAGCCGCCGGACAACTGGTTATTCAAAATCCCCCCGATTATCCCCTTTCACTGAGTGAACTGGACGAGGTATATGAACTGCCGTATACCCGCCAGGCCCACCCGAGCTATAGTAAACCGATTCCGGCTCTCGAAGAGGTGCGCTTCAGCCTGGTTTCCAGCCGCGGATGTTTCGGCGGGTGCAGTTTCTGCGCCCTGACCTTTCATCAGGGGCGAATTGTAAGGGGACGCTCCCATGAGTCTCTGCTGCGGGAGGCCCGCCGGGTGATGGAAGCGCCGGAGTTCAAGGGCTACCTGCACGATGTGGGCGGGCCAACCGCTAACTTCCGCCTTCCGGCCTGTCAACGACAGGAAAACCGGGGGGCCTGCACCAGCCGGCAGTGTCTGTTTCCCGAGCCGTGCCCGCAGCTGCGGCCGGATCACTCCGACTATCGCCAACTTTTGAAGAAGTTGCGGGAACTGCCGGGTATAAAGAAGGTCTTTGTCCGCTCCGGTATCCGCTATGATTACCTGCTGGCCGATCAGGAGGATGGAAAAGCTTTTCTACGGGACCTGTGCGAGCATCACGTGAGTGGCCAGCTGAAGGTAGCCCCGGAGCATGTATCCGACCAGGTGCTACAGAAGATGGGCAAACCGAACAGCGGGGTCTACACCCGGTTTATGAGGGCGTATAAAGAGACCAATCAAAGGCTCGGCAAACGGCAGTATCTGGTGCCCTATTTTATTTCCGCCCATCCGGGCGCTACCCTGAAGGACGCGGTTGAACTGGCCGAGTTCTGTCGGGACCAGCGCTTTATTCCTCAACAGGTACAGGAGTTTTATCCGACACCGGGTACGGTATCAACCTGTATGTATTACACCGGGATCGACCCACGCACGATGGAGGCTGTGTACGTACCGCGGGGAGGCCGTGAAAAACGGATGCAGCGGGCGCTTTTGCAGTTTAACCGGCCGGAGAATGCCGCCATTGTTCGCGAAGCACTGCAGAAAGCCGGGCGGGAAGACTTGATCGGAGGGGGCCCCAAAGCATTAGTCGCCCCTGGTTTCTCCGGGAAAACCAAAGCCGGGAAGGCAAAAAAACGGGGCGGCGGATGAGGGCCGTACAGGCCCCTCTGCTGCAGTACGCACGCAGCTACTGGAGTGCATTGCGGGTGCGCACTTTGGGTCTGGCGGTCACCGGAGCGGGGGCGGGGCTTCTGGCCGCCGAATATCGTTATTCTCTCGCTTTGCCGGCTACAAACTCGGGAATGGTGCTGCTGCTCCTGGTATTGACCGCCGGCGTAGCGGCCCAAGCCGGTGCAAACCTTATCAATGATTTTTTTGAAGGTTCCTTTCATTATCAAAACATTAGCGATACACGGATATCTTTTTTCGGACTGCAGCGCAGCCGCTTTGATGTCATTGTATTTTTGAGCGGCGCAGCGGCCCTGGGCGCTGCCGCTCTGATCGGTCTGTATCTGGTGTGGCTGACCGACGGTATACTTCTGATAATCGGTTTGATCGGAATTGCCGGGGCCTATGCCTATACCGGCGAGCCCTTCGTATACAAACGCTACGGATTGAGTGTCCCGGCATCGTTTGTCCTGATGGGGCCTCTGATGAATGTAGGGGCATGGTACGTTGTGACCGCATCGCTTTCCTGGTATCCGGTTCTGTTCGGGCTTCCGGCCGCACTTTTTGTTCCGGCCCTCATGCTGAGCAATGAGGTGCGGGATTTTTACAGTGACCAGGGCGGCGGCCTGGTCACCTTTGCCGTGCGTATGGGACTATCCCGTAGTATCTTTATCTACAACTTTTTGATATGGGGGGCATTCGGATTAACGCTCCTGTATGTGTGTAGCGGGCTTTACCCGCCGGCCGCGTTATCCGTAGCACTGACGCTTCCATGGGCGGTAAGCGCCGGGCGGCATATCTCCATTCGCTCGACGGTTCGGCTGCACTGTGTGTTTTCGCTGCTGCTGTTCGCAGCTTTGATTCTTTCCTTCTAAGGCTGCTGCGGCGGCTGGTATGCCCTGTAGACCATCCCGCGCAACCTATGATAGATTCTGGATTGGGAGAAACATGAAACGACTATTAGTAAGCCTGCTATTGGCGCTGGGGCTCGGGATACCGGCTGCGGCCCATCCCCATATGTTTATTGATTCACAGGTTACCGCGGTGTTCGATGAACAGGAGCTGAGGGGTTTCTGGATTAAATGGAAATTCGACCAGATGTTCACCGCCTCGATTCGGCTGGACTACGACCGCAACCGCGACGGGCAGTTTAACGATCAAGAGGCTCGGATAATCGAGCAAAATGCCTTTGCCAACCTCAAGAATTACCACTATTTTATTACACTCTCACACGGCAATGAAAGCTACCAGGTCGATCGAGTTGAACAGTTCGATGCCTGGATGGAGGGCGACCGCCTGGCCTACAAGTTTTTCGTTCCGTACCCGCTGTCTATTTCAGCAGCGGATAACCGTGTGAAGCTGGTAATATTCGATGATACCTTTTTTTGCGATATTGCATATGAAGATGAACACCCTGTCAGCATAGAGGGCCTGCAGTATGTGTCTGCGAAGGCCGAGATTCAGAAAAACCGCGATGCCGGCATTAGCTACGATCCGATTGGCGGTATGACCCGGGGCGACGGTGCCGGAACCGGCGCAGGGGCTGCAAATGCCAATGGACAGGCGTATCCTTATGAGTTGTTCTTAACTTTTAGTGAAGAATGAGTGAGTTTTACTTCAGTTTTCAGCGTGTAATTCGGGTCGGGATATGCGTCGCAGTAATTTTACTGGCCGGTGCCGCCTATGCCCAGCAGAACCCCTTTATCTCCGGCGGCAAATCGAGCGAGTCTCAGAGCACCGCCGCCGAAAGTACTTCATCAGCGTTCAGCTTTACCGGAGGTGGAGAGCCAAACAGGCAGAGCCACTTTATGCAGCTGATAAATGCGTTTCAGCTGCAGCTGTACGGCCGGATTGCCGGCGCCATGCAGGCGGTACAACAGCAGGAAAATCGGGGCTCGGTGTTGTTTATCGCCCTGGGGGCGGCGTTTTTATACGGTCTGCTGCACGCGCTCGGGCCGGGGCACCGTAAAACGGTTATCTTTTCCTATTTTCTGGCCGAAGACGCTCCGGTACTCCACGGGGTGGCGGCCGGCGTGCTGATGGCTACGCTGCACGGAGGGGCGGCCGCCGTCCTCATACTTCCCATATACTATATCCTGCGGGGATCGCTGCTGATTACCTTCAACTCCGTCAGCCGGTATATCGAAGTGGCTACCTTCGGCTTTATTGCGGTATTCGGGGCAGTTATGCTGGCACTCCATCTCGTACAGCTGTTGCGGGGCACCCACCGGCATGCGCACCATGACCTGGTCGTGGCCGAAGCGGCCGAAGCGGCCGAAGTTCCCGATGAGGCCGAAAATGAAGCAGGAAGCCCCGGCCGAATGGGGCGGCGCAGGTTACTGCTGCTGATAATCGGTTCGAGCCTGGTTCCCTGTCCGGGGGCGGCGATGGTGCTGATGTTCGCCCTGTCGATGCAGATGACTGCTCTAGGGCTTTTGGCTGTCGGGGCTATGTCCCTCGGCATGGCGGTTACCATTAGTGCGGTGGCGGTTGTCACACTCGGCGCCCGGGCTACTCTCAATAAAACGGCCGCTAAGAATCGCAAACTCACCTCCATTCTTCACACCACCCTCGAGCTGGGTGGGTATACTGTTATTTTTCTGTTCGGCCTGGTGATGACCTTCGGTGTGCTCTAAACAACTCTACACGCACTGAGCACTGAAGTGTAAATAACCTTTGTACATTTTTTCTTATACCGATTATAATAACAGCATGTCAAAATATGTACGTTCCGTGTTGCTGTCGATAATTCTAATTGCCGGTGCCCTGCCGGGCTTCGCACAAGTCAATAGTCAAACCCAAAAACAAGCCCAGCTGCAAAACCAGACTCTCAAAGTAGCCTGTTTCGAGAAAGACCGAATGGTTGAGTTTGAGAACGGGGCGGCGAAGGGCTTTGCTGTCGATATTATGGAGTATATCGCCACACAGGAAGGCTGGCAGGTTGAGTATCTGCCGGTTTCCCTGCCGGAGAGTATACAACTGCTGGCTGTCGGTGAGGCTGACCTTATTCTTACTCTGGGCTATACCGACGAGCGAAACCGGCAGTTCGATTTCAGCGACGAAGTGCTATTAACCACTTGGGGACGGGTATTTACCCATAAAGAATCCGATATCGTGTCCCTACTGGAACTTAATGGCAAGAAAGTCGGGTATGTGGAGGACAGCTTTTTTTATCCGATTATGCGGGGTTTGACACGGCAGTTTGAAATGGAATGCACCTTTATTGAATACGGTTCCTACGACAGCCTGTTTCGCAGTATTTCCGAAAGGCGAATCGATGCCGGGCTGGCCGACCGCCTCAAGGCGTATTCTATACCGGGTTGGGTGGAAATAAGCAATGATCCAATTGTGTTTCATCCGTACGGGCTGCACATTGTGGCCGCCGACAACGACCCGGAGGGATTCCTGGCAGCGATCGACCGTCACCTGCGACTCCTCAAAAGCGACAAAAACTCTTATTACTATACGAGCCGGCAGAAATGGCTCAGTGAAACTGGAACCACCGGTATGCCGCTATGGGTACGCTGGGTTATGGGGGTTATATCTGCAGCAGCGGTTCTGTTCATTTTGTGGTCGTTGTCGCTGCAGCGGCAGGTACGTGTACGTACCGCGGAGATCGAATATTTGCGAAATCTGCTTTCCAACATTATCAACTCAATGCCGTCGATTATTATCACCGTAGACCAACAAGGCTGTGTACTGCAGTGGAATCGGCAGGCCGAGAAGCGGATCGGCCGTACGACTAAAGAGGCCGAAGGTAAACACCTGAGCGAGCTCCTGCCGGATTTTCAGGAATACGGTCCATGTCTCGAGAAGGCTATTCAAACCCGGCAGCCGATTTCCAGGTTGCGGCAGCCGTATGGAGAAGAGGGAACTAAAAAATATGAAGACCGGGTAATTTATCCGCTTATAGACAACGGAGTAAAGGGAGCGGTCATTCGCATCGATGATGTCAGCGAGAAAGTGCGCCTTGAAGAGACTATGATTCAGTCCGAAAAAATGGTTTCGGTGGGCGGCCTGGCGGCTGGAATGGCCCATGAGATCAATAATCCGCTGGCCGGTATCATACAGAACGCCTCGGTAGTACTGCAGCGGCTGGACGGGAATCTGCCGGTGAATCATAGGGTGGCGCAGGAGGTCGGTCTCGATTTCGATGCCCTTCAAAGCTATCTCGAACAGCGGGATGTAATCGAGATGCTGAAGAATGTAATCGGTTCGGGAAACAGGGCATCAAAAATTGTCAAAGACATGCTTTCCTTTGCCCGCAAGGGAAATTTGCAGCCGACTAACACCTCTATCACCGAGCTGCTGGACACGACCCTGGAACTGGCAAAAAATGATTATAAGCTGAAAAAGGAACACAACTTCAAGGGTATCGCGATCCGGAGGGAGTATGACCCGAATATTCCGGAGATTATGTGTGAGGCGCCGAAAATTCAGCAGGTTATTTTCAACGTGTTGCGCAACGGTGCCGAGGCGATGCTGGAGCAGCCGGAGCCCCGCTTTATTGTTCGGGCGAAGAACAGCAATGGCTTTGTTCAATTCGAAATTGAAGACAATGGACACGGTCTTTCGAATGAGGCCAAAAAACATTTGTTCGAACCGTTTTTTACCACCAAGGACATCGGGAAAGGTACCGGGCTGGGACTCTCGCTTTCCTATTTCATTGTAGCCGAGGGACACGGAGGCGAGATGAAGGTGGAATCCGAGCCCGGTCGCGGCGCCTGCTTTATTATCCGGCTGCCACGCCATTAACCTACAACAAATAAAAAGCCCGATCCCCCCGGCTCAATGCAATGAATGCATCCAAAGCGGCGACCTCCCGCCGAGGGTCACGCCCGAAGCCGCATGGGCAGGGCAGGAGCTGCTGCGGATTCCGTTGCCTCTCGACGTTATGGGTGAAGGGTAAAAAAAAGTCGAGCTGCTGAAACAGCAGCCCGACTATATTGCCTGAGGCAACGGCGGGCTTAGCCCGTTTCAGCCGATTTTTCAGTAGGCTGTTTTCCAAACCAGTACAGCGCAGCTACTACCCCCGCCATTATGACGAGGGGTATCGCAATCAGCACGGGGTTGTGGGCCACTACAACTTGGTAGAACAGCGTGGCGGTGCTCCAGGCCAGTACTGTCAGGTAAATTGCCTGGATGATGCTGTATTTCCAGCCCATCTCCTGAACGGCGGTACCGAAGGCGGCCACACAGGGGAAGTAGATCAGCACGAACAGCAGATAGGCATAGGCCGAGTAGGGGTTGAACCGGGAGCGCATTCCGGTGAATACCGAGCCATCAGCCTCTATCAGTTCAGCGGTCTCAGCCTCATCGTGTCCGATCGTATCAAATCCGAGGGTCGCCGACAGACCGGAGAACACCCCAGCCAGTCCGTCACCCAGCGCGGCAAATGATTCTACCACACCCTCCCGCAGTGAAAAGCCCGCTTCCTCGGCCGCTTCTCCTGCGCCGGCTTCTGCCTCAGCGGCCGGCGCTTCCTGGGCGTACAGGGAGTTCAGGGTTCCGACTATTACTTCCTTAGCGAAGAGGCCGGTGAACAGTCCGACTGTGGCCGGCCAGTTTTCGTCTTCAATACCCATCGGTCGGAAGACCGGGGTAATCGATTTGCCGACCGCCGACAGGACTGAATTTTCGGTGTCCTCGTTGCCAAAGCTGCCGTCGGTACCGAGGGAGTTGAAGATGCTCAGCACCAGCACTACCAGCAGAATCGCCTTACCGGCCCGCTTGATGAAGAAGCGCAGACGAATCCAGGCCGCCCCGAAGGAGTTGCGGATGGTCGGCAGGTGGTACTTGGGCAGCTCCATTACGAAGGTGGAGTCGCCCCCCTTGAATACAGTCTTGCGCAGCAGGTAGCCGGTACCGATTGCCATCAAAATGCCTATCATGTAGATTGAAAAGACAATACCCCCGGCCCGGGCGCCGAAGAAGGCCGCCCCGAACAGGGCGTAGACCGGTAAGCGGGCGCCGCAGCTCATAAAGGGGGTGATGAAGATCGTCAGGAAACGGTCGCGCTTGTTCTCCAGGGTGCGGGTACCGAGGATGGCCGGAATGGTACAGCCGAAACCGACGATCATTGGCACAAAGGCCTTGCCCGGCAATCCGATAGATTGCATCACCCGGTCCATGACGAAGGCTGCTCGGGCCATGTAGCCGGAGTCTTCCAGGATGCTGAGCATCAGGAACATGAAGAACACCACCGGTATGAAGGTTGCCACCGTCTGGATACCGGCCCCCACACCGTCGGCTAAAACGGTGCTCAGCCAGCCGGGGGCGCTGATCGAGTTCAGCAGATGCGCCACGCCGTCGACAAAGAAGGTTCCCGCCAGGACGTCGAAGAAGTCGATGAAGGCGAAGCCGACATTCACTGCAACCCAGAAGGACAGGTACATTACACCGAGAAAGACCGGTATACCCAAAAAGCGGTTCAGCACTACGTCGTCGATGCGTGCTCTGAGGCTGCGCTTGACCTTCTGCCGGTGGACGCTCTTTTCGGCCACCTGTTGGATATAGTCGTAGCGGGCATTGGCGATGAGCACATCGGCCTCGATCCCATCCTCGGTCAGCACCGTCTGCTGCGCCTCAACAGCCGCTTCGGCGTTAAAAGCGACTCTCCTGATTGCATCTTCCAATAAAAATTCATTCCCCTCCAGGATTTTGACCGCCAACCACGGCCCGAACTCCGGAGTATTATACTCGGCTGTCCAGCGGTCGATGATTCTCTGAATCGAGGCCGGATACGAAATTGGCGTCTCGTCTGGAGCGCTGGGGGCTGCATTACGGTGGGAGAGGATGGCGGTGCGGATCTTTTTGATGTCCTCGCTGTTGGTGGCGGTCATGGAATAGACCGGAACGCCCAGCTCCTGCTCGAGGGCGGCGGCATCGACGCTGATGCCCACCTGCGAAGCAATGTCGGCCATGTTCAGCAGCACTACCACCGGCATGCCCATCTCGATTAGCTGCACGGTCAGGTAAAGATTGCGCTCGAGGTTGGAGGCGTCGACGATGTTGACCACCAGCTCCGGTTTCTGAGTCAGCAGAAACTCCTGGCTGATGCGCTCGTCCTCACTGGAGGAGTGAAAGGCATAGATGCCGGGCAAATCCACCACCCGCAGGCGGTCGGCATGCTCACCCATGTAGCCCTCTTTCTTTTCGACTGTTACACCGGGCCAGTTGCCGATTTTCTGGGTTCCCCCGGTCAGACCGTTGAACAGGGTAGTTTTACCGCTGTTGGGGTTGCCCGCCAGCGCAATGGTGAACTGCCGGGTGACCGATTTTACTGCTTCTGCGCGCATTACCGCACCTCCTCTACGTAAATTACTTTCGCCTCTTTCTTGCGCAGCGAGGCGTTGGCGCCGCGCACAGTGACTTCCACCGGATCGCCCAGGGGTGCGACCCGGCGCACCGTGATGGTGCTGCCCTGGGTAAGCCCCATTGCGTAGAGTTTGCTGCGGTAGGCGCCGCTACCCTCTTCAAAGCCGACTATTTTCGCGCGGCTGTTTTCCGCTAATTCGTTTAATCGTTGCATGTGTGCATATCCTCCTAAATTCAAATGCGTGAGACCCACACCCTTTCAGCCATCTTGCGGCCGAGTATCAGACGGGTTCCCCCTATATCTATGACCAAGGGGCCGAAGCCCCGGTTTTGCACTACTTTTACGCGTTCGGTCTCGTGTATGCCCAGGTTGTACATTTTCGACCGCATTCCCGCACCGCCGGCGATGGTGATAATGCGGCACTGTTCATTCCGCTTCAATGCCGATAGAGCGGTAATGCGCTTTTGCGCGGCCGGTGTTTCACTGGAAATCTTTGCGGCGGCCGGGGCAGTCGACTGCACAGATGCAGCTGCCGGTTCGCCGATGGCTGACCCACTAGTATGTTTTTCGAAAGTACCTCTCATAAAGTTAGACTCCTCTAAGTTAATGCACATTAAGTTTTTACCACAGTTTTGGGGGTAGGGTCAAGGCTTTAAGGCTAAAAACTACGGATTTTTATGAGTGAAAAATAAAATTAGAGTGCTGGAGCTCAGCAATTCAAACTGTAGATGATGGGCGGGGGGCGCGGTCTGCGGCGATGTCTCTATAGCAGAAGTGATGTGCATATTCGAGGGGAAGTAAAAAAGTGGTCGCTTCGCGATTTATGCTAATTTCGAGTCCCGCGCTGTTGCGGGCATGAATCAACAGCCTTGTGCCGGGGGTGAGCTGGTGCTGAAAGCAGAAATCCAGCAGCCCTTCAATCTCCTCTCCCTCTTCGGTAATTCTGAGAAGTTCCACCCGGCTGCCGACCAGCGCCTGAATGAGGCGGGGGGCGTTGATCAGTTCCTGTTCACCTTCAGAACCCGGGAAGGGATTGCCGTGGGGGCAGGTGCGGGGATGGCCGAGTTTAAGATCGAGGTGCGTTTTGAGCTCATCGCTGATGATGACCTGCAGCTGCTTGGCTTCGCGGTCGGATTTTTCCCAGGGGTAGCCCAGCATATCAACCAGGACGTGCTCCAGCAGGTAGTGGCGCTCCAGTACTTGCGCGGCGATCAGGCGGCCCTCTTCGGTAAGTTGAATGCCCCCGTAGCTCTCCTGACTGGCCAAACCGAGCTTGACCAGCCGCTTGACCGATTGACTGACCGCCGGCTTGGAGACATCAAGCCGCCGCGAAAGGCGCAGATTGCTTACCTCTCCGTAATCGCGTTCTATCAGAAATATCTGTGTCAAATAATCCGACGCGGCGGGAAACTTGTGGTGGAGCTCGTTTACTGTCATTAAGGTATAAAATACCGGTGACGGCCCGGCGGGTCAAGGTGCAAGGCCAAACGAAGTGAGTGAGCAGCCCCTGGACGCATGGGCGAGCAAGGAACGGCGTGAGTGATCAAAATGCGGTCCCGCGAAGATCAGTGTGGATCGTTTTTGTGAGAAGGATAAGAATTGTTTAAAATTGACAAATATACGATTGAATAGTAGAATAGCAAAATGTATAACAGAACGCTTTATACCTACCTGAAACGCGATGCAAAATTCTATCCCATTCTTACTGTGACCGGCCCTCGGCAGTCGGGAAAAACCACCCTGGTAAAGGCAGCTTTCCCAGAACACGAATACATCTCCCTAGAAGAAACGGACATGCGGCAGTTCGCCCAGAACGATCCCCGGGGGTTCCTCGACCGGTACCCCGGACCGGTAATCATCGACGAGGTTCAGAGGGTTCCGGACCTTTTTTCGTACCTGCAAAGCGCTGTCGACCGCGATGCTGCGCCTGGGCGCTTCATACTTACTGGGTCGCAGAATTTTCTCCTTATGGAAAAGATCTCCCAGTCCCTTTCCGGGCGTACCGGTATTTTGCATCTGCTGCCGTTCGAAAGGGCTGAATTGGAGAATAGTCTACGTGAAAGGCCGGAAAACCCCAGCACTCTTTTTCATAACAAGACCTCCCGTCTTAAATTGTGGGACAGCATATACAGCGGGTATTACCCGAGAATCCACAACTCCTCCATCCCACCGGAGGTCTGGCTTCCCGATTATATCCGAACATACATCGAGCGGGATGTGCGTTCGCTTGTAAATATCGGGGACCTTGAGCGCTTTGAGCGTTTCCTCACTCTGACTGCCGGCAGGACCGGTCAGATTCTGAACTATTCTTCCCTGGCTAACGACTGCGGTATTGCCCTGGACACGGCAAAGCGGTGGATATCGGTGCTGAAAGCAGGCTTTATTGTATTCCTATTGCCGCCCCATCATCGCAACTTTAACAAGCGCGTAATAAAAAGCCCAAAGCTTTATTTTTACGACGTCGGCCTGGCCTGCAATCTCCTGGGGATACGAAGTTCTGAACAGGCCCGTTCCCACCCCCTCCGGGGTGCCTTGTTCGAAAACTTGATTATCGCGGAGGCAGCCAAACTCTATACCCATCACCGTCTGAAGCCGCCTATCTTTTTCTGGCGGGATCGCACGGGACACGAGGTCGATCTGCTGCTGGATGAGGGGGGGAAGCTCTTCCCTGTGGAGATAAAGTCCGGGCAGACAATATCGCCCAGCATGTTCGATTCCCTTAACTGGTGGTGCACCCAGACAGGAATTCCCCGCAGCTCCGCCACCCTTGTCTACGGGGGGAGTGATTATCAGAAAAGAGACGAGATAGCCGTGCGTCCCTGGTACTCAGTGTAACCACCGGGGGCGCGTTCCCAACAGAATATAAAAAGTACATTATGAATTACTTGGCTCCATTGTCGAAATTGGGGAAAAACTTGTTTTTTGAACCATTAATGTGGTATATGTGAACCACAGGAGGTTTCCATGAGTTCTATCACTATTCATGATATAGGCTCTGAGTTGGATCGTCGTCTTGCGGATGAAGCAAAACGCCGGAACACCAGCAAGAACCGCCTGGTGAAGGAACTGCTGGCCGGTGCTCTGGGCTTACCTGTCGCGGGCCGATATTCAGACGACTACCGAGAGTTCTGCGGCATCTGGGCGGCGGAGGATTTGGCCGAATTCGATGCCGCCCAAGCAGACAACCGTCACGTCGATGAAGCAGACTGGCGGTAAGCCTCATGCGAGTTATGATAGATACGAATGCGTACACCGCCCTCATGACGGGCAGCACCCGCATCGCCGATATTTTGGCCGGCAGTGAGGCAATCCTCCTGTCTGCGGTGGTCGTCGGCGAACTCTATGACGGATTCCGGGGCCGTTCAAGGACCCTGGAAAACCATGAAATCCTTCGAAGGTTTCGCGAGAAACCCCGCACGGTGTGCGTTCCTGTTACCGATACAACCGCCGAGTGGTTCGCTGAGATAAAACAGATGCTCCGGAAAAGGGGGCTCCCCATTCCAATCAACGATGTATGGATTGCCGCTGGCTGCATGGAGCACGGTGCCCGGCTGTTAACCCTGGATGCTCACTTTTCCGCTATTGAAGGGTTGCTGAGAGTAGAAATCTGAACATCCCGCGTAGACCGATCTTTTATTGACAGTACTTCATTTTAGTGGGTAACATATCAATAGAGGTGTAGAATGAAATGAAAACTTTCACAGCAATAATAGAACGGGATGGAACAACGGGCAGCTATGTCGGTTATATTCCTGAGTTTCCTGGTGCTCATTCACAGGGAGATACTATAGATGAACTTAGAGATAATCTGGTAGAAGTTGTTTCTATGCTTGTAGAAGACAATGAGCCTTCCTCGAACGTAGAGTTTATAGGCACCCAACAGATAGTAGTCGCATAAAGATGGGTAAAATACCGGTACTTAAGCCACGAGAAGTAGCAAATATATTACAAAAACTTGGATTTAATGAAGTAAGACAAAGGGGCTCACATAAACAATATCGTCATGGGGATGGAAGGTTTACTACAGTCCCTTTTCATAAAGGAAGAGATATTTCCCCAACCTTGCTGAGAAAAATTGTATCTGACATTGGGATGACAATTGATGATTTTTTAAAGTCTCGATGATGTAATAATATAAACTGAGCTTGTTGTATGCGACCAGCTATACTTCAGTCAGTTTATAAATAATGCGGATAGTAGTGCGTACATTTTCCTGCAGCGGGTAGTCAACTGGAAAAACCCTCTCCAGGAGATCCTCGGCAGCCTTGTCCAAGATGCGGCTGCCGGAAGAGCTGTTGAGTGTCAGCTCTGCCAGAGCTCCCGCGCGGCTCACATACACGGAGAACTCTACTGAACCCTCTATATCCCGTCGGCGGGCCGCCCGGGGATAGCGCCGCTTTTCCTCAATGAGCTGCTGCAGATACAGCGTGAACTCCTGTTGTTGGGTTTCGGCCCTGCCGGTGGTACTCTGGCGGGCCGGCGGCTGCTTAGAAGATTGTGTAAGTCCCTCGAGGAGCTGCCGATGAGCCATACTAATCTCATCTGTAGAGCTTAGTTCTTCAGCAGATTGTGCGGCTTGCTTTACCTCAGTTTTGTCGTTACTTGCGATTTCAGTTTGTTCGCTCGGAGGCGGCGGTTGTGCGGTAGTCGCAGAAGCAGCCGATGAGTTCCGATGGACTCGATCCTTCGGCTGACTAGGGCTTGTTTCTTTCTTGTCCGTACCGCTGCTGGGAGAGTTTGCTTCTGCAGACTGAGTTTCCGGTTTTGGTTTCGGTTTTGTCTGCGCCAGGCTCAGCTGTATTCGGGTGGATTTCCCGTGGGGCGAGCTCAGAGAGTTATCTGTAAAATGAGCAAAGCGATCGATTGCGATAACCAGAGCAATATGGAGAAGGGCGGCACACACAAGTGCACCGCTCATTCCCCAGTTATTCTGCTTTTTTGTTTTCGCCTGCCGCATTCTACGTAACCTTTTACAAAAATATTACGTAACTAATAGCTGTAAGATGCACTGATGCTGAGGCTTCGACCCGGGGCGGGGTAGTAGGTATCCCCATTAAAAGAATCGTAAGAGGCAAATGAGGCATATTGTTCATCAAGCAGATTTTTCGCTTTTACTTTAATCTGCATATTTCCCATGCCTACGTCGGGAGCATAACTTAGCTCCAAGTTAAACAGCCAATACTGTTCTATTGGATCCTGGTTGTTTGCCTCATCTCCACTTTTATATGCTTCACTACGATAACTTGCAGCTGGAGAGATTGAAAGAGAGTCGATCGGACGGATGCTAAGCTGCATATCCGCCGAATGTGTAGGTACCAACGGGATCTTTTTTTCCTTATTGTCACCTTCGACAAAACGGGCGTCGATGAAACTATAGGCAGCCGTAAGATCAATCAGTCTGAGAAGCTGAGCTTCTGCCTCTGCATCTACACCCCAGCGGCGAGTTTTGTCCTGGTTTATGTTCTTTCCGGGTGTTCCTCCGAATCCATCAGGATCGTACCAGGCAATCTCATCTTCCATCTGAAGGAAATAGCCGCTTAGGTGAATAGAAATGATCTGTCCAAGGGACAGCCTGCTTCCGATTTCGGTTGTGACGCCTTTCTCCGGATCCAGATCGGAACTAAAACCATCATCGAAACCTGCTACCGCCGCCTGCTCGTCAGTAAAGGGATAACGGAAAAGAGTGCCGCCTTTGGCAAAAACTTTGATACTTTTTGTTGGGCGGTAGTTAAGCGCTCCGTCATAGACGAAGGCCTGATGGAAGTCGCGTTCATCTATATCGGCCGAATCTTTCCGCCCTTCAAGGAAGGCCCCTTCGTAACGCAATCCAAGCTCTGCCTTTACTTCCTCGGAGAGATTAAGACGCGGTTTGAGGTAAGCGCCAAAGGAGGTAAGCCTGAGCTTGGAAGAGAAGTTTTTATTTGTCCTGTCCTTATCGGAGAATTGAACTATGTCCTGATTTGAATGATATACATCGAAACCTGTTACTAATTGCCAAGGGAAATTTCCTGTAGAACCTTCTGTTACAATTTTTGGTGAAGCCTCAAGGGTATGGTAGGCTCGATCGCTGTATTGTCCCCAAGATTCTTTATCAAAGGCTACAAATTGATACCTATACCCCCCATCCAGACTCACTTCGGTGTTGTAGAAGGGGAACCATTCCAACGAGAGAAAGGTCGACAGTTCGTGTTCCTCGGCATCGTCGGCATCGTTGGTGGCCTGGCTGGGGTCGCTTTCGTATTCGGCTTCGGTAAGAGCTCCCGGCATCTGGTAGGTATTCCACTGATACCCAAAATCAGTTTCGGCGCGGAGTATTTCGGTGATGTCCCAGCCGCCGTTGAGTAGGGTGTTGACTGAGCGGCTCTCGGTGCGTTCGCGGTGGCCTTCATTAGTGGAGTGGGCGAAGGTGACCGAGCCGTCGGTGGCTCCCTGGTTGGTGCCGTAGCGGATGCGCTGGCTGGAGAACAGGCCGTTTTGGGATTTGTCCGAGTTATAGGCACCGAAGTCGATGGTGGAGGCGAACTCGGTGCGTTCGGTGCCTTCTTTGGTGATGATGTTTACTACACCGCCGACGGCGTGGTTGCCATACATCACGCTGTTGCTGCCATGAACCACCTCGACCCGTTCAATCGATTCGAGGGGAATGGAGAGCCATTGGATGCCGGACATATCCTGGCTGTTCAGACGGCGCCCGTCGACCATTACCAGTACCCGGCCGTGACTGTTTTCTCCGAAGCCGCGCATGTCAATCTGGGCCTGCTGCGGGCCCGAATAAGAGGTGAAGTTGACCCCGGCCAGCTTGTCCAATATGCCCACGAGGGACTGCTCGCAGGACTCCTGAATCTCTTTTGCTGTAATAACAGTGATGTGGGCCGGTGTGGAAAGCTCTGATTCTTCGGTTCGAGCGGTGGTGACAATTACATCGACTCCGTCGGAATCGCTGTCGGCCAGCCTGCCGACCTGCTGATGTGTCTGCTGGGCGCCGAGGCCTGTGGTGAGCAACAACAGCAGTGTAAGGACTGCCGCGCCTGTTCGAATAAAAATTGGTTTGTGCATAAAAACTCCTTCTGCAAAAGGTACTAGTATAAAACTTTGCATGTACCGAGAAGGAATGGGGGTATATCGGTAGGTATATACGCATCCATCCCCTGTACGTGAGAGAACGGAACACACACTACATATATGTTCGCATTGGAAATGAATCGTCTTCTGGCTTACGAATACTCAGTTGGCACCTTCCCGCCGGTTCTCCGGCAGTGGTATATGCGCACCTCACATCCGCTTACAGCGGCACGCCCGCACCCGATTCTCACGGGTTTCCGTTATTCATTCCGTTCAAATGTTACCCTATTATATTTTGTGTTCTCTGAAGGATCAAGCACCTATTTACCGCCGGTATCGATTTTGGATACATCGGTTTGTATTGATTCTTTCCAGCTGAGCGCCTATAGTCAGCGGTGTGAAGTATCGCCTTTTGTTCTCAGTTGTTCTCCTCGCTTTAGCCTTCGGCCCCACTCTCACTACGGAGGAAATTCACCTCACCGATGCACAGGGAACCTATGAACTAAACCACGCTGTCTCGTTTTTGATAGATGCCGATAGAAGTCTTTCGGCAGACGAGGCTTACAATCTGCGAAATTCCTTTGCCCCTTTTCCGCAGGAATCGGTGCAGATTCCTCGTGAAGGGGTAGTGTGGCTGTACTTCAGGCTGCGAAACAACAGCTCCCATATGAACTGGATAATCGAAAATGCCATGAACGTCGAACTGATGGAGCTGTTCCGGTATTCCGATGCTGAGTGGCGGCAACTGGACAAAACCGGAAATTTGGTTCCCTTTTCCGATCGAAAACTGCAAACCAGAACCCCTGCCTTCGAATTGCATGTGCAGGAGAATGAAACTGCAGAGCTGCTTATCCGTTTGTACGATTATCAGTCGGCCAGTGTACGTTTGGACTTGGTTGAGCTGGAGGCTTTCAGGGCGGATTATCAGCGGGGAACATTTTTGCTGGGCCTGGCGTTCGGATTTTTTGCTGCCTTGATTATCTACAATCTCATCATCTTTCTGTTTAACCGGGACCGCGCCTATCTATTCTATTCGCTGTATATGGCCGCCTTTTTTATGAACCAGTTCGCCCAGGAGCGACTGTTTTCGCAGTACCTCACGCCGAACCAGCCCTACGGCTTTTTCTGGTTTATCCTTTTCGGTGGGCTTACAGCTGCCTTCGGGCTGGAGTTCTTCCGCCGGTTTATTGAAACCGGGCAGTCTATGCCGCGGCTGGACCTGGGAATGCGGGTGATGCGCTGGGTAATGGCGGCGCTGGCTCTATCGGCCTTCGTGTACGCCGGTCCGCTCTCGGCAGATCTGCTTAATGTTGGCAGCCTGATTGCGATGGGGCTTATTCTGTGGGCGCTGGCTCGACGAATAATCCAGCGGGACCTGCTGGCGCTGGTGTGTCTGCTTGGATCTTTGCTGTATCTGGCAGGGACTGCTGCTGAGATTATCGTTACTCTGGTGCCGGCTCCCGTGACTCCGTTTGTATTGAATGCACAGCTGTACGGCGCTTTAACCCAGGTGCTCTTTCTCGGTTTTGCCTTGGGGGCGAAGACTTTTCGGCTTCGCAGGAAGTATGAACAGATGCAGCGGCAGTACCGGAAAAATCTCGAACAGAGTGTAGCCGAGCGGACCCAGGAGCTGGAGGAGGCAAACCGTATGCTCAACAAACATGCGGTTACCGATGCGCTGACCGGACTTTACAACCGTAAAGAGCTGAAGCGCCGTATGAAAGAAATCGATCCGTATCTGGCCAGAAAGGGCGGCGGGGTAAGCGACTACGTAGTTTCGGTAGCGTATTTCGATTTGGATAATTTTAAATACTATAACGATACCTACGGCCACGGATATGGGGACCAAATGCTCAAGGACACCGCCGACAAGTTGCGCTCGAACACCCGGCCCTACGATTTACTGTTCCGCTTAGGCGGAGACGAGTTCCTCGTCATAATGCCTGAGTCTGATCTGGATACAGCCGGACACATTGTCGAACGCATCCGCGGCAGCTTCGATTCGGCGGCGGCAACCCGGTCCTTGCCGCAGCAAAATGCTCCGGTAACCGTTTCCATCGGCCTGGCATCCTCGGGCTACCAGCCGGGGGTGACACTCGAAGAGCTCATTCAGAGTGCAGACTCGGCCTTGCTGAAAGCCAAAGAACAGGGCAAAAACCAGATTTCACTTCATTAGAACTGAGTCTTTTCGAGTAAAAAAATGGATTGTAAAATTTTCATTTTTATCAATAAATCCATTCTCTGGAACTGTTTACCTAAAATATTACAAAAAAAATAATACAATTCACGCTGATTTTACGAATTACATTGCTTTATCTCTAAACAGGGGTTAGCATTAAAAATGAAGAATGTATTTATAAAACAGGAGGAATTGTATGAAGCGTGTTCTGATCCTTGTACTTCTCATCTCAATTGCATTCACAGGAATGCTAACTGCCCAGGAAAATGAATCCGGCGGACTCGAGCCACTGATGGCCCCCGGAGATTTTGCGATATCGGCCGGTTTAGGCTACGGCTTTTTCTGGGGGGCTATCGACGTATCCGGCGGGGTTGAGCTGATTCTCTTAAGATTTGATCTCGGAGATACACTGCCGCTTACTTTTGGTGTAGCCGGCAAGGTGAACTATTTCCGGTACAACTATTCCGGTTATAGAAGTGATTACAACTATACTTATATTGGTGGTGGAGGCTTCGGCACGGTTCATCTCGGTTTGAAAGATCTTAATCTGGATGAAAACATGAAGTTTTTAGCTAATGTCGATACGTACGTAGGATTAGGAGTAGGTTTCTATAGTTATTCCAATAGCTGGGACGATGAACTAGACTATAACTACGATGCATTTCAAATCGGCCTGCGCTCTACAGCCGGTATAAACTACTTCCTTACACCGAATGTAGCTCTTACTGTTGAAGGTGGTTATTACGGCGCCTGGGGCGGAGGCGGCCTCATCGGTGTGTTAGTGAAACTATAAGGAAGCGTTAACTATAGGAGCAGGGAGAACGTCTTTCCCTGCTCCTGAATCTCTACTTTCGGATGCTGCAAGGGATTTCTCGCTCCGACACGATCCGGCAGAGTGTGTTCATTTCTTCTTCTGAGGGTGGGCTGAGATCTGTATACCCGCTATCCAAAGTGTATCCCCCGCGAAACGGAGTGAGATAATACTTTTCTACTCCCTCCAGCAGTTCAAGCATAGACAGCATCTCCTCCTCTCCGACAATTCCCGGTACTACTGTGGTCCGAAGTTCATAGGGAATACCGGCGGTTTTCAGGTATTTCAATGATGAACGGATCTTTGCCGCCGTGCTGACCTGCCCGGAGGAGACGGCCCCCAGCCGGCGGTCGTACTTCTCTGGTGTTGTTTTCAAATCCATGGCAATGTAATCGGCCTCTGCCCGCGCCAGCCGCTCGGGAAAGGTGCCGTTGGTATCCAGTTTGACTTTCAGCCCGTGCCGGTGAATCATCTCGATGAGTTCATGTATATTCTCATGGATTAGCGGTTCTCCGCCGGTGATGCAGACCCCGCCCAGGACCTTAGCCCGTTTGGCCAGAAAGCGGTCGAGTTCTTCCAGCGAAATCAGATCCTCAGGATAGGGCGGCTGCACCAGCGAGGGATTGTGACAGTAGGGGCAGCGCAGATTGCAGCCGGGGGTGAATACCGTGGCCGCAACCTCCCCCGGAAAATCCAGCAGGCTTGTTTTTTGAAGCCCTACCCGCGTGAGTGCCATTAGTGCTCGAACAGTTGGCGTAACTCGGAGGTCGAGAAGGCTCGGACGGTTTCATTGCCCTCCGCATCAAAGAATACGACCGTCGGCGCGGCCATTATTCCGTGGGCAGCGGCCTCGGCAATGCCTTCAGCAGTATCGACATTTACCAACCGACCCTGCAGCTCAAGCCGTTCCATATAGGCCTTTACCGGAGGGCAGTTGGGGCATTGGCTGCGGTAGAACAGCAGGTAGGATAAGGCCTCGGTGGGGTCGGATGAGGGCCGGACCGTGTCCGGGACGGAGTCCAACGTCAACTGTCCCCCGGAGTAAGTCTCCATCACCTTGGAATCTTCGACTTCAACTTTCAGCGTGTTGTCCGCCGACGGCTGCCCGTCAGCGGCGTCCGGTTCGTTAAAGAGCTGCCGCAGCCCGTACTCCTCCTGTTTGCCCCGGTTCCAGTTGCGGACCGAACGGTAGTAGCCGACGATACGGGTGTACACTTCCGCCTCGCCGCCGCAGCGGGGACAGGTAAAGTGCTCTCCGGCGATGTAGCCGTGCTCCGGGCAGATAGAGAAGGTCGGTGAGATGGTGAAGTAGGGCAGGCGATAGTTGCGGGCGATGGTCTGCACCATGCTGCGACAGGCCTCCCAGTCGCTGACCGCTTCGCCCAGAAAGGCGTGAAATACCGTGCCCCCGGTGTACTTGGTCTGCAGGCTGTCCTGGTGGTCCAGGGCTTCGAACACATCGGTGGTGTAGTCCACCGGCAGCTGGGTTGAATTGGTGTAGAAGGGCTCGTTTTCGCCGCTGGTAATTATATCCGGATACTGCTGCTTGTCGTGTTTGGCCAGGCGGTAGCTGGTGCTTTCGGCCGGCGTGGCTTCGAGGTTGAACAGGTCGCCGGTGTCCTCCTGCAGATCGGAGAGGTGGCGGCGCATGTAGTCCAGTATCTCTTCGGCGAAGCTGCGGCCCTCTTCGGTGGAAATGTCCTTGCCGATAAAATTGAGGGCGCACTCGTTCATTCCCACTATGCCGATGGTGGAAAAGTGGTTGTTCAGATGGCCGAGGTAGCGGCGGGTGTAGGGGAACAAGCCCCCTTTCATCAGGTGATCGATAACCTTGCGTTTTATGACCAGCGACTGTGCGGCCGTGTCCATTAAATCTGTCAGCCGCCGGAAAAACTCCACCTTGGATTCGGAGAGATAGGCTATTCGCGGCAGATTGATGGTGACTACTCCTACCGAGCCGGTGAACTCGTCCGAGCCGAACAGGCCTCCGCCGCGTTTGCGCAGCTCACGTTTGTCCAGCTGCAGCCGGCAGCACATAGAGCGTACGTCGCCGGGGTCGAGATCGCTGTTGATGAAGTTCTGAAAGTAGGGGGTGCCGTACTTGGCGGTCATCTCGAACAGCAGCTGTCCGTTCTCCGAATTCCAGTCGAAATTTTCAGTGATGTTGTAGGTGGGAATGGGATACTGAAAACCGCGGCCCTCGGCATCCCCCTCGAGCATTAGCTCGATAAAGGCCCGGTTGATAAGGTTCATTTCAGTCTGACAGTCGGCATAAGTGAAATCCAGCTCTTTCCCGCCCACTAGTGCCGGCCGGCCGGCCAGGTCGCCGGGTACCGTCCAGTCGAGGGTAATGTTGGTAAAGGGTGCCTGGCTGCCCCAGCGGGAGGGGGTATTCACACCAAACACAAAGGTCTGCAGGTTCTGTTTGACCTCTTCATAGGAAAGATCGTCCGCTTTTACAAAGGGGGCCAAATAGGTGTCGAAGCTGGAGAAGGCCTGTGCCCCGGCCCACTCGTTCTGCATAACGCCTAGAAAATTGACTATTTGCTGAACCAGGGTAGAAAGATGCCGGGCCGGTTTGGATGATATTTTATCGGGAACTCCGCCGAGCCCTTCGGTGATGAGCTGACGCAGCGACCAGCCGGCGCAGTAGCCGCTGAACATCGACAGGTCGTGGATGTGAAAGGCGGCGCTGCGGTGGGCTTCCGCAATTTCCGGAGTGTAGACGTTCTTGAGCCAGTAGTTGGCGGTGATGGTGCCGGAGTTGTGCAGGATCAATCCTCCCAGTGAGAAATTGACATTCGCATTCTCGTTGACCCTCCAGTCCGACTGTGAGAGATACCCGTCCATGGTGGTATTGATGTCCAGCATCAGCTTGCGGGTATCGCGAATAGATTCGCGACGGGCCCGGTAGAGGATGTATGCCTTGGCGACCGCGACCTCCCGCGATTCGATTAGTACGGTTTCCACCAGGTCCTGGATCTCCTCGATGGCCGGGACGGAATTGGGATGGCGTTGGCCCATAAACTCCCGTAGTTTGGCTTCTACGTTGTCGGTAAGCTCTTCGACCAGCTGCGGATCATCAGCTTTTTTGACAGCTGTGACCGCTTTGGCGATGGCAGCGGCGATGCGGCTGCGCTGATAGGATTCTACCGATCCGTCGCGTTTGATGATGCGGCGCACAACCGGTTCCGTGTGCTGCACCTCTGTTCCGCCGATCGCAGCGTCCTCTTGCCCCTCGTCGCCGACGAGGACCTCCCAGCTTCCGTTTTTCAGTTCAACTTTCATTGCTCTCCTCCGTTTTGTGCAAACATGGCATCCAACTCGCGTTTAAATGCTTCAACATCCTCGAACATTTTATACACCGATGCAAAGCGGATATAACCCACCTTATCCACTTGATACAGCTGTTCCAGCACAATCTCTCCGAGTTGGGCCGAGTTAATTTCGCGGGTGCCGCCTTCGCGGATAGCCGCCTCGTCCTCGATGAAGTGTACGATCTCTTCAATCAACAGCTGCGACACCGGCCGTTTTTCCAGCGAGGTTTGGATTCCCCGCTCGAGTTTTTGCCGGTCGAATGGCTCGCGCCGACCGTCGCGCTTGACAACCATCAACTGCTTCTCTTCTATGTGCTCATACGAGGTGAAGCGGTAGCCGCACTCCAAACACTCCCGGCGGCGCCGGATAGAAGTGCCGGGGGAGTTGCTGCGCGATTCGATTACCTTGTCGTTATTAGCACTGCAGTGCGGACATTGCATATAAGAGTTCCTTCTTAAAACACCATATTTAGTGTATGTTATATCCAAAACAGAGGTTAACACACCATATATGAGAATTCAAGTCGACAGGAGGAATTTATACAGGTTTAATTGATTTTTTTTGAAGGACGAAATACAGGCGGTATTAAGAGACGTTTTCGAACAGGAGGCCCAGCAGCAGGGCATATGCGCCCGGCTACAGCTTGGCCAGGGCGGTTTCGAAATCCTTTATCAGATCCTCGATATCTTCTATTCCGACTGAAAAGCGGATCAGGCTGTCGGAGATGCCGGCCCCGGCCCGGTCTGCAGCGGACATGCTGGAGTGGCTGGTGGTGGCCGGGCGGGTTATCAGACTCTCGACTCCCCCGAGGCTGGGGGCGCTGATCGGCAGCTGCAGATGCTCTATCAGCCGTTCGGCAGCCTCCGTACCGCCGTCTACCTCGAAGCTGAGCATGCCGCCGAAGCCGTCGAACAGGCGGGAGGCCAGCTGGAAGTAGGGGGAGTCGGGCAGGCCCGGAAAGTTGACCTTGCTTACTTTGGGGTGCTGCTGCAGGTAACGGGCTACATGCACGGCGTTTTCGTTGTGGCGCTGCATACGAATGTCGAGGGTTTTCATGCCCCGGTGCAGCATCGAGCAAGCGTGCGGGTCAAGAGTCGCGCCCAGATGAATCAGTTTTTTCGAACAGCGGTCCACCAATTCGCGGCGTCCGACGATCGCACCGGCCAGTACATCTGAATGGCCGTTGAGGTATTTGGTACAGCTGTGCAGGGACAGGTCGAAGCCGTTTTGCGGCGGACGGTAGTTGACCGGGCTGGTAAAGGTATTGTCGATCATGCTTACAAGATCGTGCTCGCGGGCAAAGCTCACTACCGCTTCCAGGTTACAGACCTTCATAAGCGGATTAGTGATGGACTCTACATAGATGGCTCTGGTCTGGTCGGACAGCTGTGCCTCCCAGTTGTTCGGCTGCTCGGCATCGATGAAGTCGACGCCGATGCCCAGCTCCGGCAGGTCCTCGGTGACGAAACTGTGGGTTCCGCCGTACAGGTCGGATTGTACCAGCACTCGGTCGCCGGGTTTCAGGATAGCCAGCAGGGCAGTGGAGACGGCCGCCATGCCGCTGGCGGTGACAAGGGCCGCTTCGCCGCCCTCTATAGCTGCCAGTTTTTCATGTAACGCTGTATGGTTGGGGGTATTATTCAGGCGGATATAGCGGGGCTCCTCGTTCGCTTTACCGCTGTATTCGAAGGTGGAAGATTGGAATATCGGCAGGCTGACGGCGCCCTCGATGAGGGGGCGCGGTTCGCCGGCATGGATCAGTTTGGTATTCATTCCTTTGAATTGCTGTGTCATAGACCGCTCCTTTTGTTTCGAGCGTAGCCCATCGGGATACAGTTGTAAAGCGCTCTTTTCCCCTTTTCGCGGCAGCGTATGACCCGTATACTGAGAGTATGGAAGAAAAGTTTCCGAAGTGCAGAGAAGTGAAGTATCACTACAGTGGTAAAGTGTCGGAGGCAGAATGCGGCCGGGTGCATTTAGAGGAAGGTATGGCGGTGCTGAAGTACTACTTTTGCAGCAAGTGGAAAGTGGAGGAGCTGCACCTGGGCCCGCCGATGTACACCTATGCATTTTACTGGGAAGACCGGCCCTACAACTTGTATTTGTGGTACCGGGCCGACGGCAGACTGGATGCAGCCTACTTCAATGTGGTGGACTCGGTGAAACTGAGCAGCGGACAGGTGGAGTACCGCGATTTGATTGTAGATGTACTTCAGTATCCCGACGGCAGCCGGCCCGGCTGACCGGCAGGCTATAGCCGAAGTTTCGAAACTAAACAAAACTTTAAATAAATGGAGCGAAGAGTGAGTATTCGATTGATAGTAACGGGCGGGACTTTTGATAAACACTACGACGAGCTGAACGGGCAGCTTACTTTTCGCGATACCCATCTGCCGGAGATTCTGCAGGCGGCGCGGATTACCGATCCGATTGAGGTGGAGATCAACCAGCTGGTGGATAGTTTGGATATGGGGCCGGAGGACCGGCTGCGGGTGCTGAATTCGTGCCGCGCGGCAGCGGAGGAGCGGATTATCGTGACCCACGGGACCGATACGATGGCAGAGACGGCCAGCGTGCTGGGCCAGGCCGGACTGAAGAAGACGGTAGTGCTGACCGGAGCAATGGTGCCGTATGCGGTACAGCGCTCGGATGCAGTGTTCAATTTCGGTTTCAGTGTGGCGGCGGTGCAGCTGCTGCCGGCGGGAGTGTACGTAGCGATGAACGGGCGAGTGTTCTCCTGGGATGATGTACGCAAAAACCGGGCCGCGGGACAATTCGAGGGGGCTGGGCTTGATCAGGAGAGGGTGTAGCTGCCCTCCATCAGGGTGGTGTCGGAGTATTCTTCTAGCAGAGATTTGTTTTTTATTGCGTATTTGCTTCTGACTTTCTTTAGAGCGCCCGCTTCGACCAGTTTGGTGTGGATGCGGGAGAGGTGCCGGTAGCTGGTGCCAAGCCATTCGCTCAGTTCCTGCAAATTACCGGCCTGAACTTTTGGATCGGTGTGGGTCAGGTAATAGGCGGCTACCCGGGCTACCAAGTCGTAGCTGGTATTGATGGCCTCGGCGACCGAATTGCGCTCCAGTTTCTCCGCCAGCATTCGCCCCAGAGAGAACAGCAGAGTGCTGTTGACATTCGAATTGCGGCGAATAGCATCCATGGGAATTGCTGCGGTCCGGCAGGCGCTGAGGCATTGTACCGCGCAAGTGGTGTTGCCGCCGGTAAAAAACTCCAGGTCGCCGATTACTGCCCCGGGCTGGTAGATGCGGAACAGGAAGCGTTTGCCGTTGTAGAGCGGCAGAAAGACCCGGGCGCGGCCGCGAGTGAGGAAATACATATAGTCGATCGGTTCGCCGGCATGACAGATATACTCGCCCTTCTGCCACTGGTACTCCTCTAGCACCGCCGAGCGCTGCGAGTCAATGTAGTGGCCGAGATAGGGAAAGTACTTTATTACCGGTTCGTATGACATATGTCCTCCCAAATTCTAATAATACTGTAAATACTCAAGAAATCAACAGCAGAAACAGCAATTCTAAATTTGAAAAGTTTAAAAAAAATTTCAAATTTAGAATTGCTCACATTTTGTTTAAGATAAGTAATTTAGCTTAAAGGGTTTGAGGTTATTCTAAGTTTGGAAGTCAAAAGACTTCCAAACTTAGAATTCCTGCAGCAGAAAAGAGGGTTGGGAGGTTGTTCGGATATTAGAATAAAACTGTGACTTTACTTTTTCTCTTCTAATTTGCGACGTTCTTTTATGGCATTCTTCACTTGTTCCGCGCTAATAAAGCCCTTTCGAACCGCAATTTTGCCGAAGGCCTCATAATCATCTTCATCCAACTGTGCCTGTTCTGCAGCGACCTCCTTTTCTTCATCTATCGAAAGGAGCCCCCGGGAGACAAGAAATTTACCGATGGGTATTCTTTTTTCCTTCATGTTTTATTCCTCCTCTATAGAGAATTTCGGTCGGAAGGTGGGTAATTTTTACCTTTATCAAAAAAAATCAGTAATTACCACCCCGCGACCAAGAATTCCAACTTGTCTATCCTATTCTCGGGCCTGTGGTATTAAAGAATTCAGCTCGGTGGTGACCGGTTTGACAGATGCCGAAAGAAGCTGCACACTTACAGTATGGAACAGAAGATAGAAAAATTAGAGTTTGGAAAGACCGGCCACCACAGCAGCCGGGTAATTTTTGGCGGAGCAGCGCTCTCTGAAGTGCTGCCTGCAGAAGCGGATCGAGTATTCGAACTGCTCCTTCACCACGGGGTGAACCACCTTGATACATCCGTTACTTACGGAGATTCGGAGAAGCATATCGGTCGTTGGATGAAACAGTATCGCGACCGGTTTTTTTTGGCTACAAAAATAGATGCCAGAACCTATTCCGATGCCCGGGCAGAGTTAGATGTGTCACTGACAGACCTCAATACCGAACAGGTCGATCTGCTGCAGATGCACGAGCTGGTTCGCAGCAGCGATGCCGACACCTTCTTTTCGAAAGAAGGGGCGGTGAAGGTCTTGGACGAGGCGAAATCGCAGGGGCTCACTCGCTTTACCGGAGTCACAGCACACGGGTTTGATGCCCCCAAGATACTGCAGCGTTGCATCAAGGAGTATGAGTTCGACTCGGTACTGCTGCCCTTCAACTACTACCTGAGTACCCATCCGCAGTACCGCCCCGATTTTGACGCCTGCACCCAGGAGTGTCACGACCGCGGAATAGCAGTGCAAACTATCAAATCGATTGCCCGCGGCCCGTGGGGCACGCAGCCCCGGACCCGTGATGTCTGGTATCAACCGCTGGAAGAGGCGGAAGACATCGACAAGGCGGTTCAGTTTGTGATGTCTTTTCCGAAATTGTTCCTCTGTTCGGTCGGCGACATTTCACTGGTGCCGCGGGTTCTCGAAGCGGCGGCCGGCTATGATGCTGCAACGGGAGGCCCGGCAGAAGCGGAGATGGAAAAGATGCGCAGAGATCTGCAGCTGACCATGCCGGACCAGCACGGCTGGCCGCGCCTGCAAGGCGGGGCGGTAAAAAATCAATAGGTCTGTAGCAGGGCCAGGGTCAGGTCTTATTCTTTATTTCAATAAAATTGTTATTTTGGAGCATTTTCATAAACTCCGCCAGGCGTTCATATACCGGGGCCGCAGAATCGCCGAATTCGCTTTCTACTGACTGGCCGATTTTATGAACGGTTTTTTCACCGTCGATGTGCTGCCATACAAAGCTGCCGAGTCGGTCCAGGTCAATATATGAATATTGAGGTGCTCCGAAGACCTTCTGTGAAACTCGATTAAAAAAACCGGTTCTTTTAAGTGTGAGTTGTACTGTGTCGTCATCCAGACTGCGCCATTCAATATGTTCGGAGCGCTCCGGGATAAAATCGAGGTAGTTTAATTCAGTGGCCTGTTTCTGTTTCATGGCGGTACCTTATCAATAAGGATAAAGAGCGGCCGGCTTGCCTGTAAAGAAACAGGCGGGAAGGCCGGGCCGCTTTTCTAAAGTGGTGTATATATTATTCCTGAGTCGGTTTGCTCCAGTAAGAAGCCGCGACTAAGGTAAGTACCAGCAGAATGAAAAAGATCAAACCACCAGCTTGACCGAGGACCCCGTTTCCGAAGCCGATCACGTCGGACAGGGTTCCGGTTGCCACAGGTATTGTGGCAAAAATGGCCAGCAGTATACCGATGAGTCCTTCACCGGCAACCAGTCCGGAGGCATACAGCACTCCGCTGCGAACCTTGTGTTCTTTGGTTTTGTCATCCATGTTTTTCTTACGGTCCAGAATGCCGCGTACCAGTCCTCCGACCATAATCGGGGTCGAAAGGTGAATTGGCAGGTACAGGCCGACTGCTACCGGAAGGACCGGAACTCGCAGTAGTTCAAGTACCAGCCCGATACCCACACCGGTAAATACCAGTACCCAGGGCAGGTTTCCGTTCATTACGCCTTCGATTACCAGCCGCATGAGGGTTGCCTGGGGAGCCGGAAGCTCCTTGGAACCGAATCCGTAGGCGTTGTTCAAAAGGGCCAGTACTACCCCGATTACAAGGGCACTGGCAACTACCCCGACGATCTCGCCGAGCTGCTGGCGTTTGGGGGTTGCACCTACCAGAAAACCGGTTTTCAGGTCCTGACTGGTGTCACCGGCCAGCGCGGCAATGATAGCGATGATGGTACCGACTACCAGGGCTCCGACCATGCCGGGTACACCGGTAAAGCCGATGCCCTTGAAGATCGAGGCGGTGATAATGAGAGTTGCAATGGTCATGCCGCTGACCGGATTCGAGCTCGATCCGACCAACCCAACCAAGCGGGCCGATACTGTGGCAAAGAAGAAACCGAACACCGCAATGATCAAGGCTCCGACGATTCCAACCGGAATATAATTGGTTGCCATCATGAAGAGAATGATAACGCCCACACCGATTAGTACGACTTTCATCGAAAGATCGTTGTCGGTTCGCTGGCTGCTCGCTTCACCGGCGGCCGAGAAACCTCCCATGGCCTTCTTAAATGTGTCAAATATGAGCGGCAAATTTTTGATTAGTGAAAAAATACCCCCGAATGCAACCGCGCCGGCACCGATGTAACGGATGTAGTTGTCCCAGATGCCCCAGAATCCGAGTTCGCTGATAAGACTCGAGGCCGGATAAATAGTTTCGCTCAGAGCTCCACCGAAATAGCTGATCATTGGAATAACGACCAGCCAGCCGAGGGCTCCTCCGGCAAAAATATAGGCGGCGATATGGGGCCCGACGATAAACCCGACACCCAGCAGGGCCGGGTAAGTGTTGGCGCCGATAGCGGCATCCTTATAGCCGGGAATTTCCCATTCAATGGAACCCCTGAAAAGCTTGATGCCGTCGGAGATAAACTTGTAGAGGGCCCCGATTCCGAGACCGGTAAACACCGTTTTTGCACTAGCACCGCCTTGCTCTCCGGCAATCAATACCTCAGAACAGGCGGTGCCTTCCGGGTAGGGAAGTGTCCCGTGTTCTTTCACAATCAGGGCCCGTCGCAGCGGTACCATCAGGAATACACCCAGAAGTCCGCTGATGATAGCTATAACTGTAACCTTGGTGAGGCTGGGCACTGTGTAGCCTTCGAGTGTATTGGCCCATACGTAGAGAGCCGGCAGGGTAAAGATTGCACCGGCTGCCAGCGATTCTCCCGCTGAACCGATTGTCTGGACAATATTGTTTTCCAGTATCGATTCACGTCGCAGCAGACCGCGAATTATTCCCATTGAGATAACCGCAGCCGGAATAGAGGCGCTGATGGTCATACCAACTATAAGACCGATATAGGCGTTGGCCGCGCCGAACACAACTGCCATTAATGCACCGATGACAATTGCCAATAAAGTGAGTTCCGGCTTCGATTCACTCGCAGGAATAAAGGGTTTAAAGGTGTGAGAACTTTGATTATCCTGCACTTCATCCTCCTTTATGTAGGTGTTGTAGATTTTGCAGAAGTCAGTGTATCAAAGCCAAAAAAGCTTGTAACTAGGTTTTGTTCGTTATACTGAAAAAAATTTAGAATAATTTACAAATTTTCACCGTTTTTAGGGGAGTTCACCACCTCTTTTGATATAAATTCCCCGATGCGGGTGAAAAAATGGAGGACCAGTGCCGACAGGGCTACCGCTGTACCCATTGCCGCGAAGAAGAGGGGCAAGTGTGACAGCAATATTTGAATGAGGAGGCCGGCCGCCGCATAGGCTAAGGGCACCGAAAAGGAGGCCATCGACTCCATGAGGCCGAATATTTTTCCACGTGCCGAGGGGGTAATAAGATGATAGAGCGAGGTGGTGATTATCTGATGCACCGCCCCTATCGCTGCACCGGCGGCCGGAAGGGCTATCCATATATACACAGGATTGTCCAGCGGCCACAGCAGGGCCAGCAGCAGGGCCAGGATGCCGAGAGACGCGAATAGCACCCTGCGGTTGTAAAGCTGCCGGCCCGGCAGAAATCCGTACAGCAGCGCCCCGATACCACCTCCGGCCAGCAGGAGAGCCAAGGCGACGCCGAACAGGCGGGGGCCGAAACCGTAGCGTTGTTCCAGCAGAAAGGGCAGAGCCAGGATGACCGGCGGGTATAAACTGTTTACAAAACTATAGGAGAGCAGCAGAGGGCCGAGCCCGGGGGTGCTGCGGATATACCGGCGCATTTCGCTCATTTGCCGCTGCAGGTGCGGCCGAAAACTCGACAGGGATGGGAGAGAACCGCCGGCGGAAGGCCGGTACTTGATACAGGCCTCCGGAACTGCGGACAGGCCGAATGAGATTCCGTTGGCGAGAAACAACGCCGCCGGACCGATCAGGGCAAATGCGGCGCCACCCAGAGAGGTACCGGCAAAGTTGGCGGTAAGGAGGGTGGTGCTTTTCACTGAATTGAGTGATCGGATTTTCTGTGCGGGAACTATTTCAGGAAAGAGTGCGTGTGCGGCCGGCAGGAAGAGGGCTGTGCAGCTGGACACGATAAATGTTCCGGCCAGCAGCAGCCGGAAGGTGAGTACTCCGTACTGGGCTGCTATCCCCAGCAGCACCATAACCAGCCCGCGGAGGAGGTCTGTGGTAACAATGAGCTGCTGTTTGTATGCTGAATCGGCCCAGATCCCGCCCAGTGGTGTGAGCAGTACGATCGGCAGGTAGGCGATGAATTGGAATAGTCCTAACGCACCGGGACTGCCGGTTATCTGCTTGATGAACAGAATTACTGCAACCAGGTATATACTCGAACCTAACTTGGATACTAACTGGCCGCTCAGCAGTAGTGAGAAATTTCTGTACTTCCCTTGCGCCCGCACCGTTCCTCCTTTATAAGAAGTATAGTGAGTAATGAAATAATTCGCTACTACGACAGTAATACCGCCCGCTTCCTCAAATTCGGCCATGGCGCCGGCAGCAAAGCCATTCACCGGGCTGTCTGGGCGGGGGGCGTTGAAACCCGGCATGAGGCCATGAATTATGTGAACTTCCTGATTGCCGGCGCTGTTAAGAGCAGCGCTGCCGGGAGGGTTCTGGATATCGGCTGCGGGGTGGGCGGAAGTATGCTGTATCTGGCCGAGCGGACATCCGCACAGATCAGTGGTGTAACCATAAGTCCGCGGCAGGCGGAAGTAGGCCAGCAGCTGATTGAATCCGCCGGCTGCGCCGATCGCTGCAGTATACTCGCCGCTGACTTTACCGATTCGCAGCTGAGTGAAGGGCTCACAGCGCCGTATGATGTTGCCTATGCCATTGAATCCTTTCTGCACATGCCGGATGCTGAGCACTTTTTTTCCCAGGCTGCCCGACTTTTGCACCCGGGGGGAACTCTGTTGGTATGCGATGACTTCCTGGCTGCGGAGACGGAGATAGAAACGGAGGCGGGGAAGCGGGCAAAGTTAATCGGGCGTTTTAGGCGTGGCTGGCAGGTGCAAAGCCTCTACACAGTACAACAGGTGCGAAGGTGTGCGGAAAAAGAGGGCCTGCAGCTCTCTGAAATGCAGGACTTGAGCCCCGCCATCGAGCTGAACCGTCCCCGGGATATGCTTATCCGATTACTGGTAGGACTGTTGGGGTGGATGCCGGTGCGCAGACCCTTCTGGCATAACCTGCTCGGCGGTGACTCCCTGCAGAGATTGTTGTTACGCGGCGATATACGTTACCTGCTGCTGCGCTTCGAGAAAAAATAGGCCTCCCCCCGCTCGGCCCACTACTCTACTTAGGAATATTCAGTGGGGCATTGGCGGGCCGCGGATTTAAGAATCTGCCTTCAGCCACCGCCAGAAAATGGTCGAGAAAGCGTTCCAGGCCGGGCAGCTGTGCCAGCTTCGAAGGCCTTACTCCCTCCCGGTACCCGAAGCGTATGAACGGCAGCAGTGCTCGGCGGTCTTTTGCAATAATGTGAACAGGTACGCCGAAGCCGGCCTCTCTCTCACTTACCGGAAACTTGGGTTGATGATCGCCGATAATTATCAGGATATCGTTTTCATCCATATGGGCGCGGGCGTAGCCGAAAACCGACTCGAGCGAATAGCGTATGGAGTGGGCATAGCCTTCGAACAACTCGCTGCCCAGGGCCCAGGAATTATCATACCAGGTGTTTTTTGAACGGTCGTAATACACCCGTCCGCCGTTGAAACCGCTCCAGCTGGAAATGTAGGGGGGAATGTAGTTCCATGGAACGTGACTCGAACAGAGAATGTACTGCACAAAATGGGGCTGTGAAGAGTTGTGGTCGATAATCTGGGAGTGAATGTAGTGGAGTTGGTATTGATCCGGCAATTCTCCGAAGGTGAAAAAGGGGCCGGTGTACTCGAAGTCTTCGTGCAGCACGTAGGTATCGTAATCGTAAAACCCGGTGTACTCCTCGGTCATGAATTTGGAACCGGGCGCCGAAAGTACGGTGTGGTACCCGGCTTCTGAGAACAGCTGTAGCACATTTTCAGTTCCGCCTTTCACTACGCGGTCGTAGTGTGACTGGCTGCGTATTTCAATACCACTGAGAATGGTAGCATCGGCCAGCCATGAAGTCCCCCCGAAGGTAGTGGAATCGTAGGCATGGCTGAACACGGCGAAACCTTTCTGCTGTAACAGGCTCGTCTGCTGCGCATAAAAACATTCCAGCCGCGCGAAGTGGTGCGGATTAGTAAACACTGTGGTTCCGTAAGACTCTACAATACAGAGGTGGATGTTTTTGTTCTCTATGCCGGGCAGCGCGTGGGCACTTGTTTCATCAAAAATCGATCCGTACGAGCGTGTGCGGTCAAAATCGGGAACCGCCGCGCTTACAAGGCGCCGTTCATAAAAGAACAGCTGGTCAATAAACCGTACAGCCGCCGGTTGGGCCGGCGCGGTAATGAGGGCGAATAAAAATGCTGCGGCGGCGATGGACAGACTTGGCATGCGCGGCAGCCGGCCCAGGGCGGGGGCCGAATAGCGGAACAGCGCCCACAGTAGAGCTGCGGATAAACCGAACGCGAGTGCTGCAGGAAAAATGAGGAACAGCGGCCTGAAAAAAAGTTCGGTGTCGAAGAGCATGTTGAAAAAATGGGACAAGAGAGGAATATTGGCCCGTATGTCGAAGGTGCGTACATATACGTGCTGAAAAAAGGCCTCGACAGCCGAAAATACCAGTAGCAACAGAAACAGCACCGTGAAAACGAGTAAGAGAAGTCGCGCTGAAAAGGGAATGCGGGCCCGAGTGCCAGAGACGTGCGGTGGTCGTGTTGGTTGGCGCAGGAGTGCGCTGATACCGAGCAGGATGAGAGCTGCCGCAGTCGATTCCGGAAGGGGTATAAAAATCCAGTGCCACTCGAAGCGTGGGAACCAGACGTACGCGCCGAGCAGAAGATTAAGAATACATACAAGCACATATACTGCCGCGGCGGCCCCGATTATTCTAAGAGTTTTCCCGAGCGGTTTCACTTTATACCTCCGGGATGCGGGGGTGTGCTCGAAATCAGCCGCACATAGATATCTCCGGCTGAGGCGTTCACATCAAGTGCCCGCAGTTCTCTGCAGATAATTTCGGAAGGCTGCCACTGTATCCATTTCAGCCGCATGGTCTCGCGGACCGACAAATTGAACTCGTAATTGCCTAAATTTTCCAGACGTTCAATACAGCGAAAGGCCTCTTCGATAGCCGAGGGGAGGTACTCTACCGACAGGGCGGGCAGCGCCACCGATAGGCCCTTTAATACTTCGAGCTCATAGCCCTCTACATCTATCTTGCAGAAATCGGGTATTCCGTACTCTTGAATAAGTGTGTCGAGGGTTACAACTTCGGTTTCGCAGGTCCGCGTCCAGTGAATGCGGGCGAAGGGGGATGTGCTTTTGACGGTATGAATCCACTCAGTGGAGAGCGTGTTGAGGGTAGGATGGATAGGATCGCAGTACAAGAGCGCGATCCCCTTGTGGGCGCCGACTGCAACCGGAAGAAAGGTGAGGTTCTTTCGGTGGCCGTGCAGTGCTTCTATAAAGGGACGGCAGTCAGGATTGGGTTCCAGGGCAAGCACTCGGGCCCCGAGGTGCGACCACACCCCGATACGGTTGCCGAGGTGCGAGCCGATATCGAAGGCCAGGCTTCCCGGCCCGATGAACTTTTTATAGAGCCGCCGCATGCGCATTCGTTTGGTAGGCACCGCATAGTATATCAGAAATGATTTGAGAAGCCCGAGGATGGTCTGAAGGCGGTGGGTTTGAAAATTGAGATATGCCTCCCACAGAAACGAGGCGCTCAGCAGTACCAAAGCAATAATGAGGGCCCCTGTACGCAGCCAGTGCGGCAGAAACAGTGCACATCCGCCGGCCAACGCCGAAACCGATAGTGCACATACCCGGCGGGAAAAATTGGAAAACTGCGGCGGATAGGACTCCCTTTTTCCGGTAAAAGCGAACAGCAGTACAAACAGATAGCGGATTGCACCGTAGGTCAGCACCCACAATCCATAGCTGGCCGTTCGGTACAATAAAAAAGCGAGCACAAGGGTAAACAGCGCATCAGTCTCCTCATCAAGCTTCGCTCCGGATTCGGTCGTGCCGAGCCGGCGCGCGACATAGCCGTCGGCCAGATCAGTGCAAACCAGCAAAATGACACTAACTAGGAGAACGGGGTTGGTGTGCGGGCCCGGTTCAATTAAAAGCAACAATGGAAGCGTTCCGAAGGCTCGCAGAAGGGTAAGCAGATTAGCCGGCTTCAGAATAGAGGCTCTGAGCATTACAAGAAGAACTGCCATGTGAATATACATCGCCCCTATCAGCCACCACTGCAGCCCGATAGCTTCTCGGCCCCCAAAGGGAAGCGCGGCCACGAAGAGCAACGCAAGTAGGGACTGCAGATACTTCCATTTCGTATAGGTCAGCTGTGTTTTCATCAGTTCTGCTCCAGCGCTGCAAGAATTGCGGCAGCGGTGTCCGACCAGGAGGGCAAGTCGCGGGCCCGGTCAACGGCGGCTCTGCTCAAACGGGTTCGCGTGTGCCGGTCATCCATCAATAGCCTGATTGCCCGGCCCCAATCCCCGCGGGCGGTCGCTGTTTGTTCGGTAGTGCAGAGAATTGCCGCCTCTGTATCTCCGACAATCTCCGGTATGCCGCCGGTGCGGTTGGCGACAGTCGGCAGGCCGGCGGCCAGGGCCTCAGCGACCACCATACCGTAGCTCTCGAACCGGGAAGGGTAGAGAAACAGATCGGCCTGCTGCATCCTGCGCAGCACCTCCGCCGGACTGATTTGGGCCTCGATACGGATTCGATTTGCAAGACCGTAATGCCGGGCTGTCTGCCTGAACTGGTCAACCAACGTATTGCTCTGATCGGCCTGCCCGACTATTTCCCAGCTCCACGGCAGGTGGTCGATATCGGACAGGACCGGCAAAAGAAAGCGATGGTTTTTGGCCGCCGTCCAGTTGGCCACGGTAAGCAGCCGCAGTGCAGCCTCAGGCCAAAGGGCTTCATTTTCGGCGGCTGGGGGCTCATTAGTGGCCGAATCCGGGGTGTTCAAGCCCGGCTGTGCCACTGATAGAGAGAGTCCCGTCTGCAACGCGGGCTCGAGTGCTGCGCGCTGGGCGAGTACAGATTTCATGTAGTAGCTGGTCACCACCGCCTGGGTACAGCAGCTCAAGCAGGTGGTCTCGGCTTTCTGTAGCTCTTTTGCTACCGCCGGCGGCAGGGTCGGGTCGAGTGACGGCAGATAGTGCACCAGCATCGCCAGCGAAGTATTGGAAGAATGGGAATGCGATTTCAGGCTTACCACCCAGTCCGGGGAGGAGAAATAGAGACTGTCGAGTAGTAGCGTTGCGTCTGAAGGTACACCGAAGGACTGCACACTGGTCTCCTGCGCCGGCAGCTGCAGATACATGAAACGGTTTTCAGGCATCTCGGCGGTTATACTTCGGTTGTATATATAGCCTCCGCTGATGCTGTTACTTTTGGGGGCCAGCAGCACAATCATCGTTTCCGGTTGCCCCAGTTACTCATGTTCCGGAGTCTCTATCGAGCCCGAAAATGCCGCCCAGGCGGTCGCAGATTCCCATATTCGTATTTCAATTTCTTGAGCCGAACCGGCCAGGTCTTTTTTCAGCGATTCAAAAATATACATGCATAAGTTTTCCAAACTGGGTTGCCGGTTTCGAAAATAGGGTAAATCGTTTAACAGTACCTCATTTATGCCTGCAAGGGTACTGCTGAGCGAAGATTCGAGCAGATCGATGTCGGTTGAAAAACCGTTGGAATCGAGCCGGCTGGTACGGCATATGAGCTCAACCCGGTAAGGATGACTGTGGGGCTGCGACTCTTCCCCGAAATCTCCCCGCAGGTAGTGGCGGGCTTGTAAATCATGCTGAATTCCAGTTGAAAACATATTACTGTGTCCTTTCTGAGTGAGTTTGAGGTGCGGGACCGGTTCGGTCCGGATCGTCGATCTCAGAGCCTTCCGGGATAAGCAGGGCCTGCAGCACCGGCTCGCGCGGGGCTGTGCTATCGCCGGCAGCTCCCGGCCTGTCTGCTTGCCCGCGGACTGGGTTGACCCCGCTCTCACCGAACAGCAGCCGGTAAGCTTCGTGAGCCTGCGAGAGGGGGAACCGGTGGGTCACATATTTAGAAGGGCTAATTCGCTGCACCCACTCTTTGACCTCTTCGGTGCGGCGTCCGCGGTTCCAACGGCTGCCAAGGGTGGAAGAGAGGGTCGACACCTGACTGCTGCGGATGGTAAGGCGTTTACGATGGAAGTTCTCTCCTAAATTGAGTTGAACCGGACGGTTTCCATGCCAGGAAGCTTCGATTACCAGGGTCTCGAAATCTGCACAGTCGATGGCCTGCTGCAGACCACAAGCGGTGCCGCTGACATGAATAATTTTATCCGGCAGATGGGCATGAAACAGTCGTTGTACCGATTGCCGCAAATCCGCCGGTTCCAAATTGGACGGGTCGGCCGTAGGCAGGCCGAGTTGTGTGCTCAGCCGGCGGCGGTAGAAATCCGGCTCCAAGGCAGCGATATGCAGTCCCGGATGTTCAGACAGTATTTCGGCAATCAGCAGGCCGATCATGCCCTGGCCGATAATTAGAATTCGTTCTCCGGGAAGTGGGGCGGTGTCCAGGACAATTGTGAAGGCTGTTTCTACACTCGGATAAAGCACTATATCCTTGAAGTCAGCTGATTCAGGAAAATAAATCAGTTCATCCTGCGGATAATAAAAGCGGTTCTGATGCGGAAAAAAGGCAAATACCTTCTCTCCCCGGGGGGTTCGCCCGGCATTCATGTAACCGTATTTAAGCGGATAAGACATGCGTTCGTCTATTCCGGGTACCTTGTCCTCTGTTCGTCCTGCGGGGAATGTGTTGCGGTACAAATGGCTTTCACTGCCGTGGCTTATCCCGATTACTTGCGACTCGATCAGCAGGGTTCTACTGTTGCGTTGAAGTGGTTCTGTGCGGATTTCTACCGAATAGGGCTGAGTAAAATAGAGAGCAGTGGCGGTGTCCGGGGGTTCAGAAGTATGCCTGAAGGTAATATCCCAAATGATGTCGTTGCCGACCTGCCGGACTGAAGCTGTGCGGCCGCGCCGGGCGTCCTTGACTGTGTGTGTCCGCAGTTCGCCGACCGCTTCCGTTCCGCTTCCGATAATAATCGGGGCGGATACAATATACAATCTGTCCACCAGGTCTTCTGCAAAGAAGGAGGTGATAAGGGCCGCGCCGCCTTCAACAAACAGGCTTGAAAAGCCCATTTTCCCTAGTTTATTGAGAATCTCCGGTAAACTGAGCCGCCCGGCGGAGGCTGTCCCAACTTGGACTATCTCAATTTTATGCTTCTCCAATACCCTCTTTTGCTGCTGATGTGCGGTAATGCTGTCCTCAGCGCAGAACAGAATAGTGTGGTAGGTCTCGGCAGACTGAGCAATGCGCGAGTCGGGGGGCAGCCTGAGCTTTGAGTCGATAATAACCCGCACCGGCGAGGGGCACCCTTCCGGCAAACGGCAATTGAGTAAGGGATCGTCTGCCAGGACGGTTCCGATTCCTACCATAATTGCCTGATTGTCACGCCGCAGAGTATGGGCGAACTCGGTGCTTTCCTGGCCGGAGATTCGCTCAGCCGATCCATTGAGAGTGGCGATGCGGCCGTCGGCACTTTGGGCGTAGCTGAGGGTGACATATGGGCGTCTGCTTTCCATAAACATTTCCTTTTTATTAAGAATAGAAGCTAAACCGTGCCGGAGCAAGCTTCGGAGGCCTTTTTTGCACTCCAAAAAATATAGATTCAGGCCTCGAGCGGGCGGATTTGTATAAATATGACAATAGATTTGACTTCCTGTGAATCGATTTTTAACATATAAGTTATGGAATCGGATTCAACAATGTATTTTAAACAGAAGTCTTCGGATTCTCCCCGTCCTTCCACCGACCAAGAACTGGTCAGTTTAGTGGCAAAAGTAAAATTTCCTACCAAATACGGCCAATTCGAATTGTACGGGTTCAGTGAAGCGGGGACTGAGAAGGTGCACACTGTAATGGTGAAAGGTGAGATTGTCGGAATGGCCGAATGCCCCGTGAGGGTACATTCCGAGTGTCATACCGGCGATGTACTCGGGTCGATGCGCTGCGACTGCGGTGATCAGCTGGAGGCGTCCCTGAAATACATTGCCAGCCAAGGAAACGGCGTACTTATCTATCTGAAACAGGAAGGCCGCGGTATCGGCTTGCTGAACAAACTCAAAGCCTATTCTCTGCAGGATGAAGGGCTCGATACAGTGGAGGCCAACGAGTTTCTCGGGTTTCCGGCCGAAGCGCGTGATTATGCTGCCGGAGCGGCAATAATTCGAGCGCTTGGTATTAAAAGTGTGGTGTTGCTGACGAATAATCCGGATAAAGTAAAAAAACTCAGCGAGCAGGGCATTCGGATAGCCCGGCGTGAACCGGTTATTATCGAAGCCAATCAATATAACGAATTTTATCTGGAAACCAAACGACGCCGTATGGGGCACCTGTACTGAGTATTCACCTTGTGCGGCCTTCCCCGGCGCCCTTTAGTCCACCAGGTAGTACTCTACTGTAGTGACAACTCGAACCACCTTTTTGTCGGGAGAATTGCGGTCGCGGTCTGAAATAGAGAAGTAACCCTGACTGGCCTTTCTGATTTTTCCGACCTTGCTGCCGGAATCCTGGGCGAATTTTTCTGCCGCTTCCCGGGCATTTATCGTGACGTAACGGTCGGTACCGCGGCTGAAAAAGAATCCGCTTCCGATCGCTGCGCCGGCCAGCGTAAAACCAACTGCTACTATCAATGCCGCCGCTATCGTGCGGGGACCGTTTTCGTGTGTATTCATACTGCAGCTAATGTAGCGCGATTCTGTGGGGCCGGGTGAGACGCTGGGCCAAAAAAACCGGCCGGCGAGTATTCACAGGCCGGCCGGAAAAGGTGGAGAGGAGGTACTGAAGTATTACTTGTCCTGTCCGTATTTGGTGCGGACAAAATCCTGCATGGCCTTAATGTCCTCGTCACTTATCAGATGAGGTGTTCCGATGCTGCGGGCCATGATGTAGACGTGGGCCGATTTTTCTACCACATGAATTACCTTCATGGCGGTGTCGAAGTCGGCGCCGACGCAGATAGTGCCGTGGTTCGGCACCATGACCGCATTGCGCTCCGCTCCCAGCCCGGCCACTACGTGCTTGGCCAGTTCCGGTGTACCGGGCAGAGAGTATTCGCAGTTGACGATCTTGTCGCCGACAATCTGCACAAAATCCTCGCTGATTCCCGGCAGGTCCTCCCGAATTACTCCGAACACGCTGGAGTAGATCGGGTGGGTGTGGATAACGGCGTTTACATCCTTGCGGGCGTTCATGATGGCAATATGAAAGTTGAACTCAATGCTCGGTTTGCGGTGTCCGTCCACCACTTCGAAATTGCTGTTCATCACCACCACATCATCGGCGGTGATGCTCTCGTACGGCATTCCGCTTGGTTTTATGTAAATAAGGCCGGTCTCCGGATCGCGGATACTGAGGTTCCCCCAGGTTCCGACGGTTAATTTTTCAGCGACCATCCGGCGTCCGCCCTCTGCGATTGCTTCGCGCAGTTCTTGTTTTACTTGGTTCATTTCTATTCTCCCGCTCAAAATGTTGCAAAAATTACATTTATATGTGAGAATGTTAACATTATGGGAAAAAATAGTCAAAGGGTTCAGGCAGTGCGGAAACGGGTGCGACAGGTTGGATCTCTCCAGCTGAGCAGTGTTGCCCGTGACTTCGGGGTTTCAGAGATGACAATTCGCCGGGATACGGATGATATCCTGCTGGATCCTGAAATCCAGTTGATCCGGGGAACCTTTCTGTATCTCCCGGAAGCTTCGAACCGGCGCGGCGAACCCTACTCACTGCTCACTGCGGCTCTCACGCAGCGCGAGGCCAAAGAGCGGATTGCCCGTCGGGCCCTTGATTTTATTGAACCCGGTCAGAACCTCCTCTTCGATGCCGGTTCGACTGTAGAGATTCTGTCATCGATAGTGCCGCCGGAAATGAACGGAACGGCCTTCTGCTTTAGCTACAACGTGCTGCAACAGTTGCTCGACTGTAAAGAATTGACAGTCCATGTAAGCGGCGGCCGCTTTCACCGCCGGTCGATGGTATTCGAGAGCCAGCAAGGGGTCGAGATGGTGCGGCAGCGCCGGTTTCACACCGCTTTTCTTTCTGCCAGTGGTGTGCATCAGCGGCTGGGAGTAACTACCTCTGACGACTACGAGACCGAACTGAAGCGGGCCGGCCTTGAATCGGCGGAGCAGCGGGTCCTCCTGGTCGATTCCAGCAAGTTCGGAAAGTTTACTCCGCATCATTTTGCCGATATTGATCAGTTCGATATTATTATCACAGATAATTTGTTGAACAAAAACTACCAAAACCGGCTCGCAAACGGGACTACAAGGCTAATTCTGGTATAAATTATCAACAATGGTACTTCGTTTGGCGTTATAAATTGCGATTATATCGCGAATTTATTAAAAATTTCTTTGTAAACTGTCTCAATATCTGAATTGAATAGAGAGGAACAGCATGAAAACAGTGCTGAAAAACGGAACTATTTTAACGATGGAAACCGCGCAGCCGGAACTCGTTCACGGGGATATCGGTATCGACGGTGATACCATCGCATTTATCGGACAGCGGCCGGCAGATTTTCAGGCGGATCGTGAAATAGATGCCGCTGGAGCCATAGTAATGCCCGGGCTGGTGAACCCTCACACGCATATTGCCATGAGCCTGATGCGCCATTATGCCGATGATTTGCCCTTCTGGACCTGGTTGTTTGAGCGAATTATACCCGTTGAGGACAAATTAACCGACGAACACGTATACAACGGGTCGATGTTGAGCCTGGTCGAACTGATTCGCAGCGGAGTGACCACCTTTGCCGATATGTATTCAAATATGGATGCAGTGGCACAGGCTACTCTGCAGTCGGGACTGCGGGCGAATCTGACCCGCGGTCTGGTATTCGGCGGGCCGGAGGATCTGGTGAAACTGGATGAGGCCCGCAAATTCTACCACGACTGGAATGGGAAGGGTAATGGGCGTATCCAGGTCGATGTGGGGCCTCACTCTGTATACATGATACCGCCGGAGTATATGCCGAAGGTGGTGGCGCTGGCCCGTGAATTGGATACTTGCATACATGTGCACCTGTCGGAAAGCCGCAAGGAGGTGTCCGACAGTATGAACAGTCACGGTAAAACCCCGATAGCCTATGCGCGCGACCAGGGACTGTTCGAATGCAAGACCTACGGAGCACACTGTGTGCATATAAGCGACGAGGATATCCAAATTTTGCAGGAGAACGGGGTAAGTGCTATCAATAACCCGACCAGCAACCTGAAACTCGGCAACGGTTTTGCACCGGTTGCAAAGCTCCTGGAGGCAGGGGTAAATGTAGGCTTGGCAACCGACGGTTCGGCGAGCAACAACAATTTGAACATGTTCGAAGAAATACATTTAGCTGCACTGGTCAACAAGGGTGTAATTGAGGACCCGACCGCGGTTTCGGCATACACCGCCCTGCAGATGGCAACCATAAATGGAGCCCGAGCTTTAGGCCTCGAGGAGAGCACCGGCAGTCTGAAAGTCGGCAAGAAAGCCGATATAATTGTAATCGATATCGAGGCGCCCCACTTTTATCCGCGCCACAGTGTAAGCGCCGGTCTGGTCTATGCTGCCCAGAGCTCGGATGTGAAAACTGTTTTATGCAACGGTGAGATCGTGATGCAGGACCGTGAGCTAACTCAGCTCGACGAGCAGACGATCTACCGCAAAGCGGAAGAGAGCGCCGCAGCGCTCACCGGCAATGAGAGTTTCAAACCATAAGCGAGACAGGAGTACTATATGCAAGAGACACAGAAAATACAGGCAGCCGCTGATTATATCCGCAGCAAGGTAAAAAAAATTCCCCGAACCGCTCTTATTTTGGGTTCCGGTTTAGGGGTTTTGGCCGAAGAGGTGCAGGATTCGGTCAGTATCCCCTATGCCGACATACCGCACTTTCCGGTTTCCACCGCCCCCGGGCATGCCGGCGTGTTTACTGCCGGTACACTGGAAGGGCAGGAAGTGATTGTGATGGGAGGGCGCTTTCACTTCTACGAAGGCTATGATATGGAAACTATTGCCTTCCCGATTCGGGTAATGAAAACCATTGGTGTAGAAACCCTGATTCTAACCAATGCAGCCGGCGGAGTGAACGAGCAGTACAAGCCGGGCGATCTTATGATTATCACCGACCATCTCAATATGGTCGGTCAGAATCCGCTGCGCGGGCCCAATGATGAGCAGCTGGGGCTGCGCTTCCCCGACCTGAGTACACTCTACAACCCTGAACTGAGCAGCATTCTGGAATCCACAGCCCGGGAGAACGGAATTGAGTATCGGAAGGGAGTCTACGCCTGGACATCGGGACCTTCCTTCGAGACTCCGGCGGAAATCCGCATGCTGCGCACCATGGGCGCCGATGCTGTGGGTATGTCGACGGTTCCCGAGGCGATTACCGCCCATCACTGCGGAATTTGTGTAGCCGGGGTTTCCTGTATCAGCAATATGGCCGCGGGAGTACTGGATCAGCCGATCACCCAGGAGGAGGTGTTCGAGGTAGCCGCACTGGTACGCGATCGCTTTTCCACCCTCATCAGGCAGACCCTCTCAAAAATGGCAGTCGGATAGCCCGGAACTCGTCTACCACTTACGACCAAAGCGTGAAGCTGAAGAACCACTCCTCGGCGTCGAAACTCCAGCCGGCGTCCATGCGCATAAGAATGGGTTTGAGGCCCAAGAGGCTGAAGGCTGTCCGCACGCCTCCGCCTACTGCATAATTGAGCGAAGTATTGCCGGTTTCGCGCAGATCGAAAAACGGACCGATGCTGAGCTCTTCCATAATCATGGTTTCGCCGAAGGTAGGTTGAAAACCGGGCAGATCGAGTACGGTGTGTGTGTTGGAGATAAGCAGGTGTTTAATCTGTTCCGGCGAAGTGAGCGGGGTGTAGAAATCGGAGGGATAATAGGCCACCTGTGTGCTGTGGGTGAGGGGAAGACGGGTGAAAAGGCGCTGCACCAGATGCAGCGGGCCGATAATCCGCTGCTTTACGGCTATTTCGGCTTGAAAAGCGCCTTCTTCTGCATGATTCATAGCCAAGCTGGTTTCCAGCTTTTGAATGAAGCCGCCGGGTTTGATTGTTTCGGCCTTTAGTCCGCCGAAATACTGATAGGTATTGGGTTCCAAATTCTCATCTGTAGTGAGTTCAATGCCGGCTGTCGGGCCGCCCACCATATCCGGCCCGATCTGTAGGGGTATAAAGAGCTCTCCTGCCGAGTGGGTGGACTCGAGATGAACTGGTGCCTGAATACTGTTTTCAACAGTGAAGTGCAGGTCGTTGAATCCGGTAAAGCGTACCCGCCGCCCGGGCATCCAGGTGAAGTCGAGTGCTGTGCCGGTGAAGCTTTCATGTATCATCTGATAGCGGTTGAGGAACTGCGGCTGGTAGAACAGCTTCAAATTGGCATCGAAGTAGCCGCGTTTCAGATATACTCCGGCGGTGAAACGGTTACGCCCGCTGAACAGTGGCTGCTCATAAGGCCCGTCGGCCAGTTGTATGCCGATACGGGCTCCGGTCAGGGACGGCTCTACATATGCCATTCCGCTTCGTCTGTATTCAGTGGTTTCTCTGGCAACCCTCCGATGAGCCACTTCGCGCGTTGCATGCAGGTAGCGCGGTTCCACCGCTGATATCTCTGCCAGTCTGACGGAGGATCGCAGAATGCGGTCGGCGGACTCATACCCCCGCGCGACGATCTCCTCTATTGAGCTCCAGTCCATAAAAGAAAAACTTTCAACATTGCAGCGTATCCAGATTGGATTAAACTGCTTGAGGTTGCTGACTGCATGTCTGGATTTGCCGATGTCCATTGCCACGTTGAGGTTGGTAATCGGATTGCTGAGGTTGAGCTCTTTCTGGTAAAAAGTGGTGGAAACCATGACTGCATCGCTGTATCTATATGGAATTGCCAGCGGAGCAAGATTGGTAACCCCGCCGTCAATCAAGCGCAGCTCTCCCATGTTCTGGGGCGGGAAATAGAAGGGCAGAGCGAAAGAGGCGGCCAGCACTGTGCTGAAATCGCCTTCGGTGAGCACCACCCGCCGTTTACTGCGCAGGTCTTCACACACCACTGCCACCGGTATCGGGAGTTCGCTTATATCATCGTAGGGAATCAACTCTTCAACCAGTTCTATAAAGTTGCCCGGATTGAGAACTCCTCCGCGCAGCGGAAACTCCGGTTCGAACAGCGAAGAGAGTTCAAAACTCAGGAAGAGCTCGAGTATGGTGTCCGGCGAGAGACCGGCGCCGTACAATAGACCGACTATCGAACCCATTGAATTGGTGACGATGAAATCGGGCGCGTATCCGGCCTCTTCCAGCCGCTGCAGAACCCCGATGTGGGCAAAGGCGCGGGCCGAACCGCCGGAGAGCAGCAGACCGAGCGGGGTATCACGGCCGGAGATCGGCTGTTCGATGCGGTTGATAAAATCGGCTTCACCTTTATATATTGGCAGGTCGGCAAGTAAAAGCGGATCGTCATTTTCTAAAGCCGGCACTGCCGGGGCTGCAGTTGATAAAGCAGCAGTCACAAAAATCGTACCGGCCAAAATTCGGGCTGCTTTTGAAACAGTTGTCATAGACTGTACTATACGGGTATTAAGGCGTGAATTCAATTGTTATGGCAGTGCCGACAGTTCTACATTCATGAAACTAACCCGGTTTTTAAATATGCTCTTCTAAAAGTAGGCAATTAAATCGTATAATGGAGTATGAGGAGCAATTCCATGAAAAAAAATGCAGCAAAAGTAACCGGAACCCTTTCGGTCACAAATAGAGGATTCGGATTTGTCATCGTTCCCGACGGAATGGACCTGTTTATTCCATCCAGCAATATGTATACCGCAATGGATGGAGATAAAGTACAGGCCGAGATAACCGAGAAGGCCAAAGAGAAGAATCCGGTCGGAAAAATTGTAAAGATAGTTGAACGAAGTATCAAAGAGTACGTCGGTGCCTATAAGGAGAAAGACGGGACGGCAATGGTGGTGCCGGAGAACGAGCGGCAGGACCGTCCTTTTATGATTCCGAAGAACAAAGTAACTCCCCCCGGGACGAAAAAAAAGCCTCGTCCGGGCGAGATGGTCCTGGTAAAACTCGAGCGCTGGGACGACCCGAAAAAGGACCCCCTCGGCAGCATCATCGAGATAATCGGCAACCCCAAAGAACCGGGAATCGATCTAAAGATTGTGGCCAAATCGAATGGACTCAGTACCGATTTCCCGAAAAAGGTAAAGCAGCAGACCGACAAGTTAGCTGTTGCCGATATAAAGGCCGAAGCCAAACGGCGTGAGGACCTGCGCAGGCTGAAATGTTTTACCATTGACCCGGAGTCGGCCAAAGACTTTGACGATGCGGTTTCGCTGGAGCAGCTGAAGGACGGTACCTTTGAGTTGGGGGTACATATTGCCGATGTAAGCCATTACGTGCAGCAAGGCAGCCTGCTGGATCAAGAGGCCTTCGAACGCGGTACCTCGGTGTATTTTGTAAACAGTGTTATTCCGATGCTTCCGGAAAAGATATCCAACAACCTCTGCAGTCTGCGGCCGAATGAAGACCGCCTGGCTTTCAGTGTAATGATGAACATCGACGCCCGGGGGTATGTAAAGGACTTTCGAATTGTCGAATCGGTTATCCGCAGTAAGCGGCGTTATACCTACGAAGAAGTGGAGAAGATAATATCCGGCACGTCGGACCCGAACGCCAAAATTTTGAACATGATGATGATGTTAAGCCTGGTGCTGCGGCACCGGCGGGAGGAGATGGGCAGTATCGACTTCGATATGACCCAGCCGGTAATTTCTCTGGACAAAAACGGAATTCCTTACGAAGTTCGGCCCCATGAACGGCTGGATGCCCACCGTCTGGTGGAAGAGTTCATGCTGGCAGCCAACCTGACTGTAGCCCGCTTTGTTGCCGAGAAAAACAGCGAGAAGCAGCCCTGGCCCTTCATTTACCGGGTGCATGAACGACCGAAAGAGGAGGACCTGCGCGAGTTTCTATCACTGCTGAAGAACTTAGGCATCTCTTACCGGGTTTCCGGGGAGCTGCAGCCGGAGGACTACCGCAAGATCCTTGACGTGATCGAAAACATGGAGTTCAAGGAGTTCGTCGAAAAGGTAGCCCTGCGCTCGATGACCAAAGCGGTCTACAGCACTCAAAACCAGGGCCACTTCGGTCTGGCCTTCGATGCCTATACTCACTTTACCTCGCCGATTCGCCGCTACCCCGACCTGGAGGTCCACCGCCTGCTGAAGGAGTACACCACCAAGGGACGGCCCCGCAAAACCAAGGCGTTGGCCCAGCGGCTGGACAGCGTGTGTGCCCAGAGTTCCCAGCGCGAGCGGGTGGCGATCGACGCCGAGCGGGAGTATACCCGTATAAAGTCGATGCAGTTTCTCTCCAAAAAGATCGGCAATACCTACGACGGGGTGATTTCAGGGGTGACCTCTTTCGGTATTTTCGTAGAACTGACCCACTACCTGATCGACGGACTGGTGCATGTGTCGGAGATGAGCGGCGACTTTTATACCTTCGATGCGGAAAACTACCAGTTTGTGGGCAAGAAGTCGGGAAAAACCTACCGCATCGGCGACCCCATTAAGGTAAAGATCAAAAACGTATCGATCGAAGAGCAGCGGGCCGATTTTACGGTGGTAAAGTAGGCTCGCGGGTGCCGGATGAATAGCAGGGGCTTATGGAACAGATTCTTCTGATTGTACTGGGAAATCAGCTCTACCCTAATCACAAGGTCGGTATGCTGGAGGGGCTGGGGTCGGATAGCTTGGCGGGGGCTGGGCCCGGCAGCGGCCGCAAAAAGCGCGGCAGTTACACCCCCCTTGGGCCGGCACCTATGCCGATATTTATGGCCGAGGACATGGACCTCTGCCGCCGCTACCGTTACCATCGCCACAAGCTCCTCCTGATCCTCAGTGCAATGCGCTCTCACCGTGATTTTTTACAGGGCCGGCATACAGTTTACTACTATCCTATAGACGATGAGCGCAGCTATTTTGATAAGCTGCGCGATGCGGTACGGGAGACACAGGCAGAGGCTCTGGCAGCCTACGAACCGGACGATTTTAGGATGGAGGAACGCCTGCAGGAGTATGCCGACCGGCTCGGGCTGCCGCTTTTTTTTCGTCCCAGTAAGAGTTTTCTGCTTCACGGCGATGCGGTTCGAAATGAACTGGCAAATCTGCGCAGACCGCGTCTGCACGATTTTTATGTAAAGCGTCGTCGTGAAATGAACATTCTCATGCATGATTCAAAGCCTGTCGGCGGAAGCTGGAGCTTCGATAAGGAGAACCGTAAGCCCTTTCCCAAAGACGTCCGCTTTCTGCCGCTTCCCAAAGCTGACTGGACTACACATACGAAAGAACTCGTCCCGGTGATAGAGCGTCTCTTTCCCGATAATCCCGGGGACCCGGCCGACTTTTTTCTGCCGACCTCCCGCGTGCAAGCCTTGAAGTGGCTTGAATCATTTCTGCAGTATCGCTTTGCAGAGTTCGGGCCTTACGAGGATGCCATTCATCAGTCTGAGCTGCTCGGATTTCACTCAATGCTTTCACCGCTGTTGAATACCGGACTTCTTTTCCCGGGCGAGGTAATCAACGCTGCGCTCGAATGCGATGTGCCGCTGCCGAGTAAAGAGGGATTCATTCGACAGATTATCGGCTGGCGTGAGTTTGTGCGGGGAATGTATCTGACCCGGGGCCAAGGAATGTGTCAAAACTTTTTTCAGCATGAGCGCAGTCTCGGCCCGGCCTGGTACGAAGGCACAACCGGCATTCCGGTACTCGACGACAGTATAAAAAAAGTCCTGCGCTACGGGTACGTTCACCACATTGAACGACTGATGGTAATCGGAAACCTGATGCTGTTGTGCGAGATTCATCCCGATGGAGTTTACAGATGGTTTTCTGAAGTGTTCGTCGATGCCTACGATTGGGTGATGGTTCCGAATGTATACGGGATGAGCCAGTACGCTGACGGCGGAAGTTTCGCTACTAAACCCTATGTTGCCGCTTCACGCTATTTATTGAAGATGAGCAATTACGCCCAAGGCCTTTGGTGCGACACGGTGGACGGCCTTTACTGGCGGTTTGTGAAGCTGCACCGCCCGGTGTTTGAGAGAAATCCGCGCATGAAAATGATGACTGCCTGGCTCGACAAAATGGACCCCCAACGACTATCTGCACTAGTAGCGGCTGCCGAAGAATTTATTCGTCATAATACCACGTAAGCGGAGGTTTCCCGGCCCCTTATTTGACTCCGGTTGAAGAAAATCATATTTTTTGAATATGAAACATACTATATTTATTACCATCGGATTACTTGTAGGATTTATGGTTCCCCTTGCGGCACAAGACACTGGAAATTTCAATCCTGATTTGAAATACGCCCAGGTGCGACAAGTGGATTTGAGCCAGAACAGCGACGGCAGCTGGCGGATTGCGGTTACTCTGCGTCATGCGGACAGCGGCTGGGACCACTACGCCGATTTGTGGCAGGTGCTGGATGATTCCACCGGAGAGCTCATTGCCGAACGGCCGTTGGCGCATCCGCACACGAACGAACAGCCATTTACCCGCAGTCTTACGCGGGTTGACATTCCCGAAGGGGTGGAGACCATCCGGATTCGGGCTAAATGTACTCAACATGGATATGAAGGCCGGCAGGTACGGATCGAGCTCGATTCCGCTATGCCTTAGAATTGCTGGAATCGCCACTAAACTATTTGCAACCCCTGCCTTTATTCGTTAAGCTAAGAAGCATGAATGATATTATATTTGCGTTTGGCTTAACTCTATTTGCAGGCTTAGCCACCGGTATCGGAAGCATACTGGCGTTTACGTCAAAAAAAACCAGCCCGCAGTTTTTAGCCGGAGCACTTGGTTTTTCCGCCGGGGTAATGATTTATGTATCCCTGATTGAAATCTTCGTAAAGGCGAACGATTCGCTGGGTGAGGCTCTCGGAGCATCAGCCGGATATCGTCTGACTACTCTCTCGTTCTTTGGCGGTATTGCATTGATTGCGATAATCGACCAACTGGTTCCCGAATATGAAAACCCGCATGAGCTGCGGGGGGTTGACGATATGAAGAAAAGCGGAGGGGGCACTTCCAGCAGCGCCTCGGCAGCCCCGGGAACTGCTTCTGCGGCAGCCGAGTCGCGGGGGGTAGATAATGAAAATCTCAAGCGAATGGGTTTTTTCTCGGCGTTGGCGATTGCAATTCACAACTTTCCCGAAGGACTGGCGACTTTTACAGGAGCACTGCAGGACCCTACTCTTGGTGTGAGTATCGCGGTTGCAATTGCAATTCACAACATACCCGAAGGCATTGCAGTGTCGGTTCCGCTCTACTATGCAACCGGAGATAAGAAAAAGGCTTTTGGCTGGTCTTTTCTGTCCGGTCTTGCGGAGCCGGTGGGTGCGTTGGTAGGCTATTTTCTGCTGATGCAGTTTTTTAACGAGCTCATGTTCGGTATACTGTTTGCCGGAGTAGCCGGAATTATGGTGTATATCTCATTGGACGAGCTGCTGCCCACCGCGGAAAAATACGGAGAGCACCACATTGCTATTATGGGAGTGATAGCCGGAATGGTTGTGATGGCCGTGAGCCTGAATTTATTTGTATAAGATATTAATTTAATAAAACGGGGAGGCGGAGTATGCCGGAAAAAAAGCGTGATACCACTCGAGTGGAGTTTCGCACAAAGGCCGAGTTACGGGCCAATGGGAAAGTAATTGAAGGCACTGTCGATAATTTGAGTTTGAAAGGTTTGTTTCTGCGGACAGAAACTTCTCATTTTTCGATTCAGACCGGTCAGGAAGTGGAAATTACCGTTCGCTTAGCAGGTGCCAGCACAAAGCTTTCAATTGAATTGAAGGGGAAAGTTATTCGCTGGGATAAGGAGGGGCTGGGGATAGAGTTTACCGAAATGGAATTTGATACCTTTGTGCATCTGCGTAATATCGTTGCATACAATTCAGGTGATGAGGACTTGGTTATGGAAGAGTTTTCGAACACATTTGAAAATTTGTAGTCGGGGACATAGTCAGAAATGTAAACTGCTGAATTCGTCGGCGGCCCGGGAACCGCGACTGGGGCATCGCGGCCGATGAAATAAAGAAACTCCTGCAACGGCGAAGCATCGCCGGCTGCAGGAGTGGGAAAACAAAATCACAGGTGTTCCTACTGCGGATTCACCCAAAAATCGTCATTTTTATTAATCCAATCCATGTAATCCTCGAAGGATTTATCAAAATCATACACAGGCGTATAACCGATATCTTTTTTCAGTCGTTCTATTTTCATCGGGTTCCTGTCCAGCATACCGAAATCCGTAATATCCGCATCGGCCGCGTTTTCTACAATGGTGTAGTCGAATTTTGGAAAAGTCTCTTTCAACTTATCGCACCATTTGGTTCCCGACCAGATAAACCCGGAGCTCAGATTGTACACATCGTACCCACACTTGTCTTTACCCAACATAGCCGCTAATGATTTGGCGATATCACGACTGTAGACCCAGTCCTTGCTGTCCGGCCGCAGTATTGCAGGATGCTCGCCGAGCACAGCTGCGCGGGTGGCAAAGAAGGGGCCGCTGAGGGTATCGCGTACTCCGGTATAACGTTCCCAAGCACCGAAGACGCCGCCGACGCGCCCAATCACCACGTCTATTCCGAAGATCTGTTTGTAGCGCAGGGCGGCCTGCTCGCTGGCAAACTTGTTTATTCCGTATAAAGCGTTTGGTTTGGGACGGTTTTCCTCTTCATCCAGCCAGTCGGCCTCGAAGGAAGCGTCGCCGTAAGTAGCCCCCGAGCTGGTATACAGCAGTCTCTTAACATTGTTACGTTTTACCGCTTCGAGTACTTCGATGGTGCCCATGTAATTTACCTGGGCAATCAGCCGGCTCTCCTCTTTCTCACGCTCTTCATCCGGTGTTATTACTGCGGCATGTACAATCGAATCTACGTTGTATTTTTTTATAACTTCATCTAGACTGTCACCGTTGAGGATGTCGCCTTTGTAGTAAAAATACTTGCCCTTGCGGCCGTTCAATGAATTTTCCATAGCCGGAAGCATCGGCCTGCGGGCTAAAAGAACAACATCAATACCCTGATCGGTCAGTTCCTCCGCCAGTGTCATCCCAACGAAACCGGTTCCACCGGTAATTAATACTCTCATCTGTGGGTACTCCTTATTAAGTTAGTCAATCTCTTTATACCAGTTTTCAGGAAAATCGCCTTGCTTGGCAACTTCGCCGGAAGACGGCAGCAACACGTCGATTCCCAGTATTTCGGTAACATAGAAGGCCATGACGCCGGCCACTTTTGTGCCTTCGACCAGGTGCCCGCCGATTGTCGGTACGTTCCATGCGCCGCCGGTTACGAAATGCAGGGCCACAAAGGATTCTTCATCGCCTTCATAGTTTTTCTTAATGCCGATTTGACCGGCACAGGCCAGCAGCATGTTCAGGTTTTGAATTTCCATCACCTGTTCGTGATGCCAGTTGTCCGGGTTTTTAGTGTCTGGAGTCCACACTAAAAACTTTGCCGGGCGAAAGGCACCCATATAGGCTGCATGAACTTTGCCGAAGCGAATGTTTTTTTCTTTGGCAAAGTTTCCAATAGCAACTACCGGGTCCGATTCATGCGGTAAACGTAGTACGAACTCACGTCCGCGGCGAGCTTCTACACTGTAAAACTGACCGGGGAACTCGGCCGGCATTTCCCAGTTATTTCTTGTTTCCATAAGTTATCTCCTTCATAATATAAATTTCACTAGTATTAAGCGCTGTGACGACGATTTTCTACAATCGTAGCCAGTTTAGTCATTGGTAAAAGAACCAGCATATACATGCCGGCACCAATTATCAAAGGGGTTGCGTTTGAGTACCAAGACTGCAATTGCTGGGCGGTCTGGAGGATTTCCGCAATAGCAATTACCGAACATTCGGCGGTTCGCTTCATAAGCCCGATGAGCCGGTTTGTGTACGGTGGAATTATTGTCTTAATAGCCTGGGGAATAACCACCAAACGCATTGCTTTCCAGGCGTTTAACCCTAAAGACCTGGCTGATTCAATCTGGTTTTTATGAATTGCATCGATACCCGATCGAAATACCTCACAAAGGTAAGCCCCTTCGATAAGGGTTAGTGTCAGTACACCGGTGGCAAAGGGTGATAAAACTATACCGGAGTAAGGGAGGGAAGAGTAGACTACAATCAACAAGGCTATCGGCGGTACCGATCTGAACACATCTACATAAAGATCTATAAAAATGTTGAGTAGTTTATCGTTGACTAAATTTCTCATTACCGCAAGGGCCAGCGCAAGAATGGTTGAGAAAATCAGAGAGTAGATAAATATTTTAACCGCCGTCCATAAACCTAGGAACATAAGGACCCAGTTATTGGAAGCATCTCTTGTACTTAAAAAGTTTCCCTCTGTCATTATCGAAAAGTTGAAGAAATACTTGTTCAGTTCGCTCCAGCGGGCCCCGGAATAACGGTAAAACAGCCAGCCGAATATAACGAATAGCAGCACTGCGAGAATATTTTTGAGCCATATCGGCTTCTCGCGGTCAATCTGCACAATAACCAGTACGGTGATATAAATTAGAAAAGTTAAGCCAACCTCGAGAGCTGTCCACACGGAGAGGGCGCCCTTCGGAGGCATCAAGAATAGTGAGTAGATAGCATAAATCAGCAAAAACGAAAAGAGAAACTCATACCGTCTAAACCATGGCAGATGCCCGTATTTCTGCTTATACCGTGACCATATATTGTTCGGTTGCATATACCCCTCCGTCTACAGAATCATACTCAGGAACTGCTGAGTTCGCTGGTTTTCTGCGTTGTTGAAAATTTTATTGGGCGAACCTTCTTCGATGACAATCCCATTATCAAGCACCAGCACTTTACTGGAAGCTTCGCGGATAAAACCGAGTTCATGGCTGACAACCACCATGGTCATCCCGCTTTCGGCAAGACCTCGCATTACATCCAGCACCTCTCGAATCATCTCCGGATCCAAGGCTGAGGTTGGTTCGTCAAAGAACATGATTTTTGGCTGCATTGCTAAGGAACGGGCAATCGCAACCCGCTGCTGTTGTCCTCCGGAAAGGTTGGAAGGGTACTGTTTGGCCTTCTCAGCAACCCCGACGCGCTCCAGCAGGTTCATGCCTATCTCTTCGGCATCCTTATTCTTCATTCTGCGGACATTGACAGGTGCAAGGGTTATATTTTGAATTACATTCAAGTGTGGAAACAGATTGTAATCTTGAAATACCATTCCGATTTCTGTTCGAATCTTGTTGATATCAATCCGGTGATCTACAATTTCGGTTCCATCAATTTTAATGCTGCCGGTGGTCGGCTCTTCCAAACGGTTTAAACATCGCAAAAAAGTGCTTTTTCCGCTTCCCGAAGGTCCTATCATTGCAACAACCTCACCGCGGTGAATCTCAGTGCTGATACCTTTCAAAACATGCAAATTACCGAAGTACTTGTGAAGATCGTTCACTTGAATGATAGCCTGTTGATCAGTTTTTGGTGTATCTATCGTTTGACCCATCTTTTGCTCCTGTTTTCCAAAAATCGCGTGTATCTGGTAAGTGGCAATAAAGTTGCCAGATAAATAAACATTGAAATAATTATCGGTGTCGGATTGCGTTTCCATACCACCGCATGCCTGGCCTTAGTCAGTAGTTCCGGAAGCGTAATAACGTAGGCCACTGCGGTATCTTTGACTAAGCTGACGAGGTTGTTCGAGAGAGGCGGTATTATAATACGTACTGCTTGGGGCAGAATTACTAAACGCATTGCCTGCATCGGCCGTAAACCGAGTGAACGGGCGGCTTCTACCTGTCGTTTAGGAATGCTTTCAATTCCCGAACGAAATATTTCTGCCTGGTAGGCGGAGTTCATGAGAATCAGAGACGTTGATGCCGACCAAAAGGCATTTAAATTTATTCCGAGAAAGGGAAGTGCATAAAAGACAATAACCATATTCACAATAAGCGGCATTGCGCGAAAAAAGTCGATGTAGGCACTTAAAAACAACTCCAGGACGGGGTTGTGTAAGGAACGCAATATACCAAGAACAAGCCCGATCGTCATTGCAGCACTAGCAGAAACAATTGATAATTTAAGAGTGACCAACAGGCCGTTTAGATACAGCGGCCAGACTCCTTCTAATTTTTCAACATTGAAAAATTGGTATCGGACTCTTTCCCACTGGGTTCCGCTGTACTGATAAAAAAAGACAAAGAAAAGCAAAATTATTAACAAACTAAAAATTCGTTTCAGGAATACCGGCTTCTCGCGGTCGGTGATAATTAGAATTGCGAAGGTAAAAAAAAGTGCGAAAATAAGCAGTATCCCGGCAAAATTTACCCATGTCTCGGGACGACCTTGGTCTGGTAAAATAAGAGTAGACAGTAAAAATGTGAGAATTACACCGGAAAGCAGAAATTCATAGCGCCGGAACCAGGGTAAATGGCCGTATCTCTCTTTCAAATGGTTTTTTAAGCGCGAAAGCACTGTTAGCTTCATAGTTAATAACTCCAATTCATTTAAAAAGTGAAGCGTGTGTTTATAATGCCCGCCATAGGTTTACACCTGCAGCGGGCAATTGTTATGTTCGAGATGCTAATATCTTACGGTTGGTAGGGTTGTTCAAAAACGCGAACAGGAGCGGAGCCTTTGGGAGCTTTCTCGCCGAAGTACTTTGCGTAGATTTTTCCAGTGGTGCCGTCTGCTTTCATTTCCTGAAGAGCTGCATTGAACTCTGCTTGCAGAGGATCGCCGGTGCGGAAGAATGCTCCGATCATAAAGTTGTCATCGCTGTGGCCGAGAATTTCGAACATTCCCCGTTCTTGAATGTAGAGAACCGCATCCGGATATCCGAGAGTAAGCGCATCGATTCGTTTGAGCTCGAGATCCAATAGTTGGGTCTCTTTGTCCTCAAATGCGCGGATCTCAAAGGGACCATGCGTGGCTCGCAGCTTTTCCGCAAATGCGGCCTGGGTAGTACCAACCTCGGTACCAACAACCTTCCCTTCCAAATCATCAAGGTCTTTGATTGATTTATCATCTTCCCGTACGATGATGCAGTCATAGCTTTCCAGATAAGGCTCACTGTAATCCATTTCTTTTGCACGTTCTTTGGTGATGAAGATATTAGAAGCGGCAATGTCCCACTTTTCTGCCTGCAAACCGGCAAAAAGACCGGCAAATGCAACGTCTACTACTTCTACATCATACCCGGCTCGATTCAGTGCCTCTGCATAGATTTCATATTCATATCCTTTGATCTCTTCACCCTCAAAATAGATTCTCAAAGGAATCTGCACGTTGCTGGCCACTTTCACCACCGGACGGGCATCTGCCTCGGCCTCTTCTTGACCACCCCGCGCGAATAAAGCAACGCTACTAATTAGTAGCACCAGCACAGTAAGAACTAAAATTTTCTTTTTCATACTGCTTGTCCTCCATTAATGTTTAAGTAAGATTATACCCGAATTACACGGGCGTCAAGAAAAAGTTTCAAAATGTGGAACGATATTCCAAAAAAGAAAATCTTAAAATTATATGAAATAATTTCTATTAATATCAAAATTGCCAAAATTCAGCAATTCAAACTTTGAAAGTCCATATGACTTTCAAAGTTTGAATTTGCATCATTTTGTTAGAATAACCATCTATTTCTAAACATAAAGAGGCATTCAAACTTTAGATAGTGCAATGCACTATCTAAAGTTTGAATTGCTGGCCAAAATTGAAATAATTTGTCGATATGCAAATTCCATGATATACTGACTGGTTTGCGCGTCAAACCGAAAGGCGGCACAACAGCAGTGAAGAGTAGTGCATATCATGAAGCCGGACACGTAGTCGCGGCCCGGCATATGGGCTTCGAGGTTGAATCGGCTACTATCGAAGAGGGCGTCTCCCCTTTACGGGCGACAAAAACTATGAGCTTCGGTGACTATTTCGATGAAGATGAGCTCATGTTAGGTCGCCTCGTACGTAAAGGCGGAAACGCAGCGGTCAGGTATGATTACAAAATTTTCTATTCCTTTCTTATATTAAAGCTGGCCGGATCAATTGCGGTAGAGATGGCGGGAATAAGTGATTCTTCCGACCTTGCGGTGCACTTTAATGAAGACCGGGCTTTTGTGAGAAACACTTTACGTTTACTTGATACACAGGGAATCGAACATAAGTTTGAGCAAATAGAGCGCATCGCCTCAAAACTGCTGAAAAACCGCTGGAGCGAAGTCGAATCTCTGGCAAAACGACTGCTTGTAGAGAAAACTGTATTCTTTGATTGAAAGTGCCGGCCGTATTCACTACCATTAGAGCAGTGAAAGGAGTGAGTATGCTATATCGTAGATTAGGCCGAGCAGGCCTATAGGTGAGTGCTTGCTCGTGGAAAAGACAGCGGGTGCTTAATCCTCCCGTATGGAAAAATCGTTCTGCAGCCGGTCGCAAAGCGCAGCAATTTTCCGGTCCTTCGGATGGATCCCGCAGTCGAAGAGCACATCGTCACGGTTATTTTTCAACCAGCGGTAGACCCGCTCTTCGGCCGCCGGTTTGGTTTCGGCGGTTTGTGCTATTTTTACCATCCGCATCAGCTCTTCCTGATCGAGAATCGCCCGTTTGCCCTGCACATCCATAAAGAAGGTGCTCTGTTTTTTGCCGGCTTCAAAAAAGACCTCTGCCGATTTCGGGGCTTCCTTTTCCTGGGTCTTTTTCTGGGCTGGCTTGCGAGACCGGGTGGCAACCTCACGGCTCTTGTTCAGCTCTTCGACTTTCTGGTTATAAATAAGAGTAGTAGCCTGCTGGATGAGAAAACCGAGCCCCTCTTCATCTAACTGGGGTGCCAATTTATCCAGTTCTGCCAGCAGCAGGTCCTTTTGTGATGCCTTTTTCTTTGATGCAGCCATATTTCTCCTCCATTATCATAATATATCCCGCCGGTATCGTTTTGACGAGTTTAGATAAATACTTCCCGCGTTTTTCTGTGTTCTGAGCAAAAAGTTACAAAAATAGTAATGTAATTGTTTTCCTGTAAGCCCGTTGTTACTATCTTCAAAATAGGAGGTAGCTATGCGTGCACATGTAGCCAAATTCCTCGGAATTATTATTATATTACTTGTTATCTTTTCCGCCTGTTCCGACGGCTCGGCGGATAAAGCTGAGACCGTATTTCGTGAAGGTTCCGCTGAGCCGGCATCCCCGCCACAGTCTGCTTCTGCGCGGAAGGCAGCCGAGCGCGGACCCGATGGTATTCTGAAAAATCCCGGGATACCCTCAGTGGAGTTCCATAAAAAATTTGACACTAACTTCGGTCGTTCGACCGTTTATTTTGATTCGATTCTTCCGGGCGGGCCGCCGAAAGACGGAATTCCCGCTCTCAGCGACCCGAAATTTACAGAAGTTGAAACCGCCGCAAGGTGGATCGAAGACCAGGAGCCGGTACTGCTGCTCAGGTTCAACGGGTTTGCCAGGGTGTATCCGATTCAAATTCTTATGTGGCACGAGATAGTAAACGACACCATAGACGGAGTGCCGATCGGCGTGTCATATGCACCGCTCTCGAATACGGCCATTGCATATCATCGCAAGAACTTTGATACTGTACTCAATTTTAGTACCACCGGGCGTATACGCTTCAGTAACCCGGTTATGTACGACCGGGAAACCGAATCGTGGTGGCAGCAGGCCACCGGCGCTGGAATTGTCGGAACATATGCCGGTGACCAGCTGGAACTGCTGCCGGTAGCCCTGCTGCCCTGGAGGGAAGTGGAGCGCAATTTTACCGAGGCAAAAGTCCTGTCACGGGATACCGGCTATGACTGGCCCTATGGAACCAATGCATATGAAGGGTACGATACCAGTGAAGGTCCGTTTTTGTATGTCGGAGCGGAGCTCAAACCGGAATATGAGCTCTTTGAGCGGCTCATTGTCGTCCGGATTGATGGTGAAACGCAGGCGTATTCGTATGCGCGGCTGCATGCGGAAAAAGTACTCGAAGCTCGGCTGGGCGGCCGCGGGATTGTCATTTTTTGGCAGGCAGGAACCGCTTCACCTGTGGATGCGCCGGCCATAGCAATCGGCCGGGACGTGGGCAGCGCTGTCGTCTATTTTTCAGAGGTGAACGGGCGAAAGCTCAGTTTTTACCGGGACGGCGGCCAGATCAAAGACCGTGAAACCGGCAGTGTATGGTCATTAGGCGGAGTTGCTCTTAGCGGCGAGCTGAAAGGCCGTCGATTACAATTACCTTTAAGCTTTCAGCATTTCGGGTACTCTTGGTACGTCTTCAAAGACGAGTATTAGCCGCGCCTTTATGGGCGTATGAGAGTAGCTGAGCCGGTGTCTTGAAAAGAGAAGCGATAGGCTTGTTTTCCCCCGGCGGGCCGGGCCTCTGCCTGCCCAAATAGAGTGTAGTGCATAGTTTTGTCAGCAATGAGTATATCCACTGTTCGGCGTCCCGCCTGCAGGTAGTTGATCTGCAGCGGCATAGCCACGCGTTTACGCTCGCCGGCGGCCAGGCGAAACTGTTCCGGAACCCTTTCTTCGGCTTGCAGTTTACCTGCGAAGGAGAACTGATGGGGCTGCGGAGTGTAATGGAGGGTAAAGGGGTTCGGATTATAGACTTCTACTATGTATTCCAGCCTGATAATCTTGGTTTCAAATTGCCGAATGATGACTTCCGGCACGCTCACCTTTGGGAGTCTGGGCCGGTCTACCCGGCCTTTGATGGATGTTCTCAGAACTTGACTTTCCACGCTTCCGGTGGAAACCCGTGCTTCTAAAGCAAGCGTATAATCGAGTTTTGATTTTCCTTCTGCTGATGCATCGGCTGAAAGGGGCTTTCCCAGCGGAAGCTGTAGTGTGAGCTCGAAGTTTTTCTGGTCTTCCGCCGGTATGCTGAGTCCCGGGGCTTCCTGATCGGATTGCCTGGCGCCCTGAGCTCCTGTTTCCAGCGTATATCGGTAGCCATTTATCCGAAGCGGAACAGAGCCCGGATTGCGTATGCTGTATACCGCGTGCAGCTGCGCGGTTTCGAATGCGACAATCGATATATCCGTTGAGAGGTGTTCGATTGAGGGCGGGGCCGGTTTGTGCGCTGGAGCTGGAAGGGGAAGGTCCCGGCTGGCGCAGCCGGACAGCAGAAGCATGAGCAAAATGAACGGCAAAATCGCGCTGGGTAGTAGAAATTTCATAGTTATATAATCGGTCGGGACACCTGCCGCCTCAAGCAGTCTGTCGAAATTATTCCAGGCGCACGCCCTGGCGTTTCAGCTCGTTTTGGACTGCCGCAATGGCTACCTCAGCGGTGGATGTGTGCTCCCGCAGTGAAACCGCGGCGGCTGTTCCGGCTCCCTGTCCGGTAACAGTGCAGCCCATCATGTTGCGCATGGCCGTGTGCGAGACCCGGTCTCCGGATACTGCCCGCCCGGCCACCAGCAGATTATCAACAGCATCCGGAACCAAACAGCCGTAGGGAACCTGAAAGAAGCGTCCCGAGCTGGGCAGTACCAGAATGTTGTAGCCGTCTAAAAACTCTGGAAAAATACCGATAGAATCCTTAAACACCGCCTGGCTGGTTACATCCTGCTCGGTTAAGCGGTAACGGCCGTTTATTTTACGGCTGTCCCGTACCCCGAGGGTCATCGAAAAGTTTCGCAGTTTTGCATTTTCAAAGCCCGGCACTACCGCCTGCAGTGCTTTCAGCGCTTCCAGCGCCTCCTGGCGGCCCCGCTGGGAGGCTGCGGTTAAATCACGGACATCGGTGGCATCGTAGCCTTTCATGTACACCAGATTGAGATTGGTCGCTTCACCGGCGCTCGAGAGAGCCGACCAAGTGCCGCCCAGTTCAATCTCCTTCGAAATAACTCCCATCTCTTTGGCCTGCTCGAACTCCTGGCCTAAATATGGGGTCAGCAGATCATCCTCTTTTCCGGTAGTCGCCGGCGTCCACTCGGTGGCCCAGTCGGCATATTTTTTAGGATTGGTCTGGGCATACTCGAGGAAGCGCTCCTTATCGACTCCGGCGCAGCTGAACACCGTGCTTACCCCCAGCATCTCCTCTTTGGGCAGCTTGTGATAGCTGCAGCCGGCCAGATGAGCTATATCGGCATCGCCGGTACAATCGATTACCCGCTCCGCCAGAATCGCCTGCCGGCCGGATTTACTTTCGGTAATTACCCCTTTTATCTGTCCGTCTTCCACAATCGCTTCCACGGCCATCGTGTGCAGAAGCGTGCGGACACCGGCTTCCCGCAGGAGATTATCGGCAACCACTTTGAAGATATCGGCATCGAGGCACTGGCTGTCGTTGTACGGCCATTTGGTGGTGCCGCCCATGCGGGCGGCCAGCTGCTCCATTTCTATGCCGATGCCCTCCGATTCTACTGTGCCTTCATAGCGGTACCAGCCCAGTGTCTCCATCCCGACGGTAGTAATGACCCCGCCGAAACAGCCGAAGCGCTCCATCAGCAGGGTGTCAGCACCGGTGCGCCGGGCGGCCAGAGCGGCCGAAATCCCAGCCGGCCCGCCGCCCACTACCAACACCTCGCAGCTCTCGAGTACAGGTATCCTGCGGGCCGCCTCGGCTACCGTGTGTCCGTTGCTCTGCACCGCGGTACGCGCACCGGGCCCGGGCAGGTTGCGGGTTTGATGGAGCTCCGGCGGAGCTGTGTTCCGCTGCGGCGCCTGTTGTATTCCTGCCCAGCGCCGGATCATACGGGCCGCTCTGTCTATGTGTGTATTGGGTTTTTCATTTTCCATATAAAACCAAGTATAAAGTTCAGTTTTCTTCTACGCAACCGGGGCTATGGTCCACCGCCATTCGCTCTCAGCATCTTCAATAGTGTTCCTCTAAAAACCTGAGTACCCTGGAGTTTACCTGCTCGGGTTTTTCTATATTTAGACTGTGCCCCGTGTCCGGCACGAGTTCCACCTTAGCGTGGGGCAGTGCTTTCCGGGCATTGGAAGTGAACTTCTCTGGATTTTTGTAGATAATCGGTTTGCCGCCGGCCAGCACTAATACAGGCATGGTCACCATGTCCAGCTCTTCGGGAGCATACACCCGATGCTGGGGAACATTCCTCATGCTCACCGAGCCATACTCGATTACATCGAGCATGTGTTCGAACCAGACGTCTACATCAGGGTCGGAATATCCGCCGCCCATCCAGTCGAAGAACTCGGTGTATTTTCTGCGGTTGGGAAAGAGCATGAAATAGCGGAATCCCTTCCAGATCATTGCGCTGCGCATTTTGGCAAAAGTCTCCGATGGGTCCAGCATGATGAGGGCAGATATGCGCCCCGGCAGTTCCCGGGCTAAAGCAAGTCCCAGCCAGCTGCCGTAAGAAAGGCCGGCCACCGCAGTGCTTCGGTACCCGTAATGGTCGAGCAGGGCAGCAAACCAGGCCGAATAGTCGGTAGTATCGGCGATCTTTTTACTTGAAGGTTCACTTTTTCCTCCATATACCAGGAGGTCTACAGCATAGACCCGGTACTCCCGGGCGAAATCGCCGGCATTGGCGTACCACATAGTTGCATCGGCAAACAGGCCGGGTAGGAGAATCAGTGGTTTTGCATCCGCTGGCCCCGAGACAATGATATGAGTGCGACCGTACTCCGTTTCCACCCAGTCTTCAGTATAGTCGCCTCTCCACAGCTCCATCGATCGATCATAACTCTTGTGGGATATCCGCCTGCCCCCGGCATTTTTATACAGACTGCGAGGCTCGTCTTCCTTTTTCTGAGATACACAGCCGCTCATCAACACCACTCCTCCGCAAATCACTGCTATTATAGCATATAGCTTCACTGGTTTGCTCCTCTCCACTGGAATAAAGTCAATATAAATAAACGTTTGTTTATTATCAAGGGGGAGGCGCTCAAAATATAAAAAAATATAAACAATCGTTGATAATTTTTGTAGTTTCTGTGAAAATAAGCGCATGGGGCGACCAAAAAAGACCGAACAAGGACCAGTTTCCACTAAAGAGCGGATTTTCCAGAAGGCGCTGGAGCTGTTTGCCGCCAAGGGGTACGATGCGGTTTCGGTTCGCGACATTACCCGGGCTCTAAATCTGAATGAGGCCAGTCTGTATAACCATTACAAGAACAAAGTTGCACTTTTACATGTAATCCTGGAACGACTGCAGGATAATCTGATTGATCCGGGATTCAGGGTGCCGCAGGTTGAAATGTTTGTCTCTGCCGGTGAGTTCGATGCGGCCGAATATTTGATTGAAGGGGCTAAACACTTTTTCGGCCGTACGGACCGCGACACGCTGCTTACCTGGCGAATGCTGATGATAAGCCAGTTTCATTACAAGGCAGCCCGTTCTACAGTTGAAGAACAGCTGCTGAATGCACCCAAGCGCTTCTTAACTGCTCTGCTGGAGAATATGCAGACCGCCGGGCGTATAACCGGAAATGTCGACTGTCGCAGCGGCGGCCGCATTCTCTCCGCGCTCTTTTTCGACTACTCTTTTCGGGCGAACCTCAAAGCGGCCTGGGATGAACAGAGTGAAGAAGACTTTTCCAGATTAAAGGAAGACCTGCGAAGCATCGTAAACTGGATTCAGGCATAATTAATGGCTAAAACCCTGGCTTTTTTGAAGCAAATGAGCCTCGTCAAGACTCTATAAGAGAGAACGCACTTTTTTTATAGAGGAGGCTCTTATGCTCATTCCCCCATTTTGTCCCAATGCAGATTGTCCCTGTCACACTGCTCAGCAAGCTCTCGGACAGTGGTACCACCTGGCCGGCTCCTATGATACCAAGGCCTTCGGTACGGTCACCCGCTTCCGCTGCCGGACCTGCGGCAAGACCTTTGGCGAACAGACGTTCCGGCTTGACTACTTCGCCAAACGCAAACTCTCCTACCAGCAGATCTTTCAGCACCTGACCAACTGCGGCGGCATCCGCGCCACTGCCCGCATCATTGGCGTCCACCACTCGGCCATCACCAACCGTATAGGACGCATGGCTCGACAGGCGATGGCGCTGCAGGCGGAGCTTATCGCCGGTTTCGCTCCGAAGGAGGCGCTGGTCACCGATGGTTTCGAGAGCTTTGTCAGCGATCAGTATCAGCAGAACAACATCCACCTGCTGGTGGGAAAATGGTCGCAATTTCTGTTTGCCTACGATTATTCCCACCTCAGACGTAAGGGCCGAATGACCGACCAGCAGAAGAAGGAGCGTGAAGTGCGGGAGGCGAACTACATCCGCGATCCTCGGACTATCTTCCAGTCCTTTCGGCAGATAGTGGATATGGTCGAACAGTTTGCAGTTCGCCGGGAGGCCAAAGGCTTAGCTACCTTCCTCTATAGCGATGAGAAGCAGGAGTACCCGAAAGTGCTCGCCGAATCGGAGATGCTGCAGGTGCTGGCGAAGGAGAAAAAGTTTATCCACTCTACCTGTTCATCGAAATTGGAGCGTACAACTGTGAACCCGTTGTTTGCTGTGAACTACTATGACCGGGAGCTGCGGAAGGACAATGCCGATCATGTACGTGAGACGGTGCGCTTTTCGCGGAACGTGAACAACGCCCTCGAGCGCTTTGCCGTTTATCAGATGTATCACAACTTCATGAAAGCATACAGGGTAGACCACGTGGAGATGAAACACTACACCCACGGCGAGGCGGCGGGTATTGATGGGCAGCGGATCCGGGAGAACTTGAAGGATATTTTTACGATGAGAAGGTTCTTTACACATGTAAAACTGAAACTAAGCTGGTCGCAACTGATCATATGGGCGCGGATAACCGGGACGCTTGATAAGCACGATGGGGTATTCTGGCCGCAGTATGTGTGGATGTAAAATTCAGGCTATACTCGCTGTGAGCGAGTGAAATTTTGTGCGCCAGGATTACAGCCATTAAGTAAATGGTGGGGACTGGAGAATACCCAATACGGCTTTCTGAAATCATGGAGAGTC
>CAZWDV010000005.1:0-92682 GCA_964632675.1 uncultured Sediminispirochaeta sp.
GATCTAGAGGTGGTTCCGCTGAATGAGCTCGTCTAATCCGGATTACCTGCAGGTACTCAACGAAGAACAGAAACAGGCGGTTTTGCATGCGGGACGCTCTCTGCTGATTCTGGCCGGGGCCGGGTCGGGCAAAACCAGGGTCATCACTACTAAAATTGCCTATCTTATAGATCAGTTGGGAGTTGATCCGCGCTCCATATTGGCAGTGACATTTACCAATAAAGCCGCGGACGAGATGCATCAGCGGGTTTTGACAATGGCACCGGAGGCCCGCGGGGTGATGATTCGCACTTTCCACTCATTCGGGGCCTGGCTGCTGCGTCGCAATGCCCACCTGCTGGGGTTGAACAGCAATTTTTCTATTTATGACGATGAAGATGCCCTGACCCTGTTGCACAGTTTGTACGACTCCTACAAACGGCGGGAACTGTCCACCTACAACCGGATGATCAGCCGGGCCAAGGATTACGCCCTGGGTCCCGATGATGATCTTTCTCGCATCAGTACCGACCCGCGCTTTCAGGAGATGTATGCGCGCTATGAAAACCGGCTGCGGGCAATTGGAAACGCCGATTTCGGGGACTTGATTCTGCGGCCGGTCGAACTGCTGCGCTCGGAACCCGAGGTGCAGCGCCGGATGCACTCCCGCTTCAGGGTGATTCTCGTAGATGAGTATCAGGACTCGAATGTGGCCCAATACGAGCTGCTGAAGCTGCTCTACGGTCCGCAGACATATCTCTGTGTGGTGGGAGATGACGATCAGTCGATTTACCGCTTCCGGGGAGCCGAGGTGCGTAACATCATTACCTTCCCCGACGAGTTTCCGGACACCACCATCATCCGGCTGGAGCAGAACTACCGCTCCACCGAGCGCATACTCTCTATCGCTTCGCAGGTGGTCAATCACAACCGTCAGCGCCTCGGCAAGACCCTCTGGACCAGCCGGGGAGAGGGGATGAAGGCCAAAATTACCTATTTGCGCGACCACGACGAGGAGGCCGAGTACTGCGCCCGCCTGCTGAATGACGGTAATCTGGCCGGTACTGCAATTCTGTACCGCACCAACGCCCAGTCCCGCAGCTTGGAGACCTGTTTCGTGAAAAAGGGTATTCCCTATAAAATTGTAGGTTCCCTGCGGTTTTACGAACGGGAAGAGGTAAAAGACGCCTTGGCGCTGTTGAGTTTTTTCGTGAACCACCACGACGAGGTGGCCTTCCGGCGGATCGTGAACAAGCCGTCCCGCGGTATTGGTGCGAAAACTGTGGTGGCTCTTGTCGAAGAGGCTCTGAACGGTGACGGCGATTTGATCGCTGCAATGGAACGGATGGCTCCCGGGCTGCCGAGCCGCGGTAAAACAGGAGTTGAAGAAGTACTTGCCTATCTGCAGGAGCTCGAGAAGGCGGTTGCAGAGAAACTGTTATCTGATTTTATCAATGCTGCTGTACGGAAGTCGGGTATTTTGGAGTATCATCGTAAACAGGACGAGGTAGCTCTTACCCAGAAAGTGGCCAACCTGGAGGAGCTGGTTAGTGCGGCCGGTGATTATTCGGGCGGTATGGAGGGGCTGACACAGTTTCTGGAGGATCTGGAGCTGGACCGCTCGCGGATAGCCAAGGACGATCCGGCGGCCCTGCCGGGGGTTACTCTGATAACTATGCACAACACCAAGGGGCTGGAGTTCGACCGGGTTATTATCACTGGTATGGAAGATGGGCTGTTTCCCAGTCGTCCGGATGAGAAGGACGATGAGCTGGAGGAGGAGCGGCGGATTTTCTATGTCAGCATCACCCGGGCCCGCTATGAGCTCTATTTCACCTCTTGCCGGCAGCGTATGATCTGGGGCCGCACCAATTACCAGATGCCCTCACGGTTCTTGAATGAACTTCCGGAGGCCGAGGTAGAGGTCGACTCACGATACTCGTTGCCGGGCACGGGGCTGGCAGGACCTCCCGGAGCCGGAAGTGCGTACAGTGAAGAGGCGCAGCAGTGGAAGAAGGGCACCCGGGTGTATCATGACGATTACGGAGCCGGTGTAGTGTGGAAGACTACCCACAACGGCAGCCATCTGGTAGTCTTTGTCCGCTTCGAGACCGGGCAGACTGCCCAGTTTATCCCCGAATATACTCCGCTCGAGAAAATAGCGGATGAGTTTTAGCATATGCAGACCCATGGAGCACACATGTTGCCGACAGTAAAGCGGGCGCGCGGGTATCGAGTTTACGGTGCGAACGGGACTCGTTATATCGATTTTTATCTTAACGGCGGCCGAGCCATAACCGGGCACCGTCCGAACGGGGCGCTGCAGGTGTTGAAATCAACCGCCGAACGTGGCCTGTGGGCCGAGTATCCGGGATCCTGGCGCCGGAAAGCCGACCAGCTCTTGCTAAAATTGTTCCCGGAGGTCGACCGAATTGCCTACTTCCCGACCATCGACGGTGCACTGTCAGCTCTGGGTGCAGTATTCGGTCAGCCTGTCAGCATCGCAGATACTCCCTTTGGGTTTAATCCGGCGGATGCTCCTGAGAAGCGGCATATGGTGGTGCTGCGCAGACCCTGGGCCCTGACCGGAGACCAGAAGGAGCAGCTGGAAGCAGGCGCCTACGGGCCCTATTTTATTCCGCTAATTCCGTTTCCCGGGCAGTTTCTGCCAGTACCACTGTGCCGGCTGCGCGGTGCTGTGGCTACCGGCCGGCCGGGCTCTCCGGCCGGGGGCCCTTCCGTAAGCGAGCCGGCTGAGCCGCAGGAAATTAGCCCGGTACTGTTTCATCTGCTGGTAAAGAGCATTGGCGAATTTCAGCACATTTTGCAGCAGGATTTTACCCGGCAGTGGGGCCGCTTCGATCTTCCGGGTCTGGAGCGCTTTGGTCCCTATCTGAAATTCGAGCTCGCAGCGCAAGAGTATCACCGTTTGTACCGTCGCATGCTGCAGCAGGGCGTGCTTTTGCCTCCCGATCGGAGAATTCCGGCAGTAATACCGTTCGAGTTTACCGAGGGCGAAGTTATGCCGTTAATAAGAGGGTGTAAGGAGAGAGCATGGAAACGGTAGACCTGATTACTATCATCGCCCGGCTGGCAGCCGGTGCAATCGCCACTTTCTTGGCGATTCTTTTGTGGGCCAAAACCCGCGATACCGCTTGGATGTTGATTATCATGGGCGTTATCGTAGAGTACGGTGAGATCATCTACTCTACTCTGCAGCTGTTCGGAGTGGTTTCATCGAATGTGTTTATTTATCCCGACCTGGTGCGGGTAGAGGTTGTGCTGCAGAATCTGCCGCTGCTGTTTTTCAGTGTCGGTTTTGTGGTCATGCTCCTGCGCAGCCGGCGTATGACTTGACGCGGTAGCAAAATTGAATATTATATGAAAGCGTAAGCTATAACAGAGAGAGGAGAATCGTATGACGGCATTATTAGTAGGTATTCTGATTTTACTGTTCACCGTTTATTCCGTGCTTCCCTTTGAATGGGCTTTGCAATGGTGGCCCTATGTGGTAGATTTCCTGAAAGGTGGAATTCCGGTGCTGGCGCTGTTTATCGGATTGGTTGCTGTACTGATTGGAATTGCCGATATACGTGATCGAATAGAGGAGAAAAAGGAACAGTCCGAGACTGATGCGGAAGACTCCGAAGAAACCGTATCTAACGACAAGGAAGAGAAATAAATGTAAGGGCCGACCCCCCCCCGTCCTTTCCCCGCGGCCTTGACATAAAAACTGAAATATGAAAAGATGCTCAACACTTGTCTACGTCTTAGGATAGTAATATACACGCAAAGTTTAGGATAGAGGAATGGGTATGAAGACAATATTTGTGAAACCTGGAAAGATTGAACGTAAATGGTACGTAGTTGATGTAGAAGGCATGCGGCTCGGCAGAGCAGCAGTGAAAATTGCATCTGTGCTGCGCGGAAAGCACAAACCGGAATATATGAATCATCAAGAAATGGGTGATTACGTAGTTGTGGTAAACGCTGACAAGGTTGCCCTAACGGGCCGTAAAGCGCGCCAGAAGATGTATTATCGCCACTCAGGATATCCTGGTGGAATTACCGGCGAGAGTTTCGAGAAAATGATTGTAAAGAAGCCTGTGTATCCAATGGAACGGGCAGTATGGGGTATGCTTCCGAAGGGGCCCCTCGGTCGTAAACTGTATAAGAACCTGAAGGTCTATGCGGGCCCGAACCATCCGCACAGCGCTCAACAACCGGAAAAACTGGAATTATAAGTAAGGGGAGATAAACGTGGATAGTACGACAAATCTTGCATTAGGAACAGGAAGAAGAAAAACCTCCGTTGCACGGGTATTTCTCCGTGACGGCAGCGGCAAAATCGTTGTAAACGGTAAGGATGTGAATGAATACTTTAAGAACCCGGGGCTGACCTATGTGGTAAAACAGCCTCTCGACGTTACCGATTCACTCAGTAAGTTCGATGTGATGATAAACGTGAAGGGCGGCGGTCCTACCGGCCAAGCCGGTGCCACCCGTCACGGTTTGGCACGAGCTCTGGTAAAGTACGATGAGAGCAATCAGAGTCCGCTCAAGGCGAACGGTTTCTTGACCCGCGATCCGCGTATGGTTGAACGTAAGAAATATGGACAGCGTGGTGCACGCAGAAAGTTCCAGTTCTCAAAGCGTTAATCCGACCGTTACCGCACTCAAAGAGGGAGCTTCGGGGGAGTCTATACAAGTACTCCTCTCCGACAGCTCCTCTTTTTTTGTCCCTCCGCATACGCTCATCGACCTCGGACTGCAAGTTGACCTCGAGATCGACGAGCTGCTCAAAGAGCGCCTGGAGACGGCTCACGAGCTGCTGGCGGCTAAACAAAAGGCTGCTGAACTTTTGGCACGGCGTGAGCATTCCCGCTTCGAGCTGTACAATAAACTCCGGCAGCGGCAGTTCAGTGGCGCTGCCATCGAACAAGTATTAGACGAATATCAGCGCTTAGAACTGCTGGACGACTACCGGTTTGCCGAGATGTGGATACGTACCCGCATAAAGCGAAAGTCGGAAGGTGATAGTAAACTCAAGGCTGCACTGAAAGAGAAAGGTGTGGAGGTCAGTGTGGCAGAGGCAGCTCTGTCACAGGAATTTGATAAGGGTATGCAGCAGGCTGCTCTCGAGCAGGCCACCGAAAAAATGATCAAGAAATCGAATGGAGACCGTGATAAGTTCATTAGGATGCTGCTCGGGCGGGGCTTTTCGTGGAAGCAGATAAATAATTACAGTATTGATAAATTTTTTCAATATTATGACGAATTACGTTGACATATTGGATATTTTTGGTACAATAAATGATACCGCATAGTTGGTGATAAAGAGAGGATGTAAAATGGCAAAAAATGGCAAAAAGGTTCGAATTTTCTCGGCTCTTGAAGTGGCGAACATCTGTGGAGTAGTGAATCAGACCGCAATCAACTGGATTAAAAACAATCATCTCAAGGCTTTTACTACCCCCGGTGGACAGTACCGTATTTACGCTGAGGATTTGCTTGAGTTTCTGGAGAGTCGTGGCATGCGAGTGCCGGACGAGCTGTTGGAGATTACAGGACAGAAAAGCAAGAAGATTCTCATTATAGATGACGACCAAGACTTGAATGAGATGTTGAAAAACATCTTGGAAAAGAAATTTGAGAGTCATAAGATATTCCAGGCTTTTGACGGCTTCGAGGCCGGTCGTCTTATAACCGAACAGAAGCCTTCGGTTATTATCCTGGATATTGACCTCCCCGGTATCGATGGACACGCTCTGTGCCGCAAAATAAAAACCGAAACGAATCTTGCAGCCCCGCTTATTGTTTCCATAAGCGGATTAGATGAGGAGAGTGAAGGCGAGAAGATCATCTCTGAAGGTGCCGATGCCTTCTTCCCGAAGCCTCTCGACTTCGACAACCTGACCAAAACAGTTCAGGATCTTCTCTCTTTGCGGGGAGCTTGATGGCGGATCGACCGGATAAGTATGTATTGATCGTCGAGGATGAGGATGCAATCCGCCTGACTCTGCGGGATTATCTGCAGAACAAAGGTTTTCTTGTGCTGGTTGCCTCTGACGGAGTCGGAGCGATCAAACAGCTGCTCGACCATAATGTAGAAGTTATTATCTCAGACTATAGAATGGATGTCTTTGGTGGTGAGTACTGGATAAAATTTTTACATAAGTACTGCAGTGAAGTAAAGGTGATCATTACCAGCGGTTTTCTGCGTCCGGAGTTTTCCATACCCTTTGAGGTGCTTTACAAGCCCTTCGATTATCATGAGTTAGCCGCCCGAATCGAAGAGTTGTTCCCATTGAATTCCGAGTAGTCTGTCATTATATTAAAAACATGGGGACAAACGAATCTAAAAAGATTGCCTGCAAAGTGAATATCGAAGGGCGCGTACAGGGGGTTGGTTTTCGCTATTCGGCCATGAAAGCGGCGCGCCGGTATGATGTATACGGCTGGGTTCGAAACGAATACGACGGCTCGGTGACGATTTTCTGCGAGGGTGTACAGGAACGGGTGGAGCGCTTTATCGAATGGTGCCGACGGGGACCTCCGAGCGCCCACATTGTCAATGTAGAAGTGAACCGTCTTTCGTATACTGGGAACTACAATAGTTTTGCGGTTGCCTATTAGAGGAGAACCGGCTGTGTGATCCGGCCGGTTTTTGAGGGTAAAAAAAGGGCTGCGGAGTATTCTCCGGCAGCCCTGCCTATGTTACGGTTTATTTGCTGATTTTGTTGATCGAATAGAAGGCCTCTTTGCCGGGATATTCGGCAACACTTTCCAGGTAATCTTCAATTCTCATCAGCTGATTGTATTTCGCCAATCGATCTGAACGGGAGAGTGAGCCGGTCTTGATCTGTCCGGTTTCCAGTCCTACTACTAGGTCGGCAATGAAATTGTCTTCGGTTTCACCGGAGCGGTGGCTAACAATTGCGGTATAGCCGGCCCGTTTGGCCATTTCAACTGCTTCGAAGGTTTCCGTAAGAGTACCGATCTGGTTGACCTTGATGAGGATGGAGTTGGCAATGCCCTTGTCGATCCCGTCTTTCAGGCGTTTGGTGTTGGTTACGAACAGATCGTCACCCACCAGCTGACAGCGGTCGCCGACTTTGTCGGTCAGTGCCTTCCAGCCGTCCCAGTCGTCCTCGGCCATGCCGTCTTCCAATGAGATAATGGGATATTTATCCACCCAGTCGGCCCAGTATGAGGCCATCTCTTCAGAGCTGAGTTCACGGCCGTCGGAACTCTTGAATACATATTTTTTCTTCTTTTCATCGTAAAATTCCGAAGCGGCTGGATCGAGGGCGATCATGATATCTTCTCCGGCTTTGTAGCCGGCTTTCTCAATGGCCTGCAGGATAACTTCGACCGCTTCCTCGTTTGATTTGAGGTTCGGTGCAAATCCGCCTTCATCACCCACTGCGGTGCTGTAGCCCTGTTCTTTCAGGATGCTTTTGAGGTTGTGGAAAACCTCGGTGATCATCCGAACGCCGCCGCGCAGTGAATCGGCCCCTACGGGCATAACCATGAACTCCTGAAAATCAACTGAGTTATCGGCATGTTCACCGCCGTTGATGATATTGGCCATCGGAACCGGCAGCTGGTTGGTGTGATAGGCTCCGAGGTACTTGAACAGGGGCAGGCCGAGGAAATCGGCTGCCGCCCGGGCAGTTGCCATGGACACCCCCAGAATGGCGTTTGCACCGAGTTTGCTCTTATTGTCGGTACCGTCCAGCTCGATCATTGTGCGGTCGATATCGACCTGATCGAGCGCATCCAGACCAACTAGTTCGGGAGCTATGATGTTGTTTACGTTTTCTATAGCTTTCAGAACACCCTTGCCCATGAACCGGCCTTTGTCGCCGTCGCGCATTTCCACTGCTTCATGAACACCGGTGGAAGCACCCGAAGGCACCGCTGCGCGGCCCATCGAGCCGTCTTCCAGAAATACATCGACCTCAACAGTGGGGTTACCACGGGAGTCCAAAATTTCACGAGCTTCAATAAATTCAATTGTACTCATAATTACCTCTCCTCAAAATATTTTATCGGTAAATTCTTATCGTAGATGGTAATACTATCATATGTATTAGAAATAAGGTCAAGCCTAGTTAATATGATCTCATCCAATTTTATTGCCCGCCCCCCCCCGCTACAGAGAGCACCTCACCTGCGGTAAGGCTTCGGTGAAGCTCCGGAAAGCGCTTGACCCGAATTTTTGTGCAAAGTATTATAGAAACGATATGAAATATACTCAGCTCTTCGGCAAAACCTTACGAAATGTGCATCATGGTGTGAAAAGCGAGGGGTTTGCCTTTTTACTGCGGGGCGGTTTTGTCCGCACCCACGGAAACGGACTGTTTTCCTACCTGCCCCTGGGAAATCGGGTGGTTCGCAACCTGAAGCGGGTAATCCGGGAAGAAATGGACAATCTTGGAGGCCAGGAGGTGAGTGTTCCGCTGGTCAATCCGATCGAAATGTGGCAGAAAAGCGGACGGGATCGGCTGATTGGCGGTGATATGATTCGATTCAGTGATAGAACCGGGCGGCATATGGTGTTGGCCCCCAGTCATGAGGAGGCTTTTGTCGATTTGGTTCGTATAGGCCTGCGTTCATACCGCGATCTTCCCGCTTTTATGTATCAGTTTCAAACCAAATTCCGCGATGAAGAACGCACCCGCAACGGCCTGATAAGGACGAAAGAGTTCCTGATGAAAGATGCCTATTCTTTTCACCGCTCCAGTTCCGACCTGAACAATTTTTTTCCAAAGGTCTTTGGTGCGTACCAACAGGTCTTTAAACGCTGCGGGCTGAATGTGCTGCCGGCCGAATCCGGCGTGGGCTATATGGGCGGCCAGAAGGCCTTCGAGTTTATGATTTCCTGTTCGATCGGGGATGACATTATGGTGGAGTGTCCGAATTGCGGCTACCGAGCCAACAAAAGTGTTGCAATGGGCCTTAAAGACTTTCACTCCGGCACCCCCAAAGAACTGGAAAGAGTCGTAACTCCGAATTGTACTTCGATGGAGGATCTTGCAGCGTTTCTCGGAGTTGAAAAACATCATCTGGCCAAAACTATGATCTTCAAAACAATGAACGGGCTGGTGATGGCGGTGGTGCGGGGTGATCACGAGGTAAGCCGGGAGAAACTTACCCGGTATCTCGGAGAACCGGTACTGGAAAAAGCCGATGAGCAGGAGGTTGAGAAGCTCGGCTTTCTGCCCGGATATCTCTCCCCGATTGGGGTCAACTGTACAATTCCATTGGTGGTTGACGGTACGGTGGCAAAGTCGGCCAATCTGATAGTGGGCGGCAACGAGGAAGGTCTCCATCTTAAAAATGCAAACTTCGGTCGTGATTTCGAATCCGTGAATGTTGCCGATATATCCATGATCAAGCCCGAGAACAAGTGTCTGCAGTGTGGCAAACCCCTTCAGGAGGTCAGGGCATTGGAGCTCGGCAATATATTCAAGCTAGGCGATTTCTACTCCCGGTCAATGGGGCTCTATTTTCAAGAGGAAAACGGTAAGAAGGTTTACCCGTTTATGGGTTCTTACGGTATTGGAATCGGCCGACTGATGGCGGCGATTGCCGAACAGCTGCATGACAAGCACGGGCTTCTCTGGCCCAGCGAAATTGCCCCGTTCCGCTTCTTTCTGATGGGAATCGGCAAAAGCGATTCGGTTCGTCACAAGGTTGATAAAATTTATGCTAGGTTCAGTGCTGATACTCTGCTGGACGATCGGAAAGAATCACCTGGAGTAAAGTTTCAGGATGCCGAGCTGCTCGGTATTCCCCATAGAATTGTGGTGTCCGCCAAAAGAAACAGTGAAGATACGGTCGAGTTTTATAACCGGTTTACGCGACAAAGCCGTTTGGTGCATATCGACGATGTTGAATCTACCATGCAGCAGTTACAGCAAAACGACGAGTTACCCACTTAAGGAGCTTGATTATTATGTCGGATAAAAAAGAAATACGTCCCACCGAACTCACTGAGGAGATAATAGATCAGATAATTTTTGGTATGGAGAATCAACAAACCAATTATCTGTTCGATGTAAAAGAGGGCGAACTGGTACCTTCGGATGACCCGCGGATAGCAGTTGCCATTGAGAATGGAGAGGCCAGTGAAGAGCGGTTCGTAGAGCTGCCGAACTGGAGACCGGTGGACGGGTTCCACCTGATGGAGCGCTTTGTTGCTTTTATCAAGAACCCGATTTACCGGCAAGAGATGCGGGATGCCTTAAACGGGGGGCGCGGTGTGTTCCGGCGCTTCAAAGATGTGTTGAAACGCTATGAACCCCTCGAGCGGCAGTGGTTTGCCTTCAAAGAGCGTGAAATGCGGCAGGTAGTACGGGACTGGTACGCCGCAGTTACCGATTCGATTATCCTCAGCCGCCTGGGTGAAGAGCCTGAGGAGACCGAGGAACTGGTGCTCAGTGATTTTATTATTCAGAGTGGAACCGGCAAGTGGAAAGAGCGCATCCGACAGGCGGCGGTGCAGGCAATGGAGGAATCGGTGCAGGATATCTCGGCGGCGCTGCGCGATTATCTGTTCGATACCGAAATAACCGGCTGTAAGGATAACGAGCACAAGGAGATTCTGTATGCTGAAACCCCCTTGGGAGAGTTTGCCGGAACTGTCTTGGGCGTGTACGTAGCCTCGCAGTACAGCACCGTTCTGGACCTGCGCTTTATCTATGTTGAACCGCATTTCAGGGGATTGGGCCTGTCCCGGCTGTTTATCGACCGGGCTATCGAATTAGCGGCCAAGAACGGAGTGCAGCAAGTGGTGATAGATCTTTTGGGGAAAACCCTTTTTCTGCAGGAGGATCTGGAAGAGCGCGGGTTCCGTGAATTCGGCCGCCGGTATGCCCTCAGCGTAGAAGAAACATCGGAGTAATGCATGTTAAAATTGACCTTTATGTTGAAAGAGACAAATGATGACACCCTGGCCCTCAAACTGTACTGGGGTTTTAGAATTGTGTTCGCCGTGTTGGCGGCAGTTATTCTGGCCAGCCATCTGGCGACCGTTTCCGCAGAGGGAGGAGCCTTTATCTCGATAGTAATGATTGCGGCGTTCACTTTGATTGCTCTCTATAACGAGAGCTGGTATTTCGACAGGCACAACGGAATAGTGCAGCATCTGCACGGATTGCTGATGCTTTCCGCTACCAGCACCTTTGCAACTGAAGAAATCGAGGGGGTCGAGGTGCAGGCCTTTCGCAAAGGCAGTGTCTCCGGAACCCAAAATGAGAAAAGGCGCTTCTTTCAGCGTGACCTGCTGACTCTCAGTCTGGTTTTTACCAGTGGTGACAAGAAAGACATTGAAATTACCGAGGCAAAAAATAAGGCGGCCCTGCAAAGAAAGGCCGCCGCAATTTCAGATTTTATGGAGATTAGCTACCACTCGGAAGTGTAGTAAGCCCCGCAGGCGCTTACTACAGACGTGCCAGCCGGCAATTCCAACCGGCTACTCCAGACGTGCCAGATCTTCCTGTTTGTAGTAAAGATAACAGGCTACCTTGTGGTCGGTTTCCACTTCCAGTAGCTGCGGAATGTTCTTCCTGCACACCTCCATGCAGTGGGGACAGCGGTCGTAGAAATAGCATCCGACCCTCTCCTGGTCCGGGGAGGGAACATCTCCCTCCAATACAATTCGCTGGCGCTCCCGTTCGATCTTCGGATCGGGAATAGGAGCTGCCGAGAAGAGGGCTTTGGTATAGGGGTGCAGCGGTTTTTTGTACAGACTTTTGGCATCCGAAATCTCCACTATTTTTCCCAGATACATAACCGCCACACGGTTGCTCACATACTCGATAACCGACAGATCGTGGGCAATGAACATATAGGTCAGATCAAACTCGTTCTGCAGTTCGAGGAAGAGGTTCAAAATCTGGGCTTGGATGGACACGTCTAGGGCGCTGACGGGTTCGTCCGCCAGAATTACCTTGGGGTTCAGGGCCAGGGAACGGGCAATACCGATGCGCTGTCGCTGTCCGCCGGAGAACTCGTGGGGATAGCGGTTTTTGAAGTAGCGCGACAGACCGACCCGTTCCATCAAATCTTCAACGCGGGCCTCCATTTCTTTGCGGTTCATCTTCAGCAGTTTGCGGGTGCGATAGATATCCAGGGGCTCGCGGATGATGTCGTTTACGATCATACGCGGGTTGAGGGATGCATACGGGTCCTGAAATACCATTTGTATTTCACGGCGGGTCTTCAGCAGCTCGATCTGTGTCAGTTTGGTGAGGTCGGTCCCTTCGAACAGTACCTCGCCGGCGGTCGGTTCGTACAGCTGGGCTATTGCCCGGGCGGTAGTCGACTTTCCGCATCCGGATTCACCTACAATTCCGAGGGTTTCTCCCTTTCGCAGAGTCAAATCCACTCCGTCAACTGCTCGAATTGCACCGACCTTTCGCTTGAATATTATCCCGTCTTCTATCGGGAAGTGCATTTTGAGATTTTTCGTTTCTAGTAAAACATCGTGTTTCATGTATTCACACTCCTCATGAATAAAGCCAGCAGCTTACTCTGCGGGGATTGCCTGAGCTGCCTTCGGATTTCACTTCGGTCGGATATTTAGTCTTACAGATATCCATTGCGTGGGGACAGCGCGGATAAAAGGGGCAGCAGTCCGGCAGGTCTATCAGGTTGGGCGGCTGACCCGGGATGGAAGAGAGCTTCTGGTCGGTTTTCTTATCCAGACGGGGAACCGATGCAATCAAGCCCTGGGTGTAGGGATGCTGGGGTTCCTCGAACAGATCATCGGTATTGGCTTCTTCCACTATTCGCCCGGCGTACATTACCGCGATGCGGTCGCACATGCCGGCCACAACTCCCAGGTCGTGGGTAATCATAATCAGGGCCGTACCGAGTCGATCGGAAAGTTCCTGCATGATTTCCAGAATCTGGGCCTGTATAGTCACATCCAGAGCAGTAGTCGGTTCGTCGGCAATCAATACCTGCGGGTTGCAGCTGAGGGCCATTGCGATCATTACGCGCTGCCGCATACCGCCGGAGAACTGGTGCGGATAGTTATCAATACGCTTTTCCGGTTTCGGGATACCGACCATGCGCAGCATTTCAATGGAGCGGTTACGCGCTTCGGCTTTACCGGTGTGCTGGTGCAGCACAATGGTTTCGATCATTTGGGTCGAGATTTTCAGGAAGGGGTTCAGGCTGGTCATCGGGTCCTGAAAGATCATGGAGATTTTGTTGCCGCGGATGTGGCGCAGTTTTGACTTGGGCAGTTTCAGGATATCTACCCCCTCCAGTGTTACGCTTCCCCCGACTATTTTTCCCGGGGGAGAGGGAATCAGGCGCAGCACAGATTGGTTTGTTACCGATTTGCCCGATCCCGATTCTCCGACGATTCCCAGTGATTCCTGCCGTCTCAAAGAGAAAGAGACGCCGTCGACCGCTTTTACGGTACCTTCATCGGTTTTAAAGTATGTTTTCAAGTCTTCGACTTGCAGTATTTTTTCTTCTTCACTCATTTATTCGTTTCCTCTCTTGAAACCCTACAGTTTGTTTTTACTTTGCGGATCGAAAGCGTCCCTAAGGCCGTCACCGAGAAAGTTCATGGCAAACAGAAATATTGTCATGGCGGCCGCCGGAAAAAAGAGTCTCCACGGATAGGCGCGCATTCCCTCCACCGCATCACCAATTAGGGATCCCCAGGATGCATAGGGGGCTGAAATACCGAGTCCCAGAAAGGAGAGGAAGGCCTCCATCTGTATAAACACGGGGACCCTCAAAGTGGTATACACAATGATGATTCCGAAGGTATTCGGTACTAAATGCCGGAAAATTATCCTCGCCGAACTGGCGCCCATAGAACGGGCGGCTTCCACGTATTCTGAGTTCTTCAGCGAGATAATCTGGCCGCGGACAACCCTGGCTACGGTTAGCCAGCTTACCAGGGAAAGCGCTAAAAACATCAAGATTATACTGCGGCCAAACAGGGCCATCAAAATTATAACCAGCATCATATAGGGCATACTATACATGATATCAACAATACGCATGATGATATAATCGGTTTTTCCACCGACGTAACCGGCGATGGCGCCGAAAAACAGGCCGATAAACACCGAGGTAATTCCACCGATTAAACCGATGGCAATTGACATTTGACCGCCCCATATAGTTCTGGACACCATATCACGGCCAAGATAGTCGGTCCCGAAAAGGTATTTTCTCTCGTGTATTTTTACCTCTTCACCGTCAATTATTTCGGTCTCATTGGCTATTTGTTCCCGCAGGGCTTCAATTTCTGCCTTTTCTTCGTCGTTGAGTTTGACCCGGCCCTCTTCCACTGCTATATCTCGGCGTTCACGGGTAATTCGACGTTCAGCATCGGCGATAGCATCCTTCTCTCTACGAGTGAGGCTTTCGCCGTCGGCGGAGGAAGGATCGGTAAACTTCTCACGGGCCTCTTTTACTACCTGCTCAATGTGCTGTTCATCTTCTTCGGTCCACTCAACCCGGCCCTCTTTGGCCGCCAGAGTGGTCATCTCCGTCATTTTACGCTCCATCATTTGGTCTCCCGCGGTTTCTCCAAAAGAGGGGGGCAGGTGAATGTGGTTCATCTGCTGTTCTTTGTAAGAGTAGATCGGGAGAATCGGGGCGAGAAGCGAGAGCAGGCTGTATATAATTACAACTACCAGACCGGCGATGGCCATTTTGTTCTTTTTCAAACGACGCCAGGCGTCTTTATATAAGCTGGTGCCCTTTACCGGTTGATTGAACTCGTTCGTGGCCTGCAATCCAGATTGGATCTCGGCGGCTTGCTTTTTTTCGTTTTCGTTGGTGCTCACGGTTCAACTCCCTATTTATATGTAATCCGCGGATCGAGAAAGGAGTAGATAATATCGACGATGAAGTTCATCAGTACCAATATTACCGAATACACGATAACTGTACCCATAATCAGGGTGTAGTCACGGTTTAGTGCTGATTGCACAAAAAATCTTCCTAATCCGGGAACTCGAAATATCTGCTCAACAACGACCGAACCGGTTACGATAGCCGCAAAGGCCGGACCGATGTAACTGACAACCGGTAAGAGTGATCCTTTTAGGACATGTTTTACAATTATAACCGAATCTCTAAGCCCCTTTGACTGGGCGGTGCGAACATAATCGCTGCGCAGCATCTCGAGCATACTGGCCCGGGATAATCGTGCAATCGTAGCAAACGGGCGCATTGCCAGGGTTACCGCCGGCATAAGAATGGTGACCCACCCGTAACGTCCGGTGATCCATCCGGAAGTCGGTAATATATCCCATTGTAATGCAAAAAAATACATAAGAACCGGTCCGATTACGAACAGCGGAACGGTGATACCGATTATTGCGATGGCCATAGCCACATAATCTATCCAGGTGTTTTGATTAAGTGCCGATATTATTCCGGCATTCACTCCTAACAGCAAGGCTAACCCCAAAGCAACAAAACCCAGTAAAAGTGAATTGGGCAGACTATTGGCGATGTAATAATTCACATCATGGTCCTGATACCGAAAGGAGGGGCCCAGGTCGCCCCTGGCAATATCCCCGATATAGCGTAGGTATTGAATGTGCAGCGGGGCATCTAAATTGAATTTCGCTTCAATATTCTTGATTACCTGTTCAGGAGGGCGGCGTTCGGCATCGAAGGGTCCGCCCGGTGCAATTCGAATCAGAAAAAAGCTTATAGTCACGACGATGAATAGGGTGGGAATGAGTCCTATCAGGCGTCTTATGATATATTTCGTCATGGTTTTCTCCAAACTCCACATGGCGCGTGTAGCGTGTAGTTACTTCAGCGCCGATAAAATATTAGTAACAAAGAGAAATGCCGGCAGCGAACTGCCGGCTTAAAGGTTAATTGTTGCTATTTTTTATAAATATTTTTGGGAGGATGATAGTCCATGGTGTTCACATACCAGCCACCCCATTCGTCGAGGTCGATCATGTTGTTGGTGGTGTAGTGATAAATTGGAATAACACCCTGGTCCTGCTCGATGAAGATACTCTCAGCTTCCTGCAGTACTTCGAAGCGCTCTTCACCGGCGGGCATGGTAGATGCCTTGCGAATGAGTTCATCGTAGCGGTCGTTCTCATAATCGCCGCCGTTCATAGCGGCGCCGCTGAGGAACATATCCAGAAAGGTGTTGGGGTCCTGATAGTCTCCGATCCATCCTGCCCGTGCAACCTGAAAGTCGCCCTGGCGGCGTGATGACAGATAGGTCGACCATTCCTGGTTTACCAGTTCACAATCAATATTGAGGTTTTCCGCCCACTGTTCCTGTATATATTCGGCAACCTTCTTGTGAGCTTCGCTGGTGTTGTAGAGAATCTCGAACTCGGGGAAGCCTTCGCCGTTCGGGTAGCCGGCCTCCGCCAGAAGTTCTTGTGCTTTTTCAATATTCTTGCCGTTGCCTTCGATACCGGGATATCCGGCCATGTCGGGTACCATTGTAGTCGCAGGTACCTGGCCGCCCTTGGTTATTTTTTCAACCAGGGTTTCGCGGTCGAAAGTCATAGCCAGTGCTTTACGTACACGGGCGTCGTCAAAGGGTTCTTTCTGGTTCTGGATAGTGTAGTAGTAGGTACCCAGATACGGTGCATTGTAGTAATCGTCGCGAAGTTTGGCGGAATCCATCATGTCCAGAGGAACGGTGGTCATCCAGTCGGCTTCGCCGTTGATGTACATGTTGTAACCGGTGTTGTTGTCGTCGATCGGCAGATACACTACGCGGTCGAGACTCACTACGTCGGCGTCCCAGTAGGTATCGTTAGGAACCACCGAGATTTTCTGCTGGGGCTGCCACTCTTCGAGGGTGAAGGGGCCGTTGCCGACAAAGTTGCCGGGGTTAGTCCATTCTTTGCCGTGCTCCTCAATTGCGTGCATGGGAACAACTGCAAACGAGTAGTGGGGAAGGGCGCCCAGTACGTAGGGCAGCGGGCCGACCAGTTCCATGCGGAAGGTGTAGTCGTCAACCGCTTCGATACCAACGGCATCGGGTCCGGCTTCGCCGGAGTTGTATGCTTCGGCGCCCTTGATAAACATATTGGGGAACCAGGCGTACGGAGCGGCAGTTTCGGGTGCCAGCATGCGCAGCCATGAATCCACAACAGTCTGGGCGGTGATGGGTACCCCGTCGCTCCAGGTGGTTTCACGAAGCTGGAAGGTATAAACCTTTCCGTCGTTGCTCACGTCCCAGCTCTTTGCCAATCCGGGAACCGGTTCGGCGGTTTCCGGGTCGTAGGTCACGAGACCTTCGAAAACCGCCATGTAAATGCGATGCTCAGGTACACCTGAAATAAGGTGCGGGTCGAGGGTCTCGGGCTCCGTACCGTTTACAAGAATAAATTCCGCCGGCTCTTCTTGAGCTTCTGTGGCAGTTGCCTCTTCTTGTGCCTCCTCTTTCGGTTGACAACTAAAGAAAGAGAATGCAAGCGATACCACAAGTAGGAAAACGAATAGTTTTCTCATCTCTTCTTACTCCTTTTTGTAAGTTTAATAAAACAGAGTAAAGTAAAAGTGCCGATTTTTCAAGGATAAAATGTTCGAATAGTGGCACTGTTCTTATGGTAGAAAGTGTATAAAACTTTGAATATTTATTGAAATTGCAAGAAATTGTTTGATAAATATACATCTGTGTGAATACTGTCGACTGAAGTATATGACGGTCTTTGTAGTTAAAAATGTATATAGCAGTAACTTATTAAAAATTTTTTGTTAAACTGAAAATGAGTGAATATTCATTTCTGGTCATCCGGTCGATTCAACAGCTCTTTTTCGGTTTCGGCCCACATTTTGGCCTCCTGGATGAGGATTGAACGGACTTTTTCAGTGTGGATTCGGCGGAACACCTTCAGCAGCTGGCTCTCTTCGGGACTTACAAGTACCCGTTCAAAGGGATCAAAGCGCCCGGTCTCGGCGCTGTACGCTGCATTGAGAGGATCGTCGGAAGAGTGAGCAATCATGTCTGCGATCGAGGTGTGCAGGATTCTCGCAATCTCCAGAAGCCGGTCGACTGTTATTCGGCTTTGACCGTACTCGTATTTCTGGAGTTGCTGGAAGGAAATATTCAGTTGTTCGGCGAGTAATTGTTGAGACAGTCCCGCTTCTTCACGGAATTTTCTGATAGTGCGGCCCAACTGCTTCGCATTCATACCTCGTCATTATCTTGTGAAAACCGCCGATATACTACTAACTTATAGTGGTAAAAATTATCGAAACAGCACAAATTTGAGTAGTGTGATTCTATCTCCCCCATAGCCGGGTTTCGAAATTCAGTTCAAAAAGCGTTTGACAAGAACTTGCAGAGTCTCAATACTTATGGGTATGAGTGCGAAAAAGAATTCCTTTATGCAGATGCAACCGCCCATGCTGAAGGTAGTGTACGCTCTTATACCTCTGGTATTTTCGGCAATTTACTATTTCGGCTGGCGGTTTCTATTAGTACTCGCATTGGTAAATGCGGTCGGTATTCTTACCGAATACCTCATGGCGCGAACTTATTCAATGAAGGTGACTTCTTCGGTTCTGGTTACTAACTTTCTGTTTGCGCTCTCACTGCCGCCGACGATTCCACTGTGGATCGCGGTGGTCGGTATTGTGTTTGGGGTGGTCTTCGGCAAGATGGTGTTTGGTGGGTTCGGAAAGAATGTATTTAATCCTGCAATTTCCGGACGGGCTTTTATTTATATCAGTTTCGGAGTTCCCCTGACCGGACGCTTTGTAGACCCGGTTGCGGGTAGCGCCCTGCGCGGTTTTGCAGCCTGGACCCCTTCTATAGATACAGTGTCCAGTGTCACTCCGCTGGTGCAGCAGGCTCAGGGAACCGAGTTCGCTTTAGCGAATCTTTTCCTGGGCAATATGCCCGGGTCTTTCGGTGAAACCTCTGCTCTGTTGATCATACTGGGCGGTGCATATATCGTGTGGAAGAAGAGTGCGAACTGGCATTTTATTGCCGCTTCGCTTGTCTCGTTTCTGATTTTATATGCAGCCCTGTTTTACAGCGGAGTTCAGGGAGCAATAAACCCGGTATACGCGCTGTTCAGCGGCAGTTTTCTGTTTGCGGCGGTGTTTATGGTAACCGATCCGGTCTCCGCTTCGCAGACCACCAATCTGGGACGCTGGATATACGGGGTCATCTTCGGAGTCATGACCGTGCTTATCAGGGTGTTCTCGGGCTGGCCCGAGGGCGTAACCTTCGCCCTTTTGTTTGCCAACATGTTTGCTCCGCTGATTGATCATCTTATCAAGGAGCAGAAGAAAAAGATAAAAGAGAAGGCGGCCGCAGCATGAAACAGGAAAGTGTTTTTTCAACCAGGGTGTACCCTGTGCTGTTCATGGTAGCCCTAACGGTAGTGTTCATCAGTGTGGTGTCGGGAATTTATCTAACCACCAAAGAGCGTGTGCTGTTGAACGAATCGATTTTTCAAAAAAAGGCGATACTCTACGCCGCGGGAATAGAGTTTCCCGAAGGCAAACCGCAGGAGATACAGCAGATTTACAAAAAGCGGGTAACCCCGGTCGAGGGTGAAGGGGATCAGCCGGATTACTTTCGAATCGAACTCCCCGCGGGTCAAACCGGCTATGCGGTGTTTGTTCGCGGAGCCGGGCTGTGGGGCGAGATTGTATCGATTTTCGGCTTCAAGCCAGATCTCAAAACCTTCACCGGTGTTGAGTTCGTGGAGCAGAATGAAACCCCCGGCCTCGGAGCCCGTATCACCGAACAGTGGTACAAGGAGCAGTTCCGCGGCAAGAGCGGGCCCTTCGAACTGGTCGAAGAGGGAACCTCCGATGAACCCGGTGAACTCGATGCGATTACCGGTGCTTCCCGTACTTCAGAGGCGGTCCTGAAAATTGCCAATAAGGCGGCGGGAGTAGCCCGGGCGAAAGTTGAAGGGGGGGACGAATAGTATGGCGGCACGCGGAAAAATAAAGAAAACCTTTACCGATCCAATCGGTAAGAACAACCCTGTGTTCGCACAGATATTGGGAATATGCTCTACTCTGGCGGTAACGAATAAACTGGAAAATACCGTCATTATGAGCCTGGGAGTTATTTTTACGACCACACTCTCGGGGGTGACCATTTCTGCGATTCGAAAATTCATCCCTTCCCGGGTGAGGATGATGGCCGAAACTCTTATCATCGCCAGTTTTGTAATCATTGTCGATATAACCCTGCGGGCGTATATGCCGGAGGTATGGAAGCAGCTGGGGCCCTATGTCGGTCTGATTATCACCAACTGTATCATCATGGGGCGGGCCGAGGCTTTTGCCCTGAACAATAGCGCGGGGCTCTCGCTGATAGACGGTCTGTCATCGGGAATCGGATATGCCTATGTGCTGATAGTAATCGCCTTCTTCCGGGAGCTGCTTGGAACCGGCGAGTTGTGGGGTATCACGATCCTCGGCGACTGGTGGACCAACTGGTCTATCATGGTAATGCCTCCGGGGGCCTTCTTCATGCTGGCTATTTTCGTCTGGATAGTGAAGGGCGTTATTATTAAAGAAGAAGAGGAGGCTGCCAAATGAGTGGAAGTGCATATCCAATAGCAATATTCTTTGCGGCAATTTTTACCAACAACATTCTGCTGTCGAACTATCTCGGCATGTGTTCCTTTTTGTCTGTTTCGCGGGAGCTGAAGACCTCCTTTGGGCTGGGTGTGGCGGTTATCTTCGTGATGACCAGTACCAGTATGCTGAACTGGGTGGTGTATTATAAAATTCTGCAGCCCCTCGGATTGGAATATCTGCGTTTTATCGTTTTTATTATCGTTATTGCCGCCTTTGTGCAGCTGGTTGAAATGATAATTGAACGGGTGTCCGAAGTGTTGTATGCAGCCCTGGGAATTTTCCTCCCGCTCATTACTGTAAATTGTGCAATTCTCGGTGTTAGTCTGTTCATGGTAATCCGGGAATACAGCTTTGTTGAATCGATTACCTTCGGACTGGGCAGCGGAATCGGTTGGTTCCTGGCAATTCTCGCAATGGCCGGTATCCGCCAGAAGCTGAAACGGGCGCGGATTCCGCACGGACTTGAAGGTGCCGGAATCACTCTGATTATTACCGGAATGATGGCACTGGCATTCATGGGATTTTCCGGAATGCTGCCGATAAACTAGGAGGAATGATGTTTTCCGCATTAATGATAAGCGTCGGCGCGGTTTCAGGCATTTCCGCTTTCCTGGCAATCCTGATGGTGATTGCCGACGCGACAATCGCAAATTACGGCGAAGTTAAGATTACAATAAACGGCGATCATGAATATGAGGTGAAGGGCGGTAAACCGCTGCTGGGAACGTTGATGGAGCAGGAGATTTTTATTCCCTCCGCCTGCGGCGGGCGCGGTTCCTGCGGACTGTGCAAAGTCACGGTCAAAGAGGGGGCCGGGCAGTACCTGCCGACCGAATTGCCGTGGCTGTCGGAGGAGGAGCAGCAAAACAACGTGCGGCTCTCCTGTCAGCTGAAAGTCAAGAACGACATGGAAATCGAGATTCCGGAGGAGCTCTTCAATGTAAAGGAGTTCCAGTCCAAAGTGACCAAGATCCGGGATCTTACCCACGATATCAAAGAGATGACCCTAGAGGTAGTCGATCCTCCCGAGATCAATATGGTGCCGGGACAATTCGTCCAACTGCGGGTACCGGAGTATGAACTGACGGATGAGCCGGTGTACCGTGCCTATTCAGTCGCCTCTAATCCCAGTGATGCGAAGCATGTGGAGCTGGAGGTTCGCCTGGTACCCAATGGCATCGCGACCACCTATGTGCACAACTATATGAAGGAAGGCGATGAAGTTATTTTCAACGGTCCCTACGGCGATTTTTATCTGCGTGAAACCGAGCGGGAAATCGTCTGCATCGCCGGCGGGTCGGGCATGGCTCCTATAAAATCCATTCTGCTGAGCATGGCCGAAAAGGGCATCAACCGACGCACCCGCTACTTTTTCGGGGCGCGCTCCAAGAAAGACCTCTTTCTGGTAGAGGAGATGCGCCGCCTGGAGAAGGAACTGCCGAACTTCGAGTTCATACCTGCACTCAGTAACCCTGAAGAGGAAGACGAATGGCAAGGGGAGACCGGGCTGATTACCGAAGTCGTTGCGAAACACATGGAGTCCGGCGAGAACACCGAAGCCTATCTGTGCGGCAGTCCCGGAATGATAGATGCCTGTGTAAAAGTTCTATCGGAAAAGGGTGTTCCCGATGAACTCATCTATTTCGATAAGTTCGGTTAGGAGATAGAGGTATGAAACAATCACCGCAATTACAACAGGTTCAGCAGAACATGCGGCCGGGCGTGTTGACTCTACACGGATTTCTTGGTACCGATAAGCGGGACCTGGTCGAGATACTCGAAGAAGATGCGGCGGAAGTCCGGCGGCTCGGAACCACCCATAAGGCAATTTCTGAGAAAATGGCCTACCTGCGTGACCGCGGCCAAGCGGGACTCGGCGAGTTCATTGATGTCGACCCGCACTTCGAAGTACGGGTCGATTCGGTTCGGGGAGGTATACCCAGCCCCTTTGGCGGCCCGGGTCTGATTCCGAAGACCAACACTACGGTCCGCAACAAAGACCTCGGCCGTGAGATTGTCTTTACCGATATCAACATACATCTGATAGGCGAGCATGGCTTTTATGAAGGCAAAGGATCGCTGTTCAGATTGGAACCCCACGATTTGGTCGAGATCCTAGAGGTCAAATCCGAGGAGCAGCAGACGGAACTGCCGCCGAACAGGTAGGCGTATTCCCGCTTGTGTTTTTCGGCTTTTCCTCATACAATATTTGTTCGTATGGGGAAAAATGAACGACTAATGCAGCTTGAACTCCTACTCCTCTCACATCCGGAAGGTATGCGGCGGGCCGAAATTGCCCGCCGGCTGGGAGTCCACCGCTCTACAATCGGCCGATATGTAGACGAATTAAGAAAGAAAATCGATCTCTGGGAAGATGATTACGCCATCGGGGTATCCCAGGATGAGTCAATGAACATGATGAAGCTCAGTGTGTACGAAAGCCTGGCCTTTCACCTTTCTGCTGAGCTGCTGGCAAAGCATACCGAGTATCATAATCCCCATATGTCGTCGGGTTTACGAAAACTGGCGGAGAATCTGCGCAATTACGCTCCCACTATGAGCGATAATATCAACGCAGTCGCTGAATCTATCGAGCTGGGAGCCAATAAGCAGGACCCGGATTATATCCGGGTGCTCGAAACGCTGACTGACTCCTGGGTGTCCGGAAAAATCGTACGCATACGGCACATAGACAAGCAGAGTGCTCTGGAAGAGGAGACCGAATTTGCTCCCTACTTTATCGGATTCAGTGAACAGTCCAACGGTCGCCGGCCGATAAGTGTAACCGGCCGGCTGCGGCACACCGCAGAAATTCAGACAATTGATATAAACGATATCAAAGACGCTGAAATACTTGATCAAACCTACACCATTCCCGATAACCTTAGGGCTTTTCGCCGGGTGAGTGGCGAAGGGCCGGTGGAAAGCCGCGACCTGGTACCGCTCAAACTGCGGATGCGCGAGCGGTCGGTGATGAATGTGTTTCGTTACCTCTACTATAAAAACCTGCAAACCGATGAATCGGACGAGAGGGGGAACCTCATTTGCAGAATCGAAGTGGAAAATTCAATCGAGCTCTTTCTTCGATTAGTGCAGTGCGGCACTGCAGTGGAAGTGCTTGAGCCGGATTCCTACCGTCGCCAAATCCGCGAACAGATCAATAAAATTGCCGAAATGTACAACAGCGACCCGCGATAGTTAATACAGCACGGCGTATCAATTTTTTGAGGAAGTTCAAAAAAGAAGTTTGAATAAATTTGATTTTCCCATTGCGGTAGATTATCATTCTCTCCGTAAGGTAGAACCTTAGAACATTTTGAAAGGAGTTAGGATGAAAGACCTAAAAGGAACTCAAACTGAGAAAAATCTGCTGGCTGCCTTTGCCGGGGAGTCTCAAGCTAGAAATAGGTACACCTATTTTGCATCTCAAGCTAAAAAAGAGGGATTTGTACAGATTTCTCAAGTGTTTGAGGAAACCGCCAATCAGGAAAAGGAGCATGCGAAGCGCTTTTTTAAATTTCTGCAGGGAGGAGAAGTCGAAATTCAGGCCGCGTTTCCGGCAGGAGTAATTGGCCCCACCGCTGATAATTTGAAAGCGGCCGCTGCCGGTGAGAACTATGAATGGACCGATATGTATCCATCCTTTGCGGCAAAAGCCCGTGAAGAGGGTTTTACTGAAGTTGCGGCTGTATTCGATGCGGTGTGCGTAGCTGAAAAACAGCACGAGAAACGGTATAACGATTTTCGTGCCAATATCGAAGGACAGAGAGTATTTAAACGTGAAAAACCGGTTACCTGGCGCTGCATAAACTGCGGATACCTGTTCGAGGGAATCGAGGCGCCGCAAAAGTGTCCGGCCTGTGCGCATCCGCAGAGCTATTTTGAATTGCTGGGTGAAAACTGGTAAGAAATACCAAAAGTAATATGGTAATAAGGAGGACGTAATGTCTACCAAAATGAATGGAATTTACAAGTGTGAAATCTGTGGCAACATTGTAGAAGTATTGCACACAGGCGAAGGTGATCTGGTCTGCTGCGGGCAGAATATGGTGCTGCTCGATGAAAAAACAGCCGATTCTTCCACTGAAAAACATGTACCGGTGATCGAGAAAACCTCAGACGGGTACAAAGTAACCGTAGGAAGCACCTTGCATCCGATGAAAGAAGAGCACTACATCGAATGGATTGAGCTGATAGCCGACGGTAAATCGTACCGCAAGTTTCTCAAACCCGGGGATGATCCGGTGGCCGAGTTCTGTAGTGACGCATCGAAAGTATCCGCCCGTGAGCACTGTAATGTGCACGGACTATGGCGAGCAGACTAAATAGAACGGCACTTCAACGCAGTTTTGAAGAAGTCCATATAGATTGAAAAGGAGACAAATTATGCAGAAGTATGTATGTAATGTATGTGGCTACATCTATGATCCTGAAGAGGGAGATCCTGATAACGGGGTAGATCCCGGAACATCTTTTGATGACCTTCCCGACGACTGGGTATGTCCCCTGTGCGGTGCATCTAAAGATGAGTTTTCTCCGGCAGACTAGGCTCGGCTGAGAAAAGAGTCATATTACTCAATTTGTGAGAGACGACCCGCCCGTACAAAATGTATGCGGCGGGTTTCTAAATTTCTATGAGTCCTATATCGAAAAGTAATCCGCCTGCGGATTAAAGACCACAAATGCAGCGGTGGTGAACTCCGGCAGCATCTGATCATCCTCTGAAAACTCGACTCCTATCTCCTGGGCATCGAGAAGGGCCGCAATAGTTCGATTAGAGGCCAGGTTCGGGCAGCAGGGATATCCGAAGGAGTAACGGGTGGCCGGTACAGACCCGGCTGCGATAGTGTTGCTGTTTTCTCCGGCATCGGCGGGTAGCCTGAGGGCCGCCTGCAGGCGGGTTTGCACGTAGTCCGCCGCCGCCTCGGTCAGTTCTACCGCTAAACCGTGCAGATGCAGATAATCCCGGTAGTTATCCTTGGCAAACAGCTTCCAGATTTCTGTTTGAATTTCAGCGCCCAGTGTCACGATCTGCAGGCCGATCAGATCCCGTTGTCCCGCGGATTCCGGCAGAAAGTAGTCGGTCACCGAGCGGAAGGGCGGGTGCTGCTGCCGCCGAAACGCGAACTCGGCCGGAAGAGGGGCTGGGCCGCCGGTTGCCGTGGTATTCTCCGCTGCCGGTTCCGTCTGGCCCTGGGGCGGAAACACTGTTACTCCCGTACCCGTTTGGTTGCAGGGCAGCAGCCGGAAAGCGGCGGCCGGATCGGCAATCCTTTGTGCAGCAAGCCAGGTAATCAGCTTGTCGAACTCGGGCCTGATGACAGTTTTTTCCAGTTCAAGATACTCCGCCTCCGAACCGGCACCGCGCCGGTAACCCCAGCGGGCTCTGAACAAGCGCTTATGGTTGATAAACGGCAAAACCTCTTCGAGGCGCAACTGTATCTTCTCAATTTTTTCGGTTAGGGGAGTCGGCACCGTGTGCCGCGCCACCTCGATGTGGGTGCCGGTGCAGGCTGCGGTGTTCGAGTTCGTTACCGGTACTCCGGTTTCAGCAGACCGGACTGGTGTTGAGGAGGTGGGCTCCGGTTTATCGGTTGTGCGCCCAGGCTTCGGCCGGTCTTTCGACTGGTGTTTTATTTTTTCCATCGCATGCAGGCCGTCGAAGGCGTCTCTACAGTAGAAAACCGGAGTTTCGAGAAGGGAAGCACACTCTTTTTCGACGAACTCCCGGGTGAGGGCCGCCCCGCCGAGCAGTACCGGCAGATGAATACCGCGGTCGCGCATTGCCTCGATGTTGCTTTTCATAAGAGCGGTAGATTTTACCAACAGCCCGCTCATTCCGATGGCATTCGCCTGGACTTCCTGGGCTTTCTTCAGAACGGCATCGATGTCGACCTTGATGCCCAGATTGTACACCTTGTAGCCGTTATTCGAGAGAATAATGTCGACGAGATTTTTGCCGATGTCGTGCACGTCACCCTTAACCGTCGCCAGAACAATGCTGTTCTCCTTATCGCTCGTCTTCTTCTCCATGAACGGCTCCAGGTAACTTACCGCCTGTTTCATGACCTCCGCCGACTGCAATACAAAGGGCAGCTGGATTTTACCTTTTCCGAACAGCTCTCCCACCCGTTTCATGGCGGGAATCAGCAGGCTGTTGATGATTTTATCCGGGGAGGTATGCTCCAGCAGGGTATCCAGGGTCGGTATTAAATCGGCATGGCTGCCCTCGAGTACCAGCTCTTGGAGTTGTTCTTCCGGGGTATCGGCGGATGCAACGGCCCGGGCTTGGATCCGCGAGCCGTCTTGCTCTGCAAAATGGGTGATAAAGGCCTTTAGGGGATTTTGGGAACCGCGGTTATGAATGAGATTCAGTGCCGCCTGCAGATCTTTGTTTGAAATATTGAACACTGGAATGATTTTTTTCACATTAACAATTGCAATATCCAGTCCGGAGTGAATTGCCTCTTCCAAAAACACACTGTTGAGTACTTCACGGGAATAGGGAGACAGACCGAATGAGATATTGCTGACCCCCAGTACAGTGTGGACTCCGGGCATCTCCGCTTTGATACGTCGCAACGCCTGCAGGGTAGCTCTACCGGCATCACGGAGGCTTTCATCTCCGCTTCCGAGAGTAAAGGTAAGCGGGTCGAACACCAGGTCCTGCGGGTGGAGGCCGTAGGTTGCGGTAGCTATGTGGTAGATTCGCCGTGCGATTTCCAGCTTTTTCTCGGTGGTACGGGCCATGCCCGCTTCATCAATAGTCAGGCAGATTAGGGCCGCACCATAGCGCTTGGCCAGCGAAAACAGAGGACCGGCCCCTTCTTCACCGTTTTCCAGATTGACCGAGTTGATCAGAGCGCGGCCTCCGAGCAGCTTGAGCGCCGATTCGATAACCGGCGGTGTGGTGGAGTCGATTACTAGGGGAAGGTCTACACTGGTTCGTAAGCGGTTGACGAACTCGTACATGTCCCGCTGTTCATCCCGGCCGGTGTAGGCCACACAGACGTCCAGTGCATGCGCGCCGGTTTTCAGCTGCGCCTTTCCCATGGCAACCATATTGCTCCAGTCCTCTTCCAGTAGATGGGTGCGGAACTTTTTGCTGCCGTTGGTATTGGTTCGTTCACCGATAAAAAAGGGCGGCGGCTGCTGATCGAGCTCTTTGCGGCTGTACAACGAGGTGAGCGCCGACTCGGTCCAGTGGGCATTCTGATCATCCGTCGCAAGGATATCGCGGGCGGCCTTCTGCAGCCCGTCCATGCGGCCCCGAAGCTCCTGTATGAAGGCGGGCCCGGTTCCACAGCAACCGCCGATTACATCTACTCCGAAGTCGCTTACAAACGAGGTCAGTAAGTCGGCAAAGGTTTCAGGTCCGAGGGAGTAGATTAGCCGGCCGTCCTTGTGTTCGGGGAAACCGGCATTCGGCATGCAGAAAATCGGGCCGGGAAACTGGCGGCTCAGTTCCTGTATGTGCGGGCGCATCTCCTGCGGCCCGGTGGCGCAGTTGATGCCCAGAATATCAATATCCATGGGAAGCAACGCAGAAGTAACAGCGTTGATGTCCGATCCGACCAGCAGCGCTCCGTTGTTCTCGACCGTTACCGAGACTATCAGTGGCAGTCGTACGTGGCTGTCTCTCATGGCATCCTTGACCGCCAGTATCGCCGCTTTTATCTGCAGGAGATCCTGGGATGTCTCTATGATGAAGAGGTCGACCTCTCCCTTTATCAAGCCGCGGGCCTGCTGATAATATGAAGTGTGCACTGTGTCGAAATCAGCCTGCCCGAGACTGGGCAGTTTAGTGCCGGGGCCGAGACTACCGGCCACGAATACCGGATGTGCAGTAGAGGCAGCATACCTGTCGCGCGCTTGTGTGGCCAGACGAGCGGCGGCTGCATTGATTTCGGCTGTCCGCTCTTCGAGCTCGTATTCGGCCAGTACTATGCGGTTGGCCCCGAAGGTATTTGTTTCAATCACATTGGCGCCGGCTGCAAGGTAGGCCCGGTGGATACCGGCGATTTTTTCGGGAGCGGAGAGAGTGAGCATTTCGTTGCAGCCGGCATAGCCGCCCCATTCACTCTCTTGAATAGTGAGTTTCTGGATTTCAGTGCCCATAGCGCCGTCAAAGAGCACGATATGATCCTGCAGATAATCAAGAAATTCCATGTTTGCTCCTCGGCATTGTTAAGGGAAAATCATATCAGAGCAGCTTGGTTTCGCCAATCGTATAAAATGGAGTAAATTTAAGCCTAAAAAGCGTAAAAAAATTCCCTAAAATCCCCCAAAAAGAATTTGTTTTATTTTACTAAACATTGTATAATATAATGAACTTTCAACACTAATATACAAAGGAGAGTAAAGCTTTGGCACGTGGAAAGCCTGAAATTGATAAGGAAAAATGCAAAGGGTGTACTTTGTGCATCGATGTATGTCCAAAGAATATCCTAAAGATGTCGGAAGACTTTAACAAACAGGGTGTGTCGTACGCCACCTGCATAGATGAAGATGCATGTATCGCCTGTAAATTCTGCGCGATGATGTGTCCTGATATGGTAATCAAAGTAGTGCAGTACGTATAGGGAGAGTTTGTATGAGTGAAAAAACTTTAATGAAGGGAAACGAAGTAATCGGCGAAGCGGCGATTATTGCCGGCTGCCGCTATTATTTTGGCTATCCTATTACACCGCAAAACGAAATTCCTGCCTACATGTCGAATCGCCTCCCCCAGGTAGAAGGAACTTTTCTGCAGGCCGAGAGTGAGGTTGCCGCAATTAACATGGTGTTCGGTGCATCTGCCGCCGGCGCCCGGGTAATGACCTCTTCGTCATCCCCCGGTATCAGCCTGAAGCAGGAAGGCATTTCCTACCTGTCCGGTGCCCGCCTGCCGGCTGTGGTAGTTAACATGATGCGCGGCGGCCCGGGGCTCGGCAATATCGCCGGTGCCCAGGGAGACTATTTTCAGGGTACCCGCGGCGGCGGAAACGGTGACTACCGAACCGTTGCCTTGGGTCCGGCGACGGTGCAGGAACTGGCAGATTTGACCATCAAGGCCTTCGATATCGCCGACCGGTATCGGGTGGTAGTGATGATTATGGGTGATGGATTCCTGGGCCAGATGGCGGAGGGCGTGTCTTTGCCGCAACCGTCGAACTTGAAGTTCGAGAAGCCTTGGGCCCTTTCGGGTGCGAAAAATCGCGACCCCAATATTATTGCTTCCCTGCGCTTGAATCCTGAAGATGCCCTCGAAAAACTGAATGACGAGCTGCAGACTACCTATAGAGAGATCGAAGAGAATGAAACCCTGTCGGAATCCTACATGACCGACGACGCAGAGTATCTGCTGGTTGCCTACGGCACCTCTTCGAGAATTTGCCGTTCGGCCCTGCGCAGTCTGCGGAAAGAGGGCCTCAAGGTCGGTCTGTTTCGGCCGATCACTCTGTGGCCCTTCCCGAGCAAGGAATTGCAGAAAGCTGCCGAGGGCAAGAAAAAAATTCTGACGGTAGAAATGAGCGCCGGGCAGATGCTGGAAGATGTGAAGCTCTCATTGAACGGCAATGAAAATATTGACTTCTACGGCCGAACCGCCGGAATGCTGCCCGATATAGATGAAATCGTGAGGAGGGTCAAGAACTATGGAAAGTAAGGGTGCAAACTACGAATATATTTATGAAAAACCGGATGCCCTCCGGGAAGTAAAAACTCACTACTGTCCGGGCTGCGGCCACGGCATAGTGCATAAACTGATCGCCGAATCCCTCGACGAGCTGGGTGTACAGGACCGAACCGTTCTGGTGGCTCCGGTTGGCTGTTCGGTGCTAGCCTACAACTACATCGATGTAGACGGCTGCGAAGCGGCCCACGGACGGGCTCCGGCAGTGGCAACCGGTCTCAAACGCGTACATCCCGATAACATTGTCATCTCCTACCAGGGAGACGGCGATCTTTTGGCTATCGGAACTGCCGAAACCATCCATGCCGCCAACCGCGGCGAAAACATCACCGTAATTTTCGTGAATAATGCAATCTATGGAATGACCGGCGGCCAGATGGCCCCGACTACCATGGAGAAGCAGATCACCAAGACCTCTCCCTATGGACGGGATGTTATGGATGTAGGTTACCCGATCAGGGCCTGTGAGATGGTGGCTACTCTCGAGCGGCCGGCTTTTATCGAACGCACCTCGGTTCACGATGTAAAGAACATCATCAAAACCAAGAAGGCCGTAAAAAAGGCGCTTCAGAATCAGGTAGAGGGAAAGGGTTACTCCTTTGTCGAGATTCTCTCGATGTGTCCGACCAACTGGGGTGTAGATCCGCAAACCGGCGCCGACTGGGTAAAAGATACCATGGTACCGTACTATCCGTTGGGGAATTTCCGAGACCGGTAAACCGGCTATTGTAGGGACAAAAGGAGCGAAAGATATGACTGAAAAAATAATATTTGCTGGATTCGGCGGACAGGGTGTTCTGCTGTCGGGAAAACTGTTGTGTATTGCCGGTATGCGGGAAGGCAAGTTTGTATCGCACATTCCCTCGTATGGAGCTGAAATGCGCGGAGGAACTGCCAACTGCCAGGTGATTGTTTCGGACGAAGAAATCGCATCTCCGGTGGTATTTCACCCGGACATCGCGGTGGTATTGAATACCCCTTCTCTGATCAAGTTCGAGCCGCGGGTCAAACCCGGCGGTCTGCTGATCTACAACAGCTCACTGATCGACGAAAAGCCGAGCCGCACCGACATTACTGTGGTAGACATTGCGGCCAATGATATTTCCGAAGAAAACGGTTCGAACCGTTCCGCCAACATGGCGGTAATCGGCAAGCTGCTGAAACACAAGCCGGAGCTCGCTTCTATAGACTCGGCGATAGCAGCCCTTGAAGAGGCGGTTTCAGCTCGTAACCGGAAGCTCAATACGGTTAACGAGCAGGTGCTCAGAGCAGGTTACGCTGCTTAACATTTATTTTCACACACTCCTGACCCCTGTAGGCAATTGCCTGCAGGGGTCTTTTGTTGTCAGTTGCGGGCGTAAGTGTGTTCCTCGAAGATAGGGTCGCGTAGGATGTCGGTTTTATGCCGCGGATAAGCTTTTAGAAAATCAACCAATACTTTTGAACTGGCCTTATTACGGTGTTCGTCGAGAAAGTAACGATAGAGTTTTTGAATATAGCTGCGGATCTCTTCACCTGCAGGAAGGGTGTTGCCGGATCCGGTAAACAGCGCGTTGATTATCTGCGCCGCATCCTTCTGATCGAAGGGAAATTCGTTGGCTGTCAGGGTAAACAGACCGGCGGCAATACAACTTACACTGTGCTGTTTAATAAGTAAAATACTGTTGGTAATCAAAACCGCTTTCCGCCACAAATAGTCTTTTTCCCGCTGATACTCCGCCGGATTTTCGGCGTATTTATCGATCAGGTTGCTGATGAAGGTATAGTTCAGTCCGACTATCTCTACATGCAGAGAGGGAATGCAGTGCAGATGCGGATCGAACAGATGAATCATCTTAAAATAGAACCCGCCGATGTAGCGGGGACGATTCGTGGTGGATTGAATCTGCAGGTAAACCTTGGCGCTTTCACGATATAAGGAGGTGAGATTATCTACGAATTTGATGATATCCGGCAGTGCCTGTTTGCCGAACTCGTGGTATACAAAGGCGATCGATTTGATCCATAGATTGGTGAAGCTCAGATAAATGGATACGTGATGCGGTTGAAAAGGGATTTTTTTGTCCAGCGGATGGTCCACCCAGGCCACCGGACGCTTGCGCAGTTTGTACTGGGTCATCAGCTGCGGAGCAAAAAAATGTGACCATATGGTGTAGAGGAAGGTTATCCCGGTAGAGCGGGTCCGCTTTTTCGATAAAAACAGCAGAGCGTAAAAGGTCGCGTTCTTTCCGTCAATGCGGTTTTTTTGGGCTTTTTGTATTTCTTTAAGGGATGAAAGCAGTTCCATGATACAGCATCATACGACAGCTTGAGGGGCATATCAAGCAGTTTGTTATTTCCATTCGCTTTTTCCGCGGCTGTTTAATTGGCAGCGAAATGGCGCCGGACCAGGACGGAGTTGAAGCCCATAGTTGCCAGGGTGGTCAGCAGGGGATCGAGTTCCGATTCCCGGAGTTTCGGCAGCACTACCCGGATATGCCCGCTGCCCGAATATTCGAATTCGGGGCTTAAGCCGCGTTCGGAAAGACGGGACCGCAGCTGCTGGGCGTTCTCCTGTGCGGTAAATGAGGCAATTTGAATGGAGTAGTGGGATACTCTGGGCCCGCCGGTTTCGGTGCGCCCGTCGGCCGCCGTACCAGCAGCCTTTACAATTTCTACTTTCACCGGCGCAATACCGGTGCCCATCATGCCGATTTCGGCGGCTGCAGCCCTGGATAAATCGATGATGCGCCCTTCCACAAACGGTCCGCGATCGTTTATCCGTACCTGCACGCTTTTGCCGCTGTCCAGATTGGTCACCTTCACTAGTGTGCCGAAGGGGAGGGTTTTGTGGGCTGCGGTCAGTTTGTTTGTGTCGAATATTTCCCCGCTGGCGGTTTGCCGGCCCTGGAATTTACCGCCGTACCAGGATGCGTAGCCGGTTTCTCCGAACGCGAATGCAGTAATTCCGAACAGCAGCACCAGTTGGACAAAAAGAATCGGATTTTTCACGCTACCCCCATAGCTGTTATTTCGGCCTGTTTTCTTTCTAACTGAAACCATAACACAGGAGCAATTCAGCTTCCATTGAACAAGCGCGGTTTTACAGGTATAATGCGCGGCTATGAAGGGAAATACATTTCATTGGGCAGATACTACTGCCGAAAAAATAATTCGCCAAAAGGGCGAAAAGGATACCTATGTTTGTGCTTCGGGAATAACTCCTTCCGGAACCGTACATATTGGTAATTTTCGTGAGATCATATCAGTCGAGCTAATTGTGCGAGCCCTGCGCGATCAGGGCCAGCAGGTGCGTTTTATATATTCCTGGGACGATTACGACGTATTCCGAAAGGTTCCTAAAAACATGCCGAACCAGGAACTGCTGAAAGAGTATCTCCGCAAGCCCATCACTATTGTTCCGGATACCGACAGTGGCTATTCCAGCTACGCCGAAGCCAACGAAAAAGCGCTGGAAAAACTGCTGCCGGAAGTGGGCGTAGAGCCCGAATACATCTATCAGGCCCAGCGCTACCGCAGTTCGTTCTATGCCGAAGGCATTCGTACCGCCCTCGAGCACCGCGATACCATTCGTGGCATTCTAGATGAGCACCGTACCCATCCTCTACCGGAGCAGTGGTGGCCGGTGTCGGTATTCAGTACCTTTACCGACCGCGACAACACCACCGTGCTGGGCTGGGACGGTCAGTGGGGCGTTACCTACCGCTGCGAAGATACCGGAAAAGAGGAGACTGTAGATCTGCGTGAAACCAGTGCTGTGAAGCTGCCCTGGCGGGTCGACTGGCCGATGCGCTGGAAGCATGAAGGGGTCGATTTCGAGCCGGCCGGCAAGGATCATCACTCCGAGGGGGGATCGTTTGATACCGGCCGCAAGATTGTAAAAGATGTGTACGGCGGCGAAGTGCCGGTAACTTTTCAATACGACTTCATCCGCATCAAGGGCCGGGGAGGAAAAATCTCTTCCTCTTCCGGCGAAGTAGTCGGACTTCCGGAGGTGCTGGAAATCTATCAGCCGGAAATAATCCGCTATCTGTTTGCCGGAACCCGGCCGAACAGCGAGTTTGCCATCTCCTTCGACCTGGATGTGCTGAAGATTTACGAGGACTACGACAAGTGCGAGCGAATCTACTTCGGCGAGCAGGAAGTTGGAGAGAAGAAACGCCAGAAAGAGAGCCGCATTTACGAACTGTCGCAGGTACACGGCGTACCGCCGAAGATGCCGGTACAGGTACCCTTCAGACACCTGTGCAACCTCCTGCAGATAAACGGCGGCGATGTCGACAGCGTTCTGGCGCAGTTTGAGCTGGATACGGAACAGCAGCGTCGCATGAAGGTACGTGCCCAGTGTGCCTGGAACTGGATTACCCGGTTCAGTCCGGAGGATTTCCGCTTCCGTCTGCAGACCGCCGATGATGCGCTGGTGGAAGTGGACGCGCAGCAGCTGCGCTTACTGCAGGGACTCAAGACAGAAGTTGAAAAACTGGATCACCACGATGAAAAGAGTTTCGGAACTGCGATTTACGATATTGCCCGGACTGAAGAAGTAGAACCGAAGGATCTGTTCAATCTAGTGTACAGTGTTCTTATAGGCAAAGAGAAGGGGCCGCGGCTGGCCGGTTTTATTATGACGGTGGGCCGGCCGCGAGTGCTGGAGATTCTCTCGCGCTACGTGTAATTCTCAGTGTATCAGCTTCTCGAGCAGCCCGTCCCGGGTCCTCCACTTGGGATCTACTTTTACCCGCAGGTCGAGTTTGACGGCATAAGGAAACAATTTGGCTAAGTCCTGTTCGGCGGCTATCCTGATTTTCTTGATCATGCTGCCCTGTTTGCCGACGATAATTCCTTTTTGCGACTCCTTTTCAACATAAATCACCGCCCGTGCCCACAGCAAATGGCGCTCCTCCTGCATTTCCATATCGGCGATTTCTACATACAGAGCGTGGGGCAGTTCTTCCCACACTCTGTTCACCGCCTGTTCGCGGATAATTTCGGTAATGCGAAACTCCGGGTCCTGGTCGGTGTAGTATTCCTCGGGATACATCGGCTCGCCCTCCGGGGCCTGGAGAAACAGTCCGGCCACCAGGTCGCTGACTCCGAAGCCCTTGAGTGCGGAGATAGGGTAGGCCAATGAACGGGGCAGCTGCTCGGCCAGCGTGTGCTGTACATCCTCCATCCGGGGCGGTTTGAGATCGGTTTTGTTCATTGCCGTGATAACCGGTTTTTCGGATGTCTCTAAGACCTGCATGAGCTGTATTTCTTCCGGACCGGGACGCCGGCGGGGATCGAGTACGTACAAAATGACATCCGAATCCTCCAGGGTGGACTGGGCCAGTTGTTTGAGATAACGGTTGAACTTCTGCTGCGAGTTGTGATAGCCGGGGGTATCGAGAAATACCAGTTGGCCCCGCTCCTCCGATAATATTCCGCGGACTGTATTGCGGGTTGTCTGCGGAGACGGGGCGGTTATTGAGACCTTGTGCCCGCATATGGTATTCAAAAGTGTTGATTTGCCCGACGATGGGCGTCCTACGACGGCGATTAATCCGGATTTCATGGTCCCATTGTAGTCAGTATTGCGAAAAACAGCAATTCACCTGACGGCTTTCATTTCGGGCACTCGTAAAAATACACACAGTGGACTTTTCTTATTTACGGTTTGTTAGTATACTTTGAACCACGTATACTTAGAAAATCTTTGAGGTAAACATGATACGAGATGAATTCAGATTAGAGGAAGAAGAGAAGAACGAGGAAAAAAAGCCGGGTCAGGACATACTAGTCGAACGTATGATGGAAACCCGCACCATTCTTCTGTCCGGAGAAATTAATAAAGAACTGGCTGAGCGGGTAATCCGTCAGCTTATTTTGCTCGAATCGAAGAGCGATGAGCCCATCAAGGTGTTGATTGACTCGCCCGGCGGCGATGCGGATGCCGGGTATGCAATTTACGATATGATGCGCTTTATCAAACCGGAGGTGTATAACATCGGTATGGGGCTGGTAGCCAGTGCGGGGGCCATTATTCTGCTGGCTTCCCCGAAGGAGCAGCGGATTGCACTTCCGAACTCGCATTACCTGATTCACCAACCCCTCAGCGGTATCCGCGGGGTTGCAACCGAAATCGAGATACATGCCAAGGAGCTCGAAAAGCTGCGGGCCAAGATAAATAAACTCATTAGTGATGAAACCGGCCGGGCGATGGAAAAGGTGGAAAAAGAGACCGACCGCGACTACTGGCTCAGCGCCGAGGATGCGCAGGCGTACGGACTGGTTTCCCGTATTGTGAAAACCCGGGCGGAATTAGGGGTGTAAAAAAGATTTTATAAATTGAAGCAGACGGGCGGGTTGCCTTGTTTTACAAGGTAGGAGGCCCGGATGAAACGCATAAGCCAGGGCCCCTTACGGGGCCTTTTTTATTGTGTGTGGGCGGCCGCCGCACTGCAGCTGATGTGCTCCTGCAGCGGTTGCTCACTGTGTGTGTTCCCTGAAACTGTGCCGCATGAGCTGACGATACTCAGCTATAATCTGCAAAATCTCTTCGATGATGTAAAAGACGGAAGCGAGTACTACGATTATGACCCGACCGGAGATGAGTGGAGCGGTGATTTGTATCATCTAAAACTCCTGCAAATCTCGGACGTACTGAGCCGGTATCCGGAGGGCGGGGCGGATATAGTGCTTTTGCAGGAGGTGGAGAACAGCAACGCCCTCAATACCCTGGTAACTCATTATCTAAAGGGCTGCGGGTATCGTCACACGTGTATTACCGCGGGCAGCGAATCGGCAGTGAATACCGCCATTCTCAGTCGGTATCCGATTGAAGAGGTGCTGGCCCACTCGGTTACACTTGAGGGGAGCGTGGCCGGCCGCCCGATTTTGGAGTGTAGTATACGCCTGGGCGGAAAAACGCTGCGACTGTTTAACTGCCACTGGAAGTCTAAGTCGGGAGGTGCCGCAGAGACCGAAGCGCAGCGACGCGCTTCGGCGGGAGTGCTGGCCGGGCGGCTCAGGCAGATTGCCCGGCAACGTTCTGCAGCGCCCGTCGTTGTTGCCGGCGACCTGAACGAATGTAGTGATGAGTGGGAGCAGGTCGAAGGCGCTTATACAACTGCTTTGATTCCGCCGGAGCAATATCGAAATCTTCCACCGGCTGAACGGCGTCGATGCATCGGTGTAACCGGAGATCCACGGGAGGCAGAATTAAGCGGCAATAGTACCGTACTGATATCTCCCTGGCTGATGCAACCACAGGAGCCGGGAGGGAGCTATGCATTCAGGGGTGAGTGGGAGACCATCGATCATTTCTTGTGTGCTCCGTCTCTGTGTGACGGGCGGGGCATAGAGTTGGATAGGTTTCGGGTGGTTCGTAATGAACGCATACTGAATGAGGATGGCTACCCGCTGCGGTGGATCTCGGAATTGGGCACCGGGTATTCCGATCACCTTCCGATTATGCTGACACTCAACTTGAATTAGGCTATTCGGGTGGGCGTTCCTCGATGCGTTTTACCAGATTGTCTATTTTGCGGTAGCGCGTGAGCAGGGAGTCGAACATGCGGGTAAAGTTTTTCAAGTGAGTTGCGGCTGTAGTGATTTCTTTGTCGAAGGCATTCATCTCCTGCTGAACCTCGGAGAGCCGGGAAATGATCTCTTCGGCCTGTTTAGGAAAGTTAAATCCCCGCAGGCCATACGCCACTGTCTGGAGATAGAGAAAGATATTGGAAGGGCCGACCGGTACTACTTTTTCTCTCAACACCGCTGAGGAGAGTTCGCTGTCCTCCACAAAGCAGTTGTAATAGAGCGTTTCGGAGGGGACGTACATGAGCGCGAACTGCAGAGTGCCCTGGTCGGGACGGATGTATTTTTCGGCGATGCTGCGGGCGTGCTGGACAAATGTACGCCTGACCTGTGCAGGAATCTTTTTTTGTTGCGGTGGTGCCTGTGCAGTTCCTTGGTCGGAGCCGCCGTCAGAAAATATTTCGCGGACACTTTGGAATGGAAACTTTGCATCGACTGTCACTAAATAGTTGCCCAGGAAAATAACCGCGTCGGCGCGGGTACCGTCGTTAAAACCGTACTGCAGGGCGAAAGCGTCCTCCGGAAGCCAGTTGCGCAGCAGCTCACTCAGCAGTTTTTCACCTACATCGCCGCGGGTACGGGGAAGGACGAACAGAGAGCGCAGTTCATCGATGTTCCCGGATATTCTCTCGAGTTCGTTCAGGCGTCCCTGCAGCTGTCCTAGAGACCAGTCGTCTTTTGTACGGGCTCTGCTCTTCCAGAGGATAAGAACTACTATCAGCACACATAGTAACACCAGGCTGATCGAATATGCGAGAAGCAGCGGTACACTCGGCGCATTCATGGCCGGTCCTATTCGTTCTCTTCGTTGGTCTCTGAGACCGTCGCTTCCTCTTCGGCCTCTTCGCTGTTGACTTGATAAAACAGATGTTCCAGCTCCAGGGCTATGTTCACATTATGTATCGTAGTACTTCCGGGACAGTCGTTACGGGTGCACTTTAATTCTACCGGAGCAAAATTCAACACACCCCGAATGCCGGCACTGATCAATCTATCGAGGACCTTAGAGGCCTCCGAATCCGGAACGGCAATAACCCCTACTTTTATGTCATGCTCGCCGACATACTCTTCGAGCTTGTCCATGCCGTAAATCGGAACCCCGCTGGTATTGTGGACGTTTTCGGGGTGGGTGTCGAAGCCGGCCACGATCTCAATGCCGTCTGCATTGAAGCCGCTGTATTCCATAAGCGCGGTACCGATACGACCGCATCCCACCACCACTACGTGCTGCGGGCGGTCGCGACCCAGAATCTTGTCTAACTTTTCTATAAGTGTATCGATGTTGTACCCGCCGCGTTTGTTACCCGGCAGATTGAGGGTAGAAAAATCTTTACGAACGAGCGCAGGCGTTACTCCAATTGCATCTCCGAGGTTGTTGGAAAACACGCGTTCAAACCCCAGAGCCTTCAATTTGTAGAGTAATCGCTTGTACTTGGTAAGCCGTAGAATGAAGTCTTTGTTCATAGATTATCCCCAATTAAGTCATGTAAATGTAGATTTCCACATGAAATCTGTTATAATTCAAGTTGTGAGCGAAACCCACCTCAATACACAGTTTAAACTGGATAGTTTCACATATAATAATTGCTTAAACCTGTATGTCAATATTATATGTGCAACTGTTCACATTAACTTGGTTAATAATATTCGATCTTTGATAAAAAATCAATTAAAACCTGAAAAAATCACAATATCCAGTTTTAATAGTGCTTTTTTTATTGATTTTTTTTTAATTATTTCCTACTATTTTCATACATACAAATACAGAATAATACCGTACCTTGTAGTGCGGCATGAAATGGAGGTTCCATGTCTGTGAAAAGCGATACTGAAATCACTTTTTCCCAGGAACTCCTCGACCACATAGAAATGTGGAGGGAAAAACCGGGAAATCTCATTATGATCCTACACAGAGTGCAGGAAGAGTTCGGCTACATACCGCGTGAAGCGGCCAAAAAGGTAGCCAGGCTTTTGAATGTTCCGTTGGCTAAGATCTACGGAGTCGTTACGTTTTATCACTATTTCAAGCTCAACAAGCCCGGTAAGTACAACGTTCAGGTGTGTATGGGAACCGCCTGTTATCTCAAGGGCGGCGAAGATATCTTGGATGAGCTTGAGTCGGTGTTGGGTATCGGTGTAAACCAGGTTACTTCCGATGGGCAATTTTCCATCGAAGCGGTGCGCTGTGTCGGCGCCTGTGGTCTGGCACCGGTTCTTATTGTCGGAGAGGATGTATACGGAAAGCTGACGAAAGACCGTCTCCCCGAGATTCTCGCGAAGTATCAGGACAAATAATGCATCGTACCATCTGTGATTTTGCTTTGGATCTAATACAGAACTCGATAGAAGCCCACTCGTCGCTTATAATGTTCGACTTCATTGAAACTGATGACGATCTAACAGTGTTTCTGGCCGACAACGGCTGCGGTATGAGCGCTGAGCAGCTGCAGAAAGCACAAGATCCCTTTTTTACCGATGGTATAAAGCACGCTGAGCGGGAAGTGGGATTAGGTTTGGCTTTCCTCACCCAGGCCATTGAAATGTCCGGAGGAGAGTTCGAAATCGATTCGCGAGAAGGGCAAGGAACCTCTGTGAAGTTTTGGTTTGATAAATCCAACATCGATACCCCTCCGGTGGGCAGTGCGGCGCATACTTTCTTTGCGGCCCTGACCTACCCGGGAGAATACGAAATGGTTATCAATCGGAAGTACAGTGACAGCGCCAATGTGTTCTCCTACTCGCTCACCAAATCGGAATTAGCTGACGCAGTCGGAGGCTTCGACACCTCGGGCTCGTTGCAGCTGCTGCGGACCTATCTTCGGTCGCAGGAAAGTGTTGCAGAAGAGAAGGCCCTAGGCCGAAAGAATTAGTGTAAAAGGAGCAAGGTATGGCTAAAATGACACTTGAAGAGTTACGAAAACTGCGGGAAGAACAAAAACAGAGTTTGTCCCGACGAAGTACGGATAACAAAGATATACAAATAATCGTTGGAATGGGTACCTGCGGAATTGCCGCCGGTGCAAAGGAGACTCTCGATGCTTTTGTCGAAGAGCTCGACGAACAGGATCTCAATAACGTAAAGGTTACTCAAACCGGCTGCATGGGCCTGTGCTACGTCGAACCTACGGTAGAAGTAATTATGCCGGGTATGCCGGATGTAATCTACGGAAATGTAGATTCCGAGATAGCCCGTAAAATCATCCGTAAGCACATCCTGAACAAAACGATGGTCAACGATCACGTCTTCGACCGCCCGGCGGCCGATATAGTTGAAGAGGGAGGCAAGCAATAATGGCGGCATTTACCAACTTTATTCTTGTATGCGGCGGTACGGCTTGTGAGTCCTCCAAGGCAGACCAAATCTTCAAGAACCTGATCCACGAATGTGAGCATCAAGGGCTGAAAGAGAAGGTTCAGGTGGTAAAAACCGGGTGTTTCGGTTTTTGTGAACAGGGCCCTATAGTAAAGGTTCTGCCCGAAGAAGCCTTTTATGTACAGGTAACCCCTGAAGATGCGAAAGAGATTGTGTCCGAGCATCTTGTAAAGGGCCGTGAAGTAACCCGGCTGCTCTACGATAAAGCCGAGAGTAAAAAACGGGCCCAGGTCGATGAAATGGACTTTTATCAGAAGCAGTTTCGGGTGGTATTGCGTAATTGCGGGCTTATCGATCCGGAAGAAATCAACGAATATCTTGGCCGTGACGGCTATGTGGCTCTCGAAAAGACTCTGTTTGAAATGAAACCCGAAGATGTTATCGCAGAGCTAAAAAAATCCAACCTCCGCGGACGCGGCGGCGCCGGTTTCCCCACCTGGATGAAGTGGAACTTCACCAAGCAGGTAGAACACGATCAAAAATATGTGGTGTGTAACGCCGACGAAGGCGACCCCGGTGCCTACATGGACCGCAGTACCCTCGAAGGCGACCCGCACAGCATTCTCGAAGCAATGACTATCGCCGGGTACACCACCGGGGCGAATTACGGCTATATTTACATCCGCGCCGAGTATCCGCTGGCAATCCGTCGGCTTAAAATAGCCATGGAGCAGGCCCGTGAATACGGGGTTCTGGGCGACAATATTTTGGGAAGCGGTTTCAGTTTCGACATTGAGATTCGACTTGGTGCCGGTGCTTTTGTCTGCGGTGAAGAAACAGCGCTGCTGCGCTCAATTGAAGGTGAGCGCGGTATGCCGACTCCCCGGCCGCCTTTTCCCGCTACCAAGGGTGTGTTCGATCAGCCGACGGTTATCAATAACGTAGAAACCTGGGCCAATGTTCCCATTATCATTATGAAGGGTGGTGACTGGTTCGCCAAAATCGGTACCGAAGATTCCAAGGGAACCAAAGTATTTGCGCTGACCGGTAAAATCAGAAACTCCGGTCTGGTGGAAGTTCCGATGGGAACCACCCTGCGGGAGATCGTCTTCGATATCGGCGGCGGTATTCCCAATGGAAAAGAGTTCAAAGCAGTGCAGACCGGTGGACCCTCCGGCGGAGTAATCACCAAAGATTATCTTGATACACCAATCGACTATGTACACCTTCAGGAGCTTGGTTCCATCATGGGATCCGGCGGTATGATCGTAATGGACGAGGACGACTGTATGGTCGACGTATCCAAATTTTATCTCGGTTTTACCGTAGACGAGTCTTGCGGTAAGTGTGCTCCCTGTCGTGTGGGCGGACGTACGCTTTACAATATTCTCGATCGCATCACCCAAGGTGAAGGTGAGATGGAAGACCTGGATAAGATCAAATCGATTGCTCATGCAATGCAGAAAGCCTCTCTCTGTGGACTGGGGCAGACCGCTCCCAATCCGATTCTTTCAACCATGACTTACTTCGAGGACGAGTACAAGGCCCATATCAAGGACAATCGTTGTCCCTCCGGCCACTGTAAGAAGCTGATCTCCTATCACATCCTGGCCGACAAGTGTATCGGCTGCGGACTGTGTGCCCGTAAGTGTCCGGTAAACGCGATTAGCGGCGAAATACGGCAGCTGCATTCTATAGATCAGGATATCTGTATCAAGTGCGGCGAATGTTACAACGTATGTAAATTTGATGCGGTCTACGTGCGATAAGCACATTTAATGAAGGAGGAACCAGTGGAAACTGTAAACATAAAAATTAACGGTCAGCCCTTAGAGGTAGAGGCGGGAACTACCATACTGAAAGCGGCGAAGCAAATGAATGTAAATATCCCGACACTCTGTTACCACTCTGACCTGCCGGCCTGGGCGGCCTGCGGAATCTGTGTGGTAAAGATGGAGAACTCCCCCAAGATGGTGCGGGCTTGCGCTACAACAGTATCAGAAGGGATGGGTATTATTACCCACGATCCTGAACTGCACGAAATACGTAAGACGGTCATCGAGCTGATTCTCTCGACCCACCCCAACGACTGCCTGATGTGCGGTCGTAACCAGAACTGCGAACTCCAGTCTCTGGCGGCGAACTACGGCATCCGTGAGCAACCCTATGAGGAACGTTTGCGTGATCTGCCTAAGGACGACTCTACACCGTCTATCATTCTTAACCCCGAGAAATGTGTAAACTGCGGACGCTGTGCCAATGTGTGCCAGATGCTGCAGGATGTATGGGCCCTCGAGTTTGTCGGACGCGGTGAGAATACCCGCATTGCCCCGGCTGCCGATGCTCCTCTGGCCGACAGCCCCTGTATTAAGTGCGGCCAGTGTTCCGCTCATTGCCCGGTTGGTGCAATTTACGAAAAAGACGAAACCAGAAAACTGCTGGCGGCAGTTCGCGATGAAAACAAATATGTGGCAGTACAGATTGCTCCGGCGGTACGTGTGGCTCTCGGTGAGGCCTTCGGATATGAGCCCGGCGAAATCTCAACCGGTAAAATTTACGCAGCCCTGCGGCGTCTTGGCGTAGACGCGGTCTTCGATACCAACTTCTCGGCCGACCTAACCATCATGGAAGAGGCTACCGAGTTCGTACATCGACTGACCGAAGGTTCCGGTGAAATGCCCCAGCTGACCAGCTGCTGCCCCGCCTGGACCGATTACATGGAGAAGTATTTTCCGGATATGATCCCGAACTTCTCCACCGCAAAGTCCCCGATGATGATGCAGGGTGCTATCACCAAAACCTACTACGCCCAGAAAATAAACAAGGCGCCGACGGAAATATATTCGGCCGCAATTATGCCCTGTACCGCCAAGAAATACGAAATTACCCGCTGTGAGAAAATGTACTCTTCCGGCGAACAGGACGTGGACGTAGTTCTGACTACCCGCGAGCTGGCCCGGCTGATCCGCTCGGCCGGTATCGACTTTAACACTCTGCAGGATGAAAAAGCGGACAGCCCGATCGGAAAGTATTCCGGTGGAGGTACTATTTTCGGGAACACCGGCGGTGTGATGGAAGCGGCCCTGCGAACGGCCTACAACTTTGTAACCGGAAAAGATCTTCCGGATATGAACATCCAGGCAGTCCGCGGTATGGATGGGGTCCGCTCCGGCGAGATTGACATCGAAGGAAAGAAGATCCGCGTGGCAGTAGCCCATGGCATGGCCAACATCGGTAAGGTGCTGCGGGAGGTACAGAAGGCTAAAGCAGAGGGCAAGGAAATGCCCTACCACTTTATCGAAGTGATGGCCTGTCGCGGCGGTTGTATCGCCGGCGGAGGCCAGCCCTACGGTACTACCGACGAGGTTCGTGAAAAACGGATTGCCGGTCTGTACAAAGACGACGAGAAGTCCGAAGTGCGGGCATCCCATCAGAACCCCGATATCCAGCAGATTTACGATGAGTTCCTCGGCAAACCGCTGAGTGAAAAATCGCATGAACTGCTGCACACCAAATATACTTCCCGGCCGATCTACCAGATATAAATAGATAATGTGCTAAGCGGAAAACAATTCAAGGCCGCCCGGTGAGACCCGGACGGCCTTTTTCATAATTCATAAATTCCTTACTGGAAAATACACGCGGATATATATAAATTGGTAGTGAGGGGGACCGCTATGAAAAATGACAGCCGAATCAAAACCTTCGTTATAGACACAAACGTGTTTATACATAAACCCGATGCCATTCTTTCTTTCCATGATAATGAGGTGGTAGTGCCTCTGTGGGTTTTAGAGGAACTCGATAAGTTGAAAACCTACAGTGACGAGCGCGGAAGAAATGCCCGCCACGCGATAAGATTTCTCGATCAGCTCACCAAGCAGGGGGACATTCATCAGGGGGTCAAGATGGAAAACGGTTCTACCCTGCGGGTGCTGCTCGACTACGATCACGATTTGCATGTGGATCTGATAGCGGATAAGCCGGACAATAAGATCCTGTTGACCGCACTTACTCTGCAGAAACGGGGGCGCAGAGTCTTTTTCGTGTCGAAAGATATCAATGCCCGGGTAAAGGCCACGGCTCTGGGGCTCAAAGCCGTGGATTACGAGAAGCAGAAGGTGAATATCCACGAATTGTATCAGGGTTTTCGTGCGGGAGATATCTCTCTGGACACGTATGAGGAGCTGCAGACGAAGGAGCGAATTCCCTGGAACGAAGAGCTGCGTCCCAACGAATTCGTAATGCTCCGCGACAAATCGCATTCGGAGCCGTCATTAGCCCGCTATCAGCCGGGTACCGGAGAGTTGAAGGCGGTGTTCCCGATTCCGGGCAGTGTCAGCGGGATCAGGCCGCTCAATATTCAGCAGGAGATGGCCTTCGATCTATTGTTGGATGAATCGGTGTCCCTAGTTACCCTGATGGGTAAGGCCGGAACCGGGAAAACTCTGCTGGCAATTGCCGCGGGGCTGAAGAAGGTGTTTGACGACAGTGCCTACAAACGGCTGTTGATCTCTCGTCCGGTAATGCCGCTTGGCAAGGACATCGGCTATCTGCCGGGTGCCAAGGAAGAGAAGCTTTCCCACTGGATGCAGCCCCTCTTCGACAATATGGAATATATTCTGTCGGTGCACAGACGGCCCAATATAAAATCTATCGAATCACTCATCAGCAGCAATCAGGTGGAGATCGAGGCAATCACGTATATTCGCGGCCGATCGCTGCCGAACCTTTACATTATTATTGACGAAGCGCAGAACCTCTCCCCCCACGAGATCAAGACAATTGTAAGCCGGGCCGGGGAGGATACGAAGGTGATTCTCACCGGCGACCCGTACCAGATTGACAGCCCTTATCTCGACAGCAATTCGAACGGGCTGAGCTATTTGGTGGAGGCTTTCAAGGGGCAGAAGAACTTCGGACATGTGGTGCTGGAACGCTCGGAGCGCAGTTTGCTGGCCGAGCAGGCGGCGGAGCTGCTATAAACGCTTTGTAGTAATGGCTTGCGTTTTTTGGTACTATGGCGTCGAGGAGATGCATGGCGCTGTACGAAGAGATCTATAATGATATCAAGGAAGCGATAGATTCGGGGCGCTTTTTGCCCGGAGCACGGCTTCCGTCAATCCGTGAGATAGCTCAGAAGCGGGGTTGTAACAAGCTCACTGTAAAAAAGGCGTTTGACAGGCTGAAAGCTGCCGGCTTTATTGAAAACCGGGTCGGCAGCGGGTCCTTTGTGCGCTATCCGGAGAGTTCCACCCGGGAGAACCGGCGCATCTATCCCTTTCACTCGGCCTACATCTCGGCGGAGCTGTTTCCCACCGGGTCGGCCGCCGAGATCATGGAAGAGCTGTTCCGGGAAGAGACCGGACTCTTCGGTGCCGGGCCGATCGGCGGAGAAGCGGAGCTCTTGCAGGTGCTCTCCGAACGGTATCGGGTGCCGGCAGATACCAGCCTGATTATCAGCGGGGCTCAGCAAGGCCTCAATTTGTGCAGCAGCCTGTACAATGTAAAGATTTCCGAGCAAATGGTCTTTGAAGACCCGACCTATTCGGGAGCGATCTCTGTGTTTAAGCCCACAAAGTTTGTACCACTGCTGGAGGATGGGCCGGACCTGGTAGTATTGAAAGCGGTGGCTGCCAAGGGGGCACGGTTTTTCTATACTATGCCGGAAGTCCACAATCCGACCGGAATAAGCTACTCGGAGGAAAAAATCCGCCGCATCGCCGACATTGCACGCGAGTTCGATCTCATCCTGATCGAGGACGACTACCTGTCGGAGTTTATACCCAAGCGCCTGCTCAGGTTTGTCGACCTGATTCCGGAGCGAACGATTTACATCAAAAGCCTGTCCAAGGTGAGCGCACCTGGAATACGGCTCGGCTTTATGACGGTTCCGCAGGATTTGTACCAGAAAGTCCTCTACAAAAAGTATTCCGCCGATATCGGAACCACCGCCCTCATGCAGAAGTTTCTTACCCGCTTTATTCAGGCGGGGCTATTGGATGCGCACATTGCCCGCTGCAGGATGGTTCTGAAGCAGCGCACCCACAGAATTATCCGGGTTCTCGAGAAATACCCGTTCTTACACATGGATTGGAAGCAGGCGGGATACAATCTGTGGGTCAGAAGCGACATCTCCTTGAATGTCGCCAATCCACCCTGGGCCGAAGGAAGCAATTTTTCATTTTCACCGGAGATGCGGAACTATCTGCGCCTGTCTCTTTTGGGGATGAATGACCAAGATTTTGATCATGGAGTAGCGTATCTCGATTCGCTGTTTGCGGGAACGAAGGCAGGTTTCGCCCGTCCGGTTCTGTAATATGAGACAGGAGAGTCTTTCATGAAAATACGAGTACTGGGATCAGGCACTTCGAGTGGTGTACCGGTAATCGGCTGCAGGTGCGCAGTGTGTACCTCAGAAAACCCCAAAAATAAGCGCAGCCGCGCCTCCGTTCTTATTCAGAATGAAGAGAGCAATGTGCTCATTGATACTGCTACCGAGTTTCGTCTGCAGGCATTGGCCGCCGGTATTGCGCGAATCGACGGCGTCTTTTTCACCCATGCCCATGCCGACCACATCCATGGGTTGGATGATTTGCGCCCCCTGAGCTACCGGAAGTCCATTGCCGTTTTTGCCGATGCAGGTACACGTGATGAAATTGAAGCCAGATTCAGCTATATTTTCAATCATAAGGGCCAGGGCGGAGGGGTACCGCGCATACATCTGCATACTGTGGGGGATGCTGCGGTGGACTGCTGCGGCCTTCAGGTAGTTCCGGTACCGCTGCTGCACGGCGACCTGCCCATACTGGGGTATCGTTTGGCTTCCTTCGCCTATTTAACCGACTGCAGCGCCATACCGGAGGCCAGCTTTGCCCGGCTGCAGAACCTGGACGTATTGGTCATCGATGCCCTGCGGTACCGTCCGCATCCGACTCATTTCAGCGTCAATGAGGCCCTTGAAATGATAAAACGTATTGCTCCCCGGCGGGCCTATCTCACTCATCTGTGCCACGATGTCGAGTATGACACCCTTTTAAGAAACTTGCCGCCCGGAGTGGAACCGGCCTTCGACGGTTTGGAATTCGAACTTGATTGAAGCTCCGAGAACTCCTATACTAAATTCTATGGAGACAACTGAAGATTTTGAAGTATTGATTGAAGACTCCTTCAAACGCCTTGAAAAAGTGGTCTCCACGAACGCCCTGGAGCGAATCTCGAGTTTGGAACGGAAATTGGAGCAGCTCGAGGAAGAATTGGTAGAATTTCTCCAAACTAAACATCCTAATGGGAATATGGAATAGAAATTGGTGAACTTAGCCCTCATTAATGCCGAAATAAATAGCAGTATGAGACGTGTAATATTTCTCCTGCTTCTATTTGTGGCTCCCCTACTCGTGAGTGCCGAGGTGATGTTCAGCGGCTTGAACCTCTCATCCGAGAATCAGCTGCTTTATTCAGTGAAGGCGGACAGTCCGCGCTACGGTACCTATCAAACGGCCTTTTCTCAGAATATTGAGAGTGAAGAGCTTACGCAGCTCTCATTTTTTCCCGAGAAGGTCAGTTACCTCGAAAAATCGAAGCAACTACAAATACAGAACCGTTTTGGGGTGTTTCGAACAAAACTCACCTCAGAAGGTGATATCCCTGCACCGGCCCTGGTGAAGGATTTTCCTTCGTTTGCGAACGGGGAAGAGATTTACTCCGGTAAAATCAGGCAGGTGGGCAGTTCCCCTGACGGGCGCTATGTATTGTTTATTCAGCCCGCGGATAACGCGTACGGCAGCTTACTCCTGCTCGAAGTGGAAACCGGAACCCGTCGAACCATAAGCGATCGTATTACTATCTCTTACGAGGAACCCAATGCTTTATGGTCGCCGGATTCCAAGTATTTTGTGTATGAAAAAGGATCTCGCCTGTATTACTACTCTATGGGGCAGCTGCAGCGCAACGAAGTGATGGAAGAAGAACTGCGTCTGATCGGAGACGGCACACTGTCGAACGTACAGTGGACCCGGCAAAATCAGCTCTACTACATCGATGACTCGGTCCTTTACCAAATCTTCAGCGCCGAGTTTTTTACCCGCGCCTTTTACAGTGATTTGCTCGATGCGGGACAGGTAGTGGGAAAAGTTCCTTTTCAATTCGACTATAATTTCGACAGTTTTTACGTATCTCCCGACGGGACTAAGCTCCTTTTTAACAAGGGCGGCCGTAACCTCATACTGTACTATCTGAAAAACGACGATTACCTGAGCACCGGTTCTACGGTCTCTCTGCCCTATCTATATCTGCCGCGGAATACCCGTATTCAGCGGCTGTTGTGGTCGGACAAGGATGTTATTACGGTACTGACCGGCAGCATTCAGGGCGGCCGCAGCAACTCTTCACTGTTCAGACTAAACCTGGGAGAGCGTGAGGCCCAGGGGGCCAGCTCGATGGCGTTTGAAAAGCTTTCAGCGGGCAGCTTACAGGATATGGTGCTGGCGCCCAACGGTCGCCACGCGGCGGTAATTTATTCTGACCGCGTGGTGATTAAACAGTACGACCGCTGGCAGACTACTAAGACACTGCATCAGTCCGAACCGCTGCATGCAAACTGGACCGCCGATGACGAGTTGATTGTAGCGGGACGGCAGTTTATCAAACGCTATCGAATAGACGCGCCGGAGGAGACACTGGTTACCCTGAGCCAACCAGGTACCTACGGCTACGGTGAAGACGGGGCGGTGTATACGGTGTTGGCCGGTGAACAGTATCAATATTCACGGGACAACGGGTGGCGGCCGACCAATGCGAATTTTAGCCTTACCCCGGCCCAAATTGCCAATGAGAGCTACCGGGTGTATCTGAATACCAATCCGGAAGGCCGCAGTTATGCAAATATGATCATGGTCAGGCATATAAAAGAGTATAAGACTACTCAGCTCTGTTCACATGCCGGTCATTCCTACGAGCCTTTTCCTGAAAAAGAGGAGCCGGTTAACTTCAAGAACTTCAACCACGGGTCACGGTTGCGCCGGCGGGAGGTCGCCTTAGTGTTCAATGCAATTGACTCAATCGAAGGGTTAACCGAAGTATTGAACACCCTGCACGACTATAATCTGAAATGTACCTTTTTTGTAAACGGCGAGTTTATGCGCCGGAACCCCGAGGCGGTTAAGGAACTGGCCAGTTCTGATCATGAGATCGGGTCGCTTTTTTATACCTATTTCAATATGACCGATGCGCGTTATCAGATTAGCAAAGAGTTTATTAAGCAGGGCCTGGCCCGTAATGAGGACGAATATTTCAATATTACCGTCGATGAGGCCGGCCGGGGAGGCGAACTGGCACTTTTATGGCATTCTCCTTACTATTTTGTGAATAATCAGATAATCGAGGCTTCGATTGAGATGAATTACACCTATGTAGGATATGATGTAGACCCTCTTGATTGGGTCCCGAAGAGCGATAAGGACAGTATGTACCGGTCTTCGCCTGAATTAGTGGAGCGTGTACTCATGCAGAAGAAACCGGGATCCATTATTCCCGTCAGAATCGGAACCGTAAAGGGAGGTCGAGACGATTATCTGTTTCAGTATCTCGATTTGCTGATTGACGGACTGGTTTCAAAAGGGTATAAAGTTGTTCCGGTCTCTACGCTCATCGAGCATGCCCGCTAGGGGTGATTTTTGGGGCGAGATTATGGCAGAATATCTACGAAGCAGACAGAAAAAGGTTAAGGAAAACATGTTTGAGACCGACAATAAAGAAAAGATGCGTATACATTGGGAGGGGAGGTTAGTGTGAGCATGCAGAACAAGCTGAATGCATACAAAGAAACCCACATAAAAACTGCCAGTCAGGGCAAGATCATAATTATGCTGTACGATGAAGCGTTACGGCAGTTGGATACAGCCATTCACCTACTCAAAGATGATACCCGCGAGTTTGACAAAGTGAACAGTGCAATACTGCGGGCCCAGGATATGGTTACCGAGCTCATGGTCTCCCTCGACTTCGATAAAGGCGGCGACATAGCCCACGGGCTGTACGGCCTCTACATGTTCTTCAACCAGCATATGATGCAGGCTAACATGAAGAAGGATGTCGAAATGCTGAGTACCGTTCGTACACAGTTGAATGAACTTCGCGGTGCCTGGGACCAAATAGTAAACAAAGCTCAAAACGGCGGTCAGAGTTCAGGCGGCATTAACGTAGCCGGATAGTACCCCATTCTGTTCTAAATCACGGCTCTGAAGGGGGCTTTATCCTATGTCGATTCTCACCTATCTGCACCTGCGGGACAGTGTTATGGACACCTACCTGAAGGTGCTGGATCAGCAGAGTGAAGATATCTCCAAAAGCGATTCCGAGAAACTCACAGTCCACTCCCACATGGAACAGGAGCTCTTGAAGCGTCTGGAAGCACTCCAAAAAGTAGTGGTCGGACTTACAGGTGATCGTAACGCTACCGGAGCGGCGGAGCGATCCGGTGAAGAGCAGCAGCTCGAACAGCAGTTTAATCAGAAATGTGAGCGTGCTCTATCGAAAAATCGTGCGAATCAGGACAAGCTGAATGCAGAGCTTGGAGTTCTTACTCACAATCTGGAGAATATCCGGCGTTTTCAGGCCCGTACAGGCCGCGGAAGCGCATCTCCTCAATCCCGTTATGTTGATATAAAAACATGAACAAAGACGCACTGTATTTGCTTGATGGTTACAGCATCATTTATCGGTCTTATTTTGCATTTATCAACCGACCGCTGACAGACCCACAGGGGAGAAATGTCTCGGCGCTGTTCGGCTTTTTTCGCACGCTCCTGTCTCTTATGGACAACTACAATCCGAGCTATTTCGCCGTAGTGATGGATTCGCCTGTGCCGACTTTTCGCCATGAAATGTACGTTGAGTACAAAGCAAACCGTGAAAAGGCCCCGGAAGAGCTTCACGCACAGGTGCCGTATATAGAGGAGATACTCAAGGCTATGGGTATCAAGGTGCTGCAGGAAGACGGCATTGAAGCGGATGATCTTATTGCAACCCTGGCCCGCACCTGCACTGAAACCGAACGTAACTGCTACATTGTGTCCGGCGACAAAGATTTACTGCAGCTGGTGGATGAGCGGGTCAGCATGCTGCGGCCGGATAAGGGACAGTATCGTAATATCGGCCCGGCGGAAGTAACAACTGAGTACGGCATCAATGCCGAACAGATTATCGACTATCTGGCCTTAATCGGTGATTCGGCCGATAACATTCCCGGTGTAAAGGGAATTGGACCGAAAACCGCGGTTAAGCTGCTGCAAAAACATGCCACCCTGGACGGCATCTATGAACATGTGGATGAATGCAGCCCGGGTGAACAGAAGAAGCTGAAAGAGGGCCGCGATATGGCATATCTCAGCCGGCAACTGATAGTTCTGCACAGCTCCGAGGAGTGTCCCACCGATCTGCAGGAGTTTTCTTTAGAATCGGTGAAGCGCACGGCGGCCGTGCCCTATCTGCTGCAGTATGGGGCCAAATCGCTGGCGGAACAGGCCAAAGGCTCTGCACTCAGTGAAAAACAGGAGCAGCAGGTGCTGCAGCCGGGGGAGGAGAAGGCGCCGGGCTATTCGGAGCGCGGCAGCTACAAGGCTTTGACCTCGCTCGATGCTATAAAGCAGGTAGTAGAACAGGTACAGCAGGCCGGGCAGTTTGCTTTTGATGTGGAGACTACCAGTTTGAATGAAATGGTTGCCGAACCGGTAGGGTTCAGTATCGCCTGCAAAGTAGGTGAGGGCTATTACATACCGCTGAAAGCCGGAGGCCGGGAAGTGCTCCCGGAGGAAGAGGTAAAAACAGTACTAACCGGTCTGCTGCAGGATCCGCAGCTCAAGCTTATCGGGCATAACTTCAAGTACGATTATAAGGTACTCTACCGTTGGGGTGTGGAAGTACGAAATCTTTCCTTTGATACCATGATAGCTGCCTGGCTGCTCGATACCACCGCCAACGGGTACGGTATGGACAGTTTGGCGGAGAAGCACCTCGGATACAAAACAGTTCATTATTCTGATGTCGTCGAGAAGGGCAACCTTTTTTCGGATGTGGAACTGCAGGCTGCCTCCGAATACGCGGCCGAAGATGCCGATGTGACGCTGCGCTTTTACGAGGTTTTTGTCCCGCAGCTCAAAGAAATGGGTCTCCTCGCGTTGTTCTCCGATGTTGAAATGCCGCTGGTGCGGATACTGGCGGCTATGGAACTGCGGGGAATCCGATTGCTGGATAACCGCTTGCAGGAGTATTCCAAAGAGATGGCCACAGATCTGAAGGAGATCGAGAAAAAAATCTACTCGGAGGTGGGATACGAGTTCAACATTGGCTCGACCAAACAGCTGCAGGAAGTCTTGTTTGTCGAGCGCAAACTCAAACCTGTTAAAAGGACGAAAACCGGCTATTCGACCGATTTAAACGTGTTGCAGCAGCTGGCTGAAGAGGATATTGTCCCCCAGCTCGTGCTGCGTCATCGTGGAATCTCAAAACTAAAATCTACCTATGTGGATACGCTGCCGGAGCTGGTCAACGGGCGCACCGGCCGTATTCATTCCCGCTTCGTGCAAACCGGTACGGCGACCGGCCGGCTTTCGAGCCGCGATCCGAATCTGCAGAACATCCCTATCAGGGATGAGGCGGGACGTAGAATACGGAAAGCGTTTGTTCCGCAGGAGGGCTGGAAACTCATAAGTGCCGACTACAGCCAAATCGAGCTGGTGGTGCTGGCCCATCTCTCCGGTGATCCCGAGCTGCAGGAGGCTTTCCGCAGCGGTAGCGATGTGCACAGTCGTACGGGCGCCCTGATTTTCGGGGTAGATCCCGAGGATGTCAGCGGCGAGCAGCGCAGGATTGCTAAAACCATCAATTTCGGAGTGATGTACGGCATGTCCGGATACAGACTGTCCCAGGAATTGAAAATACCCCGGGCGCGGGCAGACGAGTTTATCAGCGCCTATTTCAACCGGTATGCGAAAATACAGGAGTTCATCAACCAAACCGTAGAGTCAACCGAGCGGAGGGGGTATTCGGAAACCATGCTCGGCCGTCACCGCTATATCCCCGGCATTAACAGCCGTAACCGTACTGAAAAAAACGGTGCGGAACGGATTGCAGTCAATACTCCGATTCAGGGGACCGCCGCAGACATCGTTAAGCTGGCGATGATCAATATTGACCGCCGTATTCGTGAAGAAAAACACGACCTGCGGATGCTGCTGCAGATTCACGATGAGCTGATTTTTGAAGCTCCCGAACACAAGACCGAAGAGTACGGCCGGCTGGTCCGCAGCGAGATGGAATCGGCCGTCAAGCTCTCGATCCCGCTCAAAGTCAGTGTAGAAGTCGGTGATAGTTGGGGAGAACTCCATTAGCGAATTATGGCGATAGTGGTAGGATTAACCGGTAAGTGTTGTGTCGGCAAGGATACCGCCGCCGCATTTTTCTCCGCCCAGGGCTGGCAGGTAATAGATGTAGATAAAACCGGCCATCGGGCGCTGCAGGAAGAGCAGGCGGCCCTGGAGGCGGCCTTCGGTACGGAAATTTTTCATGACAACGGACAGGTGAACCGCCGGGCCCTTGGAGAGATTGTGTTTTCCGACTCGGGTAAGCTGAAAACCCTCGAGGCACTAGTGCATCCGCGCATGCGTAAAATCGTACAGCAGTCGGCAGCTTTTTATACTGGGAACGGAGTGAATGTATGCATCAATGCGGCCCTTCTGTTTCCCATGGACCTGCACGGGCTGTGCAGGTATGTGCTGGTAATCAAAGCTCCCTTTTTACTGCGTATAAAGCGTGCCCGCCGGCGTAGCGGTTGGTCGTATTCCCAGATACTGAAGAGATTCTGGTCGCAGCGCAGACTCTTTCCTAAAAAAAAGACGCAGAATGTCGATATGTATAATGTATGGAACTCCAAAAGTCGTGAGGTGTTGCAACAGAAGCTTGCGGAGTTTCTAACTAAGATTGAACGGCAGGGTTGAAAATGGAACAAAAAAAACTTCTCTGGATATTATTCTCCGCTACACTGTTTCTTTTAGTAGTAGTTGGAGCGGGTATTATTTGGCTCTATCCGCAGCCGGAGGAGCAGCCGGCTGTTGCTACTGAAGAAGCCGAAAGCCGGGAAGCCGGTGCGGACTTCGACCCGGTCGAGTGGGTGCGCTCCGAACAAAAGACGCGCGGGCTGGAAGAGCGTCCAGATTCGGAGGATGATGAAAACTTCATAGTCGTGTACGGTGACAACGGTGAGAGCGAAACAGAAGAACCGACGATTATAACCGAAGATATTGAAGAAACGACCGGGGAATCAAGCGCGGCAGGCGCGGCCGCCGAACGGGATGCTACTACCCAGCCGGTTACTGCAGAAAAACCGCGCACTGAGTCACAGACGGCTCCCCGATCGACTCAAAAGCCGACTCGGCAGCAGCCCGCACCGGCTGAACCGAAAACTCGCACGATTCGTACTACCGAGTACTGGATTCAGACCGGTTCATACACCAGCCGCACACGGGCCGATAAAATAAAAGCAGAACTTGACCGGCAGGGATTTACCGGCCGAATTATGTCAAAGGATGTGAACGGAACGCTCTACTACCGGGTGCGAATCGGGCCGTATCAGGAAAAAGACGAGGCAGAAAAATTTCTGTCATGGGTTAAAGCAAAGGAGCAGTTCAGCGGCAGTTATATTTCACAGGTGTACCGCAATAAAACGGTGGTGCAATAGCCGCATATAAATTACATGAACGACTGGAAAACCGAACGTACGCATACCATCAGAACGAGACAGGAACTGCCTGTCTCGTTTTCTCTTTCTCCTGAGGAGAAGGACTATTTTACGCGGGTCGGGGCTGACTTTGGGGTGAATGTGTCGGCGGGACTAGAATTTGCAGTTACCCCGTACTATTTCTCTTTGCTCGGTCATGACCCGCAGGATCCCCTGCGGCGGCAGTGTATCCCGCGCAGGGAAGAACTGCGCAGCAGAGAGTATGAGGTGCAGGACCCCCTCTCGGAAGAGCAGTTCTCGCCTCTGCCGAGGATGCTGCACCGCTACCCCGATAGGGTGCTTGTGCTGGTTACGGATGAGTGCGCAGTCTACTGCCGTCACTGTTTTCGCCGCTACTTTGCCTCTAAGCGGGCCGGAGCGATCACTGATTCGCAATTGGAGCGTATTGCCGGGTACCTGCGCCTGCATCCGGAGATCCACGAAGTGATACTCAGCGGAGGCGATCCGCTGACCCTCGCGGATGAACGGGTGGGGAGAGTTCTGCAGGTGCTCACCGCTGCGGTGCGGCCGCCCGCTGCTTCTGCACCGGAAGAATCTGAGGCGCCCTTGCTAAAATCGCGCCGCAGCTTAGTGATCCGGCTGGCGACCCGTATTCCGGTGGTTATGCCGCAGCGGATTACCCCCGCATTGGTGAAACTGCTTACAGGGTATGCGCCCCTGTTTGTGATAACCCAGTTCAACCATCCCCGTGAAATAACCGTCGAAAGCCGCCGGGCGGTGTCGGCTCTAGTGGAGAGCGGAGTACCGGTAATGAACCAGGCGGTACTCTTGCAAGGAGTCAATGACCGGGCGGACGTGCTGGCAGAGCTTTTTCAGGGGCTTCTGGATATACGTATAAAGCCTTACTATCTGTTTCAGGGGGATCTGGCCGCCGGTACTGCCCATTTTCGGGTGCCCCTGCCGAAGGGGTTCGAGCTGATGCGAAAACTCCGGCAAAAAATCTCGGGCCTGGCCATGCCGGTGTATGCGGTGGATCTACCCGGGGGCGGGGGAAAAATACCTCTTACTGAAAATTATTTACAGGGTGAACAGGGCGGCTGGTACCGTTTTATCGGCCCTGACGGCGCTAGGTATTACTATCCCCAGGAATAGTCTTGATTTCTACTCTGCGGTTCAAGTGCTGCCGATCGTCCTGTCTGGTAACCGGATTATCTCCGCCCATGCCGCGGATGACCGGGTCTGTCTTGAACCGATATTCTGATTCACGCAAAAACTGCGCAACTCTCCGGGCGCGCTCGAATGAGAGTTCTTCGCGGCCCTGCTCGGTACCGTAAAGCGCGCAGTGACCTTCGATGCGGAGCTTTACCCCTTCATACTGTTGAAGCTCCTGGATGAACTGTGACAGTTCGCGGCGGGCCTCCGGTGTCAATCGAGAAGAATTCGGGCCAAAGTACACCTGCTGCGAGAGGTCCGGGGCTGACTGCGGCTCTATTTCTGTCTCTGTTGCCGGGGCTGACTGCGGCTCTGAATCGGACTCTGTCGCGGTTGCTTTATCCGTCGCCTCTGCGGCGGATGTTGGTGCGGCGGATGTTGGTGCAGCAGTACCGCCGGCGTTTGTTGCGGCGGGCGGCTGATCGTCGGGACTCTCTGCCCCCGCATCCCCCCGGCTCTCTGCCGTCTCTGCTGCCGTCCCCGGCGCGTCCGCTTCGGCGGTGTGTTCATTGGTGTCCCGCTCGGGAGGGGTGAAGCCTGCAGGAGTACAGCTGCGGATAAACAGCCACGCAGCGGTTCCCAACAGAATTAGGGCAATCAGCAGTATCCAGGGCCATAGTACTCTTTCGCGGATATATTTTCTGATTGAGATGGATTTGCTGCTGTAGTGCTGTCCATCAACACTGATGCTGAGCTGCAGAGTGCCCTTGCCGTCGTATTTTCCCTTCAGGACCATTCGCGGCTCGCCGGCCTGTTTTTTCGGCAGGCGGTCGACTTCAAACACATGCAGGAGTAGGCGTTTATCTTCATTTATTAGGTATATTTTTACCTCGGCGCGCTTTTGAAAATCTGCCAGAGTAGTAAGCGAAATTCTGTTGTCCCCGGCCTTGTCGAGGGGCAGAAAACGGGCATGACGGGTATGTTCCACTTCAACACTTAAATACTTTCTCACACTAACAGTGTAATCCTTTCTTCTTTCCGGTCAAGTAAAAAGTTTTTTTCTTAACGCTTTCGCGGCCTCTACCGCTTTCGCCCGGAGGAAAATATCGGTAATTTTGTTTGTATAGAGCGAAGGCGATGGGTTTATCTCTATAATAGTAGCACCGTTTTGCGATGCCATCTGGGGCACCAGCGCAGCCGGATACACTTCCCCGGTAGTTCCAATGAGGATCATGCAGTCGCTCTGCTGAGCCTCGCGCTGTGAACGGGACAGTGCTTCGGCGGGAATCGATTCACCGAAAAAAATAAAATCGGGCTTGTAGATTCCGCCGCATTCGCAGTGCGGCAGTTTTTCAGATAAAATCTCCTCGGTCGGCTCCACCGATGTGCCGCATGCTGTGCACACCAGCCGGCGTGAACTTCCGTGGTATTCGATTACATCGCGGCTGCCGGCCTTGTGATGTAAATTGTCGATATTCTGGGTGATAAGCGCCTTCAGCAGGTTCTGCTTTTCCATCTCCGCCAGCAGCGTATGGGCTTCGTTCGGTTCGGCCTTGCCGAAAAAACTGTAGAAAATCTCTTTGATAACCCGCCAGCTTTCTTCCGGATTTCGATGAAAGTAACTCAAATCGAGTACACTCGGATCATATTTACTCCATAAACCGTTTTCCCCGCGAAACGGTGGAATCCCGCTCTCGACACTGATCCCCGCGCCGGTAAAGCCGGTACAGTGCGCGGAGGCCCGGATGGTCTCTGCGGCTAGTTTGGCATGTTCAAGTAATTCATTATTTGCATTTTGCATACTGTTATTGTAGCACCTTGCTGTATATATACGCAATTGGGACTTGCGCGAAATGGGAATGAGTGATAGATAATGGTAGAACGATTATGAATGTAGAAGATCTATTACACCAGATACTATTTCAGCCCCTGCAGATCGGCGTGCTGGAACTCCCGTTCAATATTCTGGAGCTGCTCCTGCAGGTTACCCTGCCCCTCATGGTTGTTACCGGTTTGTACCGGCTTGTCGATTATCGGCATCGATCTTTCAGCACTCACCGTAATTTTCGGAGTGCTTGGGATCGGCTTGGGTTTTGGTCTTCAGAATGTTGTCTCTAACTTCTTTTCCGGACTCATAATCATTATCACCCGTCCGGTGAAGGAGGGCGACCGCATTTTAGTGAACGGCATCGAAGGAACGATTCTCCAAATCCGCATACTGGCTACAGTGATAAACACACTGACCAATGAAAGTATCATAGTTCCCAACTCGAAACTGGTGCAGGAATCGGTACACAATTTTTCCTTCTACGATCCGTCTATCATCATTAAAAACGACATAGGCGTGTCCTACTCCAGCGATGTCGATCAGGTGCTGTCAGTGCTGCAGGGGGTTGCCGAAGGGAATCCTTTCCGCAGCTCGATCTGCACTACCGATCGAAGTTTAATGATTGAGTGCTATTTGCTGACCTTCTCTTCTTCCGAGAAGATGTGCATCGGATAGCGGTTGTGTAGGATATCTTCCAGGGTTACGTGCTCAAAATATTTTCTAAATAAAGCATAGGTATGTTCCCAAAAACCGTGGGCGGAACAGATATCTTCACGGCCGCATGAATTCCCGTCGTCGAGAGTACAGGGGGAAAAATGCAGCTCCTCGCCGACCGCGTTGAATATGTCGGCAACGGTAATCTGATCGAGGGATTTGACCAGTTGAAAACCGCCTCCCGGCCCGCGGGTAGACTTGATCAGCCCGGCTTTCCGCAGTCTGAAAAAAATCTGTTCTAAAAACTCGGCAGATATATCCTCTATCTCCGAGAGGGTTCGGATTGAAACAGGGCGGGTTTCCGCCTGTTGTGATAATTGAAGCACTGCCCGCAGTGCATAACGGCCTTTTGTTGTTATTCGCATAACCTCATCCTATAAACGATGTTCTTATTAACTATACCTTATCGGTCAATAATTGTAAAATCCATTATACTCGATTTAACATAACACTTTTATAACCTTTATATTTTTTCGATGTTTCCGGACGAAATCCCTCCGGTGAACGCTCGAAGTGGGCTAAATGGGCACTTTTTCCGGTAATCAGCAGCGCTCCCCCTGGTTCGAGCAGTAAGTGTGCGGCCTGTAGCACTTCCCGGGGGCTGGGCACAGCGGCCAGGTGTTCGAGCTCGAAGATGAGCAATTCCGGTGCCGGGGCGTCGACCTCCGCTTTCAGCCGCTCCGCCGCCTTCAGAGGGGTCGGGCAGTGAAGAACCTGGCCGAACCGGATGTATTGGCGGCCCAGCAGATTGTGGCGGCTGATCTGAAGGGCCAGCATGTCTCTGCCCATTAGATCTATATGAAGCCCGGATGGGACCCCCGCCGACTCGTGTAACGCCGCCAGCAGGGTGCTGGTATGTCCCTGCCCCGGATTCCAGATGCAGACCCGGCGTTGCGGAGGTTTGTTTCTCAGGCTTCGCTCGACTACTCTGGTTTGGTACGGGAGGGTGTCGAAATCTGCCAGTCCCCAGACCGTATCCAGGGAGTAGGCGGTACCGCCGCACTGAAAGTGTCCACTATTCCTGAAATAGGCCGGCGGCAAACCCGCGGCCCTTGGTCGGGGGACGGTTGTGCCGCCGTACTTAAAATGAAACACCGAGTGTCCGGCCCCGTCTTCCCGAAACCGGATTTCCGCACCCAGTTCCTGCAGGGTCCGGTCGGTATACTCTGTCAGCGGCCGCACCACGACTAGTGCAGAAAGCACCCCGCGGCTCAACATGGTACTGTAGAGATCCCGCAGTACCGGCTCGCCCGCCTTAGCGGGTATATTTGCGACAATCAGGTCGAACTCACTGGTTTCGAGCCCCTGAAAGGCCAGCCCCCCCACCGCTTCGATTCCCTCGGCACCGTTGCGTTCTGCATTGAGGCGGCTGAAGGCCACTGCCAGGGCATCCCGGTCCTGCATGGTCGTCCGCAGGTGGGGAAAATGTGTGTGCAGGGAAATCCCCAGGGTCCCCACTCCGCAGCCAATGTCCAGTACCCGCCGGATTGTGCTGAAATCAACGTGTTGATTCACGGTTTTCAGGAGCAGGCGGCTGCCTTTGTCGATTTCGAAGCTGCTGAAGAGTGCCTGGGAGAGTAAAAAAGAGAGGTCCGTCCCGGCAAAACGAAACGGTACCTCTTTATTACTGTAGTGGGAAATAAGTGTGTTCATAGAAAGAGTTCGGCCGAACTACTGGTTTACCCGCTCTACGTATTCTTTGGTTTCAGTGTTGACCAGAATTCTCTCACTCTCTTTGATGAAGATGGGTACTTTCACTTTGAGTCCGGTTTCAACCTCTACAGTTTTGGTGGCGCCGGTCACGGTATCGCCTTTAATCGCTTCCTCGGCCTTGGTAACGGTATATACCACTTTATAGGGGAGTTTGATATCCAGCGGACGGTGTTCCCACATAATCAGAGTGAAGGTTTCACCCTCTTTCATCAGTTCCTGGTATTCCGGAAAGGTCTTGACCGGCACCTCGAACTGTTCGTAGGTTTCGAGGTCCATAAAATGGTAGCTGTCGCCGTCGGCATAGAGATACTGACAGTCTTTATCTTCTACTAAAATTTCTTCAACCTGATCTTGAGTTTTCATTGTCTCACGCAGTACTTGTCCGCTGGTGGGGTTTTTCAGCTTGGCGCGTACGAAGGCGGACCCTTTACCTGGATTCACGAATTCCCGTTCGACGATGACGAAGGGTTCCCCTTTTATTAGAATTGCCATTCCTTTTTCCAATGCTCCGGCTTTTATCATAATTAATTGACCTCTCTTGAGTTATTGCTTGAATTTTACCTGGTTTTTGCTGTGTTGCTAAGGGCGTATACTATCAGATAGCGGGAAAAAGATCACCCCCTTGATGCTGGTGTGACCGGTAATCGCCATCACCAGACGGTCCACTCCCAGGGCAACCCCGGAACACTCCGGAAACCCGGTGCTGTGAATTCGGATAAACTCTTCATCGATATCGGGAATTACGGTGCTTTCGGCGGCCTTTTGTGCATATTCTCGATTGAAGAAGTGCTGTATCACGGCCGGATCAGTCTCCTCCGAATAGCAGTTGGCCACCTCCATGCCGCGGATATAGAGCTCCCAGCGCTCGCACCAGGGGGTACCGGGAATCTGCTTGGCTAGGCAGGGAATTTGACGGGGGTAGTCCTGCAACACCAGCGGCCGGTCGGACGGCAGTTGGGGTTCTACTAAGGTGAGAAAGATGCGGTGATACAGCTGTTCCCAGGTTTCATCACCGGCGGCGCTGTGTAAACCGCTGTGTATGCCCAGCTTTTCAGCGGCTTGGCGCAGCTCACCGAGGCGCTGGTGTTCGGCCAGATCAAAGCCGGCGTATTCGAAAAAAGCCTCCTGTACCGTCATACGGCGGAAGGGCGGGGCTATTTCGGCCGCGGGGCCCCGGCCCCGGGCTCCTGCCGCAGCGGGGCCGGCGGCGGCTGCAGCGGCCCTGAGTGCCCGCTCCACCAGCTCCTCGGTAATCGGGATCGACTCCGCGTATCCGATGTTCATGCTGTAGTACTCGAGCATGGTGAACTCCGGATTGTGCTGCGGGCCGACCTGCTCGGCATTCCGAAAACTGCGGGTTATCTGGTAGATATTCCCGCTGCCCGCGGCGATCAGTTTTTTCATATAGACTTCCGGAGAAGGAATCAGGTACAGCGGAAAGGCCCCGTGAAAGTCACTGTGAAAATCCGTTTCGAATACTTCGATCGGAGCCTCCGGTATGAGCGCCGGGGCGAGCAGCGGGGTTTCCACTTCGAGGTATCCGCGGGAAGTGAAAAAGTTTCTGATAGACTGAACAATTCTGGAACGGGTATGCATCTGTGAGAAATTCATGGAACTAGTGTAAAGGAATTATTATTTTTAATATACTATTGCTGTAAGGCATTATTAGAAGGAGAAGCTATGCACGTAGGAGATTCGCTGCACGGGTTTACCGTTACCCATATTGATTCACTCGAGGAATATCACGGCCGGGGAATCCGGCTGCGCCACGAGCGCACCGGTCTTGAATTGTATCACCTGCACAATGACGATCGTGAAAATTTGTTCGCCCTTGCGTTCAAAACTCCGCCCGCCGATGATACCGGTGTTGCCCATATCCTCGAGCACACCGTGCTCTCCGGCTCGCGCAATTACCCGGTAAAGGACCCGTTCCTGGCGCTGATGCGGGGCAGCGTAAACACCTTTCTGAATGCAATGACCTATCCTGATAAAACCGTGTATCCCGCCGCCAGTACTGTGAAAAAGGATTACTATAACATTATGTCCGTATATGCCGATGCGGTGTTTTTCCCCCTGCTCAAAAAGGAGCTGTTTCTGCAGGAGGGGCGCCGCTTCGTACCCCAGGAAGACGGCACTCTGAAGGTCGAGGGCATCGTGTTCAATGAAATGAAGGGTAGTTTTTCGAGCTTTGACTCGATTGTCGGCGACTGGTCTTACCGTTCGCTCTTTGAAAAGGCGCAGTACCGCTTTGAATCGGGCGGCAGCCCGCAGGCCATTCCGCAGCTCACCTATGAACAGTTCGTCGATTTTCATAAAACTTACTATCATCCCTCCAACTGCCGGGTGTTTCTCTACGGAAATATTCCCACAGAGGAGCAGCTGCAGTTTTTACAGCAAAAGTATCTGTCCGAATTCGATGCCGGGGAGGAAGCCCCGCAGATACAGGAAGAGCCTGAATGGGATTCTCCGCGTTATTTTACCGTAAAGGGTCCGGCAGTTGACGGAGAAGAGAAGCCGAAGCCGACTATCACCCTCAACTGGCGGACCGGTTCTACCACCGATCCGATGATGCTGCTGTCGATGCAGGTATTGAGTGCCGCCCTGATCGGCCACCCGGGCACCCCCCTGCAGAAGTTGATCAATGACACCGAACTCGGTGAAGATATGTCGCCGGTCAGCGGTTTGGAAACGGATATACGCGACATAAGCTTTACCGTCGGAATGCGCGGTATAGACCCGGAAAAGGCACATGAGTTTGAAAAACTGGTGCTGGCCAAGCTGAAACGGCTGAGCGAAGAGGGGCTGCCGCGGGATGTAATCAACGGAACCCTGCGGCGGGTGGAATTTCAGAACCGTGAAATCCGCGGCGGTGCGCCCTTCGGGCTCAGAATGATGAGCAAGGCCCTGCGCGGCTGGCTGCACGGCACCAAACCGCGGACTACTCTCGAGTTTACTCCGTATATGGAACAGCTCAAGCAGGAGTATGCCAACAACCCGCACTATTTCGAAGAGTTCCTTCGGCGTTATCTGCTGAACAACCAGCATCGCAGCACGGTGATAGTTAAGCCGGACAGCGCCTACATGGATGAACTGGATGAAGAGATTGATCGGACGGTCGCAAAGATCCGGGCGGACATGAGTCCGGATGAACTCGGCCGGGTTAAGAAGGAGCTGAAGGCTTTCGAAAGCTTCCAGAATACCCCCGATTCGGAGGCGAATCTGCAGAGAATCCCCATTCTCGCGCGGGAAGATCTGCCCGAAGATATTTCGATTATTGAAACCGAAGATTCTGAAGTTGACGGGATTCCCGGCTTTACCCACGATCTGTTTACCAACGGCATTATTTATATAGATTTTGCATTCAACATTACCGGCCTCTCGGAGCGGGAACGGCTGCTGCTGCCGCTGCTGGGAAGAATACTAACCTCCACCGGCCTGCCGGGAATGACGTATGACGAAATTGCCCGGCAGTTGAGCCTGAAAACCGGCGGCTTGTCGCCGTATCTGGACATCAGTCCGATTGTCGGAGACTCCGATTCCTACATGGGATTTCTGTTTGTACGCTTGAAATGCCTTGAAGATTCGCTGCCGGGGGCTCTAGACCTGACCTTCGATGTGTTGAAGAACGCCCAGGTCGACGACGCCCGCCGTTTGTGGGAAATTCTGACCGAATTTCGCAATGATATGCGTTCGGCAGTTATTCCGGCGGGCCACTCCTTTTCCACCCTGCGGGCCGGTGCCCATCTAGAACCGGCTATCCGCATCGAGGATGAATGGCGCGGGATTGAACAGCTGCTGTTTCTCACCTCCCTGCCCACCCAGACCGGAGCGCAAATAGAAGCGCTGGGCCGGGAACTGAAAGCCCTGCGTGATAAGGTCCTGACCACACAGCGCCTGATGCTGAACATGAGTGCGGAAGGGTCGCAGCTGGAGCGGATACGTACCGAACTTTCCGCCGGTCTGTCAGATTTTGCAGCCGGCGGTCGGGAATCGCGACTGAGTTTCGAATACTTTACTTCGGACGACGGTTCACTGATCGAACCGTACAAAGACAACTGGGAGAGCCTGCAGGTTCCGGCCTCGGTTGGTTACAGCGGTATGGCGATGCCGGGGCTGCTGTACGGGAAACCCGGATATGCAGCCTATCTTCTGGTAGCGCATCTGCTAAAAACAGACTATCTGTGGCAGAAGATTCGAATGCAGGGCGGGGCCTACGGTGCCGCGGCGTCGACCCACGGACTGGAGGGCATCTTCTCCTTCCTCTCCTACCGCGACCCGCATGTGGAAAAATCGTTGCAGGTATATGAGGACGGTTTGGCACACATCGCCCGCGAAGGTGTGTCCGAAGAGGAACTTGAAAAGGCTATTATTGCCATTGTCGGCAAGGATACCCGTCCGAAATCCCCCAGCGAGAAGAGTGTGGTGGGCTTGAAACGGCGCCTGTACGGCATCAGTGATGATCTGCGCCGGAAAACCCGCCATGAAATGCTGGAGGTTACTTCGGCCGATGTGAAACGGGAAGCGGCGGCACTGTACGAAAATACCCACACTGCGGTCCGGATTGCGATGGCGGAGGCGAAACTACTGGACAAAGCCGAGCATGTCTTTAACAGGACCGGTCAAAAAAGGATTATTGTACCGATGTAGGCTCAGCCGCCTTCCAGCTTCTCGCTGCCCCACACTTTGATCATTCTCTGCAGGTTGGCTTTGGCGTTTTTCGTATCCAGCAGCTCCTGACGGCGCTGGTAGAAAATGCAGTTAGACAGGTCGGCTTTGCCCTGTACGATGTCCTGGGCCAGGGCTTCGCAGGAAGGGGAGCCGCAGGTACCGCAGTCTACGTGGGGCAGCTTTTCCAGCAGATCCTGGATCTGCTGCATTTTTTCCATTGCGGCCTGAAAATCGTCATCCAGTTTCATGATAGAGCGGGGTTCGATCCGCTCGAGTTTGAGGTTGCGGTCTAAATACTCTTCCTGGCGGTGAATCTCCCGCTTTATTTTGTCGGGAATTCCGTTCATAGACTCACTGCGGTGGCGCAACCGCTCGGCGGTGAGAAAACGGTTCCCGGACCCCAGAATTCCCCCCGCGCAGCCCTCGTCGCAGGACCGCAGTTCCAGAAAATCGACTCCGTGGATTTCGCCGTTTTCCAGTTTCTCGAGAAATTCGATTACATTGTGAATGCCGTCGATGGCCAGGCTGCGGCCCGGCATATGGGGCGCTTCGCCCATAGTGAGACTCCAGACCACCGCTTCGCTCGACAGATTGCGTCGGGGCGGCAGGGTGGAGTTCTCCTCCTTTTTTTGCTTCACAATGGTTTTATGGATCAAATTGAACAGGAAGTCCATATTGATGACCCCGTTGAACAGGCTCTTTTCTTCTCCCTGCGGGCTCTTGATGGCGGCAATTTTCGCGGCACAGGGGGTAACGTAGAACATGCCGATCTGTTCCGGGCGGGCCCCGTTGTCGGTGAGCTGTTTTTTGGCAAAGGTTGCGGTAATATCGAGGGGCGGTTTTATCAAGTTCAGATGCTGTGCCAGCGCGGGAAACCTGACCTGAATTAGCCGTACTATGGCCGGACAGAAAGTGGAGATAACCGGCGAGCGGTCGGCGTAGGTGGGGTAGCGGCCGCTGATTTCGTGCAGGATGTCGCTGCCGAACTCCGCCTCGTATACGTGGGTGAATCCGAGTTCCAGTAAAATACTGTAAATCTGCTGTTCGGTAATCTCTTCCCGGAATTGACCGATCATCACCGACGGAACCACCGCAACCCGGTAGGTGTAGCGGTAGATCTTCTGAAAATCGTCCTGTTCGACCACAATTGCATTCACCGGGCACACTTCCATACAGTTTCCGCAATCGACACATCTGTCGGAGTTTACCTGCGCCTTTCCGCGACTAATTCGAATAGCCCCGGTGGGGCAGATCATCATGCAGCGCGTACAGCCGAAGCAGATGTCCTCTTTGACCTTCAGAGCATGGTGAAAAGGCAGCGGTTTCATTCGGCCCTATCCTTCATCAAAATAGAGAAGCATTTCAATTTCGGTATGATCTCCGGCCCGGCTGCGGATATCGAGATAATCGGTATTCTTTTTTATATTCGGCAGCCCCATGCCGGCGCCGAAACCCATTTCCTGGATTTCCTTGGTAGCCGTTGAATAGCCCTCCGCCATTGCCAAGTCGACATCTTCAATGCCCGGACCGGTGTCGCTGACGAGTATGTGCAGGCGATCGTTTTCAATATCGATTGCCAGCGTTCCGCCGTAGCTGTGTCCGATCACGTTTACCTCCGATTCGAACAGGGCCACCATCGCCCGTTTGATTATGTGGTTCGGTAAGTTGAGCTGTTTGAGAATTTTCTTGATTTTGCTGGATGCATGACCGGCATTCGAAAAGTCTCCGGCTTGTATGTCGAATTCAAAATGCACAGCTTTTCAGTTACCTCGCTTACCTATGAATTAATCAATACACCGGCGCCAAACCGGCCGCCCACAAGAGTCCGGATGTTTTATACATCGAATATGCAGTAGACATAAGCACGATCTGCTGCTCTTCGGCCAATTCTATCATTTTTTCGCTGGGCTGTTTGCCGCGTACAAACAGGATATGACAGATATCGGCCATTTCAGCGGTTCTGACTGTTTGAATGTTATTCAACCCGGTTATCAGTAAAAGGTCGTCAACAAGCAGGGTGAGTACATCGCTCATCAGGTCGGATGAAAATGCTTTTTCTATCTTACAGCCATGTGAGTCGAAGGATGTATGTCGTGTAGCGTCGACTATTTTACAGATTTCTTCTAGTTCCATGTTCGGTACCACCAATGCAGAGTATCGTAGCAGAAAATCCCGTAAGATAAAAGCTTCGGGAGGCGACAAATCGACATTTTGGAGGGAGTGTTGCAGCTTGACCGACGGTTGCGGCCCTTTTTTTTAAAAACTTTTTCTTGACAGCTCATAGGACGTAAATTAAACTGAATTTAGCAGTGCAACCGTGTGCATTAACCTGTGCGCGGCCGCACACACACGTTTTCAACAGGTGTATACACACTTGTAAATAAAACAGGAGGTGTTTGTATGAAGAAACTACTAGTTGTTCTTTTAGGACTTACATTAGTAGTTGGATTTGCTTTTGCTGAAGGACAGAAAGAGCAAGAGCCACAACAACAAGCAGAACCCGGAAAAGATTACTCAGATAATGAATGGACCGATGGTCAGGATCTTTCCGGTAAAACTGTAAACATTTTTGGTGCGTTCGTAGATACGGATGCTGAACGGTTCAACAAGAGTATGGTTCCCTTTGAAGAAGCTACCGGTATCGAAGTCGAATACGAAGGCTCCGGTGACTTCGAGTCTCTGATAACCGTACGAACCCAGGGTGGAGATCCCCCCGATGTTGCTGCCTTCCCGCAGCCCGGTCTCATGCAGGACGTAATGGACCGTACGGATCACATCGACCTGAATGATTGGTTCGACATGGATTACATGCAGCAGCAGTACGACCAGAGCTGGCTTGACCTTGGTTCTTACAAAGGCGAGATGGTCGGTGTATGGTACCGCGCCACTGTAAAGAGCCTGGTATGGTATTCAAAACCGGTATTTGAAAAAGAGGGCTATGAAATTCCCCAGACCTGGGACGAATTACTGGCCCTGAGCGACCAGATGGTCGCCGACGGTTATACCCCCTGGTCAATCGGTATCGAGAGTTCCGGTGCCACCGGATGGGTAGCCACCGACTGGCTCGAAGACATCATGCTGCGGACCCAGCCCCCCAAGAAGTACGACCAGTGGGTAAAGGGCGAGCTCGATTTCAACTCACCGGAAGTAAAACGCGCCTGCAAAATTCTTGGGGATATTTGGTTCAATAAAGACTATGTCCTCGGCGGGCGCAACAGCATTCTGACCGTACCCTTTGGCGATGCCGCCACTCCGCTGGTACAGGATCCTCCACGGGCCCTGATGCACCGTCAGGCCAATTTTATTCTCGGGTTCCTGCCGGACGACACGAAGATTGGTGAAGAAGTTGACTATTTCTACCTGCCGGGTATCGACGAAGAAGAGGGCAAACCTGTTCTGGGTGCCGGAGACTGCCTCTCTGCTTTCACCGACAAGCCGGAAACCAAAGCTGTGATGAAGTACCTCACCCAGGGGATTTCCACCAAAGCGTGGCTGCAGGCCGGCGGTTTTGTATCGCCCCACAAAGACACTCCCCTCGGGTGGTATCCCTCCGAAATCGACCGCGGATATGCCGAAATCCTGATGAATGCCGATACTTTCCGCTTTGATGCCTCCGACCTGATGCCCGGACAAGTTGGTGCCGGTTCATTCTGGAAGGGAATGGTTGACTGGGTTAGTGGTGAAGACCTCGATAAGGTTCTCACCAACATCGATAACACCTGGCCCGAAAATTAAAGGGAAGCTAATCTGAAAAAGAGAAAAAGTAGAAACAAATTATATGTATGCAGGCAGATTTTTCTGCCTGCATCCTTCTACAGTCCAGAAGGAGTTCTATATGGCACAGATACCTAATAAAAACAACCGCCTGGTTGACATCCTGGCAGCAACTCCATTCAGAATTGCTGTGTCACTGATAGTGCCGGTTGTTACCTTTCTTGTTTTACGATGGAGCTTTATTTTTATGAGGGACTCCGAAGCATCCAAGTTCCTCATAGGAATTGTAGCTCTTACCATTGGAGTCGGCGGAGTGTGGGTGCTGTTTGCAGCAACCAACAATCTTGTCTCTATGCTGCCTACACGTATGCGGGATATGTTACTCCCCTTTGTGTTTGTGGGCCCTGCAATAGCGGTCCTCTTGTTCTACATTGTGTTTCCCGCTCTGCGTACCATCTATCTCAGTTTTATGAACCGAACCAGCACTGAGTTTGTGGGGTTGAGGAATTATCAGTTTGTCTTTACGGACCCGCAAATGCTGATAATACTGCGAAACACACTGTTCTGGGTAGTTATTGTTCCCTTTATGGCGGTTGCCCTCGGCTTAATTATCGCGGTAATGGCCGACCGGTTGAAACCGGGTTGGGAAAAAGTCGCCAAGTCGATGATTTTTCTACCTATGGCCATCAGCTTCGTTGGTGCCAGTGTTATCTGGCGCTTTGTGTACTACTACCAGCCTGCGGGCTACGAGCAAATCGGGTTGCTGAATGCGATTGTGACAGCTTTTGGGGGTGAGCCGGTAGCCTGGCTGATTATCAGGCCCTGGAATAACTTCTTCTTGCTGTTCATTATGATTTGGCTGCAGACCGGTTTTGCGATGGTAATACAATCGGCGGCGGTAAAGGGCGTTCCCAGCAGCCTGTTAGAGGCGGCCCGCATCGACGGTGCCGGAGAAATTAGGATTTTCTTTAATGTAACTATTCCCTACATCAAAGGAACCATCCTTACCGTTATGACCACCATTCTGTTTATGGTATTGAAAATCTTCGATATCGTATACGTAATGACCAGCGGGAACTACGACACCGGTATTGTTGCCTCGCGAATGTATAAGGAAGCCTTTATTTATCGCAACTTCGGCCGTGGTAGTGCGTTGGCGGTATTCCTCTTTATAGTGGTAATACCATTCATGCTTCGAAACATTACCCAGATGCGGGAGAACAGGAGGTAGAGTATGAGTGATGCAGCAATGGAAAACAGACAGATTCCAGTCAATAAACCGCCCGCATCGGTACGAGTACAGCAGATAATGAAGGCTGTTCCAATGCGCCTGGTCTTAATAGCGATTATTCTGATATGGTTTGTTCCGATATTGGGCCTGCTGGTAAGTTCTTTTAGGTCACCGGAGGCAATTAATAATACCGGGTGGTGGACGGTCTTTGGTAATATAGTGGCCGCCGACTGGACTTTATCAAATTATATTAGTGTGCTTTATGCGGATTTTATGGGATTGGCATTTCTCAATAGTATGCTGGTGACGATCCCTTCTACCGTTATTCCAATTACCATCGCCGCCTTTGCCGCGTATTCGATCGCCTGGATGGACTTTCCCGGCCGCGAGGCCATCTTCGTAATGATTGTCGGCCTGCTGGTCGTGCCTCTGCAGATGGCGTTGATTCCGGTACTCAAAGTGTATACTGCCAATCAGCTCAACGGTACCTACCTTGGTATTTGGCTGGCCCACACCGGTTTTGGTCTGCCCCTGGCGACCTACCTGTTGTTCGGTTATATCTCGGGAATTCCAAAAGAGATTATCGAGTCGGCCCACGCCGACGGAGCTACGCCCTGGATGAGTTTCACCCGCCTGGTATTGCCGCTTTCGAAGCCATCGATCGCTTCGTTTGCAATTTTCCAGTTTCTATGGGTGTGGAACGATTTGCTGGTGGCACTGGTGTTTCTCGGAACTAAAAAGGAGAACGCCCTGGTTACTACGCGTCTGGCCGAGATGGTCGGTTCGCGCGGACAGGACTGGCACGTGCTGACCTCCGGCGCATTTTTAACTATGCTGATGCCGTTGATCATTTTCTTCTCACTGCAGAGGTATTTTGTTCGCGGTATGATGGCCGGATCTGTGAAGGGTTAAAGGCCGATAGAGCTTCTGGATAACAAGTATAAATTACTCAAAGTGAAGGCCGCCCGTAGGGGCGGCCGTACTATGTAAGGGCGGCCGGTCGGGCGGCAGCCCGCCGGACCCACGCCCCGCCGGGGCGCTTACACAGGCTGCAAAGCCTCGAAGTCGTGGTCGACCGACTGCAGCTCGGCGAGCAGGGGGCTGAAGAGGCCGGGAGCTGCGCAGATGATGTCGTAGGTGTAGTTCTTATCGACAGAGAGGTAGTTGGCTACGGCGCCGGCTTCCCGGGCAATCAGGGCTCCGGCAGCGATATCCCATAACCTGACTTTCAGTTCCCAGTAGGCGTCGAACATTCCTTCGGCGACAAAACACAAGTCCAGGGCGGCGGCTCCCATACGGCGAATGCCGCGGACCCGGGGGGTGAGCCGGGCTATGTAGCTGACGTTGTTCTTTTTAGAGCTGGCCCGGTCATAGGGCACTCCGGTGGCAACCAGTGACTCGCTAAGTCTGCTGGCTGTACTGCTGTGAATCGGGGCCCTTTGGAGGAAGGCTCCCCCGCCGGCAATGGCGGTGTAGGTTCGCGCGAGCGGGGCGCTATGGACTACTCCGAGGACGGGCAAGTCGTTCTTTAAGAGTGCAATAGAAGTGGCAAACACAGGGACGCGATGCACGTAGTTTGTGGTTCCATCTAATGGATCGATTACCCATTTATATGGAGAATTGTTCGAACTGGGCTGTGAACCCTGTTCTTCTCCTAAAATCTCGTGGTCCGGAAAACGGGTATGCAGATTCGAGCTTATCAACTCTTCACAGCGCTGATCGACCTCGGTGACGATATCGACCTGGCTGGATTTGTTATGCATTTTGACTGCAGAATTGAGGTATTCCATCTGCAGATTTCCGGCCGCTTCTGCCAGCTGAGTTACGTAGGGTAGTACGGAATGTAAATCTTCTATATTCATAGTAATAGTGAAACATAAAATAAAAAATTATGGTATAGTCTGTGCTATGAACTCGATTCGTGTAGTGCTTGTTGATGATCATCCTCCTATAAGGGACGGTGTAAAAGTTGCCTTGCAGCGGGATAAAGAGATACTGGCGGTGGGAGAGGCGGAAACCGGGGAAGAGATGCGGGAGATTTTACAGGATCGTCAAGTCGATGTGGTGGTCCTGGATATTTCCCTGCCGGATTGTTCCGGGGTAGAAGTGGTGAGCTTCCTGCGTGAACAGTACCCACTGGTCAAAACTATTGTTTTGTTAGTGCGGAGTTATCAGTGTGGCGTGTACCGCTGTTCCAAGGTCTCGAATAGATAATCGGCAAAAAAGGCCAATCCCGCCGCTGCAAGTGCGCCCTGGAGCACAAAGGCGGTATTATCTCTGACCAAACCGGCTACAATTGCAACGCCCAGGCCGCCGGCTCCGATGACACCGCCGATGGTCGCCGTACCGATATTAATAATGATTGAAATGCGTGTGCCGGCGAGAATGGCGGGGAAGGCCTGCGGGAGTTCGGCCTTGAGAAGAACTTGCAGGGGGGTCATACCCATACCCCGGGCGGCTTCCTTGAGGGTCGGGGAGACTGAGAGCAGGCCGGTGATAGTGTTCCGCACAATAGGGAGAATACTGTATATGTACAGGGCCAGGTACGCCGGAGTGAAACCGAAGCCCACTGCAGGTACTGCCAGAGTGAGGACTGCTACCGGAGGAAAGGTTTGCAGGAGTGCGGTCAGATCCTGAATAGGCTGGAGAAATTCACGCCCCCACGGACGGGTAACTGCTATGCCCAAGAGTATGCCGGTAATAAAGGCGCTTGTACCCGACAATAGAACCAGCAGAAGATGCTCGGCGAACAGGCGCAGTAATGAAGCCCGCGGATAGAGAATTTCCTGTACATCCGGAAAGAGCGGGGCCAAGAACGTGTACTGTACAGTCGGGATGCATATGTACAAGATGTAGATCAGGATAAACATAAGGGCAATGCGGCTCTGCGATAGTTTTTTCATTTCAGCTCCCATGCAAAGCGAACACCCCTAGGGGTTGCCCAATCCTCTGCCCAGTGAAACAGCCGGTCACAGAGTATCGACAAGAGTATTACCGGAATTACTCCCAGCAGTATCAAGTCGGGCACCGACTGGCCGAGCCCCTGAAAAATAAATGTGCCCAGTCCGCCCGCCCCGATTAAAGCAGCTACGGCGGTATTACCGATTGTTTGTACCAGTGACATCCGGATTCCGGTAAGCATCATCGGGGTGGCCAGGGGGAGTTCGACGTAGCGGAACTTCTGTGTTTTACTCATACCCATCCCGGTTGCTGCGGAGATAATGTGGTTTTCGATGTAGAAGATACCGGTAAAAGTGTTGCGAATAATCGGCAGCAGGGAGTAGAGGGTAAGGGCAATCAGCGCCGGTGCATTGCCTATTCCGGCTATTCCGAACTTGCGGAGAATTGGGAATTGTTGTGAAATCAGTGCCAGGGGAGCTATCATCAAACCGAAGAGGGCCAGACTGGGGATTGTCTGAACCCCATTTACCACCTTGAATATGAGGGCGCGGTATTTTTGCGAACGGGCCGCCCAAATACCGGCGGGTATTCCAATCAGAGTTGCTGCTCCGACAGCCGAGAGACTGAGGCTGATGTGGTGGAGGAACTCTTTGGTGAATTTTTCCGATCTATTCTGAAATTCCAATAAAATGGCCGAGTACCGGAAGCAGCCCAGCAGCATGAATATTGCCAGTCCGATGAGAATAAGGGCAAAGGCAAAGCCGGACAGACTCTTATACTGGGTGTTTCTATAAGACCAGCTGAGCAGCAGGTAAATTGTCAGCAGCGCAAGCCAAAAGCCGGCTGAAAAACTAACTCGCCCGTAATCGGCAGCATCCCAGAGGGAGCGGTGATTTTGAATATAGGTGAGCATCGCCAGCAGATGGCTCAAAAAGGCGAGTGAGAACAGTAAGAAAAAGATATCGGTGAATTTTCTAGAGAATACAATTGCTGTAATAAGCAAGATCAGGAGCAGCGCGACCAGATAGTAGAGGCGCGGGAGATCGAAGACTGTTACCGCGCTCCCGGTTTGTATGCGGTTTGGTTTGACTGTATAGATCGGTAACAAATAGGTGCAAATCGCACACAAACCGGTAAAGAGCTTGAAGCGCATAGTTTTCTATTCCAAGAAACCGTTTTCCTGTAGATATTCCTTAGCTACATCCGATGCAGCTTCGCCGTACACGGCCAAACGGGAATTGAGAGACTGCAGCGTCTCAAGGTCGAGAGTATTGAAGACAGGATTCAGTATCACTTCTAATTCCGAGTGAGCTTTAATAATCTCGCCGCGCACGAGGGGTGCCGGCTGATACACGTGCTGTACGTTCAGGCTATCTTCCATTACAACCAAACCTAATGTGGCCAAAGCACCGTCGGTTCCGTAGGCCATCGCGGCATTGACTCCGTCGGTTTGCTCCGCCGCCGCCCGTTCGGTGGTGGCCGTATTTCCCCCCGAGAGAATCAGCAGCTGCTCTTTTTCCAGCTTGAATCCATAGGCTTCTTCAAAACTGGGCAGGGCGCCTTCGCGGCTGGCAAACTCCTCACTGCAGGCCAGTTTGATCTGCCCGCCGTTGTTGATGTAGTCGGCAAAATCTTCAAGCGTCACAATAGAGTTTTCCTCGGCTACATCCTGACGTAAAGCGATTGCCCAGGTGTTATTGGCCGGGGCCGCCTGCAGCCAGTGCAGGTTATACGCCTCTCGGTCCAGTTCGGCTGCCCGGGCATAGGCTAACTGCGGATCCTTCCAGGCTGGATTAGAAGCATCATTATGAAAGAAAGCCGCGTTTCCGGTATATTCCGGGTATACGTCTATTTCACCGGCCCTGATTGCCTTTCGAATTACCTCGGTAGTACCGAACTCGGTTTTATCAACTGCTTCATAGCCATTATGATTCAGCAGTTGAACAATCATCGAACCAAGTAAAGCCCCTTCCGTATCGATTTTTGATGCAACTACTACAGTACCCTTGGCTTCCTCTTCTCCGGAATCACAGCCGGTAAGTGAAATGAAAATTATCGAGCTCATCACGATCAGTGCAGCGTAGAACACGACTCTTTTATTCATATTGTGCCCCTTCCTAAAGCTTTTTCTGTGCGTAGCATACGCACATACACTTTAATGTAGAGGATTCGCTCTGAGAGGTCAAATTTATTCAGTTTTCTATAGGTTCTCTTGAATTTCTCTGCTTTTCAGAACTTTTTGGAGCAGCCGGGGATCATCGGTTACAATCCCGTCCACCCCCATATCCAGCAACCGCTGCATATCATCGGCAGCATTGATGGTCCAGACCTGTACGCTGATGCCGTGTGCGTGCAGCCGTTTTATCAGTTGGGGCGTTACAATGCGGGTGTTTCCGTGGGTTTCCGGTACCTGCAGGGTCAGGCCTCTGAAGGGGAAGATATACTTCAACAAACCGGTACGCTGCAGAACTATGAGTGCATGAACTTCGGGGGACGCGAAACTGGTCACCAAAGCTGGAGCCAGCTTTCTGAGCCGGCGCAGCTGTCGATAGTGGAAGCTCGCTCCGAGAATTCGGTCCTGCGCCTGATACTGATCTACGACTTCAACAAACTTTTCAGCCAGTTGCAGAGATGTACCTTTGAGGTCTAGGTTAAAGCGCATTGCGGGCAGCGCTTCCAGAGTTTCGGCCAGACTCGGAATAGTTATCTCCTGACCTCGAAAGGGATAGCCGGCCTGGTCCGGAAGGGTGAAAGAGTAAGCAGCATCTATCTGTTGCAGCTCTTTGAGTGTGTAGTCGCTGATTTCACCGGTGCCGCTGGTCATACGGTCAACCGTACTGTCGTGCCACAACACACATTGACCGTCTGCGGTCAGATGCACATCGGATTCAATGCAGTCCGCCCCCAGTTCGGCGGCCGACATAAAAGCGGCAAGGGTGTTCTCCGGATAGTAGGCGGAATCGCCGCGATGGGCACACACTACTGGAAAGGGTGTCAGAAACGGATGGCTCTTAAACTTATTCTGCGGCATCTCTCTTTTCCCAATAGTAATTTGCTGATAGCCTATACCCCGGAGGTGTGAAGGTCAAGATGAAAGACTCCAGTACGCTCAGCCGGGTCGTATTGCCGATTGCGGTAATGTTTGCCTCTTTTTCCGCTATTTTCATTCGCTGGTCGAACGCTCCGGCCCTTGTCATAGCTTTTTATCGGATGCTGTTTGCGTTTGCACTGGTCCTGCCATATTCGGCGCTACATGCGCACGGCAGATTGAGCCGGCGCGATCTGTACCTGTCGTTGTTGAGCGGACTGCTGCTCGGGATTCATTTTGCCACCTGGATTTCTTCTCTGCAGTTTACCAGTGTGGCCAGTTCGGTGCTACTGGTGAATACGCATCCGGTCATGGTGTTTGTAATCAGCCGCTTTCTTCTTAAGGAGAGCGGGGCAAAGCTCGAGTTTCTCTTTGTGTTGGTAACCGTAATTGGCAGCAGTATTCTTTCTTGGGGAGATGTCGGCCGCGGCAGTAATGTGCTACTTGGAGATTTTTTGGCAGTTTTAGGGGCACTCTCCATCGGCGGCTATATGGTGATCGGCCGAATTGTACGACGGAATGTCGGCGTTGCTAAATACACCTTGATAGTATATGGAGTGAGCGCGACAAGCCTGTTAGGCATGAACGCAGTGGCAGGGATACCGCTGTATCCTTATCCGCTGCGAGAGTTTGTGCTTTTTTTTGCACTGGCCTTTGTCTGTACTATTCTCGGGCACAGTATTTACAGCTGGTCCCTCAAGTTTGTATCTTCGACCTTTCTTTCGGTTACAGTACTGATAGAACCGGTGGCCGCCGGAATTATGGCCTACTTCCTGTTCAGTGAAATTCCGAGCCTATTGAACGGGATCGGTGCGCTTATTGTGCTGATAGGTATCTACGGGTACTCCCAAGCCGGGGCTGGCGGTAAAAAGCTCCCTAAAGGCAAAATAGATTTACCTGAATAAGCGCTGAATTACTGGGATAGCGTGCAGTAATTCTAATTTTGGAAGCTCTATACCTTCCAAAATTAGAATTGCTGGATAGCGTGGCTTTTTCTTGACAATATCAATCGGTGTATTTTAAACTTATATAATGCAAACGTGTGCATAAGGAGATTGGGGTATGAGTACAGAGCAGGTTTATCCGCATGATCCCTGGAAGATAATCGAGTCGGAGCCGATTCCGGAGTGCATGCCCGGGAATGAATCAATTTTTACTTTAGCCAATGGATACTTGGGCATTCGCGGTACGATGGATGAGATGGATTACGCCTGGTGTCGGGGTACCTACCTGAACGGTTTTTACGATTCCCGGCCCATCGTGTACGGGGAGAAAGCCTACGGCTTCCCCGAGCATGGCCAAACTATTCTCAATGTTGCCGACGGGCGGAAGATCGAGATATGGATCGATGATGAAAAATTCAGTCTCGAGTGGGGACGGGTGCATTCATACCACCGGCAGATAGATCTTCGGGAAGGTATTCTCAGACGTCACATAGTATGGGAATCACCGAAAGAGAAAATCCTCTCCATAGAAAGCGAGCGGATAGTAGCTTTTGAGCGCCGCCATATTGCCGTGCTGCGCTATACGGTTACTCTTATGCAGGGAAGCGGAAAACTGCATTTTAGAAGCACCCTGGACGGAAATGTTTCTAACCTGGCGGCTGAAGATGATCCGCGGGTTGGCGCCCATTTGGATAAAAACGCACTGGTATACAATGAAGGTTCTGCAACTGTAGAGAAGGGCGAGCTGACCGCCCGCACCGGTCAGTCTGATCTGACCCTGGCCTGTGGAGTGATGCACAGATGCACCGAACTGTCTGCGGGAGCGGTCGAACCGGTAGCGAATCGTGGGGAGGTCGGAATAAAGCTTTCTGTCGATCTCAATCGGGGTGACAGTTTTTCCTGTGACAAGTTTCTCTCCTATTCGTACCGCGGCATAGCGGAGGAAGCCCGCAATATCCAAATTATGCGAAATGAGCTTGAAAAGGCCGCCAACGACGGCTTTGATGTTCTGGTAAAAGAGCAGTTTGATTACCTGAGTAATTTCTGGGAACACTCCGATGTGATTATCGACGGGGATGTAGCCCTGCAGCAGGGAATTCGCTTCAATCTATTTCATTTACTCCAGTCGGTCGGTCGGAACGGAACTACCAGCATACCCGCAAAGGGGCTTACCGGCGAAGGGTATGAAGGTCATTTCTTCTGGGACACTGAAATCTACGTATTGCCTCTGTTTACTTATACTCAGCCGGATATAGCCAAGTCGCTTCTGGAGTACAGATACAGTATTCTTCAGCAGGCCCGCACCCGCGCGCAGGAACTCAGCCAGAGAGGCGCATTGTTTCCGTGGCGTACCATCAATGGAAGGGAGGCCTCTTCGTACTATCCGGCCGGTACTGCGCAGTATCACATCGACGCAGACATTGCCTACGGCATTAAAAAATACCTGCAAATAAGCGGGAACGATGAGTTCCTTTCGCGGGCGGTTGAAATATTAATCGAAACTGCCCGCCTGTGGGCGGATTTGGGAGAGTACATTCCCCATCAGGGCGAAAGCTTCTGCATCAATGGGGTTACAGGTCCGGATGAGTATACCGCTCTAGTCAACAACAATTACTACACCAATGTTATGGCGAAGGACAATTTGGAATTTGCCCTCGAGGCGCTGGAAATGCTAAAAGACCGGGATGCGGCCGCCTACGAACAGATAGTCTACCGCACTTCACTAAAGAACGAAGAACTCCAGGAGTGGCGCGCCGCCGCCGAGGGCATGTATCTTCCGTATGACGAACCCCTGGGCGTGCATCCGCAGGACGACAGCTTCTTAAACAAAAAAGTGTGGCCCCTCGCGGAAATTCCCGAGGAAAACCGGCCGCTGCTGTTACATTATCATCCGCTGGTGATATACCGTCATCAAATTTTGAAACAGGCAGATCTTGTTCTGGCATTATTGCTGCAGGGTAACCGGTTCTCCGTTGCCGAGAAGAAGCGTGATTTCGACTACTACGACCGACTGACTACCGGCGATTCCTCGCTCTCGCCCTGCGTACAGAGTGTGATAGCCGCTGAGGTAGGGTATCGGGAACTGGCGTACGACTACTTCACCCGCACTGCGCGTATTGACCTCGATAATGTAAACGGGAATGTTCGCGATGGGCTGCATACCGCTGCCATGGCCGGCACCTGGACCAGTATTGTGTACGGCTTTGCGGGAATGCGGGACTACAACGGGGAGCTCTCTTTTACACCGCATCTGCCGGCCCAGTGGAATCGCTTAACTTTTAATCTTAATGTGCGCGGAAGTTTACTGGAGGTAGCGATAACTCACAACGAAGTTGCCTACACACTGAAGGAAGGCGAATCATTGCAGATAACCCATGAGGATAAACCGCATACCGTATATGCCGGTTCACCGTTGGTTTTTTCGAACCGACCGGACCTGGAGGCGGTTATTTTCGATTTGGATGGAGTAATAACCGATTCTGCAGAGTACCATTTTCAGGCCTGGAAAAAGCTCTGTGATGAACTCGATATCCCCTTCGACCGCGAGTTCAACCACAATCTGCGCGGCGTGAGCCGGATGAAGAGTCTGGAACTGCTCCTCTCCCGGGTTCCGGATCAAGAGTTCAGCGAGGAAGAGAAAGAACACCTGGCAACCCGCAAAAACGAGTATTATAAGGAACTGATTACCCAGATAAGCCCGGATGACCTGTTGCCGGGGATAGAGAAGCTGTTGAACGAGATGAAATCGGCGGGGATAAAAACGGCTCTCGCTTCAGCCAGCCGGAATGCCGGCACCATTGTCCGCCAGCTGCAGGTTGAGCATTTGTTCGATGTAATGACCGACCCGGCCGAACTGAAAAAGGGCAAGCCGGACCCGGAACAGTTCTTTATGGCTGCGGAAATGCTGCAGATTCCAACCCGCAACTGTATCGGAGTGGAGGATGCCCAGGCCGGCGTAGATGCAATCAACGGCGCAGGTATTTTTTCGGTGGCAGTGGGCGATTACCTGATGAACGCCGACTGGAAATGCAGCTCCACGGAAGAGCTTACCCTCAAAAAACTCAGAGAGGTTTTTTACGACCGGGCGCAATCCCGCTAAGTATGGGTGATAGATTGACCCGGGTCTATGCGGTACTGGGTGCCCCGAATCTGTACCTCTAGGGGTGCATCATTTGACAAGGCTGCATCGACTTTGACTGTTTTGGGAGTGATGGTGAAAATACAGTTCTGGCGGTGGTAGTGCAGGGTGAACTGTGTGCTGTTCCACTCCGGCGGAATGTGGGGGTCACAGCGCAGCCCGGTCTCTCCTATCTCAATACCGGCGAATCCGAACACAACCATTTGCCAGGCAATGCCGCAGGCCGCCGTGTGAATCCCGCCGATAAAGGTCCCGCCGCTGGCCGGCGGATTGATGCTGTACAGGTCGACGGTCAGGGATTTTTGAAAGTAGCGGTAGGCTTGGTTTTTAAATCCGATCCGGGCGGCTACTATTGAATGCACCGCCGGACTCAATGACGAGCGGTGCTGGGTGCGTTTTTCATAGTAACTGTAGTTTGCACGCATGGTCTCCTGGTTGTATAGATCGGGATGCAGACAGAAGAGCTGGACAACGTCCGCCTGTTTGATCACCTGGGTTTCATATGCAATGCCGGTTGGCCAGCCCCAGTACTCGTTAGGGTCCTTCAGTCGTTCAGCCAGTTTGTCCGGCGTGACATCCTCCAGATCAAAATAGCCGTCGAACTGTTCAATCAACCGGTTATCGTCCTGCGGCGCGGGAATATACATGAGTTCGTGCATCTCGCGCCACAGCTCTATACGGGCCGAATCGATACGGGATCGTTCACCGATCTGTTGCAGAGTGGCCGGTTCCTCGTTTTCCAGTCGAGCACACACGTTCAGGGCCGCTCCAAGCGCCCATTTTGCCTGCAGATTGGTGAATGCGTTATTGTCGGCGTTTTCGTGGTACTCGTCGGGACCGAGTACTCGAATAATTTCATAACGGTTTTTCTCTTTTTTAAAGTAAGCGTGGGAGACCAGAAAGTTGGCAATCTCGAACAGCATTTCGGCACCGTAACTTTTAATAAACTCCCAGTCTCCGGTGGCGCGGTAATAGTGCCAGATAGTATATGAAATATCCGGAGAGATATGAATCTGCCAGTCATTAAAGTGGTTTCTGATTTTGCGCCCGGTCAGTACGTCTTTGAAAAAGTAGTCCGGGCAGAGTTCGTCGCCGGTGTCACCGCTGATCCAGGCATAGTAGGCCCCTTCGTAGCCAAGCCCTTCGGCCTTACGGCGCGCTCCGGCTAAGGTTTTATAGCGGTACATCAAGATGTTCTTGGCAACATTCGGATACGTATACAGATACATCGGTAGGTTGAATATTTCCTGGTCCCAGAAAGCTGCTCCCTGGTATGCCTGACATGAGAGGCCGCGGGCACCGATCGGCAGGTGGTTGGTGTGTGCCGGAGTGGAGATGATGTTATGGTACAGGTTGTAGTTCAACAGCGCTTGGGTATCATCGTCGCTTTCGACTTTGATGGAATAGCGGTTCCAGAGGGAGTCCCACACCCGGGCACTCTGGCCGGCTTCACGGTCAAATCCGTTTTCGACTGCAGTAAGCGCTAAATTTTTGGCTGCAGGATAGGGCTCGGCAGTGTCGTTGCCGGAGTACACCGACATCATCTGCTCTAGAACTACCTCTTCACCGGCCTGTAGTTCGATCTGGAGACGACGCAAAATCCGTGGCTTGTGCTGGGCGCTTTTCTGTTCAATGACTTTTTCCGCAGGAGCGGTCCCATACACCCGAATGCCCTGTGCAACCACAAGGGGCAGTGCCGTTTCGGTGGTACTACAGCGGAAGCCGATTACATTATCCTCGTTAAATGGTATGCACTCTCTGAAATGGTCGCCGTTGAGACTCCACACCTGTCCGTCGACGCCGGTGTAAAGAGTGAGCGGACCGTTGTGGTGAGGGTATATCTTGATCCGTTGCGCTACCAAATGGAGTGAAGAGTACGAAGAGAACCTCTCAAAAGATACATCGAGTTCTTGCTGCACAGTGTTTTCGGCTGCAGCCGGAAGCTTCCAGGTATAGCTGCCGGATGTGCGGCCGTACCGGTAATTGAGCGAGAGCCGGTAGTTGGAGACTTCTCCTGCTGTGTCGGTGGGATGCACCTTGTGCATGCCGATTTCACCGACGGCGTAAAGGGCGTTGGGTACGGTGCACAGCTCTTTCCACTTTCCGTCGGCATTGTCATAGGTATCGCTTACAATGCAGCCGACGTATTCGTTGGATTCCCATTCGGGAAAAGTGCCACGGTAGCCGAGATAGCCGTTTCCTGTCATGAAGTTGCTGCCGGTAGTTACGATTTGAATGGGATCGAAGCGGTTTTCGCTTATCAACCACTTATTTTCTATATAAATGGGACTCTCATGGCCGCTCATGCACTGCCTCCGTAGATAAAGGTAACAGTCAAAGTATAAAAGTTTATGCAACCGTGTGCAAGGAAATTTTTTACCTTGACAGCATGTAAAATGGGTCTATACTATAATAAAAGGAATGCAACCGTGTGCATAGATTGAGTGTCGCAAATGGACCAAAAAGAAAACGAAAGGCAAACAGTCACAATAAAGGATATTGCTCGTATCGCCGGTGTAAGCCATTCTACCGTATCCCGTAGTTTAAATGATAGTCCTCTCATATCCGCAAAAACGAAAAACAGGATTAAAAAAATTGCCGGCGAACTGAATTTTGCCTTTAACGCCAGCGCCCAGAGCCTTTCTACCCGTAAAACCGGGACTATCGGCATTATTTATCCCGAGTTGTTCGATACATTCGGCAATTCTCTCTATTTGGGGTTGCTGGTTCAGGGGCTTCGACACGGACTAGAGAAAGCTTCGCTGGACAGCATCGGCAGCTTTCCGCGCAATCACTACACTGCCGAAAGCAACATCAGAAAGCTCATCAGTCGAAAAAAGATTGACGGATTACTGGTTATTCACCCAGAGATTCCCTTTGAAGATTGGGAGTACATTCAGGACTCGGGAATTCCCTTTGTAGTGCTGCACTTCAAACCGCGCAGTTTTGATTACAGTTGGATGAACTATCTGCTAACCGATCATGTGTACGGCGGTTATATGGCTACTAAGGCACTTATCGACGGCGGATGCTCATCAATTCTTTGTATGCGGGAAGATTCGGATGAAATTCAGTTTAAAGAGCGTACCGAAGGATACCGGCAGGCGCTAGAAGAGGCGGGGATAGCTTCCGATTCGAATTTGGTCGTCGGCGGCGACTGCTCCTTCGATTTCGGGTTTCAGACTATTATGGATCGCAAAAGCGATCTGAGTTCTTTTGACGGTATTTTTGCCGAAGCAGACTTGGTAGCCCTCGGGGCGATAGAAGCGTTGCGGGAACTTGGAGTGAAGATACCGGACGATATTCGGGTAGTCGGATACGATGACACTGAGCTTGGCCGCTACTTCCGTCCCAAATTAACCACCGTGCACCAGCCGCGTGAAGAACATGCCCGGTTGGCCTGTGAGCGGCTTATCGAGATGCTGGAAGAACAGGATATGCGCCCTACCATGCAGAAAATCCTAAAACCTCTCATGATTTACCGTGAAAGCGGTTAACAAAAAATTAGTATTTTGGTTATATCTACCCTATGAATACGGGAATTATCGCAATTGGTATGAGCGGGGGTGTCGATTCCAGCATCGCCGCATATCTTCTTACTCAGCGCTGGAAGCGGGTAGTTGGAGTAAGCCACTATATATGGGAAGATTCAAACTGCTGTAACCCGGATACTCTTCAACGGGCACGGGAAATCTGTGCAGGGCTTGGGATCCCCTTTTTCGTCCTGAACTTGGTTGATGACTTCAAGCGGAATGTCGTCGATGATTTTGTCGACAACTACCGGCACGGCAGAACTCCGAACCCCTGCGTACGCTGCAATGAGTTTGTGCGTTTCGGCCTCTTTCCGCAGCGTGTGAAAGCGCTGCTGGTGGAGAAGGGGTTGATGACCGAAGCTGAAGCACTTCATATGGCAACCGGCCACTACGTACGTACCACGCAGGTGGAGGAAAACACGGTACTGCGGAAGGGGCGCGATGCTGCCAAAGACCAGTCCTATATGTTGTACCACATCGATCCTGAAGTTCTGCCGCGCTGTGAGTTTCCCCTGGGGGGGATGACGAAGCCGGAGGTCGTGCGGATGGCGGTGGAGCAGGACTTTCCAACCTCCAGTATTAAGGAGAGCCAGGATGTGTGTTTTATCGACGGAAAATACACCGACTTCATCAGTAAATACACCGGCAGTGAGCTCGTGCAGGATGCGGGCAGAATAGTGAATCTGCAGGGCCGGCCGCTCGGTACCCATCGCGGGTATATGCATTACACCATCGGGCAGCGTCAGGGGCTGGGACTCTCCGACGGGCCGTGGTATGTGGCCAGGCTCGAAGCGGAGAAGAACAAGGTGGTGGTTGCCCGTAAGGATGAGCTAGGGGAGGCTGATTTCTCCATTAATCGCTGCAACTGGTTCGTGCCGGTCCGAGAACCCTTCGAGGCGGCGGTTCGGGTTCGGTACAACGCCCGCGAGATACCCTGCCGGGTTACACCTGGGGAGAGAAGCGGTTTTGAAGCGCTGGGTCCTGCAACTGCCCGGATAGAGCTTGATGCAGCCCACATCATTACACCGGGGCAGTCGGCTGTAATGTATGAGAATGATGTAGTGCTGGGCGGCGGCGTTATCCAGTAGCGTAACTGACAAAACTATCGATAAAACTTTCGAGAAATGCGCTGAAAACCCCGTTTTACTTCATTTTTTTACAAAGCTTCTCGTCGGACCCTTTACAGAAAACCCGCTATCTGTATAGTTATGGATTATTATGGAACAAACTGCACTGGTAATTGTCGAATCGCCGACTAAGGCACGCACTATTAAACGCTTTCTGCCCAAGAATTATACTGTAGAGGCGAGTATAGGGCATGTGCGCGATCTGCCGCAGTCGGCCGCGGATATACCCAAGGATCTAAAAAAGACCAGCTGGGCCCGGCTGGGTATTGATGTGGAAAACGGGTTCAAACCGCTGTTTATTGTACCGCGGGGCAAAGGAAAAATTATTCGTGAGCTCAAAAAGAAGCTCAAAGAGGTAGATCAACTCCTCCTGGCCACTGATGAAGACCGAGAAGGTGAGAGTATCTCATGGCATTTGGTGCAGGTGCTCAATCCCAAGGTGCCGGTGAAGCGGATGGTGTTTCATGAGATTACCAAATCTGCGATTCAGAACGCTCTGGAAAACGAGCGTGATATAGACAGCAATCTGGTAACTGCCCAGGAGACCCGCCGTATTCTCGACCGTTTGTATGGATTTACGCTCTCCCCTCTGATATGGAAAAAGATCGCCTACGGCCTGTCGGCGGGACGAGTCCAATCTCCCGGCTTACGCTTGATTGTAGAACGGGAGCGGGAGCGGATCCGCTTCAACAAATCGGTCTACTGGGACCTGAAAGCCGAGCTCAAAAAGCTGACTACGGGAGGCGCAGCGAACGGAGAAACAGCCGGGCAACCGGCGGGTTCGCCAGCTGAGGAGAACTCCAGCTTCGAGGCAACTCTCGAATCGGTCGACGGCAAACGAATTGCCGGCGGAAAAGATTTTGACCCGGAAACCGGCAAGGTTTTGCCGAACAAGGATGTGGTGGTGCTCAATGAGCAAGAAGCTGCCGCTCTGAAAGCGGAGGTCGAGAAGGCTGAATGGAAAGTCGAATCGCTTACAGAAAAGCGCTCGAAAAGTCGCCCGGCCCCTCCTTTTATTACTTCGACCCTGCAGCAGGAAGGCAACCGCAAACTGCGTCTTTCGGCCCGGGAGACCATGCGGACCGCTCAGAGGCTGTATGAGCAAGGTTTTATCACGTACATGCGTACCGACTCTCCGGCCCTCAGCAAAGAGGGCTTGAATGGGGCTCTTCAGACAGTGCGGAACCTGTACGGAGAGCAGTATTTAGCCGAACAGCCCCGGCAGTACGCCACCAAGTCAAAATCCGCCCAGGAGGCGCATGAAGCAATCCGGCCGGCGGGCGAGGTATTCAAGCATCCCGATGAGACCGGTTTATCGGGCCGTGAGAAATCGCTCTATTCTCTGATTTGGAAACGTACCCTGGCCAGCCAGATGGCCGAGGCGCGCAAAGTTTCAACTACCGTAAAAATCGGTGCCGGGCGGGCGGTCTGCAGCGCTACCGGTACCAGAATCGAGTTTCCGGGGTTTATTCGGGTGTATGTCGAGGGGAAAGACGACCCCGAAGCGGCGCTGGATGATAAAGAAACCTTCTTGCCGCCTTTCGATGAGGGCGAGAAGTTGAATCTGGTGGATATTCAGCAACTGTATCATGAAACCAAGCCGCCGGCCCGTTATACTGAAGCAACCTTGGTGCGCACCCTGGAGAATATGGCAATTGGCCGCCCGTCTACGTACGCCTCAATTATTAATACCCTTTTTGACCGGGAGTATGTACACAAGCAGGGCAATGCGCTGGTGCCTACATTTACCGGATTCGCGGTCATCCAGCTGCTCGAAAACCACTTTCATTATTTGATCGAATACGACTTCACCTCCGATATGGAGGCCGCCCTGGATGATATCGCAGTTGGAAAAGTCGATAGAACCGAATATCTGAAATCGTTTTATTCCGGGAAGAGTGGACTTGCGGGAAAGGTGGAGAATCGTGAAAAAGAGATTTCCCCCGATGAGACTCGCACCATAAAACTGCCGCATATCAATGTGGTGGACGGTATAAAGGTGGGAAAGTACGGTCCGTATATTGTCTACAAGGACGAAGAAAACGGCCCTATTCACGCATCGATTCCGGAGGATATTGCCCCGGCGGATCTTACGGAGGAGGATGTCCGTGAGATTATTGAAATTCAGAAGAACGGTCCCGAGCCGCTGGGACATCATCCGGATACTGGTGAAGCAATTTACTGCCTTACCGGTCGCTACGGCCCCTACTATCAGCTTGGAGAAGTAACCGAAGACAAACCGAAACCAAAGCGGGCTGCCCTGGCAAAAGAACTCAAGCCGAGCGATGCGAATATTGAGGATGCGATCAAGCAGTTGAGCCTGCCGCGGGTGCTCGGTACTCATCCCGAGACCGGAAAAGAGGTGGCCGCCAATCGCGGTCGTTTCGGACCGTTTATTGTACATGACGGGGATTTTCGATCTATCAAGTCCGAAGAAGAGCTCTTCTCCATTACCCTGGAGGAAGCCCTGGAAATTCTCGCCAAGCCAAAGAAAGGAAAGGGCAATTCACGGGTGCTTAAGGACTTCGGTAAAGACGAGGTTTTGGGAAAGAAACTTGCGGTGTATAACGGCAAGTACGGTCCTTACATTAAAGCCGGAACCAAGAATGTATCACTTCCGGAAGAGAAGCGTGAAAAGGATACCATCGAAAAGCTGACGGTTGAAGAGGTCCGGGAAATCGTAAAGGCCCATAACAGCCGTAAAAAGTAATTCAGCCCGGCTGTCCAACTTTCCGGCGGCTCACACTCTGGCGGTTAACCACTCTGTTATGGTATCAAAAACAGCCGTACGGTCGCGCTCTTTATGTATTTCATGATACAGTCCGGGGAACACTGTGCGGGTTTTATCTTGCGATGAGACGGCGTCGTGTACTATGCGGCTGTTGTCGGGGGGAACTACGGCATCTTCTCCGCCGTGCAGCAGCAGCAGCGGCAGTTTGATCGTGGATAAGGCCTTTTGCGAGAGGAGGCCCTCCATCCGTAGAAACTCATCTCCCAAACGTACCTTCAATTTGCCGGTATAATTGAGGGGATCGTCTTTATAGGCCTGTACTTCGTCGGCCGCATGTGATAGAAGTTCCGCTGAAAAGGGACGAAAAGGAAGTGCCGGCACTATTTTTCGCAGCAGATGAGCTATTTTACGTTCGAATGCTGAAGAAACTCCGCCGGGCCGGATCATAGGACCGGATAAAATGAGTCCTTCCAGTTCGGACTGGTGCTCAATAGTGTATAAGAGGGATATTGCCCCACCCATACTGTGTCCGTACAGAAACAGCGGAAGCTTACCCGTTTCCGGCTGTGTGGCGGTTACTATAGTATTGATGAACAGGTGCAGCTCTTCGGCGAAGAGACGAAAATATTCCACGTCGGCCCGTTTTCCTTCCGACTGACCGTGTCCGTAGTGGTCCATTGCCCACACCTCGAATCCCGCTTGGGTGAGTTTGGCAGCCATTTCGGCATATCTTCCTGCATGTTCGGCATACCCGTGCGCCAAAACCAATTTGGCTTTCGCCGTGTCTGCTACTTTCCAATTGTAGTAAGTGCGAATTGTTCCGTCCTTTCCATGTATCTGTCCGGTATTCATTGTTGTATCCTTGCTTTTACAGTTTGAATGCATATAGTTTAAATTAAGACCCGAAAAAAGAGCAACTATTTTTACTGACTATAGAGAATTAGCAGGGGATGCTCCGCAGAGAAGATAATTTTTTAATTATTCGTATTAATAAACTTGTATCTCCAATATGCATATTATTTAGAATAGTAAATTGTTCTATACAACAGTATGTAGACGGAAAAAAATAAGCAAAAAAAACAGCAAATTATTAAAATTATATTGCATAATAAATTAAAAAAAATCTTTATCTTGACTTTTTCTTTTGAGTTTAATATTATTATAAGCAACTTGATATACATTTTGACCACTAGTCATTGAAACTGATAGAGTTATAATTGTAAGAGGGATAAACATGGATGAAAACGTAAAAATTAAGGTGGAGAATCTTTTCAAGATTTTCGGCCCCAATCCCAAGAAGGCGTTTCCCCTAATAGAACAGGGGAAAGATCGTGCAGAAATCCTGGAAAAAACAGGAAACGTAGTCGCCGTTCGCGGGGTGAGCTTTGAGATTAAAAAGAAAGAGACCTTTGTGATCATGGGTCTGTCGGGTAGTGGTAAATCTACCCTAATTCGCTGTCTGAATCGGCTGATCAATTCTACCAGCGGTAAAATCTTTATCGATGGGAAAAATATCATTGATATGGAGAAAGAAGAACTGCGCGAGGCACGACGCTACATGATGTCGATGGTGTTTCAGCATTTCGGACTGCTTCCCCACCGTACAGTAGTTAACAATGTAGAATTTGGGCTGGAAATCGGCGGAATGGATAAAGAAGAACGGAACAAAAAGGCGATAGATGCCATTGAACTGGTCGGTTTGAACGGCTATGAAAACAGTATGCCCGACGAGTTGTCCGGCGGTATGCAGCAGCGTGTCGGCCTGGCCCGCGCATTGGCAAACAACCCTGAAATACTGCTGATGGACGAAGCTTTCAGCGCATTGGACCCGCTCATTCGTAATCAGATGCAGGATGAATTGCTGGAACTGCAGGCGAAGATGCACAAAACCATTGTATTTATTACCCACGACCTGGATGAAGCTTTGAAGCTTGGTGATCGTATTCTGATTCTCGGTCCGGATGGGACTTCCCGTCAGTTGGGAACTCCGGAAGAGATTCTTTCCGACCCGGCCGATGACTATGTTGCCAAGTTCGTAGAAAAGGTTGATAAAACCAAGGTTATTACCGTTTCGTCGATTATGCGTAAAGCTCCGGTAGTTACTATACCGAAGGACGGCCCCGGTGCGGCCAGCCGCACTATGGAAAAAAACGGTATTTCGAGTATTTTTGTGGTTGATTCCGACCGCTACTTGAAAGGCCTGGCGCGTATCGATGATACGGTGAAGATGCAAAAGAAAAAGGAACGCGACCTAGAGCCCATTCTGATTCGCGATGTATACACTGCCTATGAAGATACTCCAATATACGATCTCTTGGCCACAGCAATGTCGACCAAATATCCTATAGCGGTTATCGATAAGGATTACCGTTATAAAGGAATTGTCGACCGAGCGGCCATCATCAATGAAGTCAGTGAAGATTCTGACGATACCGAATCACCGATGAACCTTTCCGAGATGGAAGCGGGCATCAATAATAACCAACAAGATTCGGAATAAGAGAGGAGATAGAGAATGGACAGTGTTACTTTACATAAAATTTTTGATATTGGAGGGGTGTTCGAGGCCATTATCGACTGGCTGACTGAGAACCTCAACGTAGTCTTCGACATTATTGCCGATTTTATCGATGCCCTGCTGACCGGTTTCTTCAATGTACTGATGTTTCCCCATGCCTTTATAATGATCGCACTGTTCGCGGCATTGGCGTGGTGGATCGCGAAAAAAGGGGTCGGAATATTTACTCTGGTGGGATTTTTCCTGATTTATGCCATGAATTTATGGGAAGCTACCATGGAGACCCTGGCTCTGGTGATTACCTCTGTAATAATTGCAATTGTTATAGCAATTCCTATCGGAATCTGGGCTTCGAAGAAGGATACGGTTGAGCAGATTGTACGGCCTATTCTGGACTTCATGCAGACCCTGCCGGCTTTCGTGTATCTGATTCCCGCGGTACTCTTCTTCCGTCTTGGCGCGGTACCGGGTGTTGTGGCAACCCTGATTTTTTCGATGCCCCCGGCGGTTCGTCTTACCAACTTGGGTATTCGCCAGGTTCCTAAGGAGATAAAAGAAGCCTCCCTATCCTTTGGTGCAACCAACCGGCAGATGCTGTTGAAGGCCGAGATACCGGTTGCTATACCGACTATCATGGCCGGTGTAAACCAGACTATTATGCTGGCACTGTCGATGGTTGTTATTGCCGGTATGATCGGTGCGGGCGGTCTTGGTAATGAGGTGCTGAAGGGTATTACTCAGCTGAAGATTGACCTCGGTTTCGAGAGTGGAATTGCGATCGTAATTTTGGCCATTTTCCTTGACCGGGTAACCCAGGCACTGGGTGTCGCCAGTCAGAAGCAGGCTGAATAAAATTTGTTATAGAGGTTCAGCCGTGGCCGTACAAAAGTGCGGGCACGGCAGAATATAAATTAGTTATTATAAACCTTTAAGGAGGAGTTATGAAAATAACCAAAAAACTTTTCATTTTTGCTATCATTTTGATGGTAGCGACCACAGCAGTATTTGCTGAAGGTCAGCAGGAAGGTGCAGAAGCACAGAAAACCGCTAAACTAGTTTATGTAAACTGGGAAGAGGGAGTGGCCTACACTCACCTGGCAATGGTAGTTCTAGAAGATCAGATGGGGTACGATGTTGAGATTACTGCAGCTGACGTAGCACCCGCCTATACCTCTGTTGCACAGGGCGACATGGATGCCTTTATGGAGGCCTGGCTTCCGGTACTGCACAAAGACTATGTAGACAAGTACCAGGACGATCTTATTGATCTTGGTAATGTGTACGAAGGTACCCAGAGTGGTCTGGTAGTTCCCGATTATATGGAAATAGAGACTATTTCCGAGATCAACGACATTGCCAAAGAGCTTGGCGGTAAGATTACCGGAATTGACGCCGGTGCCGGTGTTATGAAAACCAGCGAAAAGGTTATCGATATGTACGACCTGGATGTAAAGCTGATGGCTTCCAGCGGTCCTGCGATGACTGCTGCTCTGAAAGATGCTGTTGCAAACAAAGAGCCTATCGTTGTGACCGGATGGAGACCTCATACCATGTTTGGTCGCTGGGACCTGCGTTTCCTTAAACAGGATAAAGACCAGGTGTGGGGTTCAGGAAATATCCATATCTTTGGCCGCAAGAATCTACGCGAGGACAAACCCGAACTTGCACAGTTTCTCGAAAACATGTCTTTTACCGATGCTCAGCTGGCCGATTTAATGCTGACCGTTGCTGACGGTGGCGATACTGAAGAAGCCGCACGGCAGTGGATGAACGACAACATGGACGTTGTGGAAAAATGGATTCCGTAAG